>NZ_PPQN01000094.1 GCF_002901995.1 Staphylococcus coagulans | reverse complement strand
ATTCCACTTGAAGAATTGTATGACATTTGTGAAAAAGTACGTGAATTAACAAAAGACCCGAAATATTTAGTCGGTCGTGTGATTGCACGTCCGTATGTCGGTGAACCGGGGCATTTCACAAGAACAAGCAATCGTCATGACTATGCCTTAAAACCTTTTGGCCCAACAGTGATGAACACACTTAAAGATCATGACTATGATGTCATTGCCATCGGTAAAATCAATGATATTTTCGATGGAGAAGGTGTCACAGAAGCAG
>NZ_PPQN01000093.1 GCF_002901995.1 Staphylococcus coagulans | reverse complement strand
ATCCTTTATAGAACAATGATATGCAAACTCATCGCATAAAGCAGTATCGTCATTCACTTTTAAGTATTCTTTAAAATAAGACAATTCTTCAATACTTAACGATGTGAATTTTTTTATAATATTTGTTTTTCTGTAAGGTGTGTTATAAGAATATACAACTTGAACTAACTTTATAGAATCAGTATGCGAAAATAAATCTTCAAAAATATTAATAGCATTTTCATGTACTGTTGAAAAATAAGCCTTATTTAAAGTGATACTATCGTCTAAAAATGGGTACTCTTTCTCACTTAAACTTAAATGAATTGTGTTTTGCAATTCCCAAAAGTTTAACTTCTTAATATCCAAATTGCCTTTATCAAAATACATAATGTTAATCACCTTATTAACTTCATTTTTTCTTGATTACCCTAGCTGTTGTTAGTCTAACAGCACTCAACACCACTTTTTCTAAAAGAGTAAAACCCTTGCTACCTCACTTTAGAAGATTTAACTTTTCTATACGTTGAATATCTTTATCTAACAAGTAGAATAATGAGATTGCCATACTCAAAATTGCGATTAAAATAAAATTGATACTAATCGAATTAAAAATGTTAGGCAAAATACCACCTACCAGTGCACCAATCGGTATAAGAATACTCAAAAGTGTTTCATTTGTTGTAGCTACTCGACCAAGCATATTTTTTGGAGGTAAAATTTGAAAAGCATTAATAAATGAAAGATTGATAATACCGATAATAAAGTTTGATAAGAACAACAATATCGAACAAACAATGATACTATGTGTCCCAAATAAGTAAAGTATGAACCACACGATTGATAAAATCAAGAAGCTAAGAAATAACAACTTGTTAAATTTAAATTGCTTAATGACCTTTGGAGCTGCTAAAAATCCTATCATCATACCTAAACCATTAGCGAAAAGGATCACAGCATATATTTTACTATCATGACCATATGCTAGTGCCAATTTCGGATAAATAACTGTAACAGCCGATATTGAAAAATTAATGATAGATAAAGGGATTAACAATTTAAGAATTTTCTTGTTAGAAACATATCGTAGCCCTTCCTTAAAATCTTCCATGTATTCTGCGATGAATGTTTTATATTGATCATTCGAATGACCGTTCTGGTGAGCTATGTTGACTTTTAATAGTTTAAACATAAAAAATGCGATTAGAAATACGAATATATTTAAGCTCATGAGATTTTGAATTAATATGACACTCAATAAAAAACCAATAAAACTATCTAGGATAATATTTAAACCTTTATAAGTAAGTTGAAATAATGAATTGTTCTTCATGATTTCATCTTCATCTTTAGAT
>NZ_PPQN01000092.1 GCF_002901995.1 Staphylococcus coagulans | reverse complement strand
ACACCTGTTCCCATGCCGAACACAGAAGTTAAGCTCTTTAGCGCCGATGGTAGTCGGACTGACGTTCCGCGAGAGTAGGACGGTGCCAGGTTATTTTATTATTCCACAGTAGCTCAGTGGTAGAGCTATCGGCTGTTAACCGATCGGTCGTAGGTTCGAGTCCTACCTGTGGAGCCATGGCCCCTTGGTCAAGCGGTTAAGACACCGCCCTTTCACGGCGGTAACACGGGTTCGAGTCCCGTAGGGGTCATTTGAATTATGGAGAATTAGCTCAGCTGGGAGAGCATCTGCCTTACAAGCAGAGGGTCGGCGGTTCGAACCCGTCATTCTCCACCATTTTTTCTTCATTACATATGGAGGGGTAGCGAAGTGGCTAAACGCGGCGGACTGTAAATCCGCTCCTTCGGGTTCGGCAGTTCGAATCTGCCCCCCTCCACCATTAATGGGCTATAGCCAAGCGGTAAGGCAACGGACTTTGACTCCGTCACGCGCTGGTTCGAATCCAGCTAGCCCAGCCATTAGAGCCATTAGCTCAGTTGGTAGAGCATCTGACTTTTAATCAGAGGGTCAGAGGTTCGAATCCTCTATGGCTCACTACAGACCTTATCTCAATAGAGATAAGGTTTTTTTAGGTTATATATTTTTAACGGTTGGTGAAATAGTCACTGACCGTTATTTTAATTTTTGATATTAAAAAAGCACAAATATCTCTATAATTGTAAGTGCCTA
>NZ_PPQN01000091.1 GCF_002901995.1 Staphylococcus coagulans | reverse complement strand
CTGTTAAAATAGAAAAGGTTAATGATAAAACAACGATTTATAAAACCACAGCTACTGCCGATTCTGATAAATATAAAATATCTCAAATATTAAATTTAAATTTCATTAAAGATAAAACTTATGACAAAGATACATTGATTGTCAAAGCTACTGGTAATATTCATTCAGGGTTTCAAAAGCCTGATCCCAATGATTATTATTCATCCTTCTTGCTTTGGGGTGGACAATATAATGTCGGATTAACAGCGGAAAACGGAGATTCTACAACTATTGTTGATTACGCACCTAAAAATCAAAATGAAAGTTTTCAAGTTCAAGAAACTCTCAGTTATGGTGGGGGCGGAGATATTAATATTTCTAATAATCCGTCAGGTAGTTTAAATGGGAAATATTCTTTCTCAGAAACTATTAGTTATAAGCAAGAAAATTATAGAACGCTTATTAATAGAAAAACGAATAATAAACACGTTGGATGGGGAGTAGAGGCGCATAAAATTATGAACAATGGCTGGGGACCATATAGCCGTGATGCTGATGATAACGGTGGAAATTTTGGTAATGAATTGTTCTTAAAATCAAGAAATCAAAGCGGTAATGCCGGTGAGAACTTTATACCAGAGTATCAAATGCCTTTATTATCACGTGGAAACTTCAATCCGGAATTTTTAGGAGTTTTAACCCATAAAGAAGACGATAAACAAAAAACAAAATTAAAAGTTACATATCAAACTGAGACAGATTTATATAAAATATATTGGGATGGATTTTTCTGGGCAGGTCAAAATCAAAAACGATATGAAGTAAAAACATTCACTGCTGTGTACGAAATTGATTGGCAAAATCACAGCGCTAAGTTGATAGAACAAACTTCAAAACCTATTTAACATATAGAAGCTCATAGCTATAATGCTTAATTATTTAATCAAAAGAATTTAATAAGAGCGCTTTCGTATAGTTGTTCACTCTTCAATTATAACGGAAGCGTTTTTGTTTATCACAAAGAAGATTATATTTTGTATTGTTATTTGAAATGGTAAAAGTTGATAATCCAAGATAAAGTCAAATGTATTTAACGATTTGTAATTTTATCTAATATACT
>NZ_PPQN01000090.1 GCF_002901995.1 Staphylococcus coagulans | reverse complement strand
GACGGACGTTACGCTGATGTACAACAAGATATTGAAGCTGTGGTCAAAGCGGCTCAAGGCCATACGGTTAAAGTCATTATTGAAACAGTCTTACTGACAGATGAAGAAAAAGTGAAAGCCTCTGAATTAGCACAAGCAGCAGGCGCACACTTTGTGAAAACATCCACTGGCTTTGCGGGTGGCGGTGCCACAGCTGAAGATGTGAAATTAATGAAAGAGACTGTCGGGGAGGCATTAGAAGTGAAAGCCTCCGGCGGTGTGCGTAGCTTAGAAGATTTTAACGCAATGGTTGAAGCAGGTGCCACACGTGTGGGCGCAAGTGCAGGTGTTCAAATCATGCAAGGATTGGAATCAGACGCAGACTA
>NZ_PPQN01000089.1 GCF_002901995.1 Staphylococcus coagulans | reverse complement strand
CCGCTTTGACCACAGCTTCAATATCTTGTTGTACATCAGCGTAACGTCCGTCTTTCAAAGCGCCAATGTTGATGACCATATCAATTTCATCTGCACCTTTACGTAAAGCATCTTCTGTTTCGAAAGCTTTCGTTTCTGTTGTGGATGCGCCTAATGGAAAACCAATCACCGTACACACGAGCACGTCACTGTCTGCAAGACGTTCGGCAGCGTATTGAAC
>NZ_PPQN01000088.1 GCF_002901995.1 Staphylococcus coagulans | reverse complement strand
GAAGGGGAAAGTGGCCAAAATGAAGGCAATCAAGAAGAGATAGAAGAACATCAAATTATCGACATCATTGAAGACACAACGCCAGAAGGAGAAAGTGGCCAAAACGAAGGCAGCCAAGAAGAGGTAGAAGAGAATCAAATTATTGACATTATTGAAGACACAACGCCAGAAGGAGAAAGTGGTCAAAATGGAGGTAATCAAGAAGAGGTAGAAGAGCACCAAATTATCGACATCATTGAAGACACAACGCCAGAAGGAGAAAGTGGTCAAAATGGAGGTAATCAAGAAGAGATAGAAGAGCACCAAATTATTGACAT
>NZ_PPQN01000087.1 GCF_002901995.1 Staphylococcus coagulans | reverse complement strand
AAACACGGCTTTCGTAAAACGAAAGTTTATATGGGATTAATTTTTGAAAGACCTGCCTATTTAAAATTGAAGAAACAGCGCTTTTACTGTAAAGCTTGTCAACAAACCTTTACAGCTCAAACACCCTATATTCAGCCCCGATGTACCATCTCAAATGAGGTCAAACGCATGATGACGCGGAAACTATCTAAAGTCATCTCAGAAAAGGATGTCGCTGAAAGTCTGTGTGTATCACATTCAACTGTCCATCGCCATTTAAAAGAGGTAAGTGATTCAGTGAAGACGCAGGCGCATCATGTTTTACCTGAGCACTTAGCTGTTGACGAATTCAAATCAACGAAAGATGTCGAAGGTGCGATGAGCTTTATTTACTGTGATAGTGTAACCCATGATATCATCGATATTTTACCTGATCGTCGCAAACATAAATTAG
>NZ_PPQN01000086.1 GCF_002901995.1 Staphylococcus coagulans | reverse complement strand
CATTATTAAATAATGATGTACCTGTATTTTATAATAATACATCAACAAAAGACATATATACCAATAATTCAATTCATAAAGATATATATAAATCTTCACCATTAGAGTTAGTAAAGAAAAAATTCAAAAGATTTGATGAGGATAGTATAAAAAAACAATGCCAAATATTAAATGATATTCTATTGGTTAATAGCGATGTAGAGGATTTTAAAAGACAAAGAACGACTTTAAAGTATATCAAAAATGATAATCATGATTTTCGTAATGAGTTAATTACTAAAGAAATCAATAAATTGGTGGGTTTTTCTTATAAAGGAGATTACGACTTTCAAGATATTAACTGGGAAGGTATGAGCTTGACGTTAAGCGAATCCTATGAATATAACGCTTTGAATATAAATTATTCAGACGGACTTTCTGGAATGTTTCATTTATTATTATATGAAGGTAATGATTCAATTGATAGGTTAGTAAAGAATTCGTTGCTTAGTAACATTAAAATACACGATAACCTTTATTCTTCATATTATGACATATTATCGGCATTAAAACCGCTTGTCATACTAGTGAATAG
The DNA here is from genome assembly GCF_002901995.1 of Staphylococcus coagulans. GTDB lineage: Bacteria > Bacillota > Bacilli > Staphylococcales > Staphylococcaceae > Staphylococcus > Staphylococcus coagulans. Next base: position 566 of record NZ_PPQN01000086.1, on the reverse strand, counting down.
ATATAATGATATTGAATGTATGCAGAAAATATTTTCGATATTAGAAGCATACACATCTAATATGAAAAAAATCCAAAATTTAGATTTTTTCAGTGGCTTATCAGGTATACTATCATTACTACGAGATGCTTTTTTATATTGTAAAAATATCGATGTCAAAAGAGTGTTAAAAAAAGCTATTGTAATGACAGAAACTCAAATACTTAAGAATAAGAATAGAGTTCCTAAAGATATTGGTTTTTCTCATGGAAACAGCGGAATTATTTATGGTTTGTTACGAGGGTACGAAATTACTAATAACAATATAGTTTTGAAATTTGTAATGAATCTTATCAAAAAAAATGATGGAAGGATTTTTGAAAAGTTCAGAGACTTCACGCTATCTCATGGATTATTAGGTGTTTTGTTGAGTAGAGCTTTATACAAAAAATATTCTCCGGATTACTCTATAAAAGAACATATAAATTTATTAAAAAAACATTATTATTTTGATAATCACTCTATATGTAATGGTGCCAGCGGTTTTATTGAAACAAGCAATATTTTAGAAGAACTAGGTTTTAATG
>NZ_PPQN01000009.1 GCF_002901995.1 Staphylococcus coagulans | reverse complement strand
GAGGAATACCCAAGTCTGGCTGAAGGGATCGGTCTTGAAAACCGACAGGGGCTTAACGGCTCGCGGGGGTTCGAATCCCTCTTCCTCCGCCATTATAAATATTATTACCGCGGGATGGAGCAGTTCGGTAGCTCGTCGGGCTCATAACCCGAAGGTCGGTGGTTCAAATCCGCCTCCCGCAATTATTTTTAAAGGTCCCGTAGTGGAGCGGTTTAACACGCCTGCCTGTCACGCAGGAGATCGCGGGTTCGATTCCCGTCGGGACCGCCATTTGTAATATGGTTCAGTAGCTCAGTCGGTAGAGCAAAGGACTGAAAATCCTTGTGTCGGCGGTTCGATTCCGTCCTGAACCACTTTTTGCCGGCCTAGCTCAATTGGTAGAGCAACTGACTTGTAATCAGTAGGTTGGGGGTTCAAGTCCTCTGGCCGGCATTATGTCTTGGAGGGGTAGCGAAGTGGCTAAACGCGGCGGACTGTAAATCCGCTCCTTCGGGTTCGGCAGTTCGAATCTGCCCCCCTCCACCATATCAATAGGGGCATAGTTCAACGGTAGAATAGAGGTCTCCAAAACCTTTGATGTGGGTTCGATTCCTACTGCCCCTGCCATGGCGGTTGTGGCGAAGTGGTTAACGCATCGGATTGTGGTTCCGACACTCGTGGGTTCGATTCCCATCAACCGCCCTTTATTTAAAATTAATGGGCTATAGCCAAGCGGTAAGGCAACGGACTTTGACTCCGTCACGCGCTGGTTCGAATCCAGCTAGCCCAGTTACTTTTGGCGGCATAGCCAAGTGGTAAGGCCGAGGTCTGCAAAACCTCTATTCACCGGTTCAAATCCGGTTGCCGCCTCCATTGATATGACATATGCGGGAGTAGTTCAATTTTTAGAACACTTTCCTTCCCGGAAAGAGGTATAGGTGTAAGTCCTATCTTCCGCTCCATTATTTAAAATAACAATTGCATATCATGCGGGAGTAGTTCAATTCTAGAACACTTTCCTTCCCGGAAAGAGGTATAGGTGCAAGTCCTATCTTCCGCTCCATTTTCCAATAGTAGTATTGGATTTTTTTAGATTATGCCGGTGTGGCGGAATTGGCAGACGCGCGGGACTCAAAATCCCGTGTCTTCACAGACGTGTCGGTTCGACCCCGACCACCGGTATAGATTAAAGCCCTTAAACGTTGTATTTAGGGGCTTTTTATGTTGCCTGTTTTTAACTGAGAATCCAGTTTAATATCAAACTGATGAAGCTCCTTTATTTGGCTCTCTTAAATAGGATTGATTATCGCAATATAGAGGTTAAGCAGCATCATGTTGCTTAATCTCTTTTTTGGGATGACTTACAGAAAGTTTCATACATAAAATGATGCGTCTGTGAATATATTAAAAGTTTGGTTCTACATTAAAGAAAAAGTTTAGCAAATTGATTTGCTTAACTTCTTTTTGATAACTCTAGAGTGTATCAATACAAAAGCACAGCTCTATAATAAATCGAATTGAAGTTGAATTAGCTTCCTATTCTTTTTTCTTGTTTTTTATACGCTTATTGTAATCACGCTCAGACGATAAAATTAAATTGAATTTGTTTTAGTCTCTATTCTCTACATATCTATTGTTAAAGGGAATAAAATAGAATTATACTAGAATTGTAGTGATCATTTGAAAATCATTGAGGATAGTTAAATTCATAATGAAATGATTCAAACTATAAAGTTATTTTGAAAGGGCACAAATGTGCACTTCATTGTGGGTACCGGGTTTATATAATGATAAATTTTAGTAGAGTATTAAACTTTATGAGCTTTATAGTTGATGATGTAATGACTTTTAGAAAATTTATAATACAAAAAATGATTTAAAATCTATATTTACATATTGTTTCATTTTTTATCTTATATTATGATAAAGCTATTCTTAATAGAGGAGGACACAACAAGTGACTTCAAAAGAAAAAACAAGTAACAAGTCTTTTTTCAGTGTGATTTTAAATGCTGTTGCAGCAGGTGTGGTCATAGCATTATTACCAAATGCATTTTTAGGTGAATTGCTTAAATTTTTTAAAGAAGGTCAGCCCCTCCTTGAGCAACTCCATCAAATTGTGACCGTGATTCAGTCGTTTATGCCATTTATTATTGGTGCACTGGCTGCGCATGCGTTTAAATATTCTGGATCAGGTGTTGTATTTACTGGTACTTCAGCAATGATTGGCTCGGGTGTCATTCAATTTAAAGGGAGTCATTTTATTTTACAAGGTGTTGGGGACATTATTAATGTCATGTTGATCGTAATGCTCACTTGTTTCTTATTTAAAGTGTTAGACGGCAAATTTGGCTCACTCGATATGATTATTTTACCTGTTATGATTCCTGTATTTTCAGGTATTGTCGGTCTATTAACACTGCCTTATATAAGCCGTATTACAGGTGCTTTAGGTAAAATGATTCAAACTTTTACGGAGCTAAACCCGCTTATAATGAGTATTCTTATTGCAGTAACCTTTGCGTTATTAATGGTGACGCCCATTTCTCTTGTTGCTATAGCGACGGCGGTATCGTTGAGTGGCTTAGCGAGTGGGGCAGGCAATATGGGTATTGTTGCTGCGAGTATGACATTTTTGGTTGGTTCATTGCGTGTGAATAAAGCAGGTGTTCTCGTTGTTCTTATTATTGGTGCTACAAAAATGATGATTCCTGTTTATTTCAAACATCCAATTATTATGATTCCTCTTACAATAAACGGCATCGTTTCAGGACTAATTACCTACCTTATTGGTATTAAAGGAACACCTATGTCTGCGGGATTTGGTTACTCTGGATTTGTAGGTCCGATTAATGCATTTAACCGTATGGATGGAGATCCAACGATGAATATGATTTTACTCCTATTTGGTTATTTTATTGTTCCATTTACGGTCGCGTGGTTTGTTCATCAAGTGTGTAAAAATATTTTACCAGGTTATCGTGATGATATTTATCGTTTTGAGATTCCGAAACAATAAACACTATTCTTTATGGAATACATAAACAAATACATATAGTGCAATATAATTAGAGAGACTGAGTTGTCGTCATATAGGACGTAATCTCAGTCTTTTTTACTTTCTATTTTTCTTTACTTTCTTACTGCAATACGATAGTTTTTTGTTCATTTTTTATGAATTTCCCACAATTATCACCCAATTGACTTTTAATAATAAGATGGGAATGTATACAAAAATCATATAAGCTAGTGACCTCACTATAAACTGTACGTTCTTAAAATTTGTTATTGCATAAACTTACGTAAATATGTATAATAATGAATAAATTTAAAAGGAGGTCCTGAGATGAAGTATTTGGGGAAGCTAATTACAGCACTATTTATAGTTGTGTCACTTATATGTCAATCGCCTCTTGTACACGTATCAAAAGCTGCAAGCGAGGATCAATGGCAAGTCATTAAAAAAAGAGGTGTTTTGAAGGTTGGACTTTCAGCAGATTATGCACCAATGGAATTTGAAAGAACAGTTCATGGTGAGAGGGAATATGCAGGTATCGATATTGAACTTGCGAAAAAAATTGCCAAGGATAATGGCGTTAAATTGAAAATTGTGAATATGCAATTTGATAGTTTATTAGGGGCTATAAAAACGGGAAAAATCGACATGATTATTTCGGGTATGACGCCGACGGATGAGCGTAAAAAAGAAGTTGATTTTTCAGATAACTACATGACTGTTCAGCAAAAAGTAGTTATTCGTAAAAAAGATAAAGCACATTATCAAACTTTGGATGATTTAAAAGGGAAGAGAATTGGAGTCCAAAAACAAACGACGCAAGAAGAGTTAGCAAAAAATGAAATTGAAGATGCCGATATTCAATCTTTAACACGATTACCAGAAGTTATTTTATCATTAAAGAGTAATAAAGTAGATGCAATTGTTATGGACAGTGCTGTCAGCAAAGCTTATTTAACACAAAATGATGACCTTACTTTTTCTAACGCAGCATTTGCGGATTCTGACAAACCTACAGCTATTGCCATACCTAAACATTCTCCGGAGTTAATGGATAAGGTTAATCAAACAATTGCAGATGTAAAAGATCAACATCTAATGCCAAAATACGAGAAAATAGCTGCGGATGCGATGCAAAATGATGGTAACTTTTTTTCTAAATACGGTACATTTTTTGTAACTGGTTTAAAAAGTACAATTTTGATTTCAATCATCGGTGTAATCTTAGGGGCAGTTTTAGGCGCAATCATTGCATTAATGAAAATTAGTTCAATCAAGCCATTAAAATGGATTGCTTCTTTTTACATTGAGTTTTTACGGGGAACCCCTTTACTTGTACAAGTATTTTTAGTGTTTTTCGGTACGACTGCAGTTTTGGGTCTCGATATTTCCGCTTTTATATGTGGTGCCGTAGCTTTAGTCATTAATTGTTCTGCTTATATTGCAGAAATTATACGTGCTGGTATTAATGCTGTTGATAAAGGTCAAACGGAAGCGGCGAGAAGTTTAGGTTTGAGTTACGCTCAAACGATGAAAACAGTGATTATGCCACAAGCGATTAAAAATATTCTACCTGCTTTAGGGAATGAATTTGTAACTGTAATCAAAGAATCATCAATCGTATCCGTTATTGGTGTTAGTGAAATTATGTTCAATGCACAAGTGGTACAAGGTGCCTCATTTGATCCATTTACACCGTTACTCATTGCAGCTGTATTATATTTTGTATTAACGTTCACACTTTCACGTTTGATGTATTTTGTTGAAGGGAGAATGAGAGTCAGTGATTAAAATTAAACAATTAAGTAAAACGTATGGAAACAATGAAGTTTTAGCACAGATCGATATGGAAGTTCATAAGGGGGAAGTCGTTGCTATTATCGGGCCCTCTGGTAGTGGTAAAAGTACTTTATTACGCTGTATGAATTTATTAGAAGTTCCTACAAAAGGAAGTGTCATTTTTGAAGGAAGAGATTTAACGGAAAAAGGGACGAAAGTTGATGAACTACGTCAAAAAATGGGAATGGTTTTCCAAAATTTTAATTTATTCCCGCATAAGAAAGTAATTGATAATATTATTTTAGCCCCAAGTTTATTGAAAAAAAGCGACAAAGCATTTTTAAAGGCCCATGCGCTCGATTTATTAGACAAAGTTGGTCTTAAAGATAAAGCTGAGGCCTATCCGAATCAATTGTCTGGCGGACAGAAGCAAAGGGTTGCGATTGCACGTGCACTTGCTATGAATCCTGATGTTTTATTGTTTGATGAACCTACATCAGCGCTTGATCCCGAAGTTGTCGGGGAAGTGTTGACTGTAATGAAATCTTTAGCAAAAGAAGGGATGACTATGGTGGTTGTAACACACGAAATGGACTTTGCCAAAAACGTGAGTGATCGTGTGATATTCATGGCGGATGGCCATATTGTTGAAGATGGACCTTCTCATGAAGTTTTTGAAAATCCGCAACATCAACGGACGCAAAACTTTTTAAAACGTGTATTAGTTAAATAATGATGTATAAATAATTTGAATGGCGTAAGTAATGACAATAACCTAACAATGGGTGAGTATGCACGCCATTCTTTATTATTTTGTGCTTATTTGAATAAAAAGAACTTGAATGAATTACAACGCAGGTCTAGAAAGATATGTTAAAATAGTGTGGTGACTTTTAAGGGGTGAGTTTATGGATGTCTTACAATTAAAAGAAGAAATAATAGAATATGCCTACAGTATAGGTATTAATCGTATCGGTTTTACGACAGCTGATCCGTTTGATGAGTTGAAGCAAAAATTAGTGGATTACCATGCGAAAGGGTATGCATCTGGATTTGAAGAATCAGATATTGCTTTAAGAACAGAGCCTAAGTTATCATTACCCACAGCAAAATCTATTATTGCCATCTCAGTAGGATATCCAAACAAACTAAAAAATGCGCCTAAAAGTATTCGCGGAGACCGACGTGGTATGTTTGCGCGGGCCTCTTGGGGACAAGATTATCATACCATTATGCGAAAGCGTTTAGATAAGTTAGCCAAATTTATCCAAGCTAAAGTGCCCGATGCAGAAATGATGTCTATGGTAGATACGGGTGTTTTATCTGATAGAGCTGTTGCTGAACGTGCAGGATTAGGATTTGTAGGTAGAAATGGTTTTGTGATTCATCCTGATTTAGGAACGTGGACCTATTTAGGTGAAATGTTAGTGAATATCCCATTTCCTCCTGATGATCCAATCATGGAGAGTTGTGGCGATTGTACAATATGTGTCGATCGTTGTCCAACTGGCGCACTTGTTGGTGATGGTCAATTAAACAGTCAAAAATGTATTAGTTTTTTAACACAAACAAAAGGCTATTTGCCCGATGAATATCGTTATAAAATTGGAAATCGTTTATACGGCTGTGACACTTGTCAGCAGGTTTGCCCTAAAAATAGAGGGATTAATATTGAGCAAGATGATATTATATTAGAACCAGAAATTTTAAAACCAAGATTAGTACCGTTATTGAAAATGAATAATAAAACATTTAAAAATACGTTTGGTCATCTTGCAGGTGCTTGGCGTGGCAAAAAACCTATCCAACGTAATGCCATTATAGCATTAGCACATTTTAAAGAAGAGGATGCGATTCCAGATTTAAAAGAGGTCGCAGAAAATGATCCGAGACCGCTTATTCGAGCAACTGCTTTTTGGGCGATTGGTCAAATTCAAGGCGATTTAGCCAAATCTTATATTATGGCACACTATGAAAATGAAGATGAAGAAGTACAAGTTGAAATGTTAAAAGGCTTAGAAATGAGGAGAGATGGATAATGTCAATTCATGTCGTATTATACCAACCAGAAATACCTGCAAATACAGGAAATATTGCACGTACATGTGCAGCAACAGATACAAAATTACACTTAATTCGACCATTAGGTTTTAGCACAGATGACAAAATGTTAAAACGTGCAGGTTTAGATTATTGGAAATATGTTTCAATTACATATTATGATAATATTGAATCATTTTTCGAACAAACAGCGGGGCAGTATTTCTTACTCACTAAATTTGGTTCGAAAAATCATACCTCACAAGATTTTTCAGATCCTAATGAGGATTATTATTTCATATTTGGAAAAGAAACAACGGGCTTACCGGATTGGGTCAAAGAAAAATATGAAAGTACAGCTTTACGTATTCCGATGAATGAAAATGTCCGTGCCCTGAATCTATCAAATACAGCTGCTATTTTAGTATATGAGGCATTGAGACAACAAAATTATCCGAATTTACAATAGTTCTGTCAATCAACATGATAAGACAGCTATCACAAGAATTTAATTACTAAAAAGGTTATAATTGAAAGTGAACATGAGTCAGCATGATGCCTAATGAATGATGTTTTAATATATTGATAAAATGGGTATGTAGGTATTAATGTTATAGACTAGTAAGGACAATAGAGGAGTGTAAGATAATGGCAATGAATTTTAAAGTATTTAAAGATGCAGAAACAGTGGCAACATATACAGCAGATATCTTAAGAAAACAGCTTAATAATAATCCTACCTCAATTGTAGGTGTCCATTTAAATGAAGACCAAGCGCCAGTTTTAGATTATTTAAAACAAGATGTTGATCGTCATAGTGTCGACTTTAGTCAAATTCATATCTTGGACTATGATAAGCAAGCGTCATTTTTTAAATCATTAGGCGTACCAGAGAAACAAGTGCACGAAGTTCCAGATGATGACAATGTAGAATCATTTATTGCGCATCATGCTAAAACGAAAGATAATAAAGGGAAATTAACGTTACAAATATTAACTATTGATGAAAACGGACAAATTGGGTTACCAATGAATGATGCCGTAATGCCAGCGCGTGAAATCATTGTTGTAGTCACAGGCTCAAATAAAGCGGCACAAGTTCAAAAATTATATGAAGAAAATGGTAATACGAGCTTTATACCGTCAACATTAAAAACACATCGTATGGTGACTATTGTCCTTGATGAAGCGGCTGCACAAGGTTTACCAGATGATGTTAGAGCCTATTTTACTTCATTATATGCATAAATTAGAGGTGGCAATTTAATGAAAGAAGATCAAAAACAATATGAAAATGAAATGGTAGAAGGTTTTGATGATGTCGTTGAATTGGGCAAAGAGATGGAACAAATCTCAGAAAAAAATGATCAAGATAAATTAAATCAAGATCATGATGCTGATATTCGATCAGATAAGTAATCTTTTAATCAAATCTACACATATTGCCTTTATAAGATAGAAAACAGGGCGAAAGTTGATTGTAAACTTTCGCCTTGTTTTGTCGTTGAGCTGTAATAAAATATGATAAAATAAGGGCGCTATAGAAAAATTTGAAAGGTGACATACATGAAATTATATCGTAAATGGGGATTGCTACTCGTATTATCAACAATCATTAATCTATTGTCTATTAAAGCATTTCCGCTTGCTTTAGGAACTTTATATTTACCTGTGTTGTTCAAAGTTGTTCAACTCCAACTCAATCTATCCGATGGTCTTATTGATGACCGCGCTGCCAGCGCGCAAACTTTTGTAAGAGCAAATCAAAAAGGTATTGTTATTAGTGTGATTTGCTGTATTGCGATTACTGTGGCATTGACGCTATATCTTGCTGACTTTTATCAACAATTACAAGGTTTTTGGGGGCTATTAATCGACCTTAGTCCAATAACAATGGTGGTTGGATTGATTTTATATTTATTATCTGCAATTGCTATTGTTCAAGCTGTAAAAATTAAATTTCTTAATCATAATAAAGAAGACAAGGCATAAGCCTTACTTATTTCGTCATCCTTAAAAAAGTAGTCTGTTACGCGTTAATTCTATTAACCGCTGCGCAAACTACTTTTTTGTTTTATCTCAGAAACAGAATTGAATGGGCATTTCAATTAATGCTATAATTTAATTGAAGAATAACATTCTAATTAAAGGGGAGCGAGATCAATGTCAGTAAGAATTGAACACGATACATTTGGTGAAATTGAAGTGCCAGCAGATAAATATTGGGGTGCGCAAACACAACGTAGTAAGCAAAATTTTCCAGTCGGTAAAGAGAAGATGCCTATCGAAGTGATATATGGTTTTGCACAATTAAAACGTGCAGCGGCACTTGCAAACCATGAATTAGGAAAACTCAGTGATGCTAAAAAAGATGCCATTATTTATGCTTGTGAACGTATATTAAAGGGTGAGTTAGATGAACATTTCCCATTAGTAGTATGGCAGACAGGAAGCGGCACGCAAAGCAATATGAATGTTAACGAAGTCGTAAGCCACGTTGCAAATGAATATTTAGCGTCTAAAGGCATCGATGAAAAAATACATCCTAATGATGATGTGAACAAATCTCAAAGTTCTAACGATACTTTTCCAACTGCCATGCATGTTGCTTTATATCATCAAGTAGAGACGCAATTAGAACCAGCAATAAAACGCTTAAGAGATACTTTCTATCAAAAAGAACAAGCATTTAAAGATATTATTAAAATCGGACGTACCCATTTACAAGATGCTACACCTATTACACTCGGTCAAGAAGTGAGTGGATGGCGCTATATGTTAGAGGTATGTGACAATTTATTAGCAGAATCTAAAAAACATATTCTCAATTTAGCGATTGGTGGTACTGCAGTCGGTACAGGTATTAATGCACATCCCGAATTCGGTAATAAAGTAGCCGCTTATATTTCAGAAAATACAGGTTATTCGTTTGTTTCTTCTGAAAATAAATTCCATGCTTTAACAGCACATGATGAAGTTGTTCAATTGCACGGTACACTTAAAGCCTTAGCTGCTGATTTAATGAAAATTGCCAACGACATTAGATGGTTAGCTTCAGGCCCACGTGCAGGCTTAGCAGAGATTTCTATTCCTGAAAATGAACCAGGCTCTTCCATTATGCCGGGTAAAGTTAATCCAACACAATGTGAAATGTTGACTATGGTGGCTGTTCAAGTCATGGGTAATGATACTGTAGTAGGTATTTCAAGTTCACAAGGTAACTTTGAACTAAACGTTTTCAAACCTGTGATTTTGCATAATACATTACAATCTATTTATTTATTAGCAGATGGAATGAACACGTTTAATGATAATTGTGCAGTAGGAATTGAACCGATTGAATCACATATTGATGATTATCTTAACCGTTCATTAATGCTTGTAACTGCTTTAAATCCTCATATCGGTTATGAGAATGCAGCAGCCATTGCTAAGAAAGCCCATAAAGAAGGTTTGACATTAAAAGAAGCAGCAATTCAATCCGGACATTTAACAGAAGCGCAATTTGATGAATGGATTAAACCCGAAAACATGGTTCATCCTAAATAGTTTGGAGGCATTTTTAAAGCATGGAACGAAACGGTTTAATAGATATTGGTTCGAATACGATTCGCTTGGTTATTTTTCAATATGATGAACGTACAGGGTTAAATGAAATTCAAAACATTAAAACACCTGCAAGGTTAAGTCAATATTTGGACGATGATCAGAATATGACACAAGAAGGTATTGATGTATTGACGACCGCACTGCGCAGTTTTAAAACAGTTGCAGATAAATTTAAAGTTAAACATTTATATCCTATCGCAACTGCAGCAATACGACAATCTAAAAATCAACCTCAAATTTTAAAATCAATTCAAAAAGAGCTGGGTATTAAAGTCATTGTCATTCCTGAAGAGGATGAGGCGTTTTATGGTGCATATGCTGTGACCCATACAACAAGTATTCAAAATGGGATCACAGTTGATATCGGTGGTGGATCTACTGAATTGACATTGTTCGAAGATAAAAATATTAAACAAGCCATCAGTTTTCCGTTTGGGGTTGTTACTTTAATCAGAATGTTTTTTGAAGGCAAGGAGCATAATGATAAAGATGCAATTAAAAAAATGGAGAAGTTTCTGAAAGGTGAATTTGAAAAAGTAGATTGGATTCAAAATAAAGAGGTTAAATTAATCGGTATTGGAGGATCGGCACGTAACTGTGCGCGTGTACATCAAGCAGGACATAATTATCCTATTGCTGGTGTTCATGGTTACACGATGGCACATGAAGATCTGAAAGAAGTTTATCAAAAACTGAAGAAATATACACGTGATGAATTATTAAATTTAGATGGGCTGAGCCGAGATCGTGTCGATATAATATTGCCGGCAGTTGCAGTATTTAACGTGCTTTTTGATATGATTCATGCAAAAGCATTTACTTTCTCTAGAAAAGGTATTCGTGAAGGCTTTATTATGAATCAAATTGCTAAAAAGCATAAAAATGAATTTAATAAAGCTAATGTGCTAAGTGATGCTTTGAGACACCTTGCGAACGAATACAAAATTGAAGAAACAGGTGCACAACAACGCGTTAAACTTGCACAATCATTACTTAATCAACTCTCAGAAGCCAAAAAATTGAACTTTGAGGTATCATCAAAGCAAGCTTTTCTTGAAGCGGCATATATTTATTATCTCGGTAAATTTATTGATGCAGATTCAAGCTCACAACATACGTACTATATCATTGCCAATTCAAGTATTAATGGTTTATCTCACAAGGAACGTGTACGTCTTGCGCTATTAGCAAGCTATAAAAATAAAACGTTGTTAAAAATATATAGTGATGAGACGAAATGGTTTAGCGATGATGAACTTTCTGAGATTCAAACATTGGGTGGTGTGATTAAGTTTACAAATGCTCTTAATATTTCGAATACAAATAGTGTGAGTCGCGTTGAGTTAAAACATAATAAAGACGCTTATGATTTAAATGTTTATTATAAAGGCGAACCCATCGCCGAGTCATACCAAGCCAATCGTCAGAAAAAGCATATTGAAAAAGTGCTTAAAACTAAAATTAATATTGTGTTTACAAAATCTTGAAAAATGACTTTAGATTTTTATGTTACGCTAAGAACATAAATGAAGTGATGTTTCGTAGAAGATTAATGGGGTGAACAAATAAAGTGACTATTGAAAAGGGAAGTTTTGATATTAATCATCCGGAGTATTATAACAATCGTGAAGTGAGCTGGTTAGACTTTAATTATAGAGTATTGCAAGAAGCCTGCGATCATCAAAACCCATTGATAGAGCAACTCAAATTTATTGCCATAGCAAGTTCTAACTTAGATGAATTTTTTATGGTTCGTGTTGCAGGTTTAAAAGATCAAGTTAAAATGGGCTTCGATAAACCTGAAAATAAAACACAGCTCACACCACAAGAGCAACTTAAGGAAATTGAAAAGAAAAATCGTCAGAATGTAAAATTCCAATATGAACGTTTTAATACGCTCGTAGAACAATTAAAAACACACAATATCTATTTTAGTAAACCTGAATCTTTGAGCGAATCGCTTAAAGAAAAATTAGAAAGCATCTTTTTATCAAACATTTTGCCAACACTGACACCGTTGGGAATTGATGCTTATCGGCCGTTTCCAAAATTAAATAATAAAACACTCAATATATTTGTAGATATTGACACAGGTAATGAGATCAATGCAGCGATCGTTCAAATACCGACGCTTCTTAAACGATTTATTACAGTTAATGAAGGCAGCAAGCAATATATTGTTTTAGTTGAAGATTTGATTTCCTTTTTCATGGGTCACCTCTTTAAAGGGTATGAAATACTGAATACCTATACTTTTAGAATTACAAGAAATGCGGATTTAACCATTCATGAAGATGGCGCAGAAGATTTACTTATAGAAATCGAGCGCTTTCTAAAAGAACGAAAAAGTGGTGCTGCGGTGAGATTGGAAATAGACAACCGTGAACCGTGTGATATGAATATGGACTGGTTAATCGATACGTTAGAACTAGAACAGCAAGATGTCTATTACACAGACGGGCCACTCGATTTGACGTTTGTTTTTGAGTTGGTAGATCACTTATCACATAAATTAAAATCATTAACTTATCCGGCTTATACACCACAAATCCCGCAATCACTCGGACGTCATAATATTTATGACTTAGCAATGAAAAGAGATATTTTCTTCCATCACCCATATGAATCATTTGATCCAATTGTTGACTTTATTAAGGAAGCTTCAGAGGACCCTAACACGTTAGCGATTAAACAAACTTTGTATCGTGTAAGTAGTGATTCGCCTATTATCGAAGCGCTTAAACACGCTGCAGAAAATGGAAAGCAAGTGACCGTTCTGGTCGAGCTCAAGGCGCGCTTTGATGAAGAAAACAATGTTCATTGGGCAAAAATGTTGGAAGAGGCAGGGTGTCACGTCATGTACGGGATGACGCACCTTAAAACGCATAGTAAAATCACACTTGTTGTCAAAAGAATTAATCATCAGTTAGTTCCGTTTGTTCATCTAGGAACAGGAAACTACAACGATAAAACCGCAAAATTATATACCGATATGGGTATCATTACAACTGATCCTGAAATTGGTGAGGATGCAATGAATTTCTTTAATTATTTAAGTGGTTATTCGGTGAAACCGGACTATCATAAGTTGATTGTGGCACCTTATGAAATAAGAGATTCTTTTATTGAGCGTATCGATCAAGAAATAGAAAGTCATCGCCAATTTGGCAATGGTAAAATGATGATGAAAATGAACTCTCTAACTGATAAAGCGTTAATTAAAAAATTATTTGAAGCGTCTCAAGCAGGTGTAGAAGTCAAATTAATCATTCGTGGAATTTGTTGCTTGAAACCAGGGATACCTGGCGTTAGTGACAACATAGAAGTTGTCAGCATTGTTGGACGTCTTTTAGAACATTCTCGAATCTATTACTTCTATAATAATGGAGATGAAAAAATTTATCTGTCTTCAGCTGATATGATGACGCGCAATATGATTAAACGGGTTGAAATTTTATTCCCTATATTGAACAAACAAATTGCGAAGCGGTTAGTTGAATTTTTAAATCTTCAATTATCGGATAATCAAAAAGGACGTTATCAAGATTCGCAGGGTGTTTATCATTACATTGAAAATGATTTAGAACCATTGAACTCACAAGAGTATTTGATGCAAGAAGCAAAAGATTATGGCGTAAAACTTGCTGAATCAAATGTAATTAAAATGGGACAACCTGTAAAATCAAAACGAAATTGGATTAATCGTGTCAAAAATCATTTGAAGCGGAAATAATATACACAAAAGTGAAGCTTTAACTTTTCAAAGAAGGGGACAGAAATCATCGTGATTAGGCTGTCCTCTTTTTGTTTACAATGTGCAAAGAAGCTAGGACATAAAATCTTCGATACCCACACGTTTCGATAAATCGCTACTAAGAATCAAAATAGATGTTTTTAATCATCGTACCAGAAATATTGATAACGAGGCGCATGAGCGTACATAACGAGATAAAGATTACAGGCTGGTGCTGTACCATTGGATAGGGAAATCATTTCATACAAGCTTTTATCATCAAAATAAAGCGCTAAGGTGATTTTTAGTGAAATTCATCTTAGCGCAATTTGTTTTTAGGATTGATGTTCCAGTCTTTTAATGTTTATGTTATAAAATTGAGCGTTATTTAATATCATCCGTTGTGACAGAGATGAGTTGTTGAGTAAGTGGGTGTTGGAATTCAATTTGATAACTTTCTAATTGTAATTGTCTTAACTTAGAATCGCTGTACAACGGATCTCCTAAAACAGGATGACCTATTTCAGCAAGGTGAACACGAATTTGATGCGTACGACCAGTATCGAGTTTAAGTTTGACTTCACATACACCTTCTTTGATCATTTTTGATTCTAGAATATGTGTGACTGCACGTTGACCTGTATTCGAAATACGTCTTTTATTCGGATGGAATTTGTCTTTTCCAATCGGCATATCAATAGTTTGTGGTTTAATTGGTAATAAAGCCTTTACTTGGGCTTTATAAATGCGGTGAATTGTATTATCTTCTAACATACGGTCGAGTATCTTTTTAACAATTGGATGTTTAGCAACGATTAATAGCCCCACTGTTTCTTGGTCAAGCCGATGAATAGGTTCTACGTAGTCACAATTTAAAGTATAGATGATATGATTCATCAAGGTGTTACTTTCTTTCAAGTCATTGGGATGTGTTTTCACACCTTTAGGTTTATATACAATCGCTAAATATTCATCTTCGTAAACAATTTGTGCATAGCGATAACTAGGTAAATATTGACTCTTCACAGGCTCGTCTGGGATTGAGACGACATCTCCCGATGAAACGGTTTGCTGAAATTGTGCGGGTTGACCATTAACAGTAATGGCTTTAGACATATTCAACAAATGGAGTTCTTTTTTAGGTAGTTTTAATGATTTAAAAATGTCTCGGATAGACATTTGATCAAACGATTCAGCAACTGAAAATTTCATAGTATCCTCCTTAATTGTTTCTATCATACCATAAATCAGTATAGTGTTGATGGTTTTTAAAGGGAAAGCGGTATGTGTATAATAAAACTAAATACATATTTTTTGCTCTTATATTTTAAATTTTAAAAAGTGGAAGAGAGGTGTGTACGAAGTGGAAAAACCAACTCGATTAGCGTTATTAAAAGAAATCGCTGAATTTCTCAATGAAGAGACAGAATTACAATCGATGCTTGATGGCGCTTTAGATTATTTGGTAAAGGGGAGTGATTTCACAACGGGATGGATATTTTTTATTGATACGGGAGGTTATCATACATTAGAAGCACAACGCTCGCTACCACCAGCACTTACGCATCATCATTGTAAATATATGACAGAAGGTTCATGCTGGTGTGTTCAATCTTATCATAATCAAAAATTGACGAAAGCCTCTAACATTATTAACTGTTCTCGTATTAACTTAGCCAGTCGTGAATTTAGTACAGAAACGGATAATATAACGCATCACGCGACAGTTCCGTTAAGGTCAGGCAATGAGCAATTTGGTTTATTAAATGTTGCGACACCTTTTACAACACATTACAGTGATGAAGATCTAGAACTTTTAGAATCAGTCGCTTTTCAAATTGGTTCAGCGATTAAAAGAATTGACTTGAATAACCAAGAAAAAGAGGCCGCGCGTATTAATGAACGTAATCGATTGGCTCGAGATTTACATGACTCAGTGAATCAAATGTTGTTTTCTTTAAAATTAACTGCACATGCAGCAGGGCAAATGTCTGAAGAAGAAACATCTCAACGTGCTTTTGCCCAAATTGAACAGACAAGTCAAAATGCGGTTAATGAGATGAGAGCTTTAATTTGGCAATTAAAACCAGTGGGGTTAGAGCAAGGGATTGTCCACGCACTTAAAAATTATGCGAAACTAATCGATTTAGAAATCGACATTACTGTTCATGGTTTGATTGACTTAGAAAACAAAATTGAGACACATATTTATCGCGTCATTCAAGAAGCAATGAATAATACAAAAAAGCACGCCAATACATCAAAAATTACGGTAGTCCTTAATCAATCTGATGATATGCTAACCGTTGATATTTCGGACGAAGGAAAGGGGTTTGACGTTGCGCGTATCGATGTTTACGATAAGCACGGATTATCGAATATGAGGCAACGTATTAAAATGATAAAAGGAACGATGCATATTGACAGTCGTCAAGGGACATCGATTAAAATTAAGATACCACTTTAACATCAAAGGGAGGCTTTTTTATGCCTAAAATTGCATTAGTTGATGACCATTTTATTGTGCGTCAAGGCTTAGAATTTTTACTATCAACACAAAATGAAATAGAAGTGACCGGTAGTTTTGGAAATGGTCAATCATTATTGGATGCATTAAATGAAAAACAAATTGAGCCCGATCTGGTGTTAGTTGATTTAGTCATGCCTGAGATGAATGGGATTACGTTAATACAACATATTAAAGAAGGGTTTCCGCGCATTAAGATTTTGGTTTTAACGAGTTATGTTGATGAAGAGCATGTTATGTCTGCAATGCGTGTTGGCGCTGATGGATATGAAATGAAGGATGTTGAACCCGAAGCATTAATGACGTCAATTACACGTGTTTTAAATGGTGAGAAAGTGATTCATGAAGATGCACAACAAGTGATGGATGTTGTTATCACAAAGCCTCATATCCTTAATAAATTATCGAAACGAGAAACGGAAGTTTTAAAAGAAATGGCTAAAGGTAAGACGAATAAAGAAATTGCTGAGACATTATTTGTATCTGAAAAAACGATTAAAACACATGTCAGTCATATTTTTTCTAAATTACAAGTCAATGACCGCACGCAAGCAGCCATTTATGCTATGGAAAACAACCTCATTTAAACCGATTGAGTAAAATTTGAAGAAATAACTATATTTTTGTGTTAATCGATGGTCATAGCGACTATTTTTTCACAAAATTAACGTCACAATGTATGCATTCCAAAAATTGTCTTTTGGTACATATATTGTGACGTTATTTAATGTATAGATTTAAATCTGATATATTTAGTGCAAATACGGCTCAATATGCACAATTGTTTCGACTTCGCCTAATTGTTGTTGTAACTTAGTTTCAATATGATCTGATATTTGATGACTTTCAATGACATTTAGTTCGGGTTCCACGGCAATGGTCACATCAATGAATGACATCACTCCGTGACTACGAGCTTTAATATCTCTAATTTCTTTAATTCCAGGGATAGACGAAATGATTTGCTCGATATGCTCGAGTTCATCGACGTCGTACCCGTCTGTTAAGGTTATGGCTGTTTCTTTAAAAATGTCGATACTTGTCTTCATGATTAATAATCCAATAACGATTGCAGCCAGCGTATCTAACATGGGAATTCCTATATAGACACCTAGAATCCCTATAACAGTCCCTATTGAAACTAAAGCATCTGATAAATTATCATAACTCGCTGCTTTAAGGGCATTGCTTTTGACTTTTTTTGCTAAGTTACGATTATAGAGGAAAACAGCAAACATAAGAAAACTTGAAATTACACCTACAATCAAAGCTGATTGACTCGGCTGATGAAATTGACCTTGATAAAAATGTTTTACACCAGTAATAATCACTTGAATACTCACAGCAAACATAATAAAGGATGCGATTAAAGAAGCGATAAATTCTGAGCGATAATGCCCATAAGGATGGTTTTTATCTACTGGTTTCATAGATATATGTAGAGCGATAAGGATGGCAATTGAACTAATGACATCTGTTGCGTTATTTATCCCATCCGCTGTTAAACCGCGACTATCTGCGAGCCAACCGTATGTGACTTTTAATAAAGTTAATATAGTATATGTGACGATGCTTAAGGTTGCGCCTTTTTTTGCTTGGGAAATCCTGTTTTCTACTTGCAACAATAACACCTCTATTAAAATTGACATCAATGAATTAATATTGAATCAAAATAAAAATCATTCTCAATGTTTCTATTATCCTATGAATAGCATGATAAATCTAGTCATTTAAAAATGATTGCTATATTGCCAATTTTCAGATTATAATATTGTAAAAAGTAATAAGGGTGATGGCTATCATGAAATTTAAAGGGCTTACAGTCAAGATTATTGTTGCATTAGTACAATGAAAAAGTTAGGGTGTTCTATCAAAACGGTTAGTGAAAAAGCACTAACCGTTGCTTTTATAATAGAGCATTATGATATACACTGTTTTTAAATGTCCCAATTTTTAGCGATAAGCAAAGCTGGTAAACAGGATTAAAGCGTAACAAATAGAGATGATATTGAAAGAAATATATTACTTGCGTGCGTGACCAAATGAGCTAAGACTAACCATTCAAATATGATGTGTGTGATTCGATTGATGCTATTTCATTGATGAACTGCTTAAATGATGATTGCGCTAAATTGAGCCTTACGGATATGCCTGATTCAGTCGCAATATTATGCATTCTTACACCTGAATCTAAGTTGACGTATACACAAAATTCGTCCTTTTCAACTTCTATGACTGTCAATGAAATATCGGGCTCTAAGAAATAGAGCTTAGTTATAGGTGGTGTAAATTCAAGGTCTTTCAAATGTTGAATTTCATCATTGAAAATGGCTAATTCTGTTTCGATTTGTTGATTTTCAAACTGGGTCATGACCTCAAAGTAATAAATTTTGAGTCCTTCATCCATGCGTATGTTTTTTAATGTAAATGTTATAGATACGTTACTTTCTTCATAAGCATCGTCTTTTAAAATGATAACTTTAGAATTCATTTTTCACCTCTTTTTTAGTAGTATTTATGATTTTGTGTGCTAAAACCTTAATAGATTCGGCAATGCACGAACTAAAATAATAAGTGCCTAACATTTCTTTATTGTATTAAAAATTGAAGATACTAAGAATGGACGAATGAAAACTTGAGGGACAAAATCATTAAAGTTTTGTATCTTTAATGAGATTCTATCTGAACTTTAAAAAAGAAGATATAACAGAAGTACTGATACAGTCAATTTTATTTCAAGTGATGCCAATATTGTTGTAATTATCACTAATATAGCTAAGTTAGTTGCAAAAACTAAGCCAGTTTGAGAGATTTTGAGAACATAAAACCCACATGCAAAAGAAAAGATTGAAGAAAAATATGGGGGAAAGTTTCAAAACTCACCAGTATTATCAATTTTTTATAGTATTCTCTCACTTTTAACATATGATATAATATGTATAATCAATTGAAAACAGTTAAATTCCTGAATAATCCAAAATTTTTGTTTAAATGAAATCAAAGTTAATATATGTTTGCATAAGAATTATAACTTTACTACAAAAAGTAGAAAATGAGTATTAATGATTAGTGTGCTTGAATTGATAGAAAATGGATATGTACAGAGATAAAGCTGGACTTCGTGCTGTTAATGAGTTTTATTCAATTTAATATGAGTGTTTTGACTGTACAAATATTTCATGAGGAAGGTAAATATTTTGAATCATTTAGACGAAGCTTTAAAAGAATTAGGTTGGTTAGATTTTATTTTTGTTATTCCTATGTTTTTTCTGTTTTCGTATTTACCTAGTGACCATCTTTGGCAACTTATCGTAAACATTATCATTATTATATTTTTTAGTATAGGCCTTTCGATTGTATTTCATTCATTGTTTCATAAATGGATTAAAAAAGATAAACCATAAAGTCGAAAAACTAGACCAAACATGATTCATGCATAAAAAAAGTGATTTATTGTAAGTTGATTTAAACACAAAAGCATTATTTATTTGAGTTCGTAACACTATTAATCTGTGTTATAATAAAATTCTTAAACACATATTTTCGACATAAGATAAGCAGAGTTAGAGAAATAAAACGGCTGACATTGTATGTTAAATCAAGGTAGCAAAGATACATAGGTATTGAGCATCATTAAGTCTCAATCCATAGCAGTACAAAATAAATTAATAGAAAGAATGCATTTCCAGTAGCATACAAGAAACAAGTTACGCAAGTGTGTGTCGCACTAAACAGTATAGATATCAATGTATTCATTTTACCTGAAATAAATGTTATTAAGTTAAAATATAATTGCGATTTGCGTTAATTATGTCATTTTTATGACTTTCAATGTTTTCTAAAAAGATGCTTTTCATTTATCTTATTTTGTATTAATATGTAATTTGTGTTTCAAGAATTGTGTAGAATTGCAATGCTTGTGTGCGGATAAATTTTTATTTAAGAGAGGTAGTAATATAAATATGGATAGACAAAGTTTTACTGATTTAATTCAAACCAAATTTAAGATGGTACGTATCGAAGCGGGGTATACACAAGATACAATGGCTCAAACAATTGGCTTGTCAAAAAAGACACTTGTTCAAATTGAAAAAGAGCGTGTATTACCTAACTGGACGACATGTGTATCCATTTGTGCATTATTTAGAGATTCAGAAGTTTTAAATAGTACTTTCGGTTGTGACCCATTAGAAATTGTTCAAACAATTTCAAGAAACCAAGCTGCATATCCAAAATATTCAACAATTAGCGATATTTATTGGGATACAATTGATACTAAAGGTGGTTTCATCCTTCAATCTAATAAAGTGAGTGAACTTTATCGCGTACTAGATACAGATAAACAACCTGTTTTTGCGACGCCTAAATTGAGAGAAGCTGAGACATACTTCCAACGTAATGTTAAAGAAGATCTTATTCGCGCATAAGATTGAAAATAAATTATAATAATAGAATAAATCATCATTGAATATCTTCCTTCAAAGTATGGACTGAATAGGCATGCTTTGAAGGAATTATTTTTATCCAATATAGGTATTGAAAGGCGTCACTATCATCTCATTAAAAAAGTGTTTGAACTTATAATGATTGAGGATTATGTGTATAATAGCAACTGTTAAAGCTTTGACTGCTATATTTCATATTTTATAGATTTTAAAGTTTTAAACGTTCAATAAAAACAATGGATGATGAATTAAGGAGAGATGAATATGCAACCGATTTTAGTTGTTGTATTTATGATAATCATAGGTGCGGTGATTGGTGGCGTAACGAATATGATTGCAGTTAAAATGCTTTTTCATCCTTTTCGTGCATATTATATTTTTGGTAAACGCATTCCTTTTACACCAGGTTTAATCCCAAAAAGAAGAGGAGAAATTGCCGAAAAAATTGGTCAAGTGATAGAAGATCATTTATTAACTGAGGCATTGATCCAAGAGAAATTGGCCACGCCTGAGATAAAAGAAACAATGAACCAAACGGTAAAAGATCAGATTCGCCTTTTGGAACAGGATCATGTGACATTACAACGTTTAGCTGAGCGCTTTGATATTGATATCGTCTCTTCAGGAGAAAGACAGTTAAAACGTATCGTTTATAAATCGTTAAATGAAAAGTATTTAAGTCATCAAAATCAAGGAATGAATCAATGGCTTCCAGACAAGATTGTGCAACAACTAGATAAAAAAGTTGACTCATTAGATGAATTTTTATTAACGAAAGCTAGAGGTTACCTTGAATCTGAAAAGGGTTATCACGACATTACTGATATGTTAGAAACATTTTTTGTTGAGAAGGGGAAAATCGTTGGTTTACTCCAAATGTTTATGACACAAGAAGCAATTGCTGAGCGAATACAAAAAGAGTTAATTCGATTAACATATCATCCGAAAGCCAAAAACATATTGGCACAACAATTGAAGATTGAGTATGAGCGTATAAAGGTGTTACCTTTAAAAGAAATCATTCAACCGGAAGCAATGGAGCAGATTCAAATTCAATTGGCTGACTATGTCTTAAAACAAGCAAATATAACAAAACGTGCACATCAGCCACTCAATACACTTGCGCCTGAATTATTTGAAATGTTACATGAAAAAGGTGCAGAACGTATTACAGACATGATAATAGATACATTGTCACGTCGTTTGTCTCAAATTATGAAAAAAGTTAATATACGAGGACTTATTGAAGAGCAAATTAATCGTTTTGATTTAGACTATATTGAACAGCTGATATTTGAAATTGCGAATAAAGAGCTTAAATTAATCATGTTGCTAGGCTTCATTTTAGGTGGAATTATTGGATTTTTCCAAGGTTTAATTGCAATCTTTGTATAACTGTATAAAATGTGGTATCGTAAGCAAGGAAAGAGATTGGAAGAGATAGAATTCAATCTTAAATTACACAACTCAAGGAGCGAATAGAAATGGCTGTAAATTTATATGATTACGCGAACAAATTAGAACAAGCATTACGCGAAAGTGATGAGTATAAAGCGATTAAAGATGCTTATGCTAAAGTTGAAGCTGATGAAAACTCTAAAAAATTGTTTGATGAGTTTCGTGAAACACAATTAAACTTCCAACAAAAACAAATGCAAGGTGAAGAAATTGGTGAGGAAGACTTGCAAAAAGCGCAAGAACAAGCGCAACAAATTGAAAAAGACAGCAACATTTCTGAATTAATGAATGCTGAACAAAAAATGAGCCAAGTTTTCCAAGAAATCAACCAAATCATTGTTAAACCATTGGATGAAATTTACGCAAACTAATTTTTCATCGGCTACATTCTTATCAACCCATAGTGTGGGAGAGGAATTAAATGAAACATTGAAGTAAGGTTTCATTCGATGAGACGGTTCGAATTGATTAGAGCAGATTTAGAAATCTAAAGCATAATGATTAGATTTCTGAATTGCTCTTTTTTTATGCCAGGAAGATGATAAAGTTCTTACAGAATGCGCTTTTGGTTCACACTTATATAACTAAAATATGATAAAATAAATGAATACATAGTCTATTAAACAGAGATGAAATTAGAAAGTAAAAAGGAGAATGCTTAAATGGTTAAATTTTTGCATTGTGCAGATTTACATCTAGATAGCCCTTTTGCCTCAAAACGCTATTTAAATCCTACAATATTGAAAGATGTCGAAAATAGCGCTTATGAAAGCTTTAAAAAAATTATAGATCTCGCATTACGAGAAGAAGTTGATTTTATGGTGATAAGTGGAGACTTATTTGATCAGCACAACCGTACATTAAAAGCTGAAGTGTTTTTGAAAGGACAATTTGAACGTTTGCAAAAAGAACAGATTTTTGTCTATATTGCACATGGAAATCATGATCCACTCTCTGATCAAATCACATCAAAATGGCCTGAAAATGTCACTGTATTTTCTAAAGATGTTGAAACTTATCAAGCGATTACAAAATCCGGTGAAAATGTACATTTACATGGCTTTAGTTATGAAAAGAGCGAAAGCTATGAAAATAAAATCGATCTTTATCCAACGAATGAGGATCGCCAAACAGTACATATCGGTGTGCTTCACGGTACTTATAGTAAAACAGAGACTGCACATCGCTACACTGAATTTCGTCTAGAAGATTTAAATGCAAAACTGTATCACTATTGGGCGCTTGGCCACATCCATAAAAGACAGCAATTAAGTGATCTGCCTGAAATTCACTATGCCGGTAATATACAGGGGCGTCATTTTAAAGAACAAGGGGAAAAAGGTTGCCTTATCGTTGAGGGAGACCATGTAGCATTGAAAACACGCTTTGTTCCGACGCAGTTTATACGTTTTGAAAGTGCGACGATTGAAATTGATTCTGTATCTCAGCAGACTTTATTTGAAAGTATTCAGGAATTTAAAGAAAGTGTACGCCATCAAGGTAGAGCATTCTACCGCTTGCAAATTAATGTTCACGGTGATGAGCGTATTGACGCACAAGTTTTAGAGCAAGTAAAAACTTTAGTTACAGAATATGAAGAAAATGAACGCCATTTTGTGATGATTGATGAATGGTTAATTAACTATTTAGAAATCCCTCAAACAAGTATTGCGAATGAGTTTTCTGAAGATCTATTAGCACAAGATGATGTCTACGAACGTGCTTTATCTGAGTTATATATGAATCCTAAGGCCTCAAAATATTTAGATCACTATCAAAAACATGATCGAAAAGCACTGATTGAACGTGCTGAAGCAATTATAGAAGCTGAACTAAAGGAGGGCAACTAAGCCATGAAGATAAAATCAGTTGAAATTTATGGTTATGGTCAATTTGTCCAACGTAAAGTTGAATTTAATCCGTTCTTCACAGAAATTTTTGGTGAAAATGAAGCAGGTAAATCAACTTTACAAGCATTCATCCATTCAATTTTATTTGGTTTTCCAACTAAAAAAGAAAATGAGCCTAGATTAGAACCTCGAATGGGGAACCATTACGGTGGGCGTGTTACATTGATTATGGATGACGGTTCAGAAGTAGATGTTGAACGTGTTAAAGGAAGTGCTGTAGGAGACGTCAAAGTTTTTATGCCTAATGGTGCAATTAAAGACGAAAACTGGTTAAAGCAGCAACTTAATTATATTAATAAGCGCACGTATCAAGAAATATTCTCCTTTAGTGTTTTAGGATTACAAGATATCCATAAACATATGAGTGAGCAACAATTGCAAAATTTCTTAATGCAGGCGGGTGCACTGGGTTCAACGGAGTTTATTGGCATGCGTGAATTAATTCATCAGAAAAAGCAAGACCTATATAAAAAGTCAGGACAAAATCCAGAAATTAATCAGCAATTAGAGCAAATTAGAAAATTAGAGTTTGATATTAGAGAAGAATCAGCGAAGTTGGAAACGTATCAGCGTCTTACTGAAGAACATGATAAAGCATTGAGACGTTTAAAAGCTTTAAAAGAAAACTTGAGTCAACTTACGGCGCTGTTTGAAGAAAAACAAAAAGAAGTTGCATTAATTGATCAGGTCCAGGAATGGAAAGGGTTAGAAGCGGACTTAAATATTGAACCGTTAGAATTTCCAGAGCAAGGGATAGATCGCTATGAAGCAGCGAAAATTCAAGTTCAACATCTTGAAAGAGATATCGGTTTAAGAGATGAAAAGAAAAGTCAACTTGAAAAAGAAAACGATAAATTATTCGTGCCCGAACAAGATTTATATCAAAATTTTGAATGGGTAGCAAAACAAGAAGATACAATTAAGCAGAAAGCGCTTGATTTGAACCAAACCGAACGTGAAATTAATAATCATCGAATGGATATGTCTGGTCTGCAGTCCAACATAGGTTGGCAAGAAATGCATGAGAATATCGACACTTCAGAAGCACAGAAAAGCTACACTAGTGAAGTGTTACGAAATAAAAGAGACCAAAGTCAATTGTTACAACAGTTAAAAAGTAATATTGATGAAAATCAAATCGAACATCAGTCATATGAAAATGAAATTGAACAACTAGAAGAGCAGCTTGTGAGTGATGAAAATTTTGAAAAGAAAAAGATTTATGATCATCGCCTGTTAGAATTAAATGAAAAACGTAATTTATTTTCGAAGATGAAAGAAGCATTCGAAATCGAACAACAACAAAAAGATAAAAAACAAAAAAAATTGAGTATTGCATCTATGATCCTTGCACTGATTTCTATAGGATTTGCAATTTTTATGTTTTTATCTCAAGCACTCGTACCGGCTGTAGTTTTAGCAGTACTAGGTGTCATATTTATCGTTGCTATTTTTATGTTCCGTTCTAAACCTGTCGGTCATAATGAAAAGTTTTCACAGGAAATTACACAATTAGAACAAGAAGTACAACAACTAGAAGATAATTATGAATTAGATTTCGATTTGTCGACACAGTATCAATTACGTGATCAAATTACTCAAAGAAAGCAACAACTCGTAATTTTAAAAACAAAAAAAGATCATTTGAATATTCAAAACGAAGAAGTACAAACTGATTATGAACATTCTTCTCAAAGTATTTCAGAACTGAAAACGCATTTACATGTGTCTCAAAATTTATCTGATGATTTATTATTAAATGCGATTGAAACAATTCAAAAATTGAAAGAACATGCACAGCATTTAAGTACGTTGTCAGTCACAAAAACACAATTACATGATGAATTAGAGGCGTTTTATGATGAAGCAAAAACAAAAATTGGGCTAGCTTTAACACAATTTGACCGTCAGACTTTATTTCATGATGTCCGAGAATGGTTGAAAAATGCGAATCAAGATATGACAAGACATGCACATAATTTAGAACAAATTTCGCTCATCGATA
Source organism: Staphylococcus coagulans (assembly GCF_002901995.1). Lineage (GTDB taxonomy): Bacteria > Bacillota > Bacilli > Staphylococcales > Staphylococcaceae > Staphylococcus > Staphylococcus coagulans. Next base: position 13,511 of record NZ_PPQN01000009.1, on the reverse strand, counting down.
ACGAAATTAAACATTTGAATCAGCGCTTAAAAGATAATCAAAGTGTCATTCATAATTTGTTTGGCGCAATTGGTGCATTAGATGAAGAAAGTTATTATAGACATCATGATCGTTATCAAACTTATCATAAACGATTATCTCGCTTTAATGACTTAACCCATTTTCTTGAAAATCAAGATTATAGTTATGAAAAAAGTTCTAAATTAAGCGAAAAAACGACAGCGCAACTTGATGCTGAATATCAAAAATTATCTGAGCAAATTGATGACTACAATGAGAGATATCTCACTATACAAAGTGAAGTGAGTGATTTATCTGCACAAATCAACCATATGGAAACAGATGATACATTGCGTCATTTACGCCATCAATACGAGCTCTCGAAAAACCAACTTAATGCTACGGCTGATGATTGGGCAGCGTTAAGTTATCTTGAAGCACTTGTTGATGAACATATTAAACAAATTAAAGATAAACGATTACCACAAGTTGTTCAGGTGGCGACGAATATTTATTCAGAACTAACAGACGGCCAATATGTTCAAGTCACATATGAAAATGAACAAGTTATGGTGCGTCATCGAGATGGCCAAATGTACCATCCAATTGAGTTAAGTCAATCTACTAAAGAGTTGTTATATATAGCACTTCGACTTAGTCTGATTAAAATATTAAAACCTTATTATTCATTGCCGATTATTATTGACGATGCGTTTGTACATTTTGATGCAGAGCGTCGTTCAAGAATGATGAAATATTTAAGAGGCATGTCTGAAGAATTCCAAATTCTCTATTTTACATGTTTACGTGACTCAAATATACCAACTAAACAACTTGTAACATTAAAAAAGATAGAAACATAGAATGGGAAGGCGTTAAATATGAGAAATGTTGAAACACTACAACCTGGAGATACGGTCGATCACTTCTTTTTGATTCGCCGTGCAACTCAAGGGGTTACAGCACAAGGAAAAGATTATATGACGCTTCACTTACAAGATAAAAGTGGAGAAATAGAAGCGAAATTATGGACGGTGTCTAAAGAGGACATTCCATTACTTCAACCTGAACGTATCATTCACGTGAAAGGTGATATCATCAATTATCGTGGGCGTAAACAAATGAAGGTAAATCAATTTCGTTTAGCTACTGAGCAAGATGGCATGCGTACGCAAGATTTCATAGATGGAGCCCCAATGTCTCCAGAAGAAATCAAGGATGCAATGCAAGAATATATTTTTGAAATAGAAAATGCACCGCTTCAAAGAGTAACAAGATATTTGTTAAACAAATATGAAGATCGTTATTTTGTATACCCAGCAGCAAGTTCTCACCATCATAATTTTGTGAGTGGACTGAGTTACCATGTATTAACGATGCTTAAAATTGCTAGAGGCTTATGCGATATTTATCCTGAGCTAAATCGCAGTTTGTTGTATAGTGGCATTATTTTACATGATATGGGTAAAGTGAGAGAATTATCTGGCCCTGTTGCTACTTCATATACATTAGAAGGAAATTTACTCGGTCATATCTCTATAGCAAGTGATGATGTGGCGGATGCAGCAAGAGAGCTGAATGTGGATGGTGAAGAAATATTATTATTACGCCATTTAATTTTAGCGCATCACGGTAAATTAGAATATGGTTCTCCTAAGTTACCACAAGTAAAAGAAGCTGAAATTCTTAATTATATTGATAACATTGATGCACGAATGAATATGTTCGATAAAGCTTTTAAAAAGGTTAATAAAGGACAGTTCACAGAGCGTATTTTTGGATTGGAGAATCGTCAATTCTATAAGCCTGAAAAATTGGATTAATATGAGGTAAGCTGAAGATTGAGGTTGGGAATCATTTCCTAGCCTCTTTTTCTTTGCTCAGTATGAAGAGGGGATAACAAATTGGTGTAAATAAAAAAGACAACGTCAGCATTGTGATGTACTGACGTTGTTTTGTATTATTATGAGGCTAAATCAACCGCATATGTATTACATACCTAATTGTTGTCCTTGACCTTGCATACCTTGTTGTTGAGAAGATTGTTCTTTTAATGCTTCAGGATTTAAAATATTGTCTTCGATTGCTTTTTTGATGTCGCGATCTTTGTAATCAACATCGTATTCTTTTAATAAATCTTTATAAGCATTTGTTAAAATTTCTGGATCTTTTTGTAGTTTATTTTGAATTAATTTTTCTTTAAGTTTAGATTTTTCTTTGTTAAAATCAGTCGGTTTATCTGCACGAATGATATGGTAACCATAGTCCGTTTTAACGATGTCAGAAATTTCGCCGTCTTTTAATTTAAATAAGGCTTTTTCAAAAGGCTTCACAGTTTGACCTTTAACAACATAACCTAAACTACCATTTTTATCTTTGCTTGAGTCCATAGATTCTTTTTTCGCTAGATCATCGAATGATTTTGGATTTTTATCAATTTCTTTTTTAATTTCTTCAATTTTCTTCTTAGCATCTTTGTCTGATAAACCTTCTTTATCGTCTTTATCTTGTTTTACTTTTATTAAGATATGTGATGCTTTTTTGGTATTATCTTTTATTTCTTTATCAGAAATTTTTACTTTGTCATTAAGTAATTCTTTTTGATAAGCAATCATTTTACGTTGCTTTTTATATTCATCCAAAGACATACCTTGTTGTTTTAATAAGTTTTTAAATTGGTCTTTACCGCCATATTTTTCGATTTCTTCATCGGTTTCTTTATCGATTTGTTTATCATCGACTTTTTTACCATATTTTTCTTCTAATATTTTATTAAGTAATACTTTAAAAGAGTCACTTGCAATTTGTTCGTTACCAATTTCTTTTAAAACGTCTTGAACTTTAACGTCACCTGCTTTAGATGAGATTAAAGTTTCTCCTTTTGAAGTAGGGGCATCATTTCCACATGCTCCGAGTAATAATGCACTTGCTGTAACAGGAATAATTAATTTTTGTATGCCTTTCTTCATCTTATGAGCTCCTTTATTTTTAAAATTAACACAAATAATATACCATAATGTCAGGCTCAGACCAACGATGAAGGGTAAATATCAGACTAAAAGATGAGAAAAAACAAAATATAATGATTTTTTTATTATAGAATAGAGAAGAATAGTGTGAAAATGTCGTTTTTGACGTTAATGATTCAGTTGTTCAAATGATTCAATTGAAGGCGCTCATCTTACAAAATGCTTAAAAAACAAAGTCAAAGCCATCAAATCGATTAACAATTTGATGGCTTTGATGTTCAGAATGATTGTTTTTAAAATCTCGTTAATTATGAATGATAATTATGTTCTAATAGTACAAAACCGTTACTATGTTCCTCGACATAATGACCTTGATGCGAAAATAATATCACTTTGAGGTAAAGAATATCCATTACAGAATAGCCAGCGTTAAGTGCCAATAAAAACATAAAGTAATGGCCATATTCTGGAAATGCGCGTGCAATTAAGATACAGCTTATAGTAATAACGATAAGCGGCATCAATAAGCAAATACAAAAATAGACTTTACGTACCGGTTTATCTAAAAAGATATTATATAAAGGTATCCATGATTTACGAATTAACTTATAAGTTTTTAGGTGCTTGAAATAGGGTAACACCGTCACAATATGAATCAGTTTATGAAGTGGGTATATAAGTAACATTAAGACAATAAACACTATAAAATTTTGATCTGTAAAAGGTACATTTGAATAATAATGAAACACTTCAAAACTTATAAAAAAAGTGATAACCACTGTTACAAAACTTATGAAGGCAATTCTAGGTAAACCAAATCTAGAATGTATATCAATTGAACGCAAACAGTTTAACATTTGGATACTCCTCTGCATCAGTAATATAAGGTATTATCTACCTGAATTTACTGTTCGTCAAGCAAATTTTTCCGTAAATTTTCTTGACACAAATTAACGTCATCTATGAATTCTTTGCCTTGCAATTTAGATACAAGGTAATGGGCATCGCTAAAGTTTGGAAGGTGAAACATTTCATCCTTATATTGTTTGGAAACATTAAAAATATGATTTTTACTTTCATCATATTGATCAAATATCTCTTCAACAAGTTGCTTTCCCTTTTCTGTTAACACTATAAAAGTATTTCTTTTGTCACTTGTATCTTTTTTAAGTGAAAGTAATTCTTGTTGTTCTAAACGCTTAGCAAAGTTGAATGCTGTTGAAACATGCATCACGCCATATTTAGATATGTCAGAAATTGTAGCACGTTCAAAGGCATATATTGTCAAAAGAATTAAGTGTTCATTCATAGTGATGTCTGACTTTCTCAACCATGCTTGCCAATCGCTTTCTGCATTTTTCCAAAGCACTTTAGAAAGCATAGCGATTTTATGTGTGTAAAGCATCCCTTCAATTTGTTGTTGTTTGTGTTTCATGATGAGTTGCTCCTTTCTCAGACTGTAAAAAAGCATGATACCTTAAAGTATCATGCTTAAAAATATTATATCGAATAATGCACAATCACACACTAAAAATTTATTTTTTTGTTGGAAAATTTGTAATTTCTTGTCCACGATTTTGTAAATTTTCGATATGTGTTTGGATGCGTTTCACATTAGGGTCAATATCCGCTTGGAATTCGCCAATCATCGTTTTTACTTCGTCTCCAATAGAAGAAGCAAAACTTTGACTTTCAGTTTTTATTTGTGTCACATAGTTTACGATATCATTGACACTTTGTTTTATTGTATCCACTTCTTGCTCTAATTCAGTTTTAGGGCGTTCAGGTCTAGGATTCGCAATACGTGTTTGACCATCTTTTTTAATCAATGCAACGCCTAATCCTGTTGCGACTCCGGCTACAACACCGAGTGTGATTCGAACGGCTTTCATAGTTTTCCTCCTCGAATGTTTTTCTTATATCTATACCCAATTCTAATGAAATTAAGCGATAGAACGCAAAATATTCATATTAAATGTGGGCGGCAATTTCTTTAGCTAATGCTGCTTTTTGAGTATCATCTATTGTGTCTTCGTGTGTATCCCACTGATAACCAAAGCCATCAATGTCATTTTCATAACGAGGTATCAAATGGAAATGAAGGTGGAAAACAGACTGTGAAGCGTATTCACCGTTATTTTGAATAATATTTAAACCATCTGGACTGAATGCTGCTTTAATTGCATTGGCTACAATAGGCAATGCTTCACCAATATGTTTCATCGTTTCAGCATCTGTTTCGTAGATATTAGGAGATGGCTTTTTAGGAACAAGTAAAGTATGACCTTTAGTGACTTGAGAAATGTCTAAAAAAGCATAAACATAGTCATTTTCATACACTTTAAAACTTGGAATCTCCCCATCGATGATTTGTGAAAAAATTGTTTTTGTCATATTGTGTACCCCCGTTTCTTCATTTAATTATTATTATAGCATGTGTATCTTTTGATGTAACGATTTTATACAACGACGATTAAATAGCAATTATAACGCTGTTTTTGATACAATAAAAAATACGGAGGTGCAAGTTGATGACTGTGCATATAAAACATTTAACAGGTGGTTATGGTAAGAAGCCTGTGATTAAAAATATAAATTTTGAATTAAAAGATGGAGAAATTATTGGTTTAATTGGATTAAACGGTGCTGGTAAAAGTACAACGATTAAACATATGTTAGGATTGTTAACACCGACAGAAGGGGAGATGTCCATTTCTGGCATTGATATTAAAGAAGACATTAATGCATATAGACAACACCTTTCTTATATTCCAGAAGCGCCAGTGATTTATGATGCTTTGACGCTAAAAGAGCATATTGAAATGACAGCAATGGCTTATGGCATCGATTATGATGAGGCAATGAAACGTGCAGAGCCACTATTAAAGACTTTTCGCTTGCAAGATCAGTTATCTGTTTTCCCAAGTCATTTCTCTAAAGGAATGAAGCAAAAGGTCATGATTATTTGTGCGTTTATTGTAGAACCAGATTTATATATTATTGATGAGCCTTTCTTAGGACTGGATCCATTAGGAATTCAATCTATGCTTGATTTAATGGAATCTAAGAAAAAAGAGGGACGTACCGTATTGATGAGTACACATATTTTAGCGACTGCTGAACGTTATTGTGATCGCTTCATTATATTGGATCATGGAGAAATCGTTGCAATGGGTGACTTAGATGAATTACGTCAGCAAACCGACATGCCTGGGGCGACTTTAGATGATATTTATATTCATGTCACACAAGGAGCTGTTTCATGATGACAGCTGCAAAAGAACTGTTTCAAAAAAGACTAAAAGCGCTTAGAGCTGAAAAAAATTATTATAATCGCTTCATCTTTAATGGTCATTTCAGTGTGTTTCTACTCATTTTGTTTGGTGCATTTATACTCGGCTATGGTCAGTGGTTAAAACATGTACCAAAAGATGTCAATTACGCACTTATAATCGGAATCGTATTATCAATTACGTCTTTATTTCCTTTAAAAACATTACTTAAAGATGCAGACCGTTTATTTTTACTCCCTTTTGAAAAGCAAATGCGTGTATATATAAAGGAGAGTATTCAATACAGCTATCTGGCACGTTTACCGTTACAAATCGTTCTGCTTATCATTGCATATCCATTAGTTCACACGGTATACCCAGACCGTATGCACGCTTTTATACTTGTGGTTCTAATGGCTTTTATATTTCCTCTATTAGGGTTAATCATCAAATGGCAATGGTACCGATATCGACTTGAGAATTGGTCAGTGCAATTTATACTATTTTTAATCTATCTTTCAGGTTACTATTTAATTCTGGGGCCTTTTGATATTAAAGGGGTAGGTAGTATTGTTATTTTACTTGCATTGATATTGTTATTTAACCGTTTAAATCAAAAAAGTCATTTCCCATGGGAATTTATGATTAAACAAGCCCATCAACATCAAATTAATTATTATAAATTTGTAAATATGTTTACCGATGTCAAAGGGATACAAGAGCAAGCTGTTCGAAGACGTTATTTAGATTTTCTTTTGAAAACGCCAAAGCCATTTAATGACAAACAAATGTATCCATTTCTATTTAAAAGAAACTTTTTAAGAGGGCGAGATGCATTTAATTTAACTTTACGCTTAGTGATTATCGCTATTGCGTTAATGATATGGTTAAGTCATCCAATTGTGAGTGCTATCATTGGCGGTTTATCTATGTATATTATTGTTTTGCAAATGTCACAATTTTACAAGCAAGAAGCGTATAGTTTATGGCCACAAGTTTGGCCTGTTTCAGAGATGCATGTGATTGTAGGTTATCGAAAATTCCTGCAACACACAGTTTTAGTTATTGGTATCATACTAAGCATCGTTTATATCATTTTGAATATAAGCTATTTCTACTTGTTCATACTCTTTTTTATAGTAGGGTACTTAACTGTCAACGCGACAATCAAGAAGCTGAAATATCAAGAAAGTTTATTAAAAGATTAAAAAAGTCATTTGATGACATGGATGAAATGATTCATGCATCAAATGACTTTTCTTTTTATGATTCTTCAGTTGTATCCTCTTCACTAATTGGATAGAAATATTGTTCCAAATATGAAGCATGCGCACTTGAAGATCCTGCAAGGGGTCTAACACCTTCTTTTGAAAAGTGTTCACGAAATGCCGCAGATTTTTTGAAATCTTCATAAGCTTGACGTGATGTAAAACCAAAGAAAACTTTATAAATATTACTGTGAATAGGTTTTAGTAATCTAAAGCTATTAAAACCTTCACTTGAATCTAAGCTTGGTACATAATTTTCAAGTTTATTTTCTAATTGATATTTATGATCCTCTGTTGTAGGGATAGAAATAAGCGCATGAAAGTTATCAGCTGATAGTGTACCTAATCTTGTTAATACGCGATAAGATTTAGGTTGTTGAAATACGGTCTCATTTTCTGTTTCATCAATCATAACGGATTGATCGTCACCTGAGAAAATAAGCAATTGATGTGATTGATTGTTAAGTTGGATTTGGCGTAAATATCCGTAAGTTCCGTATGTGATATAGAATTTCATGGTGATCGCCTCCTTATTGCATTTATTATAAGCCGTTCTCATTGAAATAACCACTATTTTATGCATGGTTAAAAAACTATTAAAGATTAGTGGAAAAAGTGTTATTTCGCGCAAAAAAGCAATGACTAAAAGCATTACAACATCAATGCTTTATTAAAAACTCGAGCCCCTTACACAAATGAAACATACACGTTTAAAATTCATCTCGAGTCTTCATTGATGAAGTTTCATTAATATTGAATCAATTTCCCACTCAACGAGTTTATCTCATCTTAAATCATTTTTCAATTTATAATGAATATTGAATTTTGTTATATTGCAATTCACATCCATTTGACGTTTGAGATGCGCACGAGTTGATGAGGAATGTAAATCCTCGAAAAGATTTCAAATGAAATGTAGTTTTAAATTTTTTATGACATTTGAGCCAGTTGGTAAAGGAATTAAGTCGTAATGTGATATATTAGTGAAGAATGACGTTGTTTAAGGAGGAACATATGAGTACGACGAAAAATGATACAATTTTACGCGCAATTAAGGGGGACGCCGTTCAGCATACACCTGTATGGTTTATGAGGCAAGCTGGGCGCTCTCAACCAGAATATCGAAAGTTAAAAGAAAAATATTCACTGTTTGAGATTACACATCAACCTGAACTTTGTGCATATGTGACAGCACTTCCTGTTGAGCAATATCAAACAGATGCAGCTGTTTTATATAAAGATATCATGACACCTTTAAAAGGAATGGGTGTGGATGTAGATATTAAATCTGGTATTGGCCCTGTGATTGCCAACCCAATCCGAAAGATGTCTGATGTAGAAGCCTTGGGAAAGGTTGATCCTAAACGAGATGTTCCTTATGTATTAGACACTATTAAATTATTAACAAAAGAAAAATTAAATGTTCCACTGATTGGCTTTACAGGTGCACCATTCACATTGGCAAGTTATATGATAGAAGGCGGACCTTCTAAAAATTATAATTTGACTAAGGCATTAATGTATAGCGATGAGGCAACTTGGTTTAAATTGATGGATGTATTAACAGAAATGTCTATTACTTATGTAGGTGCACAGATTCAAGCTGGGGCACAACTCATTCAAGTTTTTGATTCTTGGGTAGGGGCCTTGAATCAAGCAGATTATGCTTATTACATTAAGCCTTGCATGGATAAATTGCTAAAAGGGATTAAAGCCTACAATGTACCAGTGATTATGTTTGGAGTGGGTGCGAGTCATCTTATTGAGTCTTGGCATTCATTACCAATTGATGTATTGGGCTTAGACTGGCGAATCACTATCAATGAGGCGAAAAATCGAGGTGTGACTAAGGCAGTACAAGGTAATTTAGATCCTAGTGTCTTACTTGCACCATGGCCTGTCATTGAATCTCGATTGAAGCCGATTTTAGATCAAGGGATGGCTCATGGGCGTCATATATTTAATTTAGGGCATGGTGTTTTTCCTGAAGTGAAACCTGACACATTGCGTCGTGTATCGCAGTTTGTTCACGATTATACGAAGCAAAATTAAGAGAATCGAGTATATAAAGGACGGATTAAGATGAAAAAGGAAATAGGTTTATTAGTGATGGCTTATGGGACTCCTTATCAAAAAAGTGATATTGAACCCTATTACACTGATATCAGACATGGTAGAAAGCCGTCAGATGAAGAGTTGGAAGATTTGATTTCACGTTATGAGGCGATTGGGGGATTATCGCCGTTAGCAGGTACAACTGAACGACAAGCAGAAGCATTGCTAGAAGCTTTAAACAACAGCTATGATGATATTTCATTTAAGTTATATATCGGTTTAAAACACATTCATCCTTATATTGAAGATGCCATTGACAAAATGCACAATGATGGTATTAAAGAAGCAGTAACGGTCGTATTAGCGCCACATTTTTCAAATTTTTCTATTGCTTCTTATAATCGCCGTGCACAAGAGAAAGCAGACCAATATGGCATTCAATTACAACATGTAAATCATTATTATGCGCAACCGAAATTTATTGATTATTGGACAATGCGCGTGAATGAAACTTTAGAAAATATTCCTAAAGAAGCACATGATCAAACCGTGCTTATCGTTTCTGCGCACAGCTTACCTGAAAAAATGATTGTAGAAAATAACGATCCATATCCATTTGAATTAAATGAAACAGCGAAACTGATTAAAGCGCAATCTTTGATTCAAAATGTTGCAGTTGGATGGCAATCAGAAGGTAAAACGGGGACGCCTTGGCTTGGGCCTGATGTACAAGACTTAACAAGAAGTCTTTATGAAAAAAATCATTATCAACACTTTATTTATACACCAGTAGGGTTTGTAGCTGAGCATTTAGAAGTATTATACGATAATGATTATGAATGCAAGGTCGTATGTGACGATGTCGGAGCCACATATCACCGCCCACCTATGCCAGACACACATCCTCTATTTATTGGAGCAATTGTGGATGAAATTTCAAATATCTTTTCGAAAGCGTGATGAAAAATGACAAAAGTTGCAATCGTTGGCGCGGGTATTACTGGATTAGCGAGTGCATATTTTATTAAAACGCAATATCCTCAAGTCGAGATTACTGTTTATGAAGCAACGAATCGCGCAGGGGGCAAAGTTAAAACAGTGCAACGTGATGGCTATACCATTGAACTTGGGCCAGAGTCATATTTGGGACGCAAAACCATTATGACTGAAGTAGCAAAATCAATCGGTATGTCAGATGAAGATATTGTCACTAATGAGACAGGTCAATCTTATATTTATGCACATAATCAATTATATCCCATACCTGGAGGCTCTATTTTAGGCGTTCCAACGGACTTAAAACCTTTTATGCTGACAAAGTTAATTTCATTTAAAGGAAAACTTCGTGCATTGAAAGATCTTTCTTTAAAACCAATCGCAATGGAAGATGAAAATGATATTTCAGTTGGCCACTTTTTTAGAGAAAGATTAGGGGATGAAATGCTTGAAAACTTAATTGAACCGCTTTTAAGCGGTATTTATGGAACAGATATTGATCAGTTAAGTTTAATGAGTACATTTCCTAATTTTAAAGCTTTAGAAGAAAAGCATGGAAGTATTATTAAAGGTATGCAACAAGTTAAAAAGGAAAGACAACAACTTGCGCATCATAATCAAAAAGGACCACAAGGCCAGTTCAAACAATTTAAAAAGGGTCTCAATGATTTTATTAATCAACTAGAAAACTGGTTAGTTAATCAAGATGTGAATTTTGAGTATGAAACAAAAGTTCATGATTTAGTGGCGACCCAAAAGGGTTACTTTGTTGAACTAGCGCAAGAGGAACGTGTATTTTATGATGGCGTTATTGTAACAACACCACATCAATCGTTTAGAGATTGGTTTAGTAGTGATCCGAAATTTGATTATTTTTATCAACTTCAAGCATCTTCAGTGGCAACTATAGTCTTTGCTTTTGATGAAAAAAATATTAAAAACACATACAATGGTACGGGTTTTGTCATTGCAAGAACCAGTCAAACAGATATTACGGCATGTACTTGGACGACAAAAAAATGGCCCCACACAACACCAGAAGGTAAAGTATTGATTCGTGCTTATATTGGTAAACCAGGTGACAACATTGTTAATGAGAAATCGGATGATGAACTTGTTGCTATAGCTAAAAAAGATTTATCACAAATGATGACATTTTATGGAGAACCCGATTTTACTATTGTTAATAAAATGCCTTATGCGAGTCCTCAATACCATGTGGGCCATATCGGTAAAATCAAAGAAATACAGCAACATATTTATGAGAATTATCCACATTTACAAATTACGGGTGCACCTTTTGAAGCGGTAGGATTACCTGACTGTATTCAACAAGCAAAAGATGTGGTTTCTAAATTATTATCGAGATTGGTTTAAAGATTGTTTTTAAATTTAGGGGAATGTTTAAAAAGCCTAATAGCTGTCCTGTGATTAATTTTAATTGATCAATTTTTAATGAGAGGTGTTTATCATTTTCTAGTGATTTACACCTATTTTTATTTGCAAAGCGTCATTTTATAGTGATCAAATGACAAAAATCGTTTGAAATGTATGCTGTGAGCGTCAAAGTAACTATACCAGAATTCATCAACGGCTCATCTACCATTTTACTTACCCAACCGTTGAGACGTGAATATATCATATCCGCATGGTAAGATATTTATTATTGGCGCAGTAAAAAAGGAGTTTTGAAAATGACAAAAGTTTATATTGTTCATGGGTATCAAGCAGATTCCACCAAACATTGGTTTCCTTGGTTAAAGCAATCTTTGGAATTGGAAGGTCATGAAGTAGAAATTTTGAATTTACCTGATTCAAGCCATCCTAAAGTTGATGCATGGTTAGATTATATGAACGAAAATGTAACAGAAGTGAATAGTGATACAATTTTCGTCACACACAGTTTGGGTGCCATTACAACGCTTAAATTTCTTAATGATCTAGATGTCAATCATATCGGAAGTCTAGCTATCGTATCTGGTTTTAAAGATGGTATATCTGATATGCCTGAACTTGAACCTTTTGTCCAACAAGATGTGGATTTTGAAAACTTACAAAATAAAATACTACATAGATTCGGTATCGCTGCTAAAAATGATACAGTGGTACCTTATGAAGCAACAAAGCGTTTATGTGATGCGCTAGATGCCAAGTTTTACTTACAGGAAGAGGGCGGACATTTTTGTGAGCAAGACGGCTTTGACTCTTTCTTATTTTTAAAGAAAAAAATATTAACAAATTTTGATTAATAGATTAAAATTTGTACAAATTCTGAAAATAAAGGGTTATCGCTTGAATTATTAGGTTAACCTAAATATAATGTTAGGTGTAGAATTCATTTTATTTCTACATAATGTTTGTATTCTCCTAATCATGTTTAAGATTCCATTTACTCTCAAGGCACTCTTATTCGCCTTGAGAGTCTTTATTTTATGGAAAAGGGGACATGCATTTCATTCTCAAGGGATGCATTCAGTATTAAAGTTTTAGTTGATCCAAGATTAAAATGAGCACCAAAATAAAGCATTTAGCGATCAGGATTGGATGAAGTGTTATTTTTATAGTTCTAGATTTGTAAAAAATCCTAAAAATGAGACACTGAATAGTAAAATTAAATCGTTTTGACTGTGTTACTTCCTCCCTTTACTTATTGATTTACTTAAAAGGGTTGATATTACACAAATTTTTGTAAGAAAGCCGTTGACGTTTTTAAGCGTAAACTATATACTTAAAAAGTCGTTAATATTTCTATTCTTTTGGCTCCTTGGTCAAGCGGTTAAGACACCGCCCTTTCACGGCGGTAACACGGGTTCGAGTCCCGTAGGAGTCATTAAATCCAATTATTTTAAATCAACAATTTTTTAAAAAAATTAAAAAATTGTTGACATTAAATTAACAATTTGGTATGATAAATAAGTAAGTTGTTTTGAAATAATATTAGCGCGGGATGG
>NZ_PPQN01000085.1 GCF_002901995.1 Staphylococcus coagulans | reverse complement strand
TAGTCTGTGTCTGATTCCAATCCTTGCATGATTTGAACACCTGCACTTGCGCCCACACGTGTGGCACCTGCTTCAACCATTGCGTTAAAATCTTCTAAACTACGCACACCGCCGGAGGCTTTCACTTCTAATGCTCCCCCGACAGTCTCTTTCATTAATTTCACATCTTCAGGTGTAGCACCGCCACCCGCAAAGCCAGTGGATGTTTTCACAAAGTGTGCGCCTGCTGCTTGTGCTAATTCAGAGGCTTTCACTTTTTCTTCATCAGTCAGTAAGACTGTTTCAATAATGACTTTAACCGTATGGCCTTGAGCCGCTTTGACCACAGCTTCAATATCTTGTTGTACATCAGCGTAACGTCCGTC
>NZ_PPQN01000084.1 GCF_002901995.1 Staphylococcus coagulans | reverse complement strand
TGAATATAGTCGCTTAATTGTCAGATTAGAATCACTCATACCTTTAATTGTTGAAGAGTTAAATTATCAATCTAATAATAAAACATTATTGATTTATTGCTATCCCGAATCTAATCTAAGTCCGAAAGAACAAATTCGATTTAGAAATATTTTAGAGGGATTAGGGGTTCCAATAATTGTATTAACAGGGTCTAAACATTTTATAGCTCATGATTTAGCGCATATGAATTATATTAGAAATGAAAAGCAATTATTGACAGCAGAGTTTATTGATCACTTGGTGTGGGATGCACCACTTAATTTTGAAAAGCATGAAATTAAACGTAGCTTAGAAAAAATTATTCAATTATATCAAGAGGTCATTGAATTAACTCCGAAGATTTCAAATTATAATTTAGCTGATATCATTGTGTTTGAGCCAATAGATATCTATGTTGTTGTAAGATACCTTAAACATGCAAAACAAGATTTTGAATTGGATATCCATTATGATAATTTACCGATTGCTGTAGCGAAATATATCAAAATGTATGATTTGAAGTTTAATAAATAAATCTAAACGCCTATTAAAGGGAAAGGTTCTAGCGCTTGGTCAATTGACTTGTAAATCAATCGATTAATCAAGCGCTTCTAGATTATTTTAAACAAAATTAAACGAAAATTTAAAAATGTCTAGCATAAACTTGCTTATAATAATCATAAAAATAAGCTATAATTATAGCTAGAGGTTTTAGTACTCTGTAATTTTAGGTATAAATGAAACAATCTCTGTTGTTCTTGCAGGTTCGCCTGAGTTTTAGTACTCTGTAATTTTAGGTATAAATGAAACTAAAATGTGGCAAATCGATGGTCGTGATAGTTTTAGTACTCTGTAATTTTAGGTATAAATGAAACAGGCTTGGATATTTAATAGTTCGCAAGAAGGTTTTAGTACTCTGTAATTTTAGGTATAAATGAAACAATTTATTAAAATGGCAAAGATTCTAGGATGTTTTAGTACTCTGTAATTTTAGGTATAAATGAAACTTTCCATCCAGTGTTTGCATAATCGAAGCAGTTTTAGTACTCTGTAATTTTAGGTATAAATGAAACAAACATATTATGCTTTTTATAGCACGCGGTGTTTTAGTACTCTGTAATTTTAGGTATAAATGAAACAAATGACGGTTAAACGTGCAAAAGAAGTTAGTTTTAGTACTCTGTAATTTTAGGTATAAATGAAACTATTGTTACCCGGCCGTGTATCTTTGTGTGGGTTTTAGTACTCTGTAATTTTAGGTATAAATGAAACTTATCAAGAATATTTGTGAGTTTATCCGCAGTTTTAGTACTCTGTAATTTTAGGTATAAATGAAACAAATAACGGAAAAATGCAATTAGTTTACGGTTTTAGTACTCTGTAATTTTAGGTATAAATGAAACCGAGTTAGCAACTCAATGTATTGTTTCTCTGTTTTAGTACTCTGTAATTTTAGGTATAAATGAAACGCAGCCGAAACAGTGATACTTGAACCGCAAGTTTTAGTACTCTGTAATTTTAGGTATAAATGAAACTGATGTTTGGTTTTATCAAACGACGGGAGCGTTTTAGTACTCTGTAATTTTAGGTATAAATGAAACTAATTACCCTCACGCACTGCAGCATGACTAGTTTTAGTACTCTGTAATTTTAGGTATAAATGAAACGTTTAAAGGTTTCTGGCGATTCAATGGATAGTTTTAGTACTCTGTAATTTTAGGTATAAATGAAACCTTCTTTTGCTTTTAATTCTGAACGTAAGTGTTTTAGTACTCTGTAATTTTAGGTATAAATGAAACTAAACGCATGTATTCGCAAGAACGCAAAACGTTTTAGTACTCTGTAATTTTAGGTATAAATGAAACTGTTTATTGCGCTGAAATGGATTCGGAAGGTTTTAGTACTCAGCAATTTTAAATGAATACTAATCACGGATTGTTATAAAATCTGTTTATAATAAAGACAGAGATGTTTTCTAAGATACCTCGTGCTTTTTATTGATTGTATAGCACAAAAAGGCAGAGAAAAATTTGTGAATGTTTTTAACATTTGATATTAAAAAGAGACAAGAATCTTAATTATGATTATAACTATGTAAATGATTATAAAACTTGTATCTTTATATGTAGTACTGTAAGTTTAGTAAACAAATTAGAACAAATTTTAAAATTGTTCAAGACTCATATAATTCAATATATGAAAAATACAATAATACTAAAATCAATTGACAAGTATTCTTGCTACTGGCAAACGTTGTGACATAAACAATACGGTAGCTTTGTCTATAAAAGTATAAGCTCATTGATGTGAATCTGCTATATACATCAATGAGCTTTTATTTTTAAAGTACTTGTAGAATGAATACACTAAAATTCAGAATTTAATTATTATGTTCAATATTGTTAATTACTTGTTCATATGATGCATCTGAAAGGTTACTATGTGTTGTGGCAATAAATTGTTGTAAAGCATTTTTGAAATCTTGGTTGTTTTCACAAGTATAAACTTGACTATATGGTGTCGCATCGCCATCGATACGCTCTCCATTTTGTTTCGCACAGTAAATAACCCCAATTGTAGAAACTGGTACATCTACTAAGGATTCAAAATGCGTTTGCAGGTTTTGTGTTGCTTTTTCAGCCATTTCATATGGATCATATTTGTTAAATTGATACGTCACTTCATTCTCGTGAATATTTTCACTAAATGTATAGTGGGTTCTTAATTCTGATTGAAATTGGTTGTGGTATTGGTGGGCAATGTAATGACCAACAATTTGATGAATGTCACTTTCATCTTTTAAAGGTAAGCGTCCTTCAAAGTGATAAAATGTTTTTGCTTTTAAAGCTTTAAGATTCAACAGAATTAAACCAATATTTGTGACTACAAGGATATCAAACTGCGAAATAAAAGGATATATCGTATTCTTAGGTGCAATTTGACTTGTAGTAAATATACGATAATGGCGGATTTTCTCATCATCAACAAGTGCATCCAAATCTTGAGTTAACGTCTGTTTGGCGCGGCGCAAGTCGAGATGGTATTCACTTGAATCTTTTTCTTTAGTTTGGAATTGATATTTTTCTTGCTTCATTTTAGAAATTTTATTTAACAGCTGACTCTTTGTATAAAGCTCAACTTCTAATTTATTTTGATAAAATTTAACACGCAATAAACTGAGCAAGACAATAATAAATAAGGCAGATATGATAACCCAAATCATAATTGACATGGCATTTATCCTCCTTTCATAACCTTGTTGTAATGAGATATAAGTTAATATTTATCTTATGTTAATTTTAAATGAATGTCTAATTTCATGCATGTGTAAAGTGAAAATATTTTTGAATAATAAAAAGACAGATACCACGGAGAATGATATCTGTTAT
>NZ_PPQN01000083.1 GCF_002901995.1 Staphylococcus coagulans | reverse complement strand
TTAGAAGATTTTAACGCAATGGTTGAAGCAGGTGCCACACGTGTGGGCGCAAGTGCAGGTGTTCAAATCATGCAAGGATTGGAATCAGACACAGACTATTAAACGATAACAGCTAAATTAATCAATGTAGGAGTGATTTATATGACAACACCATTTCAACGTGTACATTTGATTGTCATGGATTCTGTTGGGATAGGAGAAGCCCCAGATGCGAAAAATTTTAACGATGAAGGGTCCCACACACTGAAGCATACGTTAGAAGGATTTGACCAAAAATTACCGTATCTTGAACAATTAGGTTTGGGTAATATTGATGCCTTACCTGTCGTTGGGGCAGTTGCACATCCAAAAGCGTATTATACAAAATTAAGCGAAGCTTCAGTCGGTAAAGATACAATGACAGGCCATTGGGAAATGATGGGCTTGAATATCATGCAGCCATTCAAAGTGTATCCAAACGGTTTTCCACAAGAATTAATTGATGAAATCGAACG
>NZ_PPQN01000082.1 GCF_002901995.1 Staphylococcus coagulans | reverse complement strand
TGGGTTCCCCCATTCGGAAATCTCTGGATCAAAGCTTACTTACAGCTCCCCAAAGCATATCGTCGTTAGTAACGTCCTTCATCGGCTTCTAGTGCCAAGGCATCCACCGTGCGCCCTTAATAACTTAATCTTTTATGATTGAGCTTCCACTCAATACACCAGTTATTAATTATGTGAGTCGTCTGTCGACGACTAGCGATAATTTTGTTTCAAGCTTTCGCTTGTCACTCGGTTTTGCTTGGTAAAATCTATACTTACTTATCTAGTTTTCAATGTACAAT
>NZ_PPQN01000081.1 GCF_002901995.1 Staphylococcus coagulans | reverse complement strand
CGCAGTTGATGTCTGGGTTGCGCTTTTCGCTTTTTAGCTCGGCGCAACCCTAGTCATCTTTGCCGGGGTGGGACGACGAAATCTATAGATTTCTGTCCCACTTCTTATGTATCCTTTTCACCTTTAGAGCGCAGTTGATGTCTGGGTTGCGCTTTTCGCTTTTTAGCTCGGCGCAACCCTAGTCATCTTTGCCGGGGTGGGACGACGAAATCTATAGATTTCTGTCC
>NZ_PPQN01000080.1 GCF_002901995.1 Staphylococcus coagulans | reverse complement strand
TCTTGGAGATAAAGTATGGGAAGATACAAACAAAAACGGTATCCAAGATGATGGTGAAAAAGGCATCGGAGATGTCAAGGTAACATTGACAGATAAAGATGGAAAAGTGTTTGAGACAAAAACAGATGAATCCGGTAATTATAAGTTTGAAGGATTAACAAATGGAGACTATACAGTAAAATTTGAGACGCCATCAGGATATGAGCCAACAGGAAAAGATCAAGGCGGAAATGATGAAAAAGACTCAGATGGAACAGAAGTATCAGTAAAAATTAATGGTAAAAATGATTTAACAATTGATTCTGGCTTCTACAAACCAACATATAATCTTGGAGATAAAGTATGGGAAGATACAAACAAAAACGG
>NZ_PPQN01000079.1 GCF_002901995.1 Staphylococcus coagulans | reverse complement strand
CGTCTTTTAAGTGCCTTAAAAGCAAACGATATCCAGCAATTACAGTTCATCTTACAGGATTCAAAGACAAAAGATATTTCACAAGGACTCAAGCGCGTTATTCGAACATTCATCAAATACTTGCCCTATATCTCAAATACGATGCGTTATCCACATTTAACGAATGGGCCAATTGAGGGAATTAATAATAAAATAAAACTGATTAAACGGGTTTCTTATGGTTATAGAAATTTCTGGAATTTTAGGAATCGAATCTTAATCATTTCCAAAGTATTTGTAAGTGAATATAAAAAACGCATTGAACAACAAAATAACGTTGCTTAATGCGTTATCGTCTCGCCAACCGACGTTGACAAAGAACCATAAAAATCCTCCTTAAAATAATAATACTAATAATATAGGGAATATAATCGCTATATTAAAAAAGTTTATAAAAACACTCACTAAAAATATTTCTTTCTTTTTAAAGAAATATATAATGAGTGAGATTATCAATATACCAATACTAGATAAGAGAAAATATTCACAAATATTTAATCCTATTTGTTGTAAATTATGTAGGTTTAAAAGAATTAATAATAGTAAAACGATATAGTTTAGTGTATTAAGTCCATATATTAGTATTTTCATTATTTCTCACCTATTTCTTTAACTCATTATTGAGTTTCTTAAATAAATCATTCTTATCCAAAGGATCTTCTACCATTTTGCCATTTATTGTTACTGTTGGAGTCATTTCAACTTTTTCTTTTTCCGCTATTTTTTTATCTTTAATTGCATCTTTATAAGCTTTGCTGTTTTTTTGCTTATAATTTTTTTTGATTTTTTCTTTCTCTTTTTTCTTTATTGAAAGTTGGTCAATAATATTGTCGACTTTTTTATAAGTAATCCATTTTTTTCATTGTTTGGTTGTTCTTTGTAAATTTTATGGTGAAATTCTAAGTAATGTTTAGGTGCAATATTTTTAACAGCATGACTAGCTCTAGATCCTATTATTGAGTCCTTACCTAAAAATGATAAATTAACAAATGAATAACTAACTTTTTCTCTATGTATTCTTTTTCTAATTTAGGCATTACTTTAGTATCAAAATCCTTACAATAAGGACATTTATAATCTCCATACTCAACAACAGTTACTTTTTTATTGTGATGATTATTGCTACACGAAATTAATAAAGGTAATAATAATATGATTAATAAATATTTTTCATAACTTTTGAACCTTCTTTTTATGTAAACTATATCTTTATTCTATTGTTTTTTTACAGAAATATCAATGTTATAAAATGATTTATTTTTTAAAGTTATGTTAATTTTGTTTTTTGTATGTGTTAGTTTAAATCTTTAATTATATTATTATTGATTAAAGCATATACAAAAGCACTACTCATAATACGAAATTATGTAAACTAACTGTATAGCTTATTGGTTAGTATCTAGTGCATTTTAAGAAAAATAGTAATGATAAAGATCTAATTTTAAAAAATAACAATAGAGGGCGTATGGTTATGAAAAGTAAAAGAAATGAAGTAATGAGAGAACAACTTCATAGAATAAGAAAGAATTTAATTTCGTCTTTAGTTTTTGGAATAATAGCTATTCTTTGGTTCTGTTGCAAAGTTAGAAAAAAATATCTAATTTCCTTTTTTATCATGTCAGCATTCGCTTAACTCGCTAACATATAACTAATTTCGTGGCATGGCGAAAATCCGTAGATCTGAAGAGACCTACAGTTCTTTTTATATAGTCCATAAATACATTCAATACCCTTGATTGTTTATACCTGAAATAGTTCATACAGAAGACCCTTTTTATTAAAATTATACTTT
>NZ_PPQN01000078.1:1678-19711 GCF_002901995.1 Staphylococcus coagulans | reverse complement strand
ATAAAAATCATTATTACATAATAATATACCTTTTTAAAACTATGACCTACCAATGTATAACAATCATATTGACTCTTTGAAGAAAGTAGACACAATCTTCTTTACAAAACAAACGAATCATATTGTCATCTTTTAAGTTGGACAACTTATTTTTTCTTTTTCTTCTTTTTATCTTTTTTCTTTTTTTGCGCCTTTTTCTGTGCTTTCTTTTTCTCTTTATCAAGTGCTTTTTTAGCTTTATAGGTGTCATATAAATTGTCGACAGCTCTTACTGCTTGTTGAACAATCATTGTGACACCGTTGCGCTCAAAATTGACACCATTGGTAATTTGACCAATTGCTCTTAAATTGCGCAATGTACCATACAATGGACTAATCACTTCATTTGTCGACGGTACAATTTGAATTCCTCCCATTGGATGCGGTTGTATAATTTCTCGATTCGCAACATCCAACAATAAGGCATCGTCATCATCTAACTGACTCAAATGTTTTTTCGGACCCGTAGCATTGATGACAATATCCACTTTTAATTCATCCTCTTTATTTTTAAAGGCAAGTCGGTATTTACCATAATATTGGCGTACATTTTCGAGTCCGGATAATATTTCTAAATCACCAGCTTTAATTGCGTCAATCAACAATAAAGCTGTTTCTCTCGGCATCGGATTTGTATTTTCTTTTAAATATCTATGGTACTTAGATATAAATTGTGTTTGATCTTCACGACTCAAACTGTTCCAAATCCAATCCATATTTTCTTTTAATGCCTCAAACACACTCTGCAAAGCCCCTAATTCTTCAGGGTGATTCAAGTCATAATTTAAATCACGGATCGCATCATACTTTCGACGTTTAAGTAGTTTTTGAAGTGGAATCTCTCGCACTTCACATTCTTTTTTAAATAATTCCACCGCATCTTCTAATGGAACCACGCCCATATTTTCTGCTTTTAACTGGTCAAAATTTTCAAGTGTAAGATATTTGAATTCAATCGTTTGCATCTCACCCCGGACACTTGGTAACTTACCACCGCGACTCGCCATAATAATAGGCTTTTTCTGATGATGTGACAATGTATATCGAATGACGTCTAAACTTGCTAGACCCGTACCGATTATGGCGATTGTGTCATCTTTTTTAACTTCTGACAGTGTTTGATTAGCCGGGTAAGGCGCTTGAATATACCCCTTTTGACCTTTGAGTTGGTATGGATCGTGATAT
Organism: Staphylococcus coagulans; assembly: GCF_002901995.1. Taxonomy (GTDB): domain Bacteria; phylum Bacillota; class Bacilli; order Staphylococcales; family Staphylococcaceae; genus Staphylococcus; species Staphylococcus coagulans. The sequence continues at coordinate 18,487 of NZ_PPQN01000078.1, read as the reverse complement.
GACATCGTACCAATTGTAAAAAACACATAGTCATAGTCTTTACAAGATTCCACTTCGTCATCGGTACATACAATGATTCGCTTAGGAATAATTTCATTGGCTTGCTCTTCAATATACATATGTTTAACTTCTTTTTTAATTACATTTACATTGTCGAATTCATGATCAAATTGTTCTAAATAGCTTTTCATGTAATGACCAAATACATAACGCGGTAAGTAGTCCGCATCACCGTAATTAAAAGTATCTTGTTCGTTATACCATTCTCTAAATTCTAAAATATTATCTATATTCAATGACAACATATCAACTGGTACATTGATGAGCAAATCCTCACTATCATTTTGAAAGGGCTTGCCTTGTCCCATATTTTCCTCGTTATCATAAATATCTAATTGAATTTTCTTAAAATGCTTATATTTAACTAATTGTCTGAGCACACTCACACCTGCTGTGCCCATTCCTATAATGGCTACTCTCATCTTGCATCATCCTTATTTTAAGTATCTCACTCAAATTCATTATACCCTTAATAATAAGAAATAATGAAAAAACGTTATTTTTATATCCAAATGTGATAAAGAACAATAAAAAAATTACTATGGTATAATAATCTCACAAGATATTTTTACCCTTTTTGTTTAATTGAAGATATGATATTAATATTCGGAGGCTTTGTCATCGTGTATAAAAAATTGGCTTTATTTATGTTAAGTTTGATTATTTTGTCTGGTTGTTCACTTCCCGGTTTAGGTGGAACTTCAAAAGAGAGTGTAAAAATTACGGCTCTATCAACAAGTGAATCACAAATTATGGCTCACATGGTCCGCCTTAAAATCGAGCATGATACAAAAGGAAAAATCAAACCCGCAATCATTAATAATTTGGGCTCTAGTACGATTCAACATAATGCTTTAATCAACGGAGATGGAAATATTTCTTCGACTCGTTATACGGGTACGGATCTTGTCGGTGCATTAGAAATGGATCCAATCAAAAACCCTAAAAAAGCAATGGCGATTACACAAAAAGAATTTGAAAAACGTTTCCATCAAACTTGGTTTGACTCTTATGGATTTGAAAATACATTTGCATTTGTGGTCACTAAAGAAACAGCGCGTAAGTATCATCTAAAAAATGTATCAGATTTAAAAAAACATAGCGATGAACTGCGTTTAGGGACAGATAGCACTTGGATTAAACGTACCGGTGATGGGTACCCTGCTTTTACAAAAGCATATGGCTTTGATTTTGATACAATCCGGCCGATGCAAATTGGTTTAGTGTACGATGCTTTAAAAAATAAAAAATTGGATGTTGCATTAGGATATACTACTGATGGTCGAATTTCAGCCTATGATCTTGTTGTTTTGAAAGATGATAAACACTTCTTCCCGCCTTATGACGCTAGTGTCGTTGCAACGGATCAAATCTTAAAAACACATCCTGAACTGAAAAAGTCTTTAAAAGATTTATCGGGTAAAATCAATACGAAACAAATGCAAAAATTGAATTATGAGGCTGATGGAGAAGGAAAAGAGCCTGCTGTCGTCGCAGAAGATTTCTTAAAAGCCCATCATTATTTTGAACATTAATTACGCCAATGTTTAATAACTAAACGGAAAATGAAATTGAATAAACTTATAATAGCGTGAGGTGATTGATTTTGATTAAAAAAATAGGTAAAGTGCTCATTTTAACAATTGCATTCTTTTTTATATTAGGGCGTCGTAACAAAGCGGAATAATGGGACATCGACCATATAAATGCATATATAAAGCAACTTTAAAACTCACATACGCTTTCTTCCTAGAGATAGCACATAAATAAAGCGGAACAGAAACCTACACATAAGTGTTCGCGTTCTGTTCCGCTTTATTTTATTGATAATCGTATATTCTGTAATTCTCTATAAACTAGTAATTTTTACCATCTTGATGTTTTTTGTCATCTTTATAAACATACCAGTTAAAATATTTACCTTCTGTTTTCATATCTTTGTAAAAATCTGCCATAATGACGGCGTTACTTTTCGCCCAATTAATATCTGTTGCATATTGATGTTCTCCAGGATTTTTAGGATTCCATCTCATACTGTATAACGTATTCTGATTTGGGTTTGATAAGTAATGATCATGGATAAATTCTGCGCCACCATAAATCGCTTTTTCTGGCGTATCCCAGCCTTTTTTCTTCGCATATTTAGCACCCGTTTTAATCGGGTCTTCATCGAGTGCCCCAACACCGTAAAAATTATAATACTTTTTACCGTCAATTTCGACACCATTCGACAGCTCTGACATAACCGAGCCAGTCTCTAACAATGCGTGTGAAATTAAGTAAACTTCATTCACTTGTTTTTCTTTAGCAGCATTTAAAAAATCATCCGTATGTGCCAATAATGTTGGATGATTTCTCAACATTCTTTTAATTCTATTTTTATCAATACCTTGATATTTCGACAAATTTAAAAATTGATACTTCTGTCTCTTGTCGTCCATAAACACCGAACTATCCATCGCATCGCGAATTTCTGAATCAGATGCGTCACGCCAATTCGTATGATTTTTATTTGAAACTTGTTGACTAGTATAGTTATCAATTTGTTTCTTCGCTGCCTTATCAAGTGTCACATCTAGTTTCTCAACCTGCTCTACTTGATTAACATGTTTAAAAAAGATTTGATCTTTAATCATGCTAAAAAAGAAAAAACCTGCAATAACAAAAATAATAAAAGACGCTATTACAGCAATTATCGAGCCATTTTTGTGCTTTCTCATAAACACACCTCTTCAGAATGTTTCATTTTAATTCATATATTAATTTTATCCGCTTGAAATCAAATTTTACCACCTTCAATGCATCTATACAACGAGATACCCTCGTTGTTACACATTCATAAAAAAATAGTAATGAATATGTAAAGTTCTTCATTACTATTCATCGCGATGATAATCCATCATAATGAAACTTGCAGCTTGAGAGCGGTTTTTATAATAATAACGTGCGAGATCAATCGTACCTTCTACTTCGCCATCTCGATACATCATTTGTTTTGTCATATTGTTAATCATTACAAATTCTGAACGATCTCGAATAACATCTAAATCATCATTGCGTGCAAAAAAATGCTCTAAATTTAAATGATCGTAGTCCATAATTTCCTCCTCGAATGTTAACTTATAAATTAAATGTCATTAAAATGCATTCAACGACAAATATACAAAGATTCTAAACCTATTTGTCATTGATAAAACTTGTATTAAACATAAAATAGCACAAATCGTGAAATGCCTCAATCTTTTAGCTGTGTTACAAAGGAAATGACCGGTCAGTTCATTCATTATTGAGGAGTCATGTCCATGCAATTTAATACACTTTATGTCCAATATTATAAGTTAATCCATTTTTTACTGCACAAGTATCATATTGATTATAATTATGATGAGTATTTTCAACTTTTATTAATCAAATTATGGTCTCTATCTTTAAAGTATGATCCTTCCTTTAATCAATGCTTCAAAAAATATATCACCTATCACTTACAATTCTATCTTATTGATTTATTACGTCAATCATCTCAACAGCCCACACCCTTACCTCTAGAAGTGAAGCAAATTGAGCTACGAACAACATCTCTAAATACCACTCATTTGTTGTTAAGTGATTTAACAAAAGCATTAAAACCTTCAGAACAGCAATGGTTCCGTTACTATTTACAAGGCTATCGACAAAAAGAAATTCAACAGTTGATGCAACGTTCTCCGACAACAATAAGGAAATACAAGACGCACGCTTTGAAACACTTGAAACAAGTTCTCACATATGACGATATTAAGAAAGGATTTTAACGATGACGATACAATATGCGCACGAAACTATGCTTTACTTCAAAACTTCTGAAAATATAGAGTATCCACTTTTAATTAAATATGTATCTCATACCCACCATAGCAAGCAATCACTTCATCGCTTCTTAAACGATTTGGCATTAACGTCACAAAAAGAGCTCCGTACTCAGAAAAATCTCTCTATTCAACTTTTAAATACGTATCATTTATCACCCTTCTATTTGAATCCAAAACTCATCTTATGCCCCATGCAACCTCAACGTGCACCTGTACAGATATACATCAATATGGTTCAAGTCATTGCGGCCTCTTCTTATTTTGAACAAACGAAAGTCCATTTCGAACATAATATCACCCTCATCGTACCTATACCGCTCATACAATTTATAAAAAAATGGAAAGATGCTATGATGCTTTCCAAGTTATTATAATTTTATTTTGCTTTATTAAATTTATAATCGATGAGTCGCTTTGTAAAATACCCATTCGCTACTTTCATCAAATAGACAATGAGAACTAAAGAAATCAGTGCAGTCAACATAATCGTGATGACTAATCCTACTGATAAATTCATATTCGGTTGGATAAAATAATGGGCTGAACTTAAACATAAGAGTAATGCACCTATAAATAGTCCTAATAGCATCACATTGACAACAAACAAACCGATCAAAGTCATTGTTAAATAACTGGACGTTTTTAATTCATTCGAAAATATGTGATTTTTTAAATAATAGGAAACAAATCGCTGAGGTGTACGATATTTATTTTGTATATCATCCATATCGCGCGATTTTAAATATGTGTGCAGTGCTTTTTTCTCACGTTGATTGAGATACCATAAATCTTTTTCAATTTGATGTTGAAATGCTTGATTCTGCATGTGCAAAATACGCCCCTTTCATCTTTGCAGCATTTTTTATGTTCACTTTATCATATCACTAGCGCAGGTCCTAATAAGAGTTTCACTCATTAGAAATTAAAAAGTGACTGCGTCTTGGGCATCACCTCATGCTTCAGACACAGTCACTTTTTCACGCTTAAACTTGTAATTAACCTTTTCGTAGCTTGACTTCCATAGCGGGACAAGCCATTGAAATTAATTCAAATCTGTCTCACAAGTTAAAAATTATAAGATACTTAATCCAGAAGATTTAATATCTTTCTCAAATCCTTTAACTGTATCTACAGATAATTCATTGATGTCACGTCCAATGTTAGGCACTTTTTTCACAACGTCTGAGGGACATGTAATGATATCTGCGCCAATTTCATCAGCTTGAATGACATTGAATAACTCGCGACAGCTTGCCCATAATAATTGCACGCCTTTTTTACTATGTGTCACTTCAACTGATTCTTTCATTAATGGCATAGGGTCCACACCTGTATCTGCAATACGTCCTGCAAAAACAGACACATATGTTTCTACACCTTCAGTCACAGCTTCAGTGATAGCTTTAACTTGTTCAATCGTATAGACAGCAGTGACATTCAATTTAACGCCTTTAGCTGATAATTTTTCAATTAATGGAATCATTGATTCACCTTTAGTATTTACAACTGGAATTTTAACAAAAATGTTTTCACCAAATTGTTGGATGATTTCTGCTTCTTTTTCCATTGTTTCCATGTCATCAGCAAAAACTTCGAATGAAATCGATGCATCAGGAATTGCTTCTACTGCTTCTTTAGCAAATTCCACATAGTCTTTAACACCAGCTTTTGCCATTAAACTTGGATTTGTAGTAAAACCGTCAACCTCTTTATTTTGATAAGCTTTTTTCATTTGTTCAATATCTGCACCATCTGCAAATACGCGTACTTTCAATTCTGCCATTTTAAATAGCCTCCTTATTGCTGTTAATCCTATTTATAGTTATACCATTTTTAAGTCCTATTCCGCTATTTTAACGCTTTACATATGAACAACATTCGTTCAATTCACAAATAAAATATGATATGATTACTATCGATAAATAAAGGAGGCGCACTATGTCTAAAACAAAAAAATACTTTTACTTATCGGTATTATTAATGCTTATTAGTTTTTATTTTAATACACAAAACCCTATGCTCGAAAAGCATTTTACTTCAATTGTGAAATTGATTTTTGTATGTAGTATTGTAAACTTTGTCATTTTAGTTGCATCCATCGTTTTTGCAGACAAATCAATCAAACATTTGCCAGAGCATCGCAGCTGGATACATAAAGCGTCACGAATACAACCTTGGATTCTTTTAGTGGTGATTTGTATTCATATAGTGAGTTCCCTTTTTACCTTTGGTATTATTTAAATGGCGCATGAAGCCATTTAGGATTCAGGTGATTGCATGAAATATATTTATATCTTTATAGGCGGTGCGATAGGTGCATTGTTGAGATGGCAAATCAGTTTCATTCCTGTTGACTCACAGTTTCCAATCGGCACCCTTCTTGCTAATTTAATCGGTGCAATGGGTATGGGATATTTTACCCGTCTCTCTACAAAGTGGTTTATCCAACATCCTCAAATCAAACAAGGCATAACAACTGGCTTTCTAGGGGCATTAACCACTTTTTCAACCTTCCAATTTGAACTCGTTTATTTAGCTGAATATGGTCATTTCCTTATACTACTGAGTTATGCACTCATCAGTTATTGTTGTGGCATTTTATGCTGTTTTCTAGGTTATCGATTAGGAGGTTATCACAAATGAATATCCTACTATTATGTGTAGGTGGCGGTTTAGGGGCTGTACTGCGCGCAATGACGACAGCTCGCCTATCTAGCTTTGATTTTTTCAAAATACCGATAGCTACCTTATTCATTAATTTGTTAGGTTCTTTTCTAATCGGCTACCTTTTTCAAATCTATACTGCCACACACGCAGCGCAATTATTTTTTGCTGTCGGTATACTTGGCGGTTTTACAACGTTTTCCACATTATCATTAGAGCTATTACAAATGCTTCAACAGTCGAAAAATTGGCTGCTGTTTGCCATATATAGTGTACTGCAATATGGTGCTTGTTTTATCGCTTGTTGGTTAGGTGTGCAATTCCATTTGTAAAATTAGCCATTCAACATAAAAAGTTTGAAAGCAACAAGCTAATAAGAAGAAACTGAGTCACCACTTGTCTATGTATCCATATATAAAGCATAAACCCGAGGTTTCGCTAACGCTAGCGAAATCTCGGGTTTTGACAGTTTTATTGACCATTAAATTGTAAAGGATCTGGTCCAATACGACGATTTTCATTGAGCGCATCTAAGCGATCCATTTGTTCTTGAGAGAGTTCAAAATCAAAAACATTTAAGTTTTCTTCAATACGACTTGGTGTGATTGATTTAGGTATTGTCACTACACCATGCTGCACATTCCAACGAATAATGACTTGTGCAGCTGAGCGGTTTACTTCATCTGCAACACTTTTTACCGTCTCATCGTCTAAAATTTGTGCATTCATTAAAGGTGACCAAGATTCCATAAGAATATTTTGTACATCAAGATACTCATGTAAAGCTTTTTGTGTCAAATATGGATGGAATTCAACTTGGTTAATCACAGGTTTGATACGTGCATTGGCAAGTAAGCGATCCAAATGTTCAACATTAAAATTACTTACACCAATATTTTTAACTTTTTGATCTTGGTAAAGGTCTTCCATCCCTTTCCACGTATCAATCATTAAATCTTCATCAGTTCCTGGCCAATGTACAAGATATAAATCTAAGTAGTCTAAACCTAAACGCGATAATGAAGCTTGATAAGCTTTTTCTACACTCTCACGACCATAATCACTTAACCAAAGCTTAGACGTGATAAATAAATCCTCACGCTTTAAGCCATTTTCATCTAAAGCTTCACGAATACCTTCGCCCACTTTTTCTTCATTTTTGTAAATCATCGCCGTATCAATACTACGATAACCATGCTTAATCGCATGCTTAACAGCATCCTTCGCAGAATCATCATTTTCTACACGGAAAACACCTAAGCCTACTTGAGGCATACGATTTCCATTATAAAAAGACTTTTCATTCATACAACATCGCTCCTTTATAATATCCACCTTACATGCTAAACCATTTTCAATCGATGTTAAAGCCATTGAACTTGGGAGCGAGACAGAAATCTATTTGATTTCGTCGTCTCGCCCCGGCAAGGATGACTAGGACTGGGCGAACTAATAAAGTGAAGTACAGTCCAGTCAGCTACTGCGCTTTCTTTGTTTTTCGTACTCCTTATCATGCGAGACAGAAATCTATTTGATTTCGTCGTCTCGTTTGGTAATCAATTTCATATTTATTTCGACCCATCTATACGACTTCTTACTTCAAACAAACCTCGTTTTTAGCTATATGGTATATCTAAGAATTTTTGATTCGAATTCAACTCGCCCTTTTAATCATTTAATCCTCTAAAAAACAATAAAAAAGAGGTCAAGACTTCAATATGTCTTAACCTCTAAATATTAAATGCTTCCATCAAATGACAATAGACAACTTAATTAAAAGATTCAATTTCATCCATAATGCTTTGAAGCGCATTGACATCATATTGAATACGACCATGGAAAACAAATTTGTTAAAGAACTCATTCAACTGCTCTGGGCCTACTAAAACTTTTGTTGTTCCTTGTGTTGTAAAGCTTGAGATAGTTACATCGCCTTCACGTTTTGGATTAAAATATAAAATCGTAGTTGGTGTATATTTTAAATCCAATTGACGTTGCAATTGTGTTGCAACTTGCTCAATTTGTTTGATTTGTTGTGTATAGTCTTTGATTGAAAGTGCATTTTGTTCACCATCTTGTTGGTCTAACACAACCATCTGTGGTGTTGATGGATCTAAATCTAATGTTTTGAAAACTTGCTCTAACATTGGATTTTCTGAAAATTGATTTTGACTAACGCCTTGGTAAACATGACCTTTTAAAAGTTCAGAATCTATAATATAAAGACCTGTGCGTGTCAAAACGAGATGACTCATACGTGTAATATCCTCTAAATCATTAGTGGGTAAAAAGATATTGGCCATGATATGCATATCTTCTGGTCGAATACGTTTTTCTTTGACTAATCTTTCACGTATTCCAAGTAAACGCATATCTGTCACATATTCACTACTATTTTTTGAAAATAATTTTAAAGCATCAATTTCTCTATTTTTTGAAGAAAGCATTGTTTCATATTCTTCTTTATGTTGCGTGTCCGCTTTTTTCTTTTCAATTCGAACTTTTTCAAGCTCTTCTTCATGTTCGTGAGTCAGTTGATCTTGCTTCGATTGATATTGACTTGCGTAACTTTCTTTAGCTTTCTTTTTACTTTTGAGCGCTACCAAAAACAAAATAAAGAATAATGCTGCAATTACAATAGCAGCAATGAGGCCTATTTCGATTGGACCAAATTGTGTCATTTGCAATACCTTCCTTTTATCTACATTTCTACAGTTATTTCTATTATATTAAATAACTATAAAATTAGCGATAGTTAAAGCAATAAAATTTATTGTAAAGCAGAAACCGCTTCTTTTAATAATTCAATTTTATCTGTTTTTTCCCAAGGTAATTGCACATCATTTCGACCAAAGTGGCCATATGCAGCCGTTTGTTTATAAATTGGACGTTGTAAATCAAGCATTTTAATAATTCCAGCAGGCCGTAAATCAAAGTGATCACGTACTGCTTGAATTAAAGTATCCTCACTGACTCTTCCTGTACCAAATGTATCGATGGCGATAGAAACTGGCTGAGCGACACCAATGGCGTAGGCAAGCTGCACTTCACATTTATCTGCAAGTTGAGCAGCTACAATGTTTTTTGCGACATAGCGCGCTGCATAGGCTGCGGAACGGTCTACTTTTGTAGGATCTTTTCCTGAAAACGCGCCCCCACCATGACGTGCATAACCGCCGTAAGTATCAACAATAATTTTACGCCCAGTTAAGCCTGCATCGCCTTGTGGACCACCAATGACAAAACGCCCTGTTGGATTAATGAAAAATTTAGTCTCTTCATCTAATAAGCTTGGGTCTACTGTTGGATAAATAACATACTCTTTAATATCATTTTGAATTTTTTCTAATTCAATTTCTTCGTGATGTTGTGAAGAAACAACGATTGTATCGATATGTTTTGGTTGATTTTGTTCATCATATTCAACAGTCACTTGGACTTTACCATCAGGTCGTAAATAATCTAAAGTTCCATTTTTACGGACTTCTGATAAACGTTTCGATAATTTATGTGACAGATCAATTGGTAATGGCATGAGTGTATCTGTTTCATTTGTCGCAAAACCGAACATCAAGCCTTGATCGCCAGCACCAGTATTTAACTCTTCGTCATTCATTTCATCACGATATTCCAACGCGCGATCGACACCTTGTGCAATATCAGGTGATTGTTCATCTATCGCTGTTAAAACAGACATTGTTTTATAGTCGTAACCATACTTCGCACGTGTATAACCAATCTCTCTAACTGTTTCGCGTACGACTTTTGGAATATCGACATAAGTAGAAGTAGAAATCTCACCCGCGATTAAAGCCATACCTGTCGTCACTGTCGTCTCACAAGCGACACGTGCATTTTTATCTCCTTTCAAAATTTCATCCAAAATTGCATCAGAAATCTGGTCTGCAATCTTATCAGGATGACCTTCTGTTACTGATTCTGAAGTAAATAAGCGTCTGTTGTATGTCATAATAAACTCCTTTATATAATGGATTACGAACATTCTCTCTCTGAGCTCAATAAAAAAAGAGCCTTTCAACACTATAAAATAGAGTGAAGGCTCTAACGTCCATTCGCTCTTATCGTTCAGACCATATTTGTCTGCAAACGGTTTGGCACCTTTCTTCGTTAAAAGAGGTTGCTGGGTTTCATTGGGTCCATGTCCCTCCACCACTCAGGATAAGAGAATCCGTTAGCACTATATTACATAACTTTTATCAGTCTGTCAATTTCGTACTTCTGCACAAATCATTTCTAAAACCTTTCTTATCTAGAAAGATTTATGATAAATGCATCGATATTAATGTAAGAAAACACTTAAAAATTGCTGAATAATCGTAAGTCATTGAAAATTACGATAAATTTATAGATGAAATTATGGTTATAATACGTAAAAATAAATATTTAATCTAGATTCGATTATTTTTTCTTAAATATAGTAGGGATTATTTCTCTAATATGTTATACTCTTAAATTGTAAAGGCTTACATTCAACAAAATTCGGAGGGGATCAGATCATGTCATTTAATACTAGTGCGTTAGAGGCATTAATCGATAAGCCAAGTTCTCATTTTCAACTTACAACAACAGAACTTTATAACAAAATCTTAAAACGTGATGAAGCAGAGTTAACAGAACTCGGTGCCATCAATGCGAAAACAGGTGAATACACGGGGCGCTCACCTAAAGATAAATTTATTGTAGACAATCCACAGGTGAAAGACGATATCGATTGGGGGGCGATTAATCAACCTATATCAGAAGAAAAATTTCTCAATCTCTACCATAAAGTTATTGATTACTTAAACGACAAAGAAGAATTGTTTGTTTTTAATGGCTACGCAGGAAGTGATTCGAATTCGCAACTTAAATTGACAGTGGTTAATGAATTCGCATGGCATAATTTATTTGCGCAAAATATGTTTATTAAACCGACTTCTAAAGAAGAAGCTTCAAAAATCAAAGCAGATTTTACATTAATTTCTGCACCCCACTTTAAGGCAGATCCAAAAATCGATGGTACACGCTCAGAAACTTTTGTTATCATCTCTTTCAAGCATAAAACGATTTTAATTGGTGGCACAGAATATGCGGGTGAAATGAAAAAATCTGTCTTCTCTGTCATGAACTATTTGTTACCACAACATAATATTATGAGCATGCATTGTTCAGCGAATGTTGGAGATAAAGGCGATGTCGCACTCTTCTTTGGACTCTCTGGAACAGGTAAAACAACATTATCAGCAGACCCAAATCGTAAACTCATTGGTGATGACGAGCACGGTTGGAACGGGAACGGTGTTTTCAATATTGAGGGTGGCTGCTATGCTAAAGCGATTAACTTATCAGCTGAAAAAGAGCCACAAATTTTCAATGCAATCCGATATGGTACTGTACTTGAAAATTTAGTTGTTGATGCACATGGATATATTGACTTTGATGATAATCATTATACTGAGAACACACGCGCGGCTTACCCGATTGACCATATCGATAATGTTGTGCTCCCTTCTAAAGCATCTCATCCAAATACAATTATCTTTTTGACAGCTGATGCATTTGGTGTTTTACCACCAATTTCTAAATTAAATAAAGATCAAGCGATGTATCACTTCTTGAGTGGCTTCACTTCAAAATTAGCGGGTACAGAAAGAGGCATTACTGAACCAGTCCCTTCATTCTCAACTTGTTTCGGTGCACCATTCTTACCTCTTAGAGCTGAAGTTTATGCAAATTTACTCGGTGACCTTATCGATAAACATGCCGTTGATGTTTACCTTGTCAACACTGGTTGGACAGGTGGAAAATATGGTGTAGGTAATCGTATTGAATTAAAATATACAAGAAAAATGGTCAATGATGCGATAAATGGTGCGCTTAAAAATACAGGATTCGAAAAAGATGAAGTTTTTGGATTGTCGATTCCTACTGAAATTGAAGGCGTACCGAGCACAATTCTACAACCTAAAAATGCTTGGTCTGATAAAGAAGCCTATACTGATCAAGCACAACTTCTTGTAGAGCGCTTTAAAGATAACTTCAAAAAATTTGGCGCAAATGCGCAAGATTTAGAACTAAACGGTGGATTCAAATCGAATTAAGAATATGCTTGATTTATTTAAGCAATTTCATAATCTTATGTAAGCAAAAAGCGCGCTCTGTTCCATTTAACGGGCGCGCTTTTATATTTGTAATAATGATAAAATTTATTTTTTAATCGATAAGCTTCATTCATGATTGACTGTCATGTCGAAGCATCCAATCCTGTATGAAAGCTAAAACTTTTTTCATGGCTTGTGGTCTAGGCACGTGACCTTCATCACGTTGATAGAATGTTTCATACCGAGCGCCAACCTGTTCTAAATGTTGTGCCAAATCATATGCTTGATGAATGCCTACTTGCCGGTCTTGTTCTCCGTGAATAATTAAAATAGGAGGCGATTCAGCATCAATATCAGGAAGTGGATTTCGATTACGATAGGCTTGTATGTCTTTTTTAGGATGCCCTACCATTCTTCTTAACATACCTCTTAAATCTACACGCTCTTCATACATTAACTTTAAATCCGTAACGCCACCCCAAATAATATAGCTATTGGCTTTAACAGTTTGAAATGTAAGTAAACCTTGAATCCCACCTCTAGAAAATCCAACTAGATGCAGTGACGCGTGCGGATACATATTTTTTAACATCGTTGCGGCAACCACAACATCATTTAAATCTTTACCCGCAAATTCATCAAAACCTTGACTTCCGTTACTTCCTCTATAATACGGCGCAAATACTAAAGTATGTGGGCTTATAAATTGAAGTAATCTTGCTAAACGAACTCGCCCTACTTGTCCTTTACCGCCACGTAAGTAGATCACGATTCTGTTCACATAAGAATGGGGCGCCACGCAAAGCCCTTTAACGTTAAGGTCATCAACACGATACGTCCATTCTTCAACTTTATGTGTTATGAATTCGCCAGGCATTCGTTTAGCTTTGATAAAAGCCAAGTTCTTTCATCCTTTCTACACATGCTAATATCGCAGGATCATTTAATAAATAACTTTTTTCATCATCTTGAATAGTATCTAATGACTTTGTAAGAATAGGTCCATACGTTTCATGATAATAAGTTTTATCTTCAATCTGGTCGACAAATACGACATAAACATCTTTTTTGAAACAATGTGATTGCCCTTGCACCTCGTATTGTGCAATATAATAAAATGTGTCTATCGTTGACCCGGTTTCTTCATATAATTCACGTTGCACAGCCTCTTGACTCGATTCATTAATTTCACGTTTACCGCCTGGAAATTCAATCCCTCTATCTTTATGTCGCGTTAACACAAGATTTTGATTGTAAATTGGTAACGCTAAAACGTGTTCACCATTTTGTTCATCGTGATGATTTTTAAATTCAAGCACCACCGTTTGATGATGACTATCGGTAAACTTCACACCCCATACGCCCTTTCTATCTATGTTACAATATAACCAATTGAAGGAGGTTACAACTTGAAAACTTTGTTTATCAAACTGATTCGTTTTTATCAGCGCTTTATCTCACCATTGACGCCACCTTCCTGCCGTTTCTATCCAACGTGTTCCAATTATACGTTAGAAGCGATTCAAGTTCACGGTGCATTAAAAGGAAGCTGGCTCGGCTTAAAACGAATTTTAAAATGCCATCCATTTCATAAAGGGGGCTTTGATCCTGTCCCTTTAAAAACATCTCATACGCATCACCATGCTAATAATAAAGATTGATTCACTTCGGGCGGTTTGAAATATAACCGTCCATTTTTTAAAGTGCCCGAACCTTTTACAATATCTTCATTAAAATAAAAACCTTCTTCAGGAATATCTCCTGCATAATTCCCCTCACGACTTAATAAAGCAGTATAATAGCGACTCAAACCACATTCGTACATACCGCCTAACACAAATTGTACCTCTTCTTTTTTTAGTCTCTCAATGATGGAGAGCACTCGGTCAATCCCTCCTAAACGAAAAGGCTTCAAAACTACGATACGAACGGCTTTACTTTGTATCCATTCCATAATTGCCTCTTCACTTGTCGCATGTTCATCTATCGCTATAGGAGGCAAGGACTGATCATCTATATTGACATCTAAAGATTGGAATGGTTCTTCTATATAAGCAAGTTGATACGATTTTAATTGTTTTAAAGTAGCTTCATCTTTTTGAGTTAGTGTTTGGTTAGCGTCTGTAGAAATCGGAATCATCGGATACATCGTTGTGAGCATCTTAACTTGCGACAAAATGTCCGTATTCCATTTAACTTTAATTCTCCCCGCTTGATCTAATTTCATAAGCCGCTGATTAAAATCACCATTGATTGTAATCGTCATTGGAATCGAAAAACATTCCAATGGATAAAACATCGGATACAGCGCCATGATAATTGTCGCACGTGCAGTAGGAAATGCATCTAATGTTGAAACGAGTTTTTGACCTTCACTAAAATTACGAATTTCTTGCCCTTTTACATTATCAAACCATTTCTGTAAGGTGTGTTGTACATCCGCAATTGTCTCATGATGATACCAATCCGTTTCAAAAGCATTACATTCACCAAACCATAATTTTCCATGTTCGTCTTGTAATGCAACAAACAACGTACGTCTATGTGTAAGCTTAATTTTTGCTGTCTGAATCGGATGTATAAATCGTGGATCAAAACGGTAAAAATGAATGGCCATTAATTTCATTGAAATCCCTCATTTAACAAACGTCTTTGTAATTTACCAGTACTTGTGTATGGAAGTGCTTTTACAAAATAAATAAATGCAGGTTGCTTATATCTGGCTAAACGCGCTTGTAAATATCCCTCAATATTTTCAATCGCTTGTTGTGCAACCACATATAAAATCGGTCTTTGTCCCCATACATCATCATCAATGCCCGTACACATCGCATCTTGAACTTCAGGATGTGTTTTAGCTACAGATTCGATTTCAAAAGGATAAATGTTTTCGCCACCGCTAATAATTAAATCTTTGCGTCGATCATAAATGATGACGTCGCCATCTTCGTCCATACTCGCGATATCACCTGTTTTAAAATATCCTTCCGCATCAAAAGCGTTCTCGAGATGTGAAGGATATAAATAACCATTCATCACATTTTGCGCTTTAACATAAAGTTCTCCGTGCCCGTTTTCATCCGGATATACTACTTTGAGATCAATATTTTCACTTGCATGGCCGACAGTATTCGGTTTGTTTTTCAATAACTGAGGTGAAGCAGTTAAAAATTGTGAACACGTTTCAGTCATACCAAACGAATTATAAATCGGCAACTGATATTGTAGCGCCTGACGAATCAATTGTTCATCTAATTTGGCACCACCTAACAGTATTTTTTCAAGCTGATAAGGTTGATTGAGCCCGTTTTGCATTAAACGCATCAGCGTTACAGGAACTAAAGAAATATGCGTAATCCCTTTATGCTGAATAGCCTCTAAAATGATCCTTTCATCGAATTTTTCGAGTAAGTACACGGTGAATCCGTATTGCACACTTCTTAATAAAATACTTAAACCCGAAATATGAAATAACGGTAGCACTGCAAGCCACTTAGAAGATGGACTAAAACCTAAACTTTCAATACAAGATTCTGCACTAAATTGATGATTTGCGAAAGTTTGCGGAACTGCCTTTTGAGGTCCAGTTGTCCCCGATGTAAACATAATCGATGCAATTTGATTTTCAGATACAGAATGATGGATATGAGGTGCTTCTTCACTGAATAATGTACTTGAATATATGACTTTCGTTTTTGTTGTAAATAGGATATTCTGTGTACTGATGATTAAATCAACACCTATTGCATTCATTTGTTGGTCAATTTCATAAGCAGTTAAGCGATTATTAATCAATGAAATTTCTATTTGATAGAGCCAAGCTGCATGTAAGAGCACAACGCTTTCAATTGTATTATCAATATATAGCCCGAGTCGTTGTCGATTTAAGGCTTTTAATGCAGCCCCTTTTTCAGTCGCTAACTGTAATAATTCTTCAAACGTCAACGACTCTGTTGGGGTCTCTATCGCAATTTTTCTCGGCTGTTGCTTGGCTTGTTGTACGAGCCAATGTTCCATATTCGTCTCCCCCCGAATAAATCTTAATAATACTATTATAGTCTTAATCGAACTCTCATGCATGATATAAATCTAAAATTATTTTCATGAAGCAGCGAGAAATGAGATTGGGGATTCGT
>NZ_PPQN01000078.1:0-1668 GCF_002901995.1 Staphylococcus coagulans | reverse complement strand
GAACTTTACGTTTTAAAGCACTTAAATAGTGGAATTTTAAAATTATAGTACAAATCAAGAAGGACTCTACAAATTCACTCTGATTTGTAAATATAGATTCATTTTTAATGCGTAAATTTCAATGCGTAAATTATTTCTCAATTGGAGGTGAAGCGTATGACTACGCCTACAGAAAAATTATTGGCTTCTTTTAGTTATTTTAGTGTTTTTTTCGCACCTATTTTATTTCCAATTATCGTATGGATTGCTGCAGGACCACCAGTATCCACACATGCTAAAAAAGCGCTACTTTATCACATTTTACCTTGGATTTTAATCCTCATTTCTGTAATTTGTTTTGGCTTAACTCAATCATACAACCATACTGTAGCAGCCGTTCTATTTATCCTGGGTATTCTTACAGCTTTAGGAAGTGTATTTTATCTTATTTATAATTTATATTGCGGGGTTAAAGTACTTGTGACAGATGAGTAAAATGTTGCTTAATAGAGGCAATTTAAAGAACAAAGCATGTTGTATCGTTTTATGAACAAGTCGCATTATTTATTGGGGGTTTAAACATGAAGCAAAATCAACCTAATTTAGCGATTTTTATTTCGATCTTACCATTACTTGCTTACCTTTACTTACAAGGATTTTATGTTGTAATTTATAAAGAAAGCGCTATCGCTCGTGTTCTTGCAGTATCTGGCATGCTTATATTCACCATATTTTGTTCTATTGCAGCCTATAGTGCTTTTATCCACACGCAAAAAGATAAATCAAAATAATAAAATCCGAGGTTTTCAAACAGATGAATGAAGACCTCGGATTCTATCTTTTATTAAACGCGTTTTATTGATATTTCGTCTTTAATTAAATTGTTTTCTCTTTTTTACGTTTTCGACCTATCATCACCGTACCTAATGTAAGTAATAATGTACCCATTAACCAGCCTGCTTGTGATGTATTAGATGCCCCTGTATTTGGCAATTGTTTTGCAGTCTCGTGCTCACCTTTAGACATTGATTGGTTTTTCTTGTTCGTTGATGATTTCATCTGACCTTTACCTTGTTGTTGGTCCGCTGGCGTTTGTACCATTGGTGGTGTCGGCTTCTCTGGTGTTGGTTGTTCCGGCATCGGTGGCGTCGGCTTCTCCGGTGTTGGTTGTTCCGGCATCGGTGGTGTCGGTTTCTCTGGTGTTGGTTGTTTCGGCATTGGTGGCGTCGGCTTCTCCGGTGTTGGTTGTTCCGGCATCGGTGGTGTCGGCTTCTCCGGTGTTGGTTGTTCCGGCATCGGTGGTGTCGGCTTCTCCGGTGTTGGTTGTTCCGGCATCGGTGGTGTCGGTTTCTCTGGTGTTGGTTGTTCCGGCATTGGTGGTGTCGGTTTCTCTGGTGTTGGTTGTTCCGGCATTGGTGGTGTCGGCTTCTCTGGTGTTGGTGGTTCTGGCATTGGTGGCTCAGAATTCCAGTTCTTCAATGGGAAGAATCCTGCATCGATACTGTTATCGTCTTTCGTTACCTCGATTTTCGCTACTAAACCGTCGGAATCTTTTTCTGTATTTGCTGTTGTGTGCTTACTTGTTGCTTCATAACCTTCAGGCGTTGTGAATATCACTTCATATTTGCCTTTTTTAACATTCGTAAACTGGTAGTGACCTTGCGCATCACTTTGCGTTTCTGCCACAAC
>NZ_PPQN01000008.1 GCF_002901995.1 Staphylococcus coagulans | reverse complement strand
AGATGTGTATAAGAGACAGATATGAAGGAGTGGGATTTATGCTGAAAATGTTTTCTGTGTTATCGACGTCTCTCACATTGTTGCTCATGCCAATGGTTTTTACCCCTACGACTTATGCCAGAAGTTTATTTTCCAGACCGTTACCTTCTTCTACCGTTGCTCAAGCAGCCCCAACAATGATGTTAATGAATCATGATGAGAAGGATAGCTCGAATCAAAATGCGACTGAAAACAATGCACCTGCCACTGAAAACGCGCAGCAAGACCAACAAAAGCGCACCTTGCCTCCCTTTTATTACCCCAAATGTTAATCAATATATAATAGAACATCATCTTCCGCATTCAAAAATTGTGAAAGACCCAAGAATGAATACTTTGCCCCATTTACCATATCGATATGGAACCTATATCGGAGTGGTGATTCACGAAGTGGGTGAAGATAATCGGACACTTCAACAATGGGTCGATCGAATGTACGCTACGTATGAAAGAGCGTTTGTACATGCCTTTGTAGACAATCAAAAAATTCATCTCACTGCGCCATCAAAATATTACGTTTGGGGAGCAGGCAAACAAGCCAATCCGTATTTTTACCAAATCGAAGTTGTCAGAATGTATACTTTTGATGATTTTGCAAGATCGGTCAATAACCAAGCGTGGCTCGCAGCGTATATGTTAAAACAAAATCATTTAACACCCACACTCGCTGACGATCAAGAAGGCGTAGGTTCCATCATTAGTCACAATGCCGTTCGAAAATATTGGGGCGGTACGACGCACGTTGATCCGATAGCATATTATGCAAGATGGGGATATGATATGCATCAATTCTTTGATTTGGTGAAATATCATTATGCGCACATGTAAAAAACAAAATATGACTATAGTATGGTATTAGAAAAACTTTTGTAAGCCATCACGTTAAAGGTTTGTTGCCTGATTTTTTAGGTAGCAAGCCTTTTTAATGTCTATCTTTTTTATGCGATGGTCTTTATTAAAACTACAACTTTTTTCTTGATTTAAAATGCTATAAACTTATCGTTAAATACCCTTAATAAAGGTGTGGTAAAAATGAAAAAAATATACAATATTATCACAACGATACTTATTTTGATTTCTTTAACGATTATTGTGACTTCTATCTTTGTGCATAATGAACAATATCAAACGATGATTAATACAGCCTTGTTCATCCTTGTTATATTTATAGGTATATTCGCTGTTACAGTTAGAATCATACACGACAAAACTAAAAGATAAAGAAATCGCATGTTGTTTTACAAATCATTAACTTCATATTGCGATGATGCCCGGCTTTATTCTCTTTTTTGTCAACAAGGAATCGGATTGCTGTTAAAAAGGTAAAATGAAAGGAAATGACACAAATAATGTGTTTTGCGCTATAATTTAAAATAAAGCGTCAATTTATTATACAAGTCACCATACGAGGTTAGAAAATAAATCGTTTTGGAGATGTAAGATGGAAGCATTATTTGAGTTAATTAAAAGTCTTTTGTACATTATTGTGTTTATTCCTTACTATTTCATTGCTTTTGGGGCAGTAATGTACGCATTAATACGATGCATATTGATAGTGAGAGAACCGATCAAGAGATTTTTCGATCGCCATTACTATGGTGAGGATAGTGATCAAATTTCATATGCAGCGGGGCCGTGGTTCATTCTTGCATGCGCTGTGTTAATTAGTCTCATAATTATTGTAGTATTACTTTATATTTTTGCACTTCTGTTAGGAGAAGTTCTGATATTTATCTTATTTGTTATTGGTGTGTGTTTGTTGTATAAAAAATTTAAGTCAGGGTTTAAATAGAGAGGGTTTGAGTCTGGATGGCATATCAAAGTGAATTTGCGTTAGAAAACGATGTATTAAAACAGTTAACTCAGATGGGGTATGAACAATTAAATATTCATACACACGATGAAATGTTACAAAATTTTAGAGCAATTATTAATGAGCGTCATATAGAAGCACTCAATCATCAACCATTAACGGATACTGAGTTTGATTGTTTGATTACAGATATTAATGGTAAATCTGTGTTTGATAGCGCAGTTATTTTAAGGGATAAGTATGTACTTAAACGAGACGATGAAACGGTTGTTTATTTGAGTTTCCTTGATCAAAATAAATGGTGCCAAAATAAATTTCAAGTCACAAATCAAGTGAGTGTGAAAGATACTTATAAAAGTCGATATGATGTGACAATTTTGATAAATGGTTTACCATTAGTTCAAATTGAACTTAAGCGCAGTGGTGTCGCTATTTCAGAAGCATTTAATCAGGTAGAACGTTATCGTAAACAAAACTTTACTGGCTTATTTAGATATATCCAACTGTTTGTGATTAGCAATAAGATGGAAACACGCTACTATGCGAATAGTGATTTAACGATATTGAAGAGTCATATGTTCTACTGGAGTAATGAAAAAAATGAAAGAATTAATCATTTGAAGCATTTTATTGAGGACTTTTTAGAACCGTGTCATCTCGCTAAAATAATCAGTCGCTATATGATTGTTAATGAGACCGATAAGATTCTTATGGCTTTACGTCCATATCAAGTGTATGCGGTTGAAAAATTGATAGAACGTGCGCTTGAAACTAATAACAATGGTTTTATTTGGCACACGACAGGAAGTGGAAAAACTTTAACCTCTTTTAAAGCAAGTCAAATCTTGTCACAACAGGAAGGTATTAAGAAAGTCATCTTTTTAGTAGACCGAAAAGATTTAGACAGTCAAACGTTGGCTGAATTTAATAAATTCCAAGAAGATTCTGTTGACTTAACAGACAGTACGCGTAAATTGTTAAAACAACTAGGGGATGCAACGTTACCATTAATTGTGACAACCATCCAAAAAATGGCACATGCGATTAAATCGAATGACCCGGTTATGAATCAGTACGAACATGACAAGGTCGTATTTATTATAGATGAATGTCACCGGAGTCAATTCGGTGAAATGCACCGCTCAGTTAAACAACATTTTAAAAATGCACAATACTTTGGTTTTACTGGTACACCGCGTTTTGAGGAGAATAAGAGCCAAGATGGCCGTGCCACTGCGGACATTTTTGACAAATGTTTGCATCACTATTTAATTAAAGATGCGATAAGAGATGGTAATGTTCTTGGATTCTCTGTAGATTATGCACGTACATTTGACCCTAAAAAAGACTTAGAAGAAGAATATGTTAGTAAAATCAATGAAAAAGAGGTTTGGATGGCGGAAGAAAGAATCAGTAAAATTACTGATCATATCATTGAAAACTATGCTAAAAAAACAAGAAATGGTCATTATACCTCTATGCTCACAGTACAAAGTATTCCGATGGCTATTGCCTATTATGAAGCTTTCAAAAAAGCAAAAGAAGCAGGTAAACATAATTTAAATGTCACAACCATTTTTACATTTCAACCTAATGAAGATTCAAATGAACAAGAAGATTTTGTACATTCAAGAGAAATGTTAGATCGCGTCATGGTAGACTATAATGCAATGTTTGGGACAAACTTTAACACGGATTATTTTGATGGCTTTTTCTCTGATGTCTCTAAAAAGATGAAGAAAGTGATACCTGGAGAAAAAATAGACATTCTTATCGTTGTTGACATGTTTTTAACAGGATTTGATAGTAAAAAATTGAATACGCTTTATGTCGATAAAAATCTAAAATATCACAATTTGATTCAAGCTTATTCAAGAACGAATCGTGTTGAAAAAGAAACAAAGCCTTATGGTAATATTGTTTGTTATCGTGACTTGAAAGTGGAAACAGATCAAGCGATAGAAATCTTTTCACAAACTGATAATACAGATACTGTACTCAGTGGCTCATATGAAGAATATTTAGCTGACTTTAAGGAAATATTGAAGCAATTATTTGCGCTGGTTATCACACCGGCTGATGTAGATCAGTTAGAGCGAGAAGATGACCAAAAAGAATTTGTATTGATATTTAGAGCTTTGGCAAGCTTGTTGTTAAAGTTAAAAACGTTTGAAGAATTTGAATTTACGCCAGAACAGTTGGGAATTAGCGAGCAAACCTTTGAAGATTATAAGAGTAAGTATTTAAACTTATATGAAAAAGTAGTGAAAAGTAATAAAGAAGAGTCTGAGGGTGTTTCTATCCTTGAAGATATTGATTTTAAGGTAGAAATTCTTAGAAATGATTTAATCAATGTTCAATACATTATGAACTTAATTGGGCAGATTGAACTTAAGGATAAAGTCGAACAAGAACGTAATCGTAAACAAATTCACCAACTGTTGGATCGTGCAGATGATGAACAATTACGTCTAAAAGCGGATTTAATTCGTCAATTTTTAGATAAAGTTGTGCCAACATTAAAAGAAGGTACAGATGTGAATGAAGCTTACTATCAATATGAAGAAGCTGAAAAGCATAAAGAAATTGAAGCATTTGCGGAAGATAAAGCATATCCTTCTCAATTGTTAGGTCATATTATCGAAGAATATGAATATAGCGGCAGTATTAATAAAAATACTATTGATGAAGGATTGAAGAACCAAGGTGGATTTTTAGCAAGAACGAAAACAGCGAATAAAATCAAAAGCTTTGTTATGGAAACAGCACAAAAATATAGTAGCACAGAATAAATTTAAAAAATAACTGTAGTTTTACTTTACTGCAGTTATTTTTAGTTGTATACTTCATGTAGTAGAATAAAACTTCAAGGAGATGAGTGCAATCAAACCATTAATCCGATATCACAGTGGGACGATTATCAATCGCTTAACCCCCGTCACAGATGCACTTGGCTCGCCGATAATGATTTATGACCAGAACATGATGGACGAGGATTTAGGTAAATATACCTGGCATCCAACTCAGCCCAAAATGATCACTTTGGAAGAAGGGCATAATGCGAAATGTATTGAAGCAGGACAGATCGTTTTCAATATGATTACTGGAGAATGTGTCATTGTTAGTTCAAAGTATTCAGGGGCAATCTTACCGTATAACTATACACATATTGAAGTAGACAGAGAAAGCGTTTATCCACGCTATCTTGTGTATTGGTTAAACCATTCACCGAAAGCATTAAAACAAATCAAGCTTTATCAACAAGGTGGAAGCATGATTAAAAAAATGACACATAAGCAGTTACAAGCATTAGAAATACCGTTGCCTCGTATGCATCAGCAAGAATTAATAGGAAACTTAGCACATAGCAGAGTGAGATTAAAATATTTAAAAGCTAAAAGAGAACATCTGATGGATACTTATTTAAGAGCGATTTTATTTAGGGAGGAACATTAATATGTCAATTACGGAGAAACAACGTCAACAACAAGCGGAATTACAGAAAAAATTATGGAGTATTGCGAACGATTTGCGTGGGAATATGGATGCAAGTGAGTTTAGAAACTATATTTTAGGTTTAATCTTTTATCGCTTTTTGTCTGAAAAAACAGAAGTTCAAGTTGATGTTTTACTTGAGGGAGAAAACATGACTTATGAACAAGCATGGCAAAATGAAGATTATAAAGAAGCATTAGAAGCAGAATTATTAGAACGTATCGGTTATGTGATTGAACCACAAGACTTATTTAGCACTTTAATTAAAAAAATTGAGAATCAAACATTTGAAATAGAGGACTTGCATAAAGCTATCAGTAAAATTGAAACTTCTACAAGAGGCCAAGAGAGTGAAGACGATTTCGATCATCTCTTTGATGATATGGACTTGAATTCCTCACGACTAGGGAATACAAACGCTGCACGTACAAAATTAATTTCTAAAGTTATGATGAACCTATCCACTTTACCATTTGTGCATAGTGATATTGAAATTGATATGTTAGGGGATGCATATGAATACTTGATTGGCCAATTTGCTGCAACAGCAGGTAAAAAGGCAGGAGAGTTCTACACACCTCAACAAGTTTCTAAAATATTAGCTAAAATCGTAACTGCTAATAAACAGGACTTAAAAAATGTTTATGACCCTACTTGTGGTTCAGGTTCTTTATTATTGAGAGTAGGACGAGAAGCAAATGTAAGACACTATTATGGTCAAGAATATAATAGTACGACATTCAACCTCGCTCGAATGAACATGTTGCTACATGATGTGAACTATAGTCATTTCTCTATTGAAAATGGTGACACATTAGAACATCCAGCAGTATTGGAAGAAAAATTTGAAGCGGTGGTTGCTAACCCACCATACAGCGCAAAATGGAGCGCAGACCCATCATTTTTAGATGATGAGCGTTTTAGTAACTATGGTAAATTAGCACCAAAGTCAAAAGCGGACTTTGCCTTCATTCAACATATGATTTATCACTTAGATGACAATGGTACAATGGCGGTTGTCTTACCACACGGTGTGCTTTTCCGTGGCGCTGCAGAAGGTGTAATTAGAAAGTATCTCATTGAAGAAAAAAACTATTTAGACGCTATCATTGGGTTACCAGCAAACCTCTTTTTCGGTACGAGTATCCCTACAGCGATATTAGTTTTTAAAAAATGTCGTGAAAAAGATGAAAATGTCTTATTTATTGATGCATCACAATCATTCGAAAAAGGGAAAAATCAAAACCATCTTTCCGATGAAGATGTGAATAAAATTGTCGAAACGTACTTAAAGCGTGAAGACATCGAGAAATACAGTCACGTTGCTATTTTAGATGAAATTAAAGAGAATGACTATAACCTAAATATTCCAAGATACGTGGATACTTTTGAAGAGGAAGAGCCTGTTGACTTAGAGGCAGTTCAGCAAGAAATCAAAGCAGTGGATGAAGAAATTGCATCATTAGAAAAAGAAATTGCAGGTTACCTCAAACAATTGGGGGTTGAGTTGCATGACTAATGAAACAAAAAATATACCTGAATTAAGATTTCCTGAGTTTGAGGGAGAGTGGGACGAGAAGGAATTAGGAGATATAGGGGAAAAGGTTAAAACAAAAAACAAATTTGAAAAGTTTGATGAAACTTTTACAAATTCTGCAGAACAAGGAATTGTCTCTCAAAAAGAATACTTTGAGAAAGATATATCTAATTCTAAAAATCTATCAAATTATTATGTAGTTGAAAATAACGATTTTGTTTATAACCCACGTATCTCAAATTATGCACCGGTAGGACCTATTAACAGAAATAAGCTCAAAAGAACGGGAATAATGTCCCCCTTATATACGATTTTCAAGATGAGGAAAGTTGATTATACATTTTGTGAGTATTTTTTTAGTAGTACAAAATGGCATAATTTTATGAAATTTAATGGAGATTCAGGAGCACGTTCAGATAGGTTTTCTATTAAAGATTCTATATTTTTTAAAATGCCTATCAAAGTACCAACAAACTTAGAGCAACAGAAAATAGGAGATTTCTTTAGCAAACTCGATCGTCAAATTGAGTTAGAGGAGAAAAAATTAGCTTTGTTAGAAGAACAGAAAAAGGGCTATATGCAACAAATTTTTTCACAAGAATTAAGATTTAAAGATGAGAATGGAAATAATTATCCAGAGTGGGAAACTTTAAAAGTAAAAGACATAGCTGAAACATTTCGTGGTTTAACGTATAAACCCGAAGATATACGCACAGAAGGTGTTAGAGTTTTAAGGTCCTCTAATATAATAAAAGATAAGATTCATTTTTATGAAGACGATATATTTGTAGATGAAAGGGTTGTAAAAATTCCTTTAGTTGATGAAGATGATATATTAATAACTGCAGCAAATGGTAGTCCAAAATTAGTTGGGAAACATGCGATAATTGAAAAACTAAAGGACAAAAGTGTTGCAGGCGGATTTATGTATATATTGAGAAGTAACTATTCAAAATTTATGCAAATATGGATGAGCACAACAGAGTATAGAAGAATTATATCTAGAGTACAAGGAGGAAATGGATCAATAGGTAATTTATCTAGAAATGATTTAGAAAACGGCAATATTACATTACCGTGTAATGAGGAAAAAAGTAAAATTGGTAATTTCTTTAAAAAGATAGATGAATTGATTGAAAGACAATACACTAAAATTGAGCTATTAAAGAAACGTAAGCAAGGCTTGTTACAGAAGATGTTCGTTTGATTCTGATAAAGTCCTATTATGTTAATTTGTTTTAATTAAACTGAGAATGAACAGCCTCTTATTGTAGGGTTTAATGTAAAAGCTTTATTTTGGAAATAATGAACAGGAATAAAAAAGGGTGCCATTGATGACACCCTTTTTATTATGTGTTCTTTTCCATTGCTTTGATTTTGATGCTGTTTTTAATGATGAGGCGCCCAATATAGATTAAGACTAAAAGTGGAAGGAGTCTAAGTAGCGCAAATGGCAGTTCAAATAATATTGCTTTCCACATCAAGTCAAAAGGCATGTCAAACAAACCAGGTGTTAAAAATAAATGGAATATGCCACTTTTTAAGTAGAAAAATATGATAAAGAAAAAAGGAAGCAATATAGACAAATAAAAGGTCTGTAGTCGTTTGAAATAATGGATTTGTGATGTGATGTCAGAAAATAAAACATCCTGACCTTCTTTTTCTTTTTGCCAGTATTGATTGTCAGTGCCATATTTATGGCCATAAACATGTTGCCAACCACAGTCTTCGTGTAGCGCAATGTATTCATCATACTGCTTTTTGTTGAGTGAACGATAATCAATTCTAGTCACATATTTTTTCTCTGTCTTTCTAAAAGTATAGACGCCCCATGAGCTATGCGATATTAATTGATAACCCTTCTCTAGTTGTGCATTAATCCATGCTTCTTCTTTAATAGGATTCATAAAGATTTTAAACTTCCTCATTCTTGTCACTTCCTTCTTGATAGATTTCGGCCATTCTTAATAATCTTTTGTTTTCTATTGCTAAAATGTGTTCGCCTAATTCAGTAATTTGATAAACTTTTTTTCGCTCTATCGGTGGGCTGATTAATTCAATGTATTGGTGCTTTTTTAAGTTTTCAAGTGCGCCATACAATGTCCCTGCTGCGATATTGACTTCTCCCTCACTTTTTTCTTTGACGATTTGCATGATTTTATAGCCATGAATGGGTGTTCTGACGGCTAAAAGAATATAATGCATCGTCTCAGATAGAGGCACTAGCGGATAGCGTTTCATGTTGTCACTCCTTTTAACTATATCGTTGAACTGTATAGTCAAAGTATATAGTAAAACTTTATAAAGTTCAACTGTATAAATAGTCTTTATTAATAGCAATGGGGGCGGAAGTCATTGAATTCTGTCAGTTAGAAGTGAAGTAGCGCTAATTTCTGGTTTTGTTAATGATGAATAATACGTGATTGTTTAAAAGGATAGAAATAATATTTTGCCAGCTGTTTGAATAGATAGCATTATATGAGTTGACAATTATATTTATAGCTTGAATCGTGATGTAGCAAGGTCCATTAACTCCATATTTATTGTAAAGGGTTGACGGACTTTAAATTTTCAACTATCTTATATTATAAGTTAGTTGATAGAAAAGAGGATTGCGATGTCAGTATCGAATCAAATGATGAAGGGGCTTTTAGATGGCGCGATACTCGGTTTAATTGCGCAAGGTGAAACTTATGGTTATGAGATTTTAGAAAAGTTGAAGGCAAACCAGTTTCCTGAAATTAGTGATGGCAGTATATACCCAGTCTTATTACGACTTAGCAAAAAGGGATATGTCCATACGACGACACGAAAATCGGATAATGGTGGACCGAAGCGGAAGTATTATACGATTTCGGAAAGTGGAAAACAAGAGCTTGAACAATTCAAAGCAAAATGGCGTGATTTGAATACAGGTATGAATCATCTTTTTGGGAGGGTGTAAGAAATGTTAAGCAAACAGTCGGAAGATTTTTTAGTTAAGCTAAGAGTTGAACTTTTGTTTAGGGGTAAAAAGGAAGAAGAAATTGAAGAAATAGAAGAAGAATTAAGAGATCATTTAGCAACTGCTGAGCAACAAGGTGAAGATGTCCATGCAATTATTGATATGCCGATTAAAGCCTATGCTGACAAGTTTTCAAAGCATTTGCCCTTTATCAATCATTTGACAAAATACGTTGCATACTTTGTCCTATTTTTGCTTGCTTTATTTACGATACCCGATTTATTTGAACAATCTTATACTTTAACAGCAAGTGATATTTTAAATGTGATTTTTACTTTTTTAATCACTGTGATACTTGGCTTATATATGATACGAAAGTTGATTTTAACCTTTGGTGATAGTAAAAAAACATATATTTTTGCAGCGATAGGCGGTATATTGATATTTGGATTGATTTTATTTGGCGCGTTTTTGGCACACACCTTTCCACTGTATGAGATTGTTACATTGACTCAACAACAAAGTAATATAACGGGTGTGATATTGCTCCTATTAGTTATGCTCATCTGTGTCGTTTTGAAACAAAAAATCTATGCAGTCATTTTATTTCTAGTTTGCTTACCGAATATCGTTGCGCTTTTAACAACACAAAATAGCTCAAGAACACAATATCTTACTATTTCATTATCTTTGTTCATCGTTTTAAATATTGCTTTTATGGGTTTTGCATTTTATCAATTTCGTAAAGATTCTAAAACAAAAAAATGAATGACAGTGATTTTTAAAAATAGTAAACCGCTCGTGTGATGCATGTGTATCACAAATGAGCGGTTTTGTTTTTAATCTAATTGATAGCGATGGACAAAAAGTTGTCGAACGAGATCGATGGTCATCATCCAAACGATATGACCGAATAATTCAGAAAGATGTTCTTGGAAGGGTTGATCCCAAGGCGCAGGAACGGTATGCATAATCGGCATAATCATCAAGTGGAATAACACCCAAATCACAATCCCAAATACAGCGCCTTGGCCCATTGCCATATAGGCATATTTCTTCACTAAGAAACAGTAAATAATGGCAATGACAATAGAAAAACTAAAGTGAACGATAAAGCTCACCCAAGGCAATGACATGCCTGAGAATGTGTAGGTTTGATGGGTAAAATCATGACTGAATCCGAGTTGTTGTAACAATTGTTGCGGTGGATTCGTCGCATTGCGTTCTGGTGTACGGGGCGGGAACATGACTTCCCAACCTAATTTGACAATACCGGAAAGCAGCCCTCCGATAATGCCAGTATAAAATAACAGACCGATTTGTCTTTGAGTCAACTTAAGGACCTCCTGTTGATATGTCTACTTTTAGTATATTATCATGTGAAAATATTCTCAATAAATATTATTTAAATCGATTTACAGCTCAATTTGATACCATTGATAGGGGGCGCATTTTAAAGATAGATTTTAGAAAATATGTTGTCAATAAAGAATGAAATGGGACTGTGTATGGATTTCAATGATACTTTTTTCAATTTATGTGGGCTGTGTGGTTATGTATAAAAAGCATTATGGACTTCTGCCCGTGTGACAATACGCCTTGAGCCGCATGATAGATGGTATATGAGTGTATATGATAGCAATATACTAAATAAAGGAGTTTTTTATGGAACCGACAAAAAAGAGAATAGAGTTATTGGATTATATGAGAGGATTTGCTTTATTAGGCATTATATTTGCGAACATCATTCCTATTTTAAAGATTCAAGGTTTTCATGGGCAAATTGATATTGACTATATGAAATATTTAAACATCCTCGTTGAAGCGAAGTTCTTTTCAATCTTCTCATTACTATTCGGGATAGGCTTTTATATCTTCTTTAATAGCGCCAAATGCAAAGACGTTAATCCATATTTTCTATACTTGAGGAGAATCCTCTTTTTACTATTGCTAGGTATTATACATCAAATCTTCCAACCAGGTGAAGCATTGCTTTTTTATGCTATCATTGGCCTACCGCTATTACTTTTTACTTTTGTAAATAAAAAACTCAATCTTGTTATTGGGTTAGCTTTACTCTTCGTCGCTTTATTTGGTGGGAACAAAATCGCTTTCGTACCCGGTTTGTTTATTCTAGGATACACGATTGGCCAATTTGACTTACACAAAAATATTTACAATCGTCCAAAATCTTTAATAGTAGCATTGCTGCTATCATTTGGTGGCTTTATTATTTCGATGGTCGTACTGCATCAACATAGTGTACTTCCAACGTATGAATTGGCGAAATCACAGATTAGCCTCAATGCGTATGTTGAAAAATACAATACATTTTCTGATCTTATCGTTTTTACAGCACCATTTATTTCACTGTTTTATGTATTATTGTTAACTTATTTATTACAATACGATACGGTTAAAAAAATCTTGGTACCATTGAAGTATTATGGACAAATGGCGTTAACCAATTATTTGATGAATACGTTACTTATTATTGTAGCGGGTCAATTTTTGACATTAACGTTTGCACAAACAGGCATTGCATGTCTTGTGATTTTGATTGTGCAAATGATTTTTTCTATGATTTGGTTAAGATTTTTTATATATGGACCGATTGAGTATATTTGGAGAGCAGCCACGTATTTACAATTTTTTAGCATCAAACGGTCTCAATAAACAGCGGGCATGTCATGCGTACCCCGTTGTAATCAATCAGAAGTAGAAGCGCAATTTTATCGATGAAAATCAAAAAAACTGTGAAGTCGCCACTTTGACGACATGCACAGTTTTTTAATCCCGTTTATTTATATTCTAAGTTGGTTTTATATTTTGTGTAATGTGTTGGAAATTTTAAAACTTAGTTTGATTTTCTGCTGCGGCTTAATAAGAAACCACCTAATGCTAAGCTCAATCCACCTGCAAGTGTTGTACCGAATAATGCGTCATCGCTTTCGCTACCTGTTTCAGGTAAAGCTTTCATTTCATTATTCGCTTTTGCAGCTTTGTTTTCATTCATCATTGTTGATTTATCCATGTCAAGTTTTTGACCAGGCATAATCATGTTTTTATCAGCTAAGCCATTATCTTTCGCAATTTTATCGGCAGTAGTGTGGTTTGCTTTTGCGATTTTATCTAAAGTATCACCAGGTTGAACAACATGCGTTTCGCTATTAGGCATCATTTTGTTGCCAGTGTGATTCATGCCATTGTTACCAGACTGGTCTTTAGCCATGCCCATGTCTTTATCTTTTTTCATGTCTTTGCTGTCTTTGTGCATGCCTTTATCTTCAGCTTTTTTGTCTCCAGCTTTGTTGTCATCTTTGTGCATGCCTTTATCTTCAGCTTTTTTGTCTCCAGCTTTGCTGTCATCTTTGTGCATGCCTTTATCTTCAGCTTT
>NZ_PPQN01000077.1 GCF_002901995.1 Staphylococcus coagulans | reverse complement strand
AGTTACACTACCCTTAAACAAAACATCTAATAAATAAGATATCTCCATTAATAATAAGCCCCTTTTTACATTTTATTTGATAATCATAATTAATTTTTAAATACTTTCTATGTAATGTTCTTTAAATATTATAAGGAAAAATTCCGGAATTTTCTCCTTTTATATGAATACCACGGAGTTTTTGGATTACTAATTTATTCTTATCTTAGGTTAATATAATGCACTCATTATCATCTTATACTCTGCTGCGAATTCCATGATAGTATATTTTCTTTTCTTCACGAAAGCTAAATTTGAACATGCCATATTTACAAAATAATTTATAATCGGACAGTGATAATGTCCTTGTTTTTATTTCTATTAGTCAAATTGTCTGTATTTTCGGTCAAAATTTTTGGTGTATGATTAGCAATATTGTCTTTTAGTAATTGAGTCCCATATTTAACCCCATGAGCTTTAATTGTATCAGCTGATGCAAAATAATATTTATCAGAACTTAAAGGCATAAGCTCCCTGAATAATTCTTCTTGCTTTTCTGTAAGTTTGACTTCAAGAATATCTGCTAAGAGAAGTTCGAAATGATTAAATACTCGTCCATATTCTACTTCTGTCATATGTCTACCAATATATTTGTAAGACAAATTACCAAAAATCTCTTTATTCAGAATACCGGTTTTAAATATTTCTTCTTCAAACTCACGACTAAGATTATTTATATTTTCTCTGTACGATGTTTTATTGAAGCGTTTTACAAATCTCCTTAAATCTTTATTCTTAACTAGCAACCTATAGTCTCTTTTAGTTACTTCATCTACTGGTATACGATTATCATTTTCAGCAGGGATATATCTTGACAGATATTCTCCCTCTTCTTCACAAAACTTGTATGCGCCTCCAACAGGTTGATATTTCTCTGACCTACTATTCAATACTAAAAAATATCTATCATCTACTTTAATTCGATAAAGATATGCAAACGAAATTCTGATTAAGGTATCATCTTGTAACATTTTTGCTCTTATCAACTTTCTTTGAGATGTCTTCCAGTTACTATTATCAAATAATTCGATAATACTTCTTCCGATCTCAGGTATAATAGCACCGGCAAACAAAAGAACAATATCCGAACCAGTTGGTTTATCATTAATATTGAAATAATAGCTAAGCAATATGAGTATCAAAAATATAGCTAATATACCAAACGCTTTTAATAATTTTTTACAATAATTATATTCTTTCATTTCAAAAGTCTCCTATAGGTATATCTACATGGCCTATACCTACGCATATGTCATTCTTAATTAAATAACATTCGATAAAATGTAATCCTGCGAAGTTTGAATTCTCCTTAATTTCAGCACCTCTATTGTCTACTATCTGTCCTCTTATACAATCTCGTTTCTCAGCTTCAATACCGATATTTCTAACCTTCCAAAGAATCTTGTCATAAGACGGG
The DNA here is from genome assembly GCF_002901995.1 of Staphylococcus coagulans. Lineage (GTDB taxonomy): Bacteria > Bacillota > Bacilli > Staphylococcales > Staphylococcaceae > Staphylococcus > Staphylococcus coagulans. The sequence goes on along the minus strand of NZ_PPQN01000077.1, from coordinate 2,246 downwards.
CAGTCTGTATCTCCAAGCCTACACATAATAGAGAAATTATATGGAATAAATTTTTTGAGTTGTGGGGAGAGCTTATCAAAAAACTTCTCAATCGACATAACAGAGAAACCATTACCTGAAACATCACATTCAATTGAAACATTATATTGTTCATAAATCGGATATAGTTCATCAATAAATTGCTCAGTATCATTGAAACTTAGGGAGTAGCTATCACTAATATTTCTCTTTTGAGTTGACTCAGTTAAGTCATTCCAATAAGAATGATTGAAAAACAATGACCAAGCTTGCAGAGCATCTTCTCGCGAGCATTCTTTATCAAAAAGTATGTCCAACTTATTCAGACTCGATCTCAGTCGATTTTTCCAATTCTCCATTCGCTTATAATCTATATCTCTGATGATCAGCTCTCTCCCATTATCGACAGGTGCATTAACGTCGAGATGTGTCTCCAGACGTTGCACAATCGCTTGCATAGTGTAATAAAATTTCTCATCTAAGCGTGAATAGCAGTTTCTCAGCTTTTCGTCACATAATATAGTCTGAACAAGACCACTTGGCATGTTTTTCCAATTATCTCTTGATCTACAGAACATCTTGGACAATCTGACTACTTTACGTATATCATCGCCAAAATACTTTACTCGATCAATGAACCACTCTTCTAGAGCTTTGATGTGTCTTTCTGACCATTCTGCTCCTGCATGCTTATATATGTAATTATTATCCCATTCAAATTCTTTACTCCGTTGGAATACAGCAAAGTCCATATGATAACCAAGAGAACTATACTTTAAACGTACACAACTAGTCTTTACTTCAGGGGGTTGTGCAAATTGTCTAGTTTTTCTTTCAAGAGCGTTTGCTACCATATTGCGAGTAGCTTGAGCACCCAAATTATTAAGACAATCTGATTCAAATACTATGCCTACATCAATATCGTAATCCTTCTCGTCATTCTGTGTAATGGTATGCATAGCCATGCTACCTTGTATACGCTCCTCAGCAATTTTATAATACGTTTTTTTCTCTTCATTATATTCTTTTAACCCATCTTTCATCCTTCTAATATTCTGTTTACGCCTTTGTCTTAGTTCATTCTGTTCCTTAGCTGGAAGTACAACCTTTTTGCGATAAAAAGTGTTGAACTCCTTTGAACAATCATACATTTTTGAAAACCCCCTTCATACAGTTTGTTATGCGAACGTACATTCGCCTAATTATTACATATTTTATACTTATTTTCAAAATACATTCTTCGTACTTTTTATAAATACAAAGTGCGATAATGAGGCATTTTTCTAATCTATTGCGTATTAAAAAGTAGATTTGAATGTAATGAGTTTTATTTATGCATATGCAATCACTCATCGTATTACTGATATTGTTCCAGATCGTTGTTTATTTGCTTTGAAAAAACTATTTTTATCGTTTTCGTCTTTCTGAAAGAAAACGTGTAAAAACTGTATCTATTGATATGTATGATCCCTACATGACTTTGATTAGGTAAGTATTTCTGAATGCCAAAATCATCATCGATCGTTTCCATATTGTTCAAGCTTTAAATCGAGAGCTAAATATGACGCGTGTTACAGTGATGAACCGTTTCAGGACAAAAGAAAGACCTCTATACAATAAGTTTAAACGTTACTGGAAAATGATTTTAAAGCTGCAAGAACAACTTGAAAGCTTTACTTATCGTAAATTCCCATTATATAAACAATGGAAAACACCAAAGGGAATTGTTGAACATTTACTGAGTTTTGATGAAATGCTTTTAAATACTTACACCCTTGTAAACGAATTGAGGTACGCATTGAAAGAAAATGATAAGGCGGCTTTTGAGGTAGCTTTAAAAAATATAGAAATCATTCGAATTTCATCTCAACTTCAATGTGACTCATCCCAAAAAAGAGATTGATCAATGTGATGTTACTTAATCTCTATACTGCTCATCAGTCCAATTTAACAGAGGGCCTAAAAAACTAATATCATATTCATGATTGAGAATTTGAACTTATTGTTAATTTTTATTTCTTAAAATTAGAATTATCCATACACAAAACTTGTTTGAAGTTGTTTAAAATATATTAATGTATATCAAAGTCTTTGTATATATCTTTGTAGTAACTTCCATGCTCATAAAAATACTTAAATACATAATTAATAAATAGAGCTGCTAATTGTAAAGGTAGTGTAAATATATAAAATAATACAACTAATATTGTCAGGTTTAAAACAAATCC
>NZ_PPQN01000076.1 GCF_002901995.1 Staphylococcus coagulans | reverse complement strand
GTTTCAAATTCAAATCGAGTAGCGAGCGAGTCAGCATCAACAAGTGACTCCGTATCAACATCAAATCGATTAGTTAGCGAGTCGACATCAGTGAGTGATTCAAATTCCGCATCAGTGGCTAATAGTGATTCCGTATCAACAAGTGAATCGGTTTCAAATTCAAATCGATTAGCAAGCGAGTCGACGTCAACAAGCGCTTCAACGTCGGTGAGTGAATCAGCTTCTGCATCAGTAGCTAAGAGTGCATCAGCATCAACAAGTGATTCAGTATCAACATCAAACCGATTAGCAAGTGAGTCGACGTCAACAAGTGCGTCAACATCGGTGAGTGAATCAGCTTCCGTATCAGCAGCTAAGAGCACATCAACATCAGCAAGCGAATCGGTTTCAAATTCAAATCGAGTAGCGAGCGAGTCAGCATCAACAAGTGACTCCGTATCAACATCAAATCGATTAGTTAGCGAGTCGACATCAGTGAGTGA
>NZ_PPQN01000075.1 GCF_002901995.1 Staphylococcus coagulans | reverse complement strand
TCACTCACTGATGTCGACTCGCTAACTAATCGATTTGATGTTGATACGGAGTCACTTGTTGATGCTGACTCGCTCGCTACTCGATTTGAATTTGAAACAGATTCACTTATCGAAACTGAATCGCTCTTAGCTACTGATGTAGAATCCGATTCACTCACTGATGTTGATGCACTTGTCGATGTCGATTCACTCGCTACTCTATTCGAATTTGATTCCGATTCACTTGTCGATGTCGACGCACTCTTAACTACTGACTCGGAAGCTGATTCACTTTCGGAAACTGAAGTACTTATTGACGCTGATTCGCTTGCTACTCGGTTTGATGTTGAAACTGATTCGCTTGCTGATGTTGATGTGCTAGTAGAAGTTGACTCACTCGCTACTCTATTCGAATTTGATTCCGATTCACTTGTTGATGTTGACGCACTCTTAACTACTGACGCGGAATTCGATTCACTCTCCGCTTTTGATGTGCTTGTCGATGTCGACTCACTCGCTACTCTATTTGAATTTGACACAGATTCACTTGTTGATGCTGATGCACTCTTAGCTACTGATGCAGAAGCTGATTCACTCTCCGCTTTTGATGTGCTTGTCGATGTCGACTCACTTGCTAATCGGTTTGATGTTGATACTGAATCACTTGTTGATGCTGATGCACTCTTAGCTACTGATGCGGAGTTTGATTCGCTTACCGACGTTGATGCACTTGTTGAAGTTGACTCGCTCGCTACTCGATTTGAATTTGAAACAGACTCACTTGTTGAAACTGAATCGCTCTTAGCTACTGATGTAGAATTCGATTCACTTACCGATGCGGAAGCACTTGTTGACGTCGACTCGCTTGCTAATCGGTTTGATGTTGATACGGAATCACTATTAGCCACTGATGCGGAATTTGAATCACTCACTGATGTCGACTCGCTAACTAATCGATTTGATGTTGACACAGAATCCCTTGTCGAAACAGATGCACTCTTAGCTGTTGATGCGGAGTCTGATTCACTTACGGACGTTGATGCACTTGTCGATGTTGACTCGCTCGCTACTCGATTTGAATTTGACACCGACTCGCTTGTCGATACCGATTCGCTCTTAGCTAACGACGCGGAATTCGATTCACTTGTTGATGTTGACGCGCTCTTAACTGCTGACTCGGAAGCTGACTCACTTGTTGACGTCGATTCACTTGCTACTCGATTTGATGTTGATACTGAATCACTTACTGACGTTGATGCACTTGTCGATGTCGATTCACTTGCTACTCGATTTGAATTTGAAACAGATTCGCTTGCTGATGTTGATGTGCTAGTAGAAGTTGACTCACTCGCTACTCTGTTCGAATTTGATTCCGATTCACTTGTCGATGTCGACTCACTCGCTACTCTATTTGAATTTGAAACCGATTCACTTGTTGATGCTGATTCGCTCTTAGCTACTGATGCCGAGTCGGACTCACTTGTCGATGTTGACTCGCTTGCTACTC
>NZ_PPQN01000073.1 GCF_002901995.1 Staphylococcus coagulans | reverse complement strand
CAAAGAGGTCACACCTGTTCCCATGCCGAACACAGAAGTTAAGCTCTTTAGCGCCGATGGTAGTCGGACTGACGTTCCGCGAGAGTAGGACGTTGCCAGGCAATGATAACGGAGAATTAGCTCAGCTGGGAGAGCATCTGCCTTACAAGCAGAGGGTCGGCGGTTCGAACCCGTCATTCTCCACCATTCGCCGGCCTAGCTCAACTGGTAGAGCAACTGACTTGTAATCAGTAGGTTGGGGGTTCAAGTCCTCTGGCCGGCACCATTTCATGAGCCATTAGCTCAGTTGGTAGAGCATCTGACTTTTAATCAGAGGGTCAGAGGTTCGAATCCTCTATGGCTCATCATTCAAATACTATCGAGCAGAAGTAGTTCAGCGGTAGAATACGACCTTGCCAAGGTCGGGGTCGCGGGTTCGAATCCCGTCTTCTGCTCCATTATTTTGCCGGGGTGGCGGAACTGGCAGACGCACAGGACTTAAAATCCTGCGGTGAGAGATCACCGTACCGGTTCGATTCCGGTCCTCGGCACCATTATCATTTAGCGCCCGTAGCTCAACTGGATAGAGCGTTTGACTACGGATCAAAAGGCTATGGGTTCGACTCCTATCGGGCGCGCCATTTTAAATATACGGGAAGTAGCTCAGCTTGGTAGAGCACTTGGTTTGGGACCAAGGGGTCGCAGGTTCAAATCCTGTCTTCCCGACTTCTTAAAAATCTTGGGGGCTTAGCTCAGCTGGGAGAGCGCCTGCTTTGCACGCAGGAGGTCAGCGGTTCGATCCCGCTAGTCTCCACCATTATTTTTGAATGAACATTGAAAACTGAATGACAATATGTCAACGTTAATTCCGATAATTTGAGTACTTCAACGTACTTTAAAGAGTGATTGACTTAAACAATCAACGAGCTATATCAAGCTTACTTCTTTTATGGAGAGTTTGATCCTGGCTCAGGATGAACGCTGGCGGCGTGCCTA
>NZ_PPQN01000072.1 GCF_002901995.1 Staphylococcus coagulans | reverse complement strand
ATGTTCAATCCAGTCAGCTACTGCGCTTTTTATTTCTTTCGCACTCTTATCATGCAGGACAGAAATCTATTTGATTTCGTCGTCCTGCCCCGGCAAGGATAACTAGGGTTAAACATGCTTGAAATGCGATGTTCAATCCAGTCAGCTACTGCGCTTTTTATTTCTTTCGCACTCTTATCATGCTGGACAGAAATCTATTTGATTTCGTCGTCCTGCCCCGGCAAGGATGACTAGGGTTGAACATGCTTAAAAAGCGATGTTCAATCCAGTCAGCTACTGCGC
>NZ_PPQN01000071.1 GCF_002901995.1 Staphylococcus coagulans | reverse complement strand
CACGTTAGAGACTATCCTTTTTTAATAGCTATCATTTATATATTGTATAATATTGGGCTAAATGCTATGCTTGTAAAAATCTGTATAATAGGAGGTACTTATGTCAAATCTTACAATAAGGCGCCAGAAAATAAGATATCAAGATTTTATATTATTTCCACTTTTTGTTTTGCTTCAATATTTTTCTCCTATATTAGCTGAGCAATACTTGCCAAATATGTTATCTACGGTGATGAATTATCATTTAACCCCTGAAATGCAGGCACTATTATTCAATATTATTATGTTTACAGCACAACTGATTATTATTCTACTCTTCATTTTTTTAAAAAGAGATTCAATTTTCAAACATTTTCAACAAAGCTGGATGGAATTACATTTTTATATTAAGAAAATCATTTTTGTTTACATCATTTGGAGTGCTTTTATTTTGATTTATCAAAAAGTAGCCCCACTTGCAATATTGGATACCCAAAATTATATTTTTATACTGAGCTTATTAACTATAGGTGGACTGACGCCAATTGTCGAAGAAATACTCTTTCGTCATTTACTTATCGGCGAATTAGGGAAGAAATGGGGCTACTTAACAATGTCTTGTGTGTCTATCTTATTATTTGGTATTGCACATTTTTTACATTTTCAATCTATTTGGACATTCTTACCTTTTATTTTAGGAGGTATTACACTTACTTATGTATATTTAACATCAAATCGAAACCTTCTTGTTGTGATTGCATTGCACATGCTTATTAATACAGTATCGCATATTTTAAATTCAATTTAACAAGAATAAAGTTTTGTTCTGCTCATATGGAACAATTTATGAAGTAACTTAATCAATGTCTGCAAAACATACTATGAAAATCAATGTTCGTTGTTTTAATTGTCCTTTTTGAAATGTTACTGCGAAGCGTTAACATGCTTGCTTTAAAATGTTATGAGATGCAATTGCATATGCCTAATTATTAAGGGTATAAACTTAGTAATCTTTTTGTCAGTAGTTAACTTGCAATTTAAATGCGCATCATAGACAATAAAGTTAATATGATTTTATGATTTAAAATTTTACGATTTTAAGATGATTTTAAAGGTGGAAAGTTCAACTATAAAACACTGTAGGCCGAGTTTATCGTCGTTTTCGATGAATGCTTAAATGACTGGGCTAGAGGCTTGTTGGCTTTTACTGAAAATTAGAGGGGGAACCGATTAATGATCATTGCGATCATTTTATTAATTTTTGTATCTTGTTTCTTTTCAGGAAGTGAAACTGCACTCACTGCAGCAAACAGGGTCAAACTCAAATCTGAAGCGGACCATAACAATAAAAAGTCCGCAAACTTATTAAAGCTTTTAGATAAACCGAGTGCGTTTATTACGACCATATTGATTGGTAATAATATCGCAAATATTTTATTACCGACGTTGGTGACGATATTGGCGGTTGATTTAGGGTTAAACGTCGGGATTGCTTCGGCGATCTTAACTATAGTGATTATTGTTTTTGCGGAAGTGATCCCGAAATCAATAGCTGCCACATTTCCAGATCCGATTGCTCGACTTGTCTTTCCTATTATTCGCTTTTTTGTCATTATATTAAAGCCAATTACCATTGTTTTAAATGCGATAACAGATGGAATTAATCGCTTATTATCTCGCGGTCAAGAGAACCAAGGTATGTCTAAAGAAGAAGTGCGTACAATGGTTTCTATTGCGGGGACTGAGGGTGCCTTTAATGAGATGGAGCGTAATCGTATCCAAGGCGTCATGAACTTTGACCGTTTGAAAGTGAACGATATTAACAATACGCCTCGTGTGAATGTGACTTCGTTATCTGTAGAAAATGATTATGATGAAGTGTATGACATTGTCACTAATCACCCATATACGCGCTACCCGGTTTATGAAGGCGACATCGATCATGTTGTAGGGGTATTTCATTCAAAATATTTACTTGCATGGAGTAAAAAACCTGAAAAGTCAGTTTTAGATTTCTGTTCAGAGCCACTATTTGTTTATGAGCATAATCGTGCAGAATGGGTACTCAGAAAAATGACCGTTACGCGAAAACATATGGCGATTGTGTTAGATGAATATGGAGGCACAGATGCAATTGTCACGCATGAAGATTTGATTGAAGAAATGCTAGGTATGGAAATTGAAGATGAAATGGATCGTGAAGAAAGCAATAAATTGAATCAAGTTCGCTAATCCGATTAACGATTGTCTTCATTGTTCTCAAATACAAGGGGAGATTTTGATGTGGTATCAAACCGAATTGACACGGCGACTTCGATTAAAATATCCAATCATACAAGCAGGGATGGCGGGTTCAACAACACCAGAGCTTGTCGCAGAAGTATCTCGAAATGGGGGATTGGGCACGATAGGCGCAGGTTATTTCTCACCTGAAGATTTAGCCGCTTCTATTAAACAGGTTAAAGCGCGGACGTCAAAACCATTCGCAGTTAATCTATTTGTTCCTGAAACTTTTTCATACACCGAAGAAGCTGTTGAACGCATGAATACTTTTTTAAAGCCCTATCAACAAAGTTTAAATCTATCACCTGCCATAGTTGGCGAACATAGTGAAGCGCAATTTGAAGCAATGATTGATATCATTGTAAACTTGCAAGTTCCTGTATGTCGCTTTACTTTTGGTATTCCATCAAAAGCGATGATACAGCGACTGAAAAAGGCGAATATTTTTTTAATTGGCAATGCAACGACAGTTGAAGAGGCCATTGCTGTAGAAGAAGCGGGACTTGATTTTGTAGTAGCTCAAGGAAGCGAAGCAGGTGGTCATCGAGGTACATTTAAAAAAGAGGCGATACAGTCGATGATTGGCACAATGGCATTAGTTCCTCAAGTTGTTGATCACGTTTCTATTCCAGTCATTGCAGCAGGTGGTATTATGGATGGACGAGGTTGGATAGCGAGTCTCGCGTTAGGTGCAAATGCTGTTCAATTGGGGACAGCTTTCTTAACAACAAAAGAGAGCCAGGCCAAGTCAATTCAAAAGCGCATGATTTTTGAGAGCGACGAAACAGATACCATTGTCACAAAAGTTTTAAGTGGTAAGGCTGCAAGGGGCATTAAAAATAAAATTATAGAGAATTTGGAACAAAGAGGAGTAGACGTATTACCTTATCCGATACAAAATGATTTAACAAAACAAATTCGTGCCACTGCGGCGAAAAGCGGTCAATCAGAGTGGATACATGTTTGGAGTGGCCAAGGTGTTCGTTTAGCAAAAGATGATGATGTGAATACTCTTTTTAAACAATTATTAAATCAAGCCCAACAACAAATTGACAAGTTCAACTTGTAATGGGCTTGTTTCTTTATCTATGAGGCACGATGAGAGAGCCATTCTAACAACATATTTTGATGTGTCGCTGTTGGATTAATACAGTCTAAATGATCTAAATAAGGCAATGCATAAAGTGTCATATAATGCCCGTATTTATAATTTTTTTGTACATAAGATAATGTCGTGTCTATATGCACAGAAGTATCATTAAATCCGTGAATGATTAATGTTTCCACATCAATTGGCGTTTGCGTCAGCGGTGAGGCTTCTCGTAGTGTATGTGTAGCAGAAGTATTAAAATATTCAGCTACAGCATCTTGACCTAAATGTTGATGCAATGTGTAAAGTATATCGGTGACAGGGGCAAGAGCGACGATTTGATTGAATAAATCAGCTTGAAGGAGCGCAAGTTGTCCACCCACAGAATGGCCTATACCAATGACTTGTGTTGGTGCGTAGTTTGAATCTTTAAAATGTGAGACAGCTTGTGCAACATCTTCAGTTGGACAAGGCCAAGGGTGCTCTGAGCCACGACGGTATTCGATATTGACGACTGAATAGCCTGCATCAATAAAAAAATCGATATAAGGATCCATCATTGATTTGCTATATTTTTGGCGCCAATATCCCCCGTGAATAAGCACAATCCATGCATTGAATTGAGCCTGTTGGTTTTCATAGACATCGTAGTGCTGATCTTCATGTGTGCCATATTCGATTTGTTCAACCATGATTGAAGCTCCTTTTATTGTGAGATTATTTTCTTCACTTATACCCTGCTTTAGTATCAGTCAACCGTAAAGATAGCTGTGAGGCGCGTTAATAACTCAGTTTGATCAGAAGATGATATTGTTCAAGTGATTAAAAGGCAAGTCCCAATATTGATATGATAAAATAAATACGGTGATAAAAATGATAGAAATTGGTCTAACAGGGTGGGGCGATCACGACACCCTGTATGAAGATTTACAAAGAAAATCAGATAAATTAAAAACGTATGCAAGTCATTTTCCAGTTGTTGAATTAGATGCTTCATATTATGCAATTCAACCTGAACATAATATTTTAAAATGGATTAGAGAGACGCCTGAACGGTTTAAGTTTGTTGTGAAAATTCATCAAGCATTAACGCTTCATGCTGATTATCATGATTTTGCGGATTCGATTGCGCAGTTATTCAATGATTTTCGATTAATGATTGAACCGCTTGTTGAAGCACAAAAACTAGCGATGGTGTTAGTCCAATTTCCACCGTGGTTTGATTGCTCTACAAAGAACATTCAATACATTCGTTATGTACGTGAGCAGTTGAAGCAGTTTCCTGTATGTATAGAATTTCGACATCAGTCTTGGTTTAAAGGCGACATGAAAGAGCATACGCTTGCCTTTTTAACGGAACATCAATTCATACATTCAGTATGTGATGAGCCTCAAGTGGGTGACGGCAGTGTTCCTTTTGTGAATCGAATTACGCATCAAACGGCATTAGTTCGATTTCATGGGCGAAATCAATACGGGTGGACTAAAAAAGATATGTCTGATCAAGAATGGCGTGATGTACGCTATCTTTACGATTATTCTGAAACGGAACTTCAACAATTAGCTGACAAAATTAAGTTATTAGATCATAAAGCAGAGCAAGTCTATGTTGTTTTTAACAATAATTCAGGTGGACACGCCGCAAATAATGCAAAATACTTTCAGAAATTATTAGGGATAGACTACGAAGGACTTGCCCCGCAACAACTTAAATTATTTTAAAGGGAGGTTGTAATTATGAGTATGATTATTCTCATATTAGTTGGTTTTCTCTCCGCTATTATCGGTTCACTCGTTGGAATCGGTGGTGGTATTATTATTGTCCCTACACTCATTTACTTTGGTGTCACCATGAATGTTTTAGATGGGATTACGCCTCAAACTGCAATTGGGACATCCTCAATTATTCTCATTGCGACCGGTCTTTCTTCAACGATTGGTTATTTGAAACAAAAACAAGTTGATATCAAAAATGGCTTTTTATTTTTAATTGGTATTATTCCTGGTGCGTTAATCGGTGCGTATTTAAGCCAATATTTAACAATCCATTCATTCAATTTATATTTTGGGATCTTTTTAATTGTAGTAGCAATAATGTTAATGATACGCCATCGCATTCCGCCAATCAAAGCATTTCAACAAGAACGTTATATGAAATCTTTTACTGATGCGCATGGAGAACATTATCGCTATGGTGTGGTGCCTTCCATCGCTATTATCGCTTCATTCGTCATTGGTTTAACAGCAGGGTTATTTGGCATTGGTGGGGGGGCATTGATGACACCGCTCATGTTGCTCGTCTTTAGATTTCCACCTCACGTGGCTGTGGGTACGAGTATGATGATGATATTTTTCTCAAGTTTAACAGGTTCAATAGGTCATATCGTTCTTGGTCATGTCTTATGGGGATACAGTATTATCCTAATCATTTCCAGTTGGATTGGTGCACAGATAGGTGTAAAATTAAATAAAACCGTCAAGTCTGACACAGTCGTATTGATTCTACGACTTGTCATGTTAGCATTAGGCGTATATTTAATTATACGTTCATTCTTTAATTAAAGTGAGGCGATATTATGCGTTTAACGATTTATCATACAAATGATATTCACAGTCATTTGCATGCCTATACACGTATTACAGCATACCTCCAAGCAACGCGACCAACTTTAACGCATGCTTCACGTTACGTCGATATTGGGGACCATGTCGATTTATCACTTCCTGTGACAGAAGGCACATTAGGTAAGCGTAATATTGAATTATTAAATGAAGCAGGTTGTGATGTGGCGACAATAGGAAATAATGAAGGCATGACGATTTCTCATGAAGCGCTTAACACGTTATATGACGATGCAACATTTAAAGTGACTTGTACGAACGTATTAGATGAATCAGGCAATTATCCACGGCATTTTTTGTCGTCTTATATTGAAGAAATAGAAGGCGTTCGTATTATGTATGTGGCCGCAACAGCCGCTTTCACGCCGTTCTATCGTGCATTGGATTGGATTGTCACTGATCCATTTGATGCGATTAAAAAAGAAATAGACACTAAAAAAGGACAATATGATGTTTTGATTGTACTCAGCCATGTCGGCATCTTTTTTGACGAAAAACTATGCGAAGCGATTCCAGAAATTGATGTCATTTTTGGTGCACACACACATCACTATTTTGAACATGGGCAAGTTGAAAATGGGGTATTAATGGCTGCAGCAGGCAAGTATGGCCATTTTCTTGGAGAGGTGACGCTTGATATTGAGAATCGAAAAGTTGTCTCTAAACAAGCGATTTTACACCCATTAGATACGTTACCTGAAGTGGAAACGCATTTTGAAGAAGAAGGCCGCGCATTATTAGATCAACCGATTGTGACAAAGAGAATGACATTGCCTCGAGCTATGAATTATATTACGCAAACAAGTTATTTACTTGCACAAAGTGTCCATGAATTTACAGACGCCGATTGTACAATGATTAATGCAGGGCTAGTCGTAAAAGGCTATGAAAATAAGTATTTAACAGAATATGATGTGCATCAAATGTTGCCACATCCGATTAACGCGGTTCGAGTGAAACTCACAGGTGCGCAGTTAAAAGAAGTGCTGTTGAAAGCGCGAGAACAGGCCTATATGTATGAACACGCACAGGGATTAGGTTTTCGCGGCGATATTTTTGGAGGCTATATTTTATATGATGCTGGGTTTATCGCATCTAGTGAGCGCTATTTTGTTAAAGGTGTAGAGATTGATGATGATGAAATATATACGTTAGGTACGGTAGATATGTATACATTTGGGCGTTATTTCCCAATGTTGAAAGATGCAGAAATCACGTATTTAATGCCTGAATTTTTAAGAGACATCTTTAAAGATAAATTATTGGCAATATAAATAATAAGCCTCGTACATTTTAATTTTGTGTGAAGTTCGTTATAATGTATTGAGACCTATAAATTACGGGAGGTTATCCGCTGTTATGGCTACTAAAAATGAAGAAATTTTACGTAAACCGGATTGGTTAAAGATAAAGTTAAACACGAACGAAAATTATACAGGACTTAAAAAAATGATGCGCGAAAAAAACTTACATACCGTTTGTGAGGAAGCTAAATGTCCTAATATTCATGAATGTTGGGGAGAACGTCGTACGGCGACATTTATGATTTTAGGTGCGGTATGTACGCGTGCTTGTCGTTTCTGTGCTGTTAAGACAGGTTTACCGAATGAGTTGGACTTAGGTGAACCGGAACGTGTTGCACAATCAGTAGAAACAATGAATTTAAAACATGTCGTTATTACTGCTGTTGCACGTGATGATTTGAAAGACGCTGGTTCTAATGTATACGCTGAAACCGTACGTAAAGTGCGTGAACGAAATCCATTTACGACAATTGAAATTTTACCATCTGATATGGGTGGTGATTATGAAGCGTTAGAAACTTTAATGGCTTCAAAACCTGATATTTTAAATCATAATATTGAAACAGTACGACGTTTAACACCAAGAGTACGTGCTCGTGCAACGTATGATCGTACTTTAGAATTTTTACGTCGTTCTAAAGAATTACAACCAGATATTCCAACAAAATCAAGTATTATGGTGGGATTAGGAGAAACAATTGAAGAGTTGCACGAAACAATGGACGATTTACGTGCCAATGGTGTTGATATTTTAACAATTGGACAATATTTACAACCTTCTCGTAAGCACTTAAAAGTACAAAAATATTATACACCTTTAGAGTTTGGTAAATTGCGTAAAGTAGCTATGGAAAAAGGTTTCAAACATTGTCAAGCAGGACCATTAGTACGTAGTTCATATCATGCAGATGAACAAGTTAATGAAGCAGCGAAACAAAAACAACAGCTTGGTGACCAACAACTTAAAATATAAAATCCAGGTGATAGCAACATGATAAAAGTAGGAAATCACTATTTTGAATTAATTGAGTCTTATAAAGATGGATTTAACGAAGATGATTTTATCTCGAGATATTCTGAGATTCTAGATAAATATGATTTTATCGTAGGCGATTACGGTTATGAGCAACTAAGACTTAAAGGGTTTTATCATGATTCATACAAAAAGGCAGACTTTAATAAGCGTTTTTCAACGATACAAGATTATTTATATGAATATTGTAACTTTGGTTGTGCTTATTTTATTGTACGTCGTTTGTCGAAGCGCGAAGCTGAAGCGCAATTGGGGCATGAAGGGGCACCTTCAGAAGAGAACAAGCTGAAAGATGTTAAAATTCAGCCAACAATTCAAGACTAATACCATTTTATGATTAGCGTGTAAAAATAGAGAGATAAGCGGATAGACACGCAAAGGTCAGAAGATGTTTGGGCTTGGTTGTGTATGTCTTGGTAAAAACTATGCACAGCCTGAGTCATCCCTTATCAGGTGAGGCGAAATTTTAGCCTGTATACAAAAAGGAAGGTTGGGATGGAAATCCCAAAATAAATAGCGCTCAGATGATTTTTAATAGAAAATCGTCTGGGCGCTTCCTTTTTGTAGTAAAACTTTCTATTGAATGACTTCGTGTCAGCCTGTAGTCTTCGGCTCATCTTGTTCCCTCAAGTGTCTCATCATCCATACTTCGTTTATGCGTGTCATGACTCACTGTGATAGTTAAAAATAATCACATTCGCATTATTTAATTTATATCAACGGAAATCTAAATGAACGATGAACTTTATTGAATCACTTCATTTAAATAAGCAGTAATTTCGTCTGCTTCTTCATCACTGACACCTAATATATAGGAAATGTAGCCTTCCTCTTCTAAATCATCAGTTCCAATAATGCCAAATTTATTTGTCTGTGTATTTAAAACCAAAGTTTTCCCATAATGACGATCTGTTTGAATCAACACGAGATCATAGCGACTATGTTCGCCAACAAAGCCAACGAATCTAATCTGAGAAGGCTCAACATCATCATATAAAAACATATCTATCATCTTGTATACTCCTTTAAAATCATACTATGCCAAGTATAGCGATAAATGAAGTTGCATGCAAAATTGTGATATGATAGAGAAGAATAGGGGTGACATAAAAGTGTATTTCGTTGACAAAACACAATTAGAAACTAAACTCAAATATTTAGACCAATTAACCCAAGATTATCCAGAAGTGAAATCCAATTCATACGCATTTGAGCGTGTGGCACAAATGTTGATTGAGTCATCTGTTGACATCGGCAATATGATTATCGATGGCTTTATATTAAGAGACCCTGGAAATTACAAAGATGTGATTGACATTTTAGAACTTGAAGGTGCGATTTCTAAAGAGACTCAAAATATCTTACACGAAACGATTGATGTGAGACGTCAGTTTGTTCATTATTATGACAAGCTCGATGCGACACAGTTAGTACCTTTATTTGATAAAGCCGTGCCGTATTATCAACAATTTATTAAAGAAATTGTCCAGTTTTTAGAAAATGAAAATGTACCAGTGACAGCATTTGGTAAAGGAGAGAAAGCGTGAATGAAAGCTTATAAAGGCTATTTAATCGACTTAGACGGAACAATGTATAAAGGCAGCCAAAAAATTGAAGGTGCTGCGGAATTTATTGATTATTTGAATCAAAATGATATTCCGCATATTTATGTGACGAATAATTCTACAAAAGCACCTGTAGATGTTGTCGATAAGTTAGCGAGTTTTGATATTTCAGCTCAACCACAAGAAGTTGTGACCTCTGCAATGGCGACTGCGGATTATATTAGTGGAGAACATCCAGGCGCTACAGTGTATATGCTAGGTGGAACAGGCTTAGCAACGGCTTTAGAGGAGAGTGGACTTCATTTGAAAGATGATATTCATGTGGACTACGTGGTTATCGGTTTAGATGAAGCGGTCAATTATGAAAAATTAACAAAAGCGACATTAGCTGTTCAAAATGGTGCAACATTCATTTCAACTAACCCAGACCCGTCTATCCCTAAAGAACAAGGTTTTTTGCCGGGAAATGGTTCGATTACAAGTGTGGTGACTGTCTCCTCTAAACAGACACCGATTTTCATTGGGAAACCTGAAACGCCTATAATGGAAAAAGCACTTGAAATGTTGCAGTTAGATAAAAGTGAAGTGGCCATGATTGGCGATCTTTATGATACAGACATTATGTCAGGCATTCATGTAGGTATGGATACCATTCACGTCCAAACAGGTGTAACTTCAAAAGAAGAGGCAATGAATCGAGAAACACCGCCTACATATAGTGTGAAAGATTTAAATGAATTGCGTGAAAATCTTATAAAAAGCGAGTGATCATTCATGGAGAAAATTTTAGTCACTAGACGTATTCCTCAAAAGTTTTTAGAAAGATTAGAAGCATTAGGTGAAGTTGAGATGTGGGATCATGAATTAACACCTATGCCTCGTGAACAGTTTGTGGAAGCGGCGAAAGATAAAACGGCCCTACTCGTAACATTAAGTGAACGTATCGATGCGACTCTTTTTGAAGCAGCGCCAAAATTAAAGGTTGTAGCGAATATGGCTGTCGGTTATGACAACATTGATCTTCAAATAGCTGAGCAAAGTCATGTGCAGGTTGCTAATACTCCAGGCGTTTTAACTGAAACGACTGCTGAATTAGGTTTTGCTTTAATGATGGCTACTTCAAGACGAATTGTCGAAGCAGAAAAATATGTGCAACAAGGTCAATGGGAAAGTTGGGGTCCCTACTTGCTTGCAGGAAAAGATATTTACCAATCTAAAGTGGGCATTTTTGGCATGGGCGAAATTGGGCGTGCCTTTGCGAGAAGGCTTAAAGGCTTTAATGCAGATATTTTATATCATAATCGCTCAAGAAATATGAAAGCGGAACATGAGTTGGGTGCTTTTTATACCTCATTTGATACATTAATTAAAGAAAGTGATTTCGTCATTTGTACAGCGCCTTCTACGCCTGAAACGCAAAACACGTTTAATAAAGAAGTGTTTAAAAATATGCGAAATGATGCCATTTTCATAAATATCGGTCGCGGGGACTTAGTCGTTGAAGAAGATTTAGTGGAAGCGATAGAAAATGGTGAGATTGCGGGTTGTGGATTGGATGTAGTACGTGATGAACCGATTCGTACGGATCATCCACTATTAAAATATCCAAATGTGGTCGTGACACCTCATATTGGTAGTGCGTCAGTCTTAACAAGAGACCAAATGATTCAAACTTGTATTTTAAATATTGAAGATGTCGCTCAAGGTCTTTTAGCGCGGAATCAAGTTGTCACTAATACGCATTAATTTTAAAGTATCTACAAAGAAGTTGAGCACGAAAAACTTATCCATTCGATATACCTTTTAAATATTAAACTTGATGCGGACAAGTCAATTCAATGTCCATTTAGTTTTTGTCATTATGAATTAAATGATACGACAGTAATTTATTTTTAACTATAATCGTGCGTTATGATATGCATAAACAAAGTGATATCATACGAAGCTTTATCATAAAAAAGTAGCGCTAAGATAATTTTCTATTAAAAAATCATCTTAGCGCTATTTATTTTGGGATTTCTATCCCAGCCTCTATTCCCTTTTATATCCCGTTAACAATCTAATTCTATATTGAGTTTATGATTAGAATACTTGTTCAACCTCTACAACACCAGGTACTTCTTCTATTAAAGCACGCTCGATTCCAGCTTTTAGTGTGATGGTACTACTTGGGCAAGTCCCACATGCACCGAGTAATTGAAGTTTTACGATACCATCTTCAACGTCGACAAGTTCACAGTCCCCCCCGTCACGTAATAAGAATGGACGTAGTTTCTCAATCACTTCTGCAACTTGATCGTACATTGTCGCATTTTCAGTTGGCATGGATAATGCCTCCTTTCAAGTTAAATGGTTCTATTTGAGCTTATTTTTTTATTATAATAGAAGTAGAACAAAAAATCTATTGAATCAATTAGGGGGTATACATGAGAAAAGTGAGTGTGGTTGTCTATGGCGCGGATGTTATTTGTGCAAGTTGTGTGAATGCACCAAGTTCTGAAAATACGTATGATTGGTTGAAAACATTATTACCTAGGAAATATCCAAATATTGATTTTGAGTATACTTATATTGATATTGAAAAAACAACTGAAAACCTAACAGATCATGATGTGCAGTTCATTGAACAAATTCAAGAAGATGAATTGTTTTATCCTCTTGTGACAATGAACGATGAATACGTAGCTGATGGATATATTCAGCTTAAACCGATTAAACGTTTTGTCGAACAACATTTTGATGTCACTGCAGAATGAAAAAAGCGTCAACGAAGCGTTAGAAATTAAAATTGACATGTTGTGGTAGGGTGATAAGTAAAGTTTGTAGGTTTATGGTGACACATACAATGGATTTAACGAGAAATGAATGTTAGCCTGTTTCTAAATATTTAAGCGGTACAGCGTCAAAAATTCGACGTCTGTACCGCTTCATTTTAGTTTTGTAACATGAATAGAAAAAGCGTTGAGGATTAACCATTATGGTGCTTATACAGCCATAGCACACCGGATTTTAGTATTGATGCAAGGCGACCCGTGACCGTTGTATCCATCAAATAAGCAAAGCCTTTTTTCTCTCCTAGCGAACCTAAAAAGCCTGGAATTTTAATTTCTGGCATCTTATTAGGTAACGGTTTGCCAGCCCATTGCGTCTTTAAGACCATCGCAATTTGATCTGCTTGTACTTCAGCGAGTTGAGCGCTCGGTGCGTGCGGTAGATTTGCGCAATCTCCAACAACATAAACGTTTGAATATGTAGGAATTTGATGATACTGATTGACCATAACGCGATTGCTACGGCTGAGGTCAACTGGTAAATTCCTTACGATTTCAACAGGTTGTATGCCAGCTGTCCAAACAATTAAGTCATGTTTGTTTTCGGTTTCTTTATTGTAAAGGATGCCCGGTTCAACTTTAACAATATCTGAATTCGGGACGACTGTAACATCGTTTTCTTCAAACCATTTTTTTACGTAATTACTTAGTTTTTCCGGAAATTGATTAAGGATACGTTCGCCACGGTCGTATAAATAAATTTTTAAATCGCTACGACTCTCTCTCAATGCACTTGCTAATTCAATACCACTCAGTCCCGCACCGACAATACCCACTTGAGCATTAGAAGGGAGTTCACTAATATCGTGGTATGTTTTTCTAGCCTTTTGCAGTGTTTGAATACTATAAGTATAAGCTTTAGCCCCAGGCACATTATGATATTTGTCTTCACAACCTAAGCCAATGACAAGTTCATCATAATCTACCTTGTTTTGTCCTACTGAAATAATTTGATTATCTAAATCGATATCTGTAATTTCGCCATAGACTGTATTGGTTCTGTCGTGATGTGGAAAATTAACACGTACCTCTTTGTCAGACTTTGATCCAGCTGCTAATGCATAGAACTCGGTTTTAAGTCCGTGGTAAGGCATGCGGTCGATTAACGTAATATGATAATCTTCTGGAAGCGCATCAGGTAGAATTTTAGACATGATACGCATATTACCGTAACCGCCACCTAACAAAACTAAATTCTTCATTTTTGAATACCCCTTTAGAGATGAAATTTACTATTCACACATTAAACATTTACCCCTTATGATCAATGCGGATAGTTGCATAAAATCCTACTTTCTTAATACTAATTATATCTTTTTTTCGAAAACCATACAAACATACTCAAAGTAAAATAATTGTAAAATTTCAATTATATATTGATTGTATTCAATAGAAACAGGATGAGGGAAGATGAGCGACTCCATAGAAGAAAAGGTTAAAGTTTGTTATAATGACATCACTAAAAAATAGAAGAGGGTGTAAAATGAATCCGATTGTCGAATTCTGTATTTCCAATATGGCAAGAGGCTCAGAATCAGTGTATCAAACGTTAGAGAACGATCCGAATGTTGACGTTCTTGATTATGGATGTTTACAAAATTGTGGCATTTGTTCATCTGGTCTTTATGCGCTCGTCAATGGAGATATGGTAGAGGGTGACACACCTGATGATTTATTACAGAATATATATGCACATATAGAAGAAACATGGATTTTTTAAGGGAGGCTTTGCTATGGCTACAGTAAATTTAACAGAAGCAGCAGCTTATGAAGTGAAAGATATGTTAGAACAAAATGATATGCCAGAAGGTTATTTAAAAGTTAAGGTTCAAGGGGGCGGTTGTACAGGCCTCACATATGGAATGACTGCTGAACCAGAACCAGGCGAAAATGATGAAGTTTTAGAATTTTTTGGGCTAAAAGTCCTTGTGGATAAAGCGGATGCCCCAATATTGAATGGCACAACAATCGACTTCAAACAATCATTAATGGGCGGTGGCTTCCAAATTGATAATCCGAATGCTATTGCTTCATGTGGCTGTGGAAGCTCATTCAGAACAGCACAAGTTGCAGGCACACCTGAGGATTGTTAATCAGGAGTTTTTGAGAATGTGATTATAGTAGTAGGTATCGAGTTTGTCTTTTAACAAATCCGATACCTACTTTTTTAGTTGTCATTTATAAATACTTATACTTTCGTTTATACTGTAGCTAAAAAGTCTCATTTAAGTGAGATTATGTATTGTATATTTGTGCACTTATAATATGTAATATAGGAAAACTAAAGGGGTTGGAATTATGAAAGCCTCATGGATAGCTTGG
>NZ_PPQN01000070.1 GCF_002901995.1 Staphylococcus coagulans | reverse complement strand
CAATTTAAGTTATTATACTATTATAAGTTGTGCACATCTAAATATGGAAGGTAAGAAAATGTATAAATTAATTAAAATAGCATCTGTTTTTGTATTATGCTTCTCATTATTTTACATAGAAAACGCAAATGCAGAATCATATTTAAAAAGAACTGTAAATGAAAGAAGTTCAGGTATTCTTGAAGCCCAAGAATTAGTTCAAAAAATTAACAACGCTCAACTCAAACTAATTAAAATTTCTAGAATAAATAGTTCTATAAATGGAATTGGTATATTGTCTAATACTAAAAACAAATTTTATGGAACCGCTTTTGTTATAGATGATCATACAATATTAACAAATAATCATGTTGTAGAAGAAGGATTTGGCACTATAAATAAAGCTTTATATATACCAGAAAAGGTTAAAAATTTAAAATTCATGCCCTCAAGAAATGCACGAAATATACCTTATTCATTTACAATAAAAGATATAAAAATGATAAAAGGTGTAGATGTTGCTATTCTTCATACTAATGATAAATTAACAGACAAAGTTAAACCGCTTAGATTAGCCAGTGAAGAATATATAGAAAATATGAAATTTCAAAGTGAATTAATTACATATGGATACCCCGCTAAAGAATTTTTAGATAGAAAATATCAAAATGATCCTAGATATAGTATGTATGAGACTAAAGGATTTTATATACTAAAAACCAATAGTCATGATCCTCAATTCTATTTAAAAATGATTATTAGAATGGGTAATTCAGGTTCTCCAATTTTAAATAAAAATGGTGAAGTTGTTGGAATTAATGCTGGAGGAATGAATAATACAAATGCATATACAACTATAAGAGCAAAAAGTGAATTGGCTTATGCCTTTAGTATGACAGATTATATAAGAAAAGAAATTTTAAATAATAGTTACTAAAAATCTGTGACATTTTGTCTAAAAAATAATTATAAGAGAATATTTCAACAAAGCACAGTAATAATCGAATCATATATGAACAAATATAGAGACTGTTGGAAATGTGGAATATACTGTAAGAATCTATCTTCAAAATCAAGTCATGAT
>NZ_PPQN01000069.1 GCF_002901995.1 Staphylococcus coagulans | reverse complement strand
CGTCTTTTAAGTGCCTTAAAAGCAAACGATATCCAGCAATTACAGTTCATCTTACAGGATTCAAAGACAAAAGATATTTCACAAGGACTCAAGCGCGTCATTCAAACATTCATCAAATACTTGCCCTATATCTCAAATACGATGCGTTATCCACATTTAACGAATGGGCCAATTGAGGGAATTAATAATAAAATAAAACTGATTAAACGGGTTTCTTATGGTTATAGCAATTTCTGGAATTTTAGGAATCGAATCTTAATCATTTCCAAGGTATTTGTAAGTGAATATAAAAAACGCATTAAACAACAAAATAACGTTGCTTAATGCGTTATCGTCTCGCCAACCGACGTTGACAAAGAACCTCACTTTCTTATGATGTATCTTATCTTTTTTATCATATCTGCTATCAATCCTATTTAGCTTTTGTGTTTATTTCTTATTTCTTTTAAATTAGCGATACCAACAATAATAGGGAGAGAAGCAATAGTAAAGCTAGATAAATACCCTGCACCAATAGCAAAATAAAAGAACATAAAGGATAAAATTCCAATTACAATTAACATTCTATTATAGGCGGCGTTATGAGCTAGTTTAGTTTTTTTAGACATATTCAATATCTCCTCAAAGCCATTAATTTGTGTCCTCTCTATTTGACATATCTAAAATCATGTCCTTAAGGTTTATTGTGTCATATCCTCCAATCATTATTCGACCTTGATTGTTAAAATATGAACTAACATGAAAGCGGTAGACTTTTTTACCTTCACAACTATTTTAATAATTAATTATAATGGTGATAGATGAACTTTCTGCGTCGCTAAAGCATTTCTGAAGTATTCATTATGATCGATAAAAATCATAGTGGGGCGCGCATTTGATAATGTTTCTATCAGTTGATCTACCACACAATAATCTAAATAATTCGTAATCTATAAATATAGAAAAATCACGTAATGGTAACACTTACTTTTCAACATTATCAATGAAGGATTGCTTTTCTTCAATTTTTCTTTCGTTTCTTATAATAACCGCCTTAGACCTTTTCATATGTTTAGCGGCTCTTGATTTGTCAAAAGCATCTTTAGGGTTGCTTTCACGCGAATGCCCCAAAGCACTCATGTTTTTAGAAACTATATCGAGCTGTTTGATTTCCTTTTTTAAGAGATTCATTTTTTCTTGAGTCATTTTATCAGCGTTGTTTCTCTCGCATTCCCATGTTTCAAGGTCACATTTACAAGCTCAATATTATTTTTTGTTAGTCACTAAAACATCATCAATGGTTTTATTTAAAAGTTTTTATTCTTACTTTCTAGCAAAATATAAAGATAACTGAATCTAACAATAACTACTGAGATTTAGACATGTTATGGTTTTTCTAATTATAAAGGGTTTCTTTTATAGATACATATACTTGCTATATTTACTTGTGTGAATGTATTGTTAAACTAAGAAAGTAAGCGTTTTTATGATTTGCCTATTTTGTGCGCAGATTCTATAAATTCAACATATTCGGTCTAATTCTCACGCGTGATTCATTCAATGATAATAAAAATATGACATAGTGGTAGGTGCTCATTATATGAACAACAAAAATTTATCTTTTACAACGAATCGATTAGAAATACGGCCTCTGAAGAACAGTGATTATGAAAGATGGTTAAAAGGTTTCACTGATAGAAAGCCTTCAAAACATAAATATGATGACGGGCTTATAGACATGTCAGAATGTACAAAACCTTGGTTTAACGGACTTGTCAAAAAGCATCAAGAATTTATTGAAAATGACCAAATGTATATTTTTGCTATATTCGATAAGCATAATCAACAACATTTAGGTATGATTGATATCGCAACGATAAGACGTGAAAACTTTCAATGGGGCGAATGTGGTTACTTTGTACATAATCAGTTTTGGCGCAATGGCTATGCCTATGAAGCAATTAAAAAAATACTCTATATAGCGAGTAGTGTTCTTAAATTCCATAGACTTGAAGCTCACGTAAATATAGACAATATCCCTTCGATCAAGCTATTAGAGAAATCTGGTTTTGAATATGAATGTACTCGAAAGAATTTTATATATGAATTTGAAGGATGGACGGATAATCATATTTACTTTATCAACTTAGAGGCTGAAAATTAAAAAATGATTTAAAGAAAAGAAGGAAAGAATTAAGTCTTATTTTTTAGCAAATTAAGTAGTGAGTTGTTGTTGAAAAATAAATAGTGAGTAGGTAGTAAAAGGGGCCCAGCTCTAATAGGAGAAATAACTTAGTGAGTGATTTGGTTAAAACTCTGAAGCTTCCTATTATAACTGACTTAGGTTTATATCATTCTTCTTTCGATAAGAATGATAGTTTAATTGGTGATTTAATTGCCTGCTTAAAAGGTCTTAGAAATGCTATAGCACATAATAGGGGTTTATTTGACTGTAGATTCAAAGAAAATAACGTTGGAAAACAACTTACAGAATATTTTAATATTAAAATGAATGTGAAAGATATCCATTTTAATAGAATTGTTGACTATTTAGCAGTAATTATCTTAATAAGCGCTTCCTTAGGTTATAATAAAACAGAACTAAGAAAAATAGTTAGATCTTTTGAAGCAAAATCTTAATGAATTAAGGCAAAGCCTTAATGTAAGTACTTATGATAAGGTTATAGGTACAGATGTACTCAATAAGTTAAGGCAAATTAATCATTATATAAATAATTTTTCTTGATATGTAGT
>NZ_PPQN01000007.1 GCF_002901995.1 Staphylococcus coagulans | reverse complement strand
ATATTATATTATCATATTGCAAGGTAAAATATACTATTAAAAGTTAAAAATTCTAAAATATGCCATAACATATGAGAAACCTACAATATAAAGTATAAAATTATAAATTTTAATGATACAATCTAATATAAATATAATTTAAGGAGGCAATTCATGAATTACTCAAAACTGTTACATATTGAATCTTTCGTTAAGGAGAGGCATCGACCTAAAGTTCTGGTTAAAATTTTGATTTTTATTATTGTCAGTTGTTTAATCAGCTTATTAACCATATTAAACATTGATTTTACTGAGACACTTGTCAATGAAGGCGGCTTATCACCAATTGAAGCTGAATCCACATTACCAATTGTGAGAGTTGCCGGTACGATTGGGAGTTTCATTGTTTATTGTTTCTTTATAGCTTTATTGTTCTTAATCACTTGGGGAATAACTAAAATCTTTAAATCACAAGTCTCTGCTAAAGTTGTTTTTGCAGCATCTTTACGCTATGCAATTATTACAACTTCAGTAGGTTGTATTGTTGCATTACTACAGTGGCTTTTCCACATTGATCCAAGCATTGTTAAAATTGATTCATTAAATATCTTCGCACCTAAAAATAATTGGTTAGGCGCAATCAATATCACTAATATCATTTCAGCTTGGTTCTTTGGTATTATGCTTCATTCTTCTCTTGGTATCAGTCAAAAATGGTCATGGATAGGTGCATGCGTTGCATTTATTATCTTTTTCGTCATTTCCGGCCTTGGTTAATTGAACGAATTTAAAAAAGAGAACAGAGTTCGGGACATAAAATATTTAATATTCTTACCTTCATGTGTACGTTTGCTTAAGGACAATTATGCCATTATCATATAGATGAAGAAGATATTTTTATGAAACGATGAAAGTATTTTATAAAAACAAAATGTCAAAAATTATAGAACCCATCTAAGTGAATGTATTTTAAATTAAATATCGTTCATTTCGATATGCATAGCGTTCACCTCCTAAACGTTTATGATGTGATCAAATCAATGTTTCGTTCATTTATTTTTTGTCACTATTAATTAAATGACGCGAAAGTGATTTATTTTTAACTAAAACAGTGAGTAACGGCACGCATAAACGAAGTATTGATAGCGAGCCCTTGAGGGAAGTCATACAATACAAAGTTTTATCATAAAAGAATGCGCTCAGACGATTTTCTATTAAAAATCATTTGAGCGCTTTTTTGGATCAATGTCACAGCCTGTGTTCCGTTATAAATAACTCAGGTTACTATGGCTTAATAGAAGTACATGTGCAACCTAAATATCTACTTTATTTTTATTTAAATCACTTCGTGGATAAGCTACCAATATCTACTCATTCTTTATCACAAATAAGCACGGTTGATAATAGCAGCCCACTCCTATATTGACAAACGTTCTTGCACTAAGTTGCTGAATCGACAATATCATTCATTTTACGTCTGACACTTTGCGCATACATCACGCCAAATTTGACTAAATGCACCATCAATAAGTAAAGTTCATAAAATTGAATACGTAAATGAGCACCCTCACTTAAGGGATAAGCTTCATTATAGGCATGATAAAAAGCATCATCAAAGCCTCCGAAAACTTTTGTAGCACCTAAATCAAACTCTCGATCGCCGTATAATGGTGCAGGATCGAATAACGCCGGACGACCATCTGTTAAAAACATATAATTACCAGCCCATAAGTCGCCATGCAAGAGTGAAGGTTCACTATTATGTTGCTTTAAAGACGTAATCATAATCTTCCGGACCTCTTCAAATAAAGCATCATCACTTTCCGTCCATAATCCACGATTCCGAATCGTTTTCGCTAAAGGATTCATTCGTTGGTTAATAAATAATTCTGACCATGTCTCTGTCCATTCGTTATTAAATTGAACATCCCCGCCTTCAAAGGGCATAGGATACCCAAATCTCCCTTGTGGCTCGTGGGTATGGTGTAGTTTGGCGACAAGTTGTCCTAATGCGTGTTGACTGCCACTTTGCCCTTCTTCCAAATAACTTAATAACAAGTAGGCATCTTGGTCAATTCGACCTTGATCAATGACGACAGGCGCCGTCACACCCGCTTCCTCAAAAGCTTTTAAACCTGCCACTTCTGCATCATAAAATGAGGCCGCTCTATTATGCTGCACTAACAAAAAATACGTTTCATTACTTGTTTCTACACGATAAGCTTGATTGACATCGCCACCACTCACAGCGGTAATATTTTGAATATCTTGAAGTGGCAATTCACGATACCATTGTTCCAACATAAAACCTCAATCCTTTCTATATAAACACTTTTTCATATAACAATTCTCAATATAGTGACTACGCTTTTTTCATCTTTACGTACACTGTTAGCCGGTAATCTGTTGACAAATAATCATGGCGTCTTTCCGAATTAAAAATATGTCTAGATATTATTTCTAACATCTGGCTTAAATTATCTTCATTTAATGAAATTCCCTGATCATCCCACTGTTAAAACAAAATATTTTATTGTCTTTATATGCTTCGCTATACTAAATAATATGAAAATATGCACAAAGGAGTTGCAATACTATGGAAGATCGACGTCAATTGTTGCTAGATACATTTAATTACAGATTTGCGACAAAACGTTTTGATGCAAGCAAAAAAATATCAAAAGCGGATTTTAATACCATTCTTGAAACAGGCCGATTATCGCCAAGTTCGCTTGGTTTTGAACCTTGGCAATTTGTCGTTATTCAAGATCCAGCCATTCGTGCTGCACTTAAACCTATGAGTTGGGGCGCACAAGGTCAATTAGATACAGCGAGTCATTTTGTTGTTATTTTAGCACGTAAAAATGTCCGTCCAGAAAACAAGTACGTTCAACATTTATTACGTGATGTCAAACACATGGATGAAACGATGATTCAACAAATGAGTGAAAAAACGACTTCATTCCAAGATAAAAACTTAAATCTTTATGAAAGTGATCGCGCATTGTGGGATTGGGCAAGTAAGCAAACGTATATTGCACTAGGCAACATGATGACGTCTGCTGCATTCCTAGGTATTGATTCATGTCCAATTGAAGGTTTTCAATATGACGAGGTGGCTGAATTATTAACTGAAAAAGGCATCATTGATGATGAAAACTTTGCGCCATCTGTAATGGTCGCATTTGGTTATCGGGAAGAAGATCCAAAACGTGAAAAAACACGTCAAACCCAATCAGAAATTGTAAAATGGGTTTAGGTTCAAAACAATTGAAATCATATTATCTGTGATACGCGATGAAGATTCGAGAGGGCTTCGGGATGTAACATCTTTGATAACCTTTCCTTCATGAAGGCGCCTGCATAGAGGGGCTAAATATTACATGTTGATGTCAGCCCCTTGCTAATCGAAGTCTTTTCATACGAAGTTTTGCCATAAAAAAAGGGCGCGCTAAGATGGTTTTCTATTCAAAATCATCTTAGCGCTATTTATTTTGGGATTGATACCCTATCCCCTCATTTTTGTCTACAGACAGTCACACAAAGCCAAAATTAATGTATATTTTTCTGAATATTGTGATAAAATTAAAGCTGTCACAAACAAAGGGGGTATATGTTATGCGTAATTTCGTGACACTTTTAATTGTTGTCGTCTTTATTCTCACAGCATGTAGCCATGATCATCATGAGCAGTCGAAAAGCGAGACATTTCCAAATCGTACAATTGAAATTATTGCGCCCGCTTCACCAGGAGGCGGTTGGGATGCAACTGCTCGTGCCATACAGAAAATCATGCAAGATCAAAATTTAACTGATCAAAATATCACTGTCATAAACAAACCAGGCGGGGGTGGCGAAGTAGGATGGCAATATCTAACAGAGCGACCTGCTTCTTCCATTGCTATCAACTCCAGCTTATTACTGTCTAACCATGAATTAGGGTTAAGCGATTTAAGTCAACGCGACTTTACACCTATTGCTATTTTGGCGACAGAATGGATTAGTCTATCCGCTTCTAATCATTCTCATCTCAAATCAGGAAAAGAAGTCATGGAAAAATTAAAAAAGAATCCGAAATCGTTAACGATCGGAGTAGCGCCTGGCTTAGGAAATAACGATCACCTCGCATTTGTACAAGTAGCAAAAGCTTACGGTGTCGATGTAAAAAAATTAGATTTCCTTGTTTATAAAAGTGGTGGTGATTTAGAAACAGCGCTTTTAGGGGGGCATGTTGATGTCGCTTCCACAGCAGTCTCTGAAGTAAAAACGCAGCACCAAGCAG
This sequence comes from Staphylococcus coagulans, assembly GCF_002901995.1. Lineage (GTDB taxonomy): Bacteria > Bacillota > Bacilli > Staphylococcales > Staphylococcaceae > Staphylococcus > Staphylococcus coagulans. The sequence continues at coordinate 34,805 of NZ_PPQN01000007.1, read as the reverse complement.
GAAAACTCAAGGTTCTTGCTACTACATCAGACAAACGAATACAAGGATTAGAAGATGTACCAACATGGAAAGAACAAGGATTAAATATTGTTTTTCCACATTGGCGCGGTGTCATGGGACCTAAAAACATGTCTAAAACAGAGCGTGCATATTGGAATGAAACTATGAAAAAAGTCGTTCAATCTGACCAGTGGAAAAAAATACGACAAAACAAAGATTGGGATGCATTTTATAAAGACAGTTATGAAACAGAAGACTTTTTAAATGCACAACAAAAAAAATATCAGCAACTGATTCAAGATGCTGGATTTTAAACAAAGGGGGTTTAAAATATGGCAAAATTCATTCCGCCTCTCGTCTGTCTTATGATAGGCATTGTCTATTTGATACTTTCGCTTCATCTCCCTATTTCTAGAATTGGAGATCCACAAAGCCCAAAATATTTTCCAGTTTTGATTTCAATTTTACTCATTAGTTCAAGTATCATCTATTTCTTTCAAATGTATCGTGACAAAGCAGTTTCTTTTGAAGCGTTCAAACAACTTTGGACACCCTTAGTCATAAAAAGAATCGGTTTAACTTGCTTATTTATTTTGATTTATACACTTATTTTCGAACGTGCAGGCTTTTTAATTTCAACCATACTCTTTTTAGCTGCAGTTATGTTCTTAATCAACGGATTAAAGCACTGGTTAAAAAATTTAGCTGTCGCAATCGTCTTTTCTGGGGTGGCATGGTATACCTTTTCACACCTATTAGACGTCAGCTTACCATAAAGGAGGGCTTACAATGGGAATAGATTTAAATAGTTTTTGGGAAGGATTAACAACAGCCTTCCAACCTATGAACTTATTATGGATTGTTGTTGGCGGATTCTTAGGAACTGTTGTCGGTATGTTACCCGGGCTTGGTCCAGCCACTGCAGTTGCCGTTCTTATTCCAGTCACGTTTGGGATGAATCCTGTGAGCGCGCTCATTTTAATGATTTCAATCTATTATGGCGCAATGTACGGTGGTTCGAGAAGTTCTATATTACTCAACACACCAGGCGACGGTTCAGCAATTGCTGCTACATTCGATGGCTATCCTATGACACAAAATCACCAAGCTGGTAAAGCTTTAACGATTTCAGCCGTGGCTTCTTTAATCGGTGGTTTGACTTCTGTCATTGGTTTTATACTACTCGCAAAGCCTTTATCTAACTTTGCACTCAATTTTGGTCCAAGAGAGTATTTTGTGCTCTTTTTATTCACCTTGTCTATGATTGTAACGCTATCACTTGGCAAAATGGTAAAAGGCTTCATCGCAATGTCTATCGGCTTAATGATGAGTACAATCGGTGTCGATTTACAAACAAGTGTGTATCGCTTCACATTTGATATCACACATTTAAGTGAAGGCGTTGATTTTCTTGTTATCATAATCGGCGTTTATGCAGTTGCAGAAGTTTTCTATAATTACATGCACTTAGATACGTTAGAACCGCCTAAAGCTGACCTCGGTTCAATGAAATTGACTAAAGAAGATTGGAAGCGCACGCGTTGGACGATGTTACGTCAAAGTCCGATTGGATTTCTCATTGGTGTATTACCCGGGGCAGGCGGGTCTGTCGCATCCCTATTAAGCTATGCCACTGAAAAACAAATTTCTAAAAACAGTAAAAAATTCGGTAAAGGCGCCATCGAAGGTGTCGCTGCGCCTGAAGCTTCAAACAACGCTGCTTCTGTTGGCTCACTTATTCCATTACTAACTATGGGTGTGCCTGGTTCAGGTACGACAGCTGTCATACTGGGTGCTGTTGTTATGTTAGGTTTGCAACCTGGACCTCTGTTATTTGAAAAACAGCCTGAAATGATTTGGACATTAGTTAATAGTATGTTTATCGGTAACATCTTTTTAGTGATTTTGAATATCGCACTTATCGGTTTATTGTTGAAAATTTTAAAGACACCATCAAAAACTTTGTATCCTATCATCTTGGTCCTAGCCTTTTTAGGCACTTATACTTTAAGTTACAGCATCATTGATTTTTACATTCTTTTGATTTTTGGTATCGTCGGTTTATTGTTGAAATTGCTCGATTTCCCAATTTCTCCATTAATTTTAGCTGCAATCATTGGCTCAGATATGGAACAAAACTTCCGCAAAAGCTTAATCACCAGTCAAAATCATTTAAGCGATATTTTCTTTGGCTCTCCGATTGCAATTGTATTAACACTTATGACGCTCCTTTCACTATGTTATCCATTCGTGATGAAATTCATTAAATCGAAGCAGAGCAACACTTAACGAGAAAGAGGTCCATACCAAAATGAACAGCACCAACTATACATTGCTGGTGCTGTTCGCTCTATGATTTTTTAAATTAATATAATTAAATATTTAATTTTTCAAATTTTCAATTAATAACTTATAGTTCTTGGCCGCATTAATATTACTAAATCGATCATTTAGTTGGACATTCCCAATCGGAAAGCGCGTGATTTCTTTCATTTTTTCAGCTAAATCGTTAATATTTTGAGAATCTACTAAAAACCCGTTTTTACTAACTTCAATGAGTTCTCTAGGGCCGTACCTTATATCATAAGAAATAACTGGACACCCATTGTTAAGGCTCTCCATGACAGAAAGTGCAAATCCTTCATATTGACTTGTAAGTATCGAAGCTGCATGTTGCGCAAATAATACTTCTGGCTCATCAGTTTTACCGTGATATTTAACATGTTCCGATAAACCTAAGTTTTTTATTTCTGCTTGCATATTTTTAATATCTTTACTTTCTCCATAACCATATATTTAAATCATAGTTAAATCCTGCATCTCTATATATTTTAAATGCTTCTAATATATGATTGACTTGTTTGTTCTCATCAATACGACCTATAAATAAAAAGCTAGGTCTTCTTTTATCGTTTTTAACATTTTTTATTTCTGCAAAATGAGGTATGACACTAATGCGATGTTCTTCTAAATTGAACTCCATTACCATTTCGCTTTTCTGATGGTCGGTAAGTACAATAACTTTATCTATTTCATTTGAACGTTTTTGTATTAAACTATAGCTGTTTTTCATATCTCCATTTAAATTTTTATGACTACTGTGAATCATAAAAACCTTTTTGATTGGTTTTCTTACATCTAAAATTGAACGATCTAACAATCTTGCATCATTAAACACGATTGCGCCTTCTGATATAACATTCTCATAAAAATATGTGAAAAGCTGCTTTTCATTTGAAAAAGCTTTGAAAATTTTCCCCTTTTTATAAATCGCAATATGAGAAAGTTTATTCGATTTATCTTGATTAAAGTGACGCACGCAATAAACTTCGCCTTCTGAATTATACAATCGATCACTCAACTTAATATTAAGCTTCGTATCATAATTGATTATGCGATGTAGATAGCCATATTCATTATATTCTCTTCTTTCAACTTTATGTTTTTGACTCGGCAACATAAAATCTTCCATTTTTAATATTTCAGATTCAATATCGTGGTATTCGCGATATAAAACATAATTTTTCCCATCATAATACCGTCTCACTCTATCATTTTTGTTACTTTTTTCTGAAGTTAAACCTGGTATCTCTATTTCACATTGACAATATTTAGGTTTTTTTCTAAAATTCGATTGTGGAAAGTAAAAACATAATCCATCAGTCAACCATTCATAGATATTCAACACTTTTGTCTCACTACTTAAGATACCTCTTCTTCTGAATCGTTCAAGTACAAGCGGATAGTTAGGATTATAATTGGTTGTTAAAATCACTTGCTTCTTTTTAATATGTTCTTCCATAAATTGTACTCTTCTTAACAAAGATTTCGTACGACCCCCATGATATTCTGGAAGTGTTGATGTAATCGTATAAATCATATTTTCCCCCTTGTTTAACAACTATGTTTACAGTTTATTTAAGTAAAATAATAAATATTATATTACAATATACTTAATACTTCAATATACAGACTATACTATGAACTTCCATTATAACGATATATACACGATTACTTCAACTTTTCTTTTATCATTATCATACATTGCCCTTTTAATAAAACTTCTTAATTCATATCGGCCTCTTAAACTACACTTTATAAATTCTTGATTGTTAGACTTTTAATGTTTTTGCTATTATTAGAATAAGTGTTAATGGTATAATACCAACTGTTAAATGAACTCTGAAAGGATGATTCTTATGAACGCGCTATCGATTATAGTGCCTTTTTACAACTCAGAAGAATATATCTCTGATTGCATCAGTTATCTTAAACGTCAACGCAATCAAAATTTTGATTTAATTTTCGTTAATGATGGTGCGACAGATAATAGTGAATCATTATTGAATGTTGCTTTAAAAGACTATGATAAAAAAGTTAAATATATTAAATTAGAAAAAAATCACGGCCATGCTTATGCACGTAACGTGGGAATGAACGCGGTTGAAACACCTTATTTTATGTTTGTAGATGCCGATGATAAACTTGCTACATATGCAGTCAATTTTTATTTAAAACATTTGAAAAGTTTTGATGGCTTGATTGCACCAGTACATGAGTTTGCATTAAATATGCCTCAATATGTCAATCAAGATCGAGTTCAAATTAAATACTTAGATACAAAACAAAATCCTAATTCTTTCTTAAGAAAAAATACAGTTTGTAATATCATCTTTAAAACAACTATTGTCAAAGCACATAACATTCAATTTAATGATGCACTACAAGTCTATGCGGATTGGTCCTTTATTCTTGAATATATCCAATATGCCGAGCGTTTCGTCCGAATTACAGACTTCCCATTTTATTTTAAAGGTGAAGTCTATGACCCATTTGAGACTAGTACATTGTCTGAGCAGGATTTTGACTTTCTCTTTGAGGATTACGCAAAAAGCTTTGTCGATGCATTAAGTCGTATAAAAAATAAAGATACACGTGCTTTTATTAAGCAACGGATGCTCAATAAACTCCATAATGAGTTCTCACCTAATTTACAAGAAACATCTGAGCGTTACAATGCGCATCAAGATACATTGGCGCAAGTGGCACGTCATTTAAATGGTGCTATTTTATCTGAGAAAAAGATACTGTTTTTTTTCGAAATGTTGGCATTAGCGTTTAAAAAGCCACAAGCAGCTGCTAAAATCAATCGATTGCGCTTTATTACCCGTCATATGAAGCGTATTGTACTACGACAAAAAAACAAAGAACAGTCTGAATACTTTTTGACTGATAAAGTTGAAAATGTAGATGAGAAAACAGTTGTTTTTGAATCATTTGGTGGAAAAAACTACAGTGATAGTCCTAAATATATTTATGAATATATGAGACACCATTACCCAGAACTTAATTATAAGTGGGTCTTCAGTGAACCAGAAGTCAATCAAGTCCCTGGTAATGCACAAAAAGTTAAGAAAAATTCAAAAGCGTACTATCAAGCTTATTCAGATGCTAAATTCTGGGTTTCTAATGCGCGGGTGCCACTCTTTTTAAATAAAAAACCGAACCAAGTCTATATCCAAACTTGGCACGGTACACCGCTTAAACGACTTGCGAACGATATGAAAGTAGTCCGAATGCCTGGTACAACGACAGCGCTATATAAACGGAATTTCTATAAGGAAGCATCACGTTGGGATTATTTAGTTTCACCTAACCGCTATTCTTCAGAAATATTCCGTACAGCTTTTTGGATGCCACCTGAAAAAATATTAGAAATCGGCTACCCACGTAATGATATTTTAGTGAATCGCGCTGACGATGTAGAGCTACAAAAAGAAATTAAAGAAGAATTAAACATACCAGAAGGTAAAAAAATTATCATGTACGCTCCAACATGGCGTGATGATGAATATATTAAAAAAGGTAAGTACACTTTTGAACTCAAAATTGATTTACCACGTTTACAAAAAGAACTCGGCGACGATTACGTTATCTTATTACGTATGCATTATTTAATTGCTAATGCACTGGATTTAAATGGTTATGAAGACTTTGCTATTGATGTATCGAACTACAATGACATTTCAAGACTTTACTTGATTAGTGATTGTTTAATTACTGATTATTCATCCGTAATGTTTGACTATGGTATCTTGAAACGACCACAATTTTTCTTTGCTTATGACATTGAAAAATATGATAAAAATCTTCGTGGTTTTTATATTGATTATCATAAAGACTTACCTGGTCCTATCCATACTGAACCTGGCGAATTAATCGAAGGTCTTAAAAATATTGATCATGTTGCACAAACTTATGATAAGCAAATCAATGCTTTTTATAACCGCTTCTGTGCGATCGAAAATGGACGTGCTGCTCAATATATTGGTGATATGATTTACGAAACCATTCAACAGACACACAAACAGTAAACGAAAACCCTTGTTCACAAAACAAACGATGTGAACAAGGGTTTTTTATGATATGAAATTTTTCTATTTAAAATAACAAGGATATACGCAGTGATTACTGATATAGGGCTAATAAAGATTTTGTGTAAGGTGCACGTTCTTCATGAAATAAATTTTCTATTGGAAATGCGTCTACAATTTCTCCCACTTTTAATACGATAATACGTGAAACAATTTTTTGTAGAAAAGCAATGTCGTGTGAAATAATCACCATTGCTTTTTGTGTCCGCTTCGCATGTTTATTTAATTGTTGTGCCATTTTATCTTCAGCAATGACATCCAAATGGGCAGTGACTTCATCACAGATCAATAAATCGGGCTGAAGCATTAACGTACGTATCACATTAAAACGTTGGAGTTGTCCTCCACTTAGCGCACTCGGATAGCGCTTTAATAATGTTTCAGATAATTGCATTTGATGTATGAGTTCATCACGATAATGACAATAAAACTCGCGTTTCTTTTGATTGTAATGAAACGCTTCATTCATAGAAGCTTCAATCGACAATTTAGGATTAAATGCATGTACGGCGTGTTGATATATAGGTAATATATATTGAAAAGTTGAAACGACTTGACCGCTTTGTGGTGCGACTTCTCCTAACATAACACTCGCTAAAGTCGACTTTCCCGAACCACTTTCACCTAAAATCCCTACTTTTTCATGCGCTTCAATTTTTAATGTAACATCTTTGAGCGCTTGCTGTGTTTGATATTTAACGTTGATATGCTCTAATTTAATCATTCAACTCACCCCTTCTGTAACGGATGACGATAGCTTAAAAGTTTCGCACTATAAGGGTGTACAGTCGCCGAATTAAAATGTGACCATGTCCCCTTGTCGATGAGTTGCCCCTGTTTCATGACGTAAATATAATCACTAAAACGTGCAACGTGTGCTAAGTTGTGCGTCACAATCAATAAAGTGACTTGATGTGATTGCGCTAAATCACAAAGTAAGGTCATAATTTGATGTCCTGTAACGACATCTAATGCCGCTGTCGGTTCATCTGCTATTATAAGTGAAGGCTCTAGCATCATAACACTCGCAATTAAGACACGCTCCAGTTGTCCTCCTGATAACATAAATCGGTATCGTTTTGATAAATCTATTGCTTCTAATCCGACCCACCCTAAAGCTGCTTGAACATGGGCTTCAGCCGTTTCATGTGAAACTTGATAGTGTTGACGATAAATGCCAATGAGTTGCTTCTTGATGGGCATGTGGTCATTAAAACTATGCGTATAGTCTTGTGAAATATAGCCAATATGTCGCCCTAAGTAGGGTTTGAGTGTGCGTTCAGATACGTTTCGATATAAAAACGCTTGATAGGAAACGCGACATCGCTCTGGCAAGACACCGAGCAAACTTTTAATAAGCATGCTCTTGCCAGCACCGCTCTCGCCAATTAATAGATTCACTTGTGAAGTATAAAGCGTGAAGTCGATATTTTGAACGATCGTTTTTTCTGCATCATGAATCGTCCAATCACGAATTTCAAGTAATTTATCCACTAAAGTGACGCTCCTTTCTTGTAAAATAGTCACGTAAGGCATCACCTGTCAGCTGGAAAATTAAAATCGTAACCGTAATCATCACCGCGGGTGCAAACAATAATAGGGGAGCTGAAGTCATAAAATCACGACCTGCATTCAGCATGGCGCCCCATTCAGGTAAAGGTGGTTGCGCTCCTAATCCAAGAAATGAAAGTGCCGAGATATATAAAATAATTTTACCAAAATCAACAGTAGCCACTACTAAAATCGAAGGCAACACGTGTGGCAAACAATGTCGCCATATAATGATGGGCGTAGGCACTTTATAAAATTTTGCCATCCTAATATAATCCTTGTCGCTTACACTTTTAACAATGGTCCGTGATAAGCGCGCATAAGTCATCCATCTTAACAAAATCATGGCGAATACAATATTCCAAATGCTTGGCTTTAACAGACTGGCCATTGCAATCACTAATACAAATTCAGGAATACTTAAACCAATATCAATGATACGCATGATCATTTTATCTAATTTTCCTTTAAAATAGCCCGCGAGCATCCCTATTGGCACACCCACCAGTATCGTTAATAACAGTGTTAACAAGCTAATTAACAACGTGTACCGCGCCCCTATCAAAAGACGTGCTAACAAATCCCGGCCATAATCATCTGTGCCTAACCAGTGTGCTGCACTGATAGGTAAAAGACTTTCATCTAGTTTCACATCAAAGGCAGCCTGTTTCGAAACAATCCCTTGTGCAACAATGAGTAAACATAAATAACCGATACATACCCACACAATGAAAGGTAAATGACGTCGTTGATTCATCATTGTGAAGACACCTCATATTCAGCTGTTTCTATTTGTATAGGTTCTGTCTTTTGATGTTGTAAACGTTGCTTTGGATCTAAAAACAAAATCAGCATGTCGCTTAACATATTCGCCAAGACCACAATCACACCCATCATTAACACAATACCTTGAATGACGGGATAGTCTCTCGCACGCACACTATCTACTAAAAATTGCCCTAATCCCGGAATACTAAATACACGTTCTATCACTACCGTCCCACCTACTAAACTTCCTATAGATAAGCCTAATATGGTCACGACAGGAACGAGTGCAGGTTTCAATATATCTGTAAAAAATATGTACCGTTCAGACACACCGCGTAAACGTGAAGCCGCAACTTCTCGACTTTGATACAAGTTCATCACTGTAGATCTCATCAATCGAATATAATAGGCGCTCATTCCAATACTCATTGCCATCACCGGTAACACCAAGTGAATGGGCGAAGTATACCCAGATGCAGGTAAAATGTTTAAACGGACTGCAAAGATATGAATGAGAACAATACCTAAAAAGAATGACGGAAGACTAACCGTCATCGATGTCGTGATACGAATCAATCGATCCATTTTACTATTTGGGTGACACCCTGCCCATGTCCCTAGAGGTAATGCTGTCATCATAACGACCATTATCGTCAATATAGCTATCATTATTGTAGGTTGCACATGAAAAATAAGCGCTTTGAGCACGGGTTCATGTGTTTGATAGCTCTCACCAAAATCAAAATGAAGCACGTGTCCTAACCATCGCCCATATTGTATAAGCCATTGATCATTTAAACCATACGCTTGGCGCGTGGCATTGATAGTCGACTGTGACACATTTGCTTCTCCAACATGAAGCATGTGAACTACTGGATCGCCTGGCGTCAACTTCATTAAAATAAAAGTAATCGTTGATAAAATCCACAGTACACTGATCATTTTAATGATCAGCCGAACAAATCTTTTAATGAGCATTTGTCATATCAACCTTTTCATCTACTAAATATATACCTTCTGGTGTTGCTTTAAAGTGACTCACATTTCTGTTTAGACCATCAACTGTATCATTGTAAGTAATATAACTTGCTGGTATATCACGTGCCGCTGTTTCAATAATGTCATTAGATAGTTTTTCACGTTGAGCTTGATTGACCGTATGATTTAATTGTTCAATCATTGCCGTCACTTTTGAATTTTTATAGGCACCTTTATTGACCGAACCATCTTGATGGTAAGCTTGATTGAAGAAGTAACCCGTATCCCCACGCGGAATCGTTCCAAAGCTATACATTGTTGCATCCCATTGGGAACGATCTGCTAAATAACCTTCAATATCATCAACTGTTCGGATATCTATATCGATATGGGCTTTTTTGGCGTCCGACTGAATGACCTGTGCCATTTTAGGTAATTCTGGACGACCTTCATATGTAATCAATTGAATTTTTAAAGGGTGGGTATCACTATAACCTTCTTTTTCCATTATCGCCCTTGCATCTTGTATATTTTGTTTTTTCACTGCTTGATGCTTAATAAAATCAAGATGGTCATTAAAAGGACCCGTAGCCGGCTGGGCAAAGCCTTTCGAAATTTCCTCTGCAATACCTTTTCTATCAATGACCGCATCTAATGCTTGGCGGACAGGGCGTGTCATCTTTTTACTTACTTGATTATAAACGACCATCTGTGTTCGATAACCCGATACACGCGCTATTTTTGTTCGATCTGACTTGGCTAATTGCTGAATACGATTAACAGGGACATCTGTGATTAAATCGGCTTGTCCAGATTCTAGATGACTGACACGCGCATTTCCATCTTCTTGATAAGTGACATTCACGCCATCAAGTTTGGGTTGTCCATGCCAATATTTGGAATTTCGGTCTAGACTGATTTTCTGAGAACGTTGATAACTTTTGATTTGATAAGGTCCCGTTCCTATAGGATGTGCATTTAAATCTGTTTTAGCATCCACGTCAAAAATCGCCACATAAGGATTTGCTAATTCAGAGGCGAGTTCAGGATAAGATGATTTTGTTGTAATTGTTACTTTTTGGCCTTGAGCCTTAATACTTTTGATGGGTAGTGTAGATTTGACAAAAGGACTCTTCTTCAATGCCGTTTCTAAACTTTTTTTAACTTTTTCTCCCGTCAGTGGTACCCCATTTTGGAAATGGATATGATCTTTAAGTTTTATTTCTAACTGGTCGGACGAATTGTAATGATACGATTGTGCTAACCAAGGTTGAATCTCACCATTTTTTGAAACTTTAAATAGCGTTTCTGCCGCACCGACTCGAACAGGAACGTCTGTTTCAAAAGGGGCAATTGAAGTTGTTTTCAAAGGGAGCTCAATATCCAATATTTTTTCGTTAGAATGGGAAGAAGTTCCACAACTTGCTAACAATAATGAGGCCGTCGTAAATAATGCCACTGAACGCTTATATTTCATAGTTAAATGCCTTCTTTCTCTCTATTTAAGAATAAAATAATTAACTATGATATTATATCAAAAAAATATTTAAGCACCAAATCAGCTTTCAGAAACCGTTTGCTTTTGTTGGTCTAAATGATCTAAAAAGCGTTTTGCTTGTTGATTAATTGTCTTAAAGTCGATACCTTGTTGTTGGGCAGCAAAAACACAGCCACAGTAACATTGTCGAAAAATATCATAATCTTGACACATCGTAATAGAACGCTCGTATCCTTTATTTTTTTTGAAGTCGCTCGGTAAATATTTCACATCATAAATTTGTTGTACATCTAAGCCAATCTCATTAATTAATTGCGCATTTTTTTTAGGTGACAATGTGATTGCACTACCAAAGTAATCGTACCCCATTTCAACTGCGGCTTCAGCTACCATTTCAAGGCGCATGCCAAAACATGCTGAACAACGTGCACCGCCTTCAGGTTCTTCAGTTAACCCACGGGATTTAGCCATTTTCATAAATACATGTGGTTCATATGGCGCTTCGATATATTTTACATGACTTCCCGTACGTTCATTAAAGTCATTGACAAATTTTTCTTGTACACGCGCACGACGAAGATACTCATTTTTAGGATGAATATTAGGATTCGCAAAGTAAATCGCAACGTCTGCATGTTCTGTCAAAAACTCAAGTGTATAGGTGCTACATGGCGCACAACAACTATGCAATAGTATGGATGGACGCTCATTTTCTCTTTCCCAGTTCATGATCATTTTTCGTAAAACTTTATCATAATTAATTTTTTGGTTTTTCATTTTATCTAGTATTTGGTCTGCTTGAATCATTATGCTCCCCCACTTATAAAAAATATCATTGTTACATAAAATATAACATAAATCATTAGCTCGATGAATTGCTCGCACGCATCTTGTTTTCATAGCAAGCCTCGTTAAACCATATAATTTGTACGGGACAAAAATTTTTCAACTTTGAACTTGTACTTTATGTTATAATACTTTTTAGCTCGTAAATGAGGTGATTAAATACTTGAGCTTTTATGAATATATGCAGATTTACATTGGTGATGATACCCCATTAGGTGATTTGGCGAGACATATGCATGCAGATGCTAGATTTCCTAAGGAGCTTCATACGTCCGATGAAATATTAGCATGCTTTCGTGAAGCTTCATGTCTCGGTCAATTGAATTTAGCTGTAATTAAACGAGCGATTGCAATTTATTTGCAATTTGGACAAAGCTAAATGAAGACCTCACATTCACTTTATATGGAATGTATCACCTCTAACAACGCCTCTTGCGCTCAAGTCAAGAGGCGCCTTTTTTATTTATCAACTTTTCTCTAAGCATCGGACACCAATAAAAAGCATCTGACCTTCAATGTAAATCCATACACCTTAGCCAGACGCTATCTTAAGAATCTCTGGAACATCATCCGTAACCTTTTGTCTTATTATTCTTTGGCAATTAGATTTAATCTTCTCGAAAAATTTGCTTCATTGAACGCCCACGTGACCGCTCATCAATCATTTTGTCTAAATAACGAATTTCTTTCATGAGTGATGGCTCCATTTCTTCAATTCGTTCACCACAAAATATCCCTTTTATTTTTTTACGCTGTGGATTCAGATGCGGCGCTTGCTTAAAAAACATCTCAAATGTCGTTCCATTTTTTAAATTTGACTCAAGCATATCTTGAGAATAACCTGTGAGCCAACAAATGATTTCATTAACATCTTGATACGTACTACCTACTTTATTCACTTTACGCACATAATAGGGATAAACTTCATTTACTTCCACATGATAAATATGGTATGTCATCGCATACACGCCACCTTTTGTTTTCACATTAATGCCCAAATTTCATATGAATCAACCAAGCAAAACGATTTTGTTGTTCAAGTTCTGAAGTGCCATTTGCCGATTCTACAATCTTTTCAAGTTCATCTTTAAATGGATAGTATTCAGTTTGTAAGTCCTCGACTAAATTGACATACATTTTATCTGTGTAAAATTGAATGATTTGATTTTTATTCATTTCCGATTCAAATAACGTATCAATAAAAACGATATGTCCATTTGGTTTTAAAAATTGTTTCATATAATTAAGCGCTTCTTGTTTACCTTGATGATCTAAATGATGAAAGGCAAAACTCGACACGATCGTATCGAATTTTTTCTCTACTGGAATTTTTAAAAAGTGACCTTCTATGACATGGATGCCTTCTTTTTGGTTTGCAATGGCTCTCATATCTTCTGACGGGTCAATTGCCGTCACGTCTAGCCCTTGCCTAATTAAATGTTGCGTTAAATTCCCTGTTCCTGCACCAATTTCTAATACCTCTCCTGTTGACAATTGTGCAATTTTGTCCAACATCTTAGGATAACCTTCAAAGACATCTTTATATTCATTTTCTTTGCTCGTATTAAATACCGTATCATCATATCTTTCTGCCCATTTCTCAAACACGTCCATGAATTCCATAGCAATCTCCTTTTTATTTCTTAGTAATTCGATATGTATTATATACTAAAAAGTTCTCTCTGCCAATCACTTCAATTTATCGTCACAATCTTTGACACCTTTTGATGAAAAATTAGTTTCGTAAGCGTTGGATGACCCAAGGGTTCACCATATGATTCAACTAGGTATTTACAAACGAAAAAGGTGTAAACCATTGGGCACAATGCAATTTTTGCGCTATGGTTTACACCTTTTATTTGATTCACTTTTGATTTTTAAACTCAGTCGAAAAGTACATTCAAAACATTATTCCAATATGTTACTCTTATCAGCTTTGTCTGCAAGTCCTTGTGCTAAAGGATCTAAATAAGGTTTACAGATTAGACCTACAAGGAAGAAGCCGATACCAAAGAGTGTGAGCATTGTTAATTTAAAAACTAAAATTTGAGGTACAGGCCCCCCTACCGCTTCTCTCAATGCATCAATACTATAAGAGAATGGTAAGTACGGGTGGATTGTTTGGAAAAACTGTGGTGTGACCTCAATTGGGAATGTCCCACCACCACCAGCAATTTGTAATACTAATAATACGATAGCGAGCGCTTTACCCGGATTACCTAATACAGAAACCAATGTATAAACAATAACCGAGAAAATGATGGCTGAATATAAACAAATAGTAATAAAGAGCCATACCGACTCAACCGATGCTTTCAGAATGACAATGTCCCCTATTGAAACAATAAGTGCTTGAATCATATTCATAACAACAAATAGTCCCATTTTACCTAAATAAGTCTCACGTATTGTTAAATACGGCTTCAATTCAGGGTGCTTATTATGTGTTGTAAGCAAGCTGACAAGTAACAGTGCACCTACCCAGATAGAGAGTGCCGTATAGAATGGCGTACTTGCTGAACCGTAATCTTTAACTGGGAACACATTTTCTTTTTGTAAATCGATTGGATTTGAAATGACGCCCGCTTGTTTTTTGAGGTCATTACGTAATAAATCAATCAACTCTTCAATCGTATTGTCTCTATCTAATTGTTTAAATATTTTATTCGCTTTTTTCAAGTCTTTTTCAACGCTTGGAAAATCATTTTTAGCAAAGTCCGCAAGATTACTCAGCGCTTCCTTCGCTTTCGGTTGGTTAGCGTCTAGAATTTGACGTAAACGATCATATTTTGCAAATGCTGTCGGTAAATTTTCATTAACCGTTTGTGTCGTTTCAGAAATTTTGTTTTCAAGAGCAGGTAAATCATTTTTTACAAAATCAGACGCATTGTGAACTTTTTTCTTAAACTCTGGGAAGTAAGCTTGCGCTGCTGACATTGCACGAATGTACTCTGCTTCAACAGCAGGCAACGTATCACTCAAGCGTTTCAAACGTTCATTGGCATCTGATAATATCGTTTGGCCACTACGTATAATCGCTTGAACCTTTTGAAGTTTTTCTTGTGCAACATCCAAAGTCACTGCACCTTTGTCTAGTGCTTTACCTAATGCGTGTGATACGTCCAATAACTTATTCGCAACATCGTTTTTTAACATATTTTGCGCTGCTTTAATTTGTTTTTGAATATGATCTACACGTTTGATGATATCCATCGCTTCTGCCTTACCAGAATTACCTGCTGCAATGGCATCGTTTAATTTGTTCAAGCGTTTCGTTGCTTCTTTAATATCATCTTGCGCTGTTTTCAATTGTGCTTGGGCTTCACTCAAATTAACGCCTTCTGTACGTTCAACGTCTGATAAAAAGTCACGATAATCTCTAATTGTTTTATTCGCATGGTTCATACGCGCAATAAGATGAGACAACGGCTCTTTAAATTGTGAAGCATCGTTTGAGCTGATAATGCCATAGCCCATATTTTTAGCAGCATCCAAATCATCTTGAGTCGCTTTTAATTGCGAAGCTGTTGCTGAATTGACATCTTGCAATGAATTTGAATAGGCAGACTCTAAAGATGCTACATCTTCATTCGATATCACTTGTCCATCTGGTAATGGTTGACCACTCGCGTCATTAGCCGTACTTACTTGGCTTGTCTGATAATGAGATTGGTGCGTACTTTGTGGCGCTGTTTGAACATTTACTTGCTGACCTTGTTGATTTTGTGCACGAGAAACGTCATTCGCTAACTGGTCATTCGCTTGACTTGCGTTGTTAACAACTTCTCCATAAGCTCGAATACGTTGCTCGATGGAAGGTAACAACTGTTGTGCTGAGTTGAGGTCTTTCAAAGCTTTATCTGTGCCACCAATCGCTATGTCCACCCCTTTGTTAATTGTTGGAAAACGATTTGGCACTTTGCTTGCAGCTTGTAAAATACGTTCGATTTCAGGAAGTGAATTCTCTAAGGCAACCACTAATTTTGCACGCTCATTGATTGCAGGAATACTTGCATTCAACTGGTTGAGTCGCTCAGTTGCATTGACCGCATCGTCTTTATAGCGATCTAACTCTCTGAATTTATCTGCGTATTGATCGAGCTGATCTTGATGTTCATTTAAGTAAATCAAACCTTCACGGAAGCGCTCGATTTTAGGTAATGCGTTATTCGCAGCATAAATACCATCACGAACTTTTTTATACGCTGGAAGCTCATCTTCAAGTTTAATCCCTAAACGATCTGCCTCTTTAAGCAATACTTTCGTTACAGTTTCATTAAATTTCTGATTGGCCTTTTTCACAATCTCACTCGAACCCGCGTCAGTCATTTTAGGCGCAATCGCGTTGAGCTTTTGGTTCACTTTATATTCCACTTTTGCTTGTTGTGGGTCTTTACGTAACGTACCAGTAATTTGGTGTGTAAATCCTTCTGGAATATAGAGTGCTGCGTAATACTTACCCATACGTAAATCATGATCTGCTTTTTCACGACTTACAAATTGCCAATCAAAATGAGTATCTTTTTTCAAAGTATCCTCAAGTCGATTACCAACATTCAATTTTTTATGACGTACCGTATCACCCTTGTCTTCATTTACAACAGCAACTTTAATGTGGTTTGTATTTGAATAAGGATCCCATGTTGCTTCCAGGTTAAACCAAGCATAAAAGGATGGTAAAATCGCTAATCCTAAGATAATGATGATTGCACCAGGGGTCTTGGCAATCTTCTTAATGTCCATCAGAAATAATTTGATGGCGTTCTTCATTTCCTCACCTCAATATCTACTCAAACACTTTATAAATCATGATGATTCATGTAATATAAGTATGTGCAATATTTATTTATTTGTCGTTTCAAATTAAAGTTAACATATGTCAACAAGTTGCAAAGACACACCATAGTATAACAAGTTCATCCTTGGTTTGTATAGCATTTATCATGTCTTTCATATATCACTTTTTATACAAACTAAGTCGTTTCGTAACCAAAAATATGATTCACATTTCTAGGATATGAGTCTCCCTTTTTGATTGCAAGACAAAAACTATATAGAGAAAAGGAGTAACGCTTTGAAAAGTAAATTTATTTTCACAGGTTTATTGACCACAGCCCTTATCTTTCCCCCTGTCACATCAAACTTGGCACATGCTGCCTCACCTAAAGCGACAGAAACTGTAAAAGATAAAATTTCAGATGTAGATGATGAACAAGAAACATCACAAGATCGCAATCATGATGACAATTCAAAAGAGCGTTCTTCTGAAAAATCAGATGACTCAAAACAAGATAAAAAGACAAAAGAAAAGCGTTCCAACCATAGTGCGCATACTTTTGAATATCCATCTCAATCAAGTTTTTCTTCGATTGGGAATTGGCCAACCTATAAGAAAAGTAATGATTGGTTTAGTGACTTATTCCACCATTCTTTCAATAATCAAAGTGACGATGCACAAAGCAGTCACTTCACAAACGAACCGCATTCAAGTGACGCTCCATCTTCATCAGATGTATCGCTTGCTGAGAACACTTCAAGTGATGAACAAAGTGCCGCTCAACCTGAAGAGCGTGACTTTTTCGATGCGCTTAACGATATTTTAAAAGGCACTCATCACACTACAAACAATCAACAGCCATCTTCTGACTCAGAAGCATCTCGTGATGACCATGACACATCCGCTTCTGTAGACGATTCAGCTGCAAAAGATGATAACAATGACAGCTCACAGTCTGATGATCAAAACAGTGAACAACCGCAGACGAATGATTCACAATCATCTTCAGAAACAGACCATTCAAGTGCACATGACACAACTTCAAATAAAGAAGACAATCAAACAGATGCGCAACAATCAAATTCAGAAGACAAACAAGATCAAGAACAAAGTAGTGCTTCAACATCAAAAAGTAAGAATGATGATATGATTGATTCACTTTTAGATGAATACAGTGATAATGCAACAAAAACACATCAAAATTATCAGAAACAGAAACATAAAAATTCAAACGGTCATGATGAGCAGATCCCTGAACTAGATGCATTGAAACATTCACGTGAACAAGCACCTGCGCAAACGTTTAAAGATTTGCCTCAAAATAGTCATTTACGTCAAACAACGTTATTTGAACAAATGCCAAGTCGTAATGATGCTTCATCTTCATCCGATGCATTTCGCGTTGTACCAACAGAATCTACGCGTAAATTTATCAATGATATTGCCAAAGATGCACATGATATCGGTCAAAAAGAAGATATTTACGCATCGATTATGATTGCGCAAGCGATTTTGGAATCTGATTCGGGCCGAAGTACATTATCACGTGAACCGAATTTCAACCTTTTCGGTATGAAAGGAAGCTATAAAGGAGAGTCTGTAGGTTTTAACACATTAGAGTCTGACGGACACTCAATGTATCAAATTCATGCGGATTTCAGAAAATATCCAGATCGTAAAGCTTCTTTAAACGATTATGCAGATTTAATTAAAAATGGTATTGATGGAAATCCTTCCATTTACAAAGGAACATGGAAAAGTGAAAGCTCCAGCTATCGTACAGCTGTTTCAGAGCTTGTCGGTACATATGCAACGGATCCACAGTATGACGAAAAATTAAAATCATTGATTAAAACTTATGATTTAACACGCTTCGACCATAAAAAAATGGGTTCATTGTTAGACGAAGATACAATGAAACAAAATAGTGAAGACGTAAGTAGCGACTTTAAGCCATTCAGAGCGACAAGTGCTTCACCATATCCTCAAGGTCAATGTACATGGTATGTATACCTTCGAATGGCACAATTTGATAAGGATATCGCAGGAGATATGGGTAATGCGAGTGACTGGACTTACTCAGCATTAACGAAAGGCTTCTCTGTTTCAAGTGAACCTGAAGCACATACTGCTGTTGTCTTCAAACCTGGTCAATTAGGCGCGGACCGTTACTACGGTCACGTTGCTTTTGTTGAAAAGGTAAATAAAGATGGTTCTATCGTTGTCTCTGAATCTAACGTCAAAGGACTAGGTGTCATTTCTTATCGTACAATCGATAAAGAAGATGCTGACACTCTAGACTATATTAAAGGTGGCACTTCAAACGAATAACCTTTATTCATTACAACTTGATTTACAAAAAAGAACAGCAACACAAACTGATTTGACAGTGCGTGTTGCTGTTCTTTTTTTATCTTCGGTTATTTTATTGTTTACGTTTTTTCAAATACTTAATTAATAAACCGATACCTAAAATGACGACAACAATACCAATTGGCAATGCTGCATTTTTAGTGATTTGACCTGAGTCTGGTAATTTAAAATTACCATTTTCATCGAATAAGTTATCTAAGAAGTTGTCACCCGTTGCGAGTTTATTTACTTTTTGGTACGGATCAATGGTTGGTTTTGGTGCAAAATCATGTTGGAATAATCCACCTAATCCACCTGAAGGTCTTTGATTCAGTAATTTTCTTAATTTATCATTTGTACTTTCAGAAGGTAACAATAAACGATGACGTTGATTTGTTAAATCTAAGGTTGGCAAATGGCGTAACGGTGATAAAATGTCATTAATATTAGTACGGAAATCATTTCTAACATCTTTGATTTGTTTTTGTAGTGTGAGTAGACGATTCGCTTGTGCATCCAACTCACCATGAATTAGTTTTAGTAAATCTTTTGTATTATGAATATCCTTTGAAATACGTTGCGCAATTAATGACGCATTATCAGGATTTAAACGACCATCTAAAATGGCTTCAATCGCATCTTTTTTATTATGCGCTTGTTTTAATAGCGCATTTAAAATATCATCGCTCGTCGCTTTGCCATTTTCTTTATAATATTTTTTGAGTCTATTCAAAATTTCTTGATTTGAAGGTTGTCCTTCCATAATTTTTTGAGCTAAATGTTTCGATTTTTGTTCATCAAAACGTGTATTTAATAAAGTAGTCACCAAATCTTTAGTGTGCGTTGTGTTATCTAACATACCTAACAACAGCGTATCACTATGTGTTTGTTTCAAATCATCAATCGCACGTTGCAATTGGTCGGCAATTTGTTGATTGTTTTGACCATGTGTATGAATTTGCTTTGCGATTGCTTCTGCTTGTTTATCATTATATAAGTCACTTAATATCGATTTAACCGCAACTTGTTTATCATTGGCTGCTTTTAAACGAGACAATATCTCATCATTTTGTTGGTTCAATTGTGATGCAACAGTCTTCGCACTTTCATGCAACTTTTGTTGTTGCTTAGGTGAGAGGTCTGAGCGGCTACCAATTTTATTTTGAAGCTCATCTAAATGTTGGCGTTTTTGCGTTAAGTAATCTTCAGATTGATCATCAACCGATTTTGAAGCCATATCATCAATTTGTGATACGACACTGTCTCGATCGTTAAGCAAATCTTTTAACGCCTCATCGCGTTGATTTAACTTTTGGTGCAATGTGTCTCTATCTGCTGTCAAATCACGATCCATTTGACGAAGTTGGTCTTTTGTATCACTCAAATGTTTGCGCTTTTCTTCAGCAATATCATTGAATGTATCGGGTTGAGCGTCAGAAGTGGTATCATTTTTTGGTATTTCATCACTCTGTTTTTGACGGTTATCACTTTGCGATTGACCTTGTGTACCATCATTATTTTGTGCTGGTTCAGACTTTGGTTGTTCTGTTTCTTTTTTCGATAAATCATTGATTGTATCTATCAAATTCGACAAATCATCATCATCCGAAGCACTCGCACGCGATGGTTGAGGGGCATCTGTTCTATTTTTGATTTGAGGTGTCTCCTGTTGATGTCTGTCAACTTCTTTTTTTAGCTGTTCGATTCTTTGATCAATACTGTCTAGTTGAGGTCTAACGTCATCCTTCTTCTCTGCATCTTTCGCTTTTTTATTTGCTGCTTCAGCTTCTTCGATGACTTTGTTAATACTTTGTTGAGAATCATCATTTGCGCGTAGAAGTTCTAAGAAATCATTTTTATAATCTGTATTCAATGAATCCATTTTATTAATTTGATGTTCTGCATCGTCAAGTAATCGTTGAATATCATCGTCTGACTGAGTTGATGCATGTGCATAAGAAGGGGAGGTTGCACTGATTGGATAATAGAATAATGATCCTACTAAACAAAGCGCGGTACCAGTTTTTAATAAATGATGGCGCACATTGACATGTCGCGTTGATTTTGACTGAGTCATGTCATCCTTCCTTTCTTTTTCATGTTACTATTATAGACCCTCCGTTGAAAATTTTAAATATTTATTATCTGAAAATGTATAATACAAAATGTAATTGTGAAGATCTCGTTCAAAAAGGATGAAAAACCTTTAATATTCTATTCATTATCACAGAAATAAATTAGAATTGCTCACTACTTATATTGATAATAAAAAGCAACTCATGGCTATCTTATTTGTACCATCAGTTGCTTTTAAACCATTTTTTCAATATGGTTTTAACAAGCGCTTAAATTAACCTTTGTATATCACTATATAATGCTTTAGTATCTGAAGCATTCAACAATTGCATTCGTTTGTCATCTTGCATTAATGCTTTTGATAATTGTTGGAGTACTTTCAAGTGTGTATCATGACTATGCAGTGGCACCGCAATTAAAAAGATTAATTGTGGCCATGTACCATCTATGCTCTCCCATTCTACACCTATATCATTTTTTAACACGGCGACGACAGGCTGACGAATCGCATCTGTTTTTGCATGAGGCATCGCAATGTTCATTCCGAGCGCAGTCGTTGCCTCTGCTTCTCTCGCTAAAATAGCTTCTTTGAGTACGACTTCATCATTAACATAGCCAGCCTTTTGCAACGCATCAACCAATATATCAATCGCATGATCTCGTGACATTGACTGATTGATGTTTAAAATCACATTCGCATCAAACAGTTCGTCGACTTGAGCATTCTCATCTTTAGCCTCTACGGATGACACCGCTACATGCGTATCATCGCGCATTTCCTTTGTGCGTTCGTTTGGCATTTGATCTACTTGTTCGTTACTACTACGACGTGCAACAGGTTTTTTTCTTAAAATTAACACGACTGCCATCGTCACGAAACTTCCGACTATGACTGCAATCGCAAACATAAGGATGTGATCAATGCCACCTAAAACAGCAACAATGGGTCCACCATGGGCAACACGATCCCCTACATCACCCAGCGCCGCAATCACTGAAGCAATCATTGCTCCTACCATGTTTGCAGGTATGACACGTAATGGATCTTGAGCAGCAAATGGGATGGCTCCTTCTGTAATACCAAACAAGCCCATCGTAAAAGAGGCTTTACCCATTTCAATTTCATTTTGATTGAATTTACTCTTTTTGATAAATGTTGCGAGTCCGAGTCCAATCGGCGGTGTACAAACTGCAACAGCAACCATTCCCATTACACTATAGTTACCTTCAGCAATTAAAGCAGAACCAAATAAAAATGCCACTTTATTCACTGGCCCTCCCATGTCAAAAGCAATCATTGCACCAATAATCATCGCTAAAATCACGATATTTGCGCCTTGCATGCCTTTTAACCAAACTGTCAATGCGCTGAACAC
Organism: Staphylococcus coagulans; assembly: GCF_002901995.1. GTDB lineage: Bacteria > Bacillota > Bacilli > Staphylococcales > Staphylococcaceae > Staphylococcus > Staphylococcus coagulans. The sequence goes on along the minus strand of NZ_PPQN01000007.1, from coordinate 12,149 downwards.
ACTAGCAATAGGTGCACCAATCACAAATATAAAGATCACGCCAACAAGAATAGAAGCAATGATTGGAATCACAATAATAGGCATAATCGGCGCCATAGCTTTAGGAACTTTTATATTTTTAATCCACTTAGCGATATAGCCCGCTAAAAATCCTGCGACAATTCCTCCTAAAAAGCCTGCCCCTGCATCACTGCCATAAAAACTTCCATCCGCCGCTATTGCGCCTCCAATCATGCCTGGTACAAGTCCTGGCTTATCAGCAATACTCATCGCGATATACCCAGCTAAAATAGGAACCATAAAACTAAAAGACAGTGCCCCTATTTTTTCAAAAGGCTTCCAAAACGAGTCATCCGGAATTACTAAACCCTGTGTTGCGGTCTTTTCGCCTCCTAATGATAAGGCAATGGCAATCAACAATCCCCCTACTACAATAAATGGGACCATGAAAGAAACACCATTCATAAGGTGCTGATAGACTGCTTGAACACCCTGATGCTTAGTAGACGAATTATTCTCTGTATCATCTTCAGAAGGTACATTGATTTTATCACCTTGATAGATAGGCACATGTCCATCAATAACGCGTTGTATCAGAGCTTCTGGTTGATGAATCCCTGCACGGACGCTTTCTCTAATTAAAGGTTTTCCAACAAAACGTGATAAGTCAACTTGTCGATCTGATGCAATAATAATACCGTCTGCTTTTTCAATCTCTTCTGCTGTTAATTCGTTTTCGACCCCAATACCGCCTTGTGTCTCCACTTTAATGTTGGCACCTAGCTTTTTTGCAGCTTGTTCTAACTTTTCTTGTGCCATATATGTATGTGCAATACCATTGGGACAAGATGTGATTGCAAGTATATTCACGCCTAACACTTCCTCTTTCTAAAATTCAAATACACCTCCATATTATCCCCTTGCTGATTGTATTTCAATGAATATTTTAAGCGCTTACAACATTGTCTAACTGATAGTTTCTTATATAAAAAAGAGACTTCTGAACCGATAAAGAACATATCATAAGAAAAGTGGTAGTAAATGACAGATTTGATGCATTGCTTTAAATCAAGCTTTCATCAAAAACAATCTTCCCTACCACCGTGATCTCTTCAAATTTTTGTTCAATTTAACAATGCTCATTTAAAAATCGCATTCTGTTCCATGTTGGATTTGCATGCTTAACTTTCATCATAAACTTCAGTACAGTATCCATTAAAATGACAATGGGGACATTCGAATTTCCGTGTTGTTGACGTATGGCTTGCAAACGCCCAAGTCCATAAGTCAGGTTTGAACGTTGTCTGACAGTTAGGGCATTGATATTTCACCTTGCCATAATAATCGACTGTCATACGGTACGCAACAATAGCACTATACGTCAATGCTATAGCGGTTGGCCACGCGGTTTGTTTTTTCAAACTAAGACTGATTCCAATGACATTGGCCAATGATGCTGTAGTACCCAGCACCATCGTTTTTTGTGTTAACTGAGATAAATAAGGTTGATTTTTCATTATTTCCTCAATGTCCGATAGTGTATGCACAGGTGCTGTTGATGACGTAGCAATCATTTTTTGAATTGTTTTCATCTGCTTTAATTGAAGTTGCTGTTGCTGAATCATTTCTTCTGATGCACTTATTTTTTGTTCTAAAATTGAACGAACCGTCTTAAGTGTGCCCTCTGCATGAATCAATTTTCGGATTTCAGCCAAGCTTAAACCTAAAGACTTCATCATTAAAATCAGGTTCAATTGTTCCGCTTCACGATCAGTATAAATACGATATTGATTATCTTTAACAAAGGCTGGCTTTAATAACTTTTGTCGATCATAATATTGTAACGTTCGCTTTGAAATATTGAACTTTTCAGCAAGCTCACCTGTCGAATAATAAGACATTGATCTCACCTCCTTATTTACGTTGTACACGATGACCTTACGTCATGGTCAACAATCTTATGCATAATTGCGAGCATTTTTTTGGGTTCATCTATAAAAGGCGCATGTGCCGTGTCTTGAAAGGCATAGAAATGCTTATCTTTTGAAGCCACACGATCAAAAAAGGCTTTACTATCTTCATACGTCGTTTGCAAATCATGGACACCTTGCAAAACGTAAAAAGGCACTGTTATTTCCTGGGCAATATCATTTAAATCGACATTGGCCATCTCATTCGTTAAGTGCTCAAATGTTGAGAGACTCCCTCTCACAATATTAATCCGCTCTATTAATTTATAGTAAGGTGTGGACATCATCACTTTAAACATACGCCATAACGAATAGCCATGACTTGAAAATCCAACTTTATAACGCTCTGTGTAACGTTGGCGTACGCGACCATAGTAGCGATCTGTATTAAACTGACGCGTGAGGTGTACACGGTTTAAGCGTTTAACCGCATTTTGATTGTTTTCTTCATGAGCTAAAAAGCGTAAATGATCAAGTATAAGCTGTTCATTATGAAAAACATTTCCTAGTTGCCCCATACCAATATAAGCTGCAATCACTTCTGGATAACGGTGCGCCACATGGGTACCGATAATGGTTCCAAACGAGTGACACATTAAAAACACTTTATCTTGATGAAAATGTAAACGTAAAAATTGGATGAGTTGATATAAATCATCAATGAGGTCGCACATCCCTACTATTTGACGTGTATACGACATCCCCGTCCCTCTCTGATCCCAATAAACGACCGTATACTGATCCGTCAAATCAATATGGTGTGCGCGAAAAAATGGATAAAGTGGAAAACCTGGTCCCCCATGCACGACTAATAAAATTGGATTTTGTTCATCCTTTGTTTCAATAATAACGCCTTGGCGATGTCCATTTAGAGAAAGATATAATTTCTTCACTTTGCGGCCATCTGCTTCTATATATGTTTTCATCTCTACACCTCAAATCTTTCATATCAATTATAAATCATTTCTTATCCTTTAGAGTAAGCGAACACCTTAAAACCATAAAAAAGGCTTTGGACGTGATACGCGCGTCCAAAACCGTGAAAGGATTTGTATTCAATTTGTCGATACACCATGCATTATTTTTTGTAATGATGGTCGATCGTATACGTAGAGACTTTGTTTTTAATGATTGGACTTTCTGTGTCCTCTCGATGACTTCTCACGTTTTTATGTGAGGCTTTAAAAACATCTGAAGAAAGCCAATTTTTAAATGCTTGCTCTGATTGCCAAATGGTTAAAATTTTTACTTCATCAAATTCTTCTAAATCATTCGTTTGTGTCACATACATTTCTATAAAGCCATCCATCGTTTCAATGCCTTGACGTTGATGAAAACGTTGCATCGTTTCCTGTGCTGTTCCTTTTGTTAATGTTAATTTATTTTCTGCCATAAACATCATACTTCCAACTCCTTATTCCTGATACGCATGGGCAAAAACACTTTAGTTTTAATTACCTGTCCAAGACGCTTCAAACATCATCTATCGCGCTCAAACTTTGATTATCTTCCGACACCTCTATTATATTTGATAACGATTCTCAATATCAACTATAATTCGGATTTCACGTCTTCATTTCATATTAAAATGGATTTGAAGTTGTGATTAACATCACATCATAGAGCATACCCATTCTAGTGAACACCCTGTGTAACAAATGAAAAGGAGAGCGGATTGCGAATCATCTCACAGTCCCTCTCCCATTTTTATATCATTTTTTACATTGATCTATTTTTTTACGCATTTTAAGACGGATCGTCTACTTTGATAGATAAATACTTAGTTTCTAAATAGGGTTCGATGCCTTCAATGCCACCTTCACGACCGTAGCCACTTTCTTTCATGCCACCAAAGGGTGCATGTGCTGCAGAAGGTCCACCATCATTCCATCCAATCACGCCGTAATCTAAATGATTATAAATATATAAACCTGTACGATAATCATTCGTGAAGAAATAAGCAGCGAGTCCAAATTCTGTATCATTAGCCATTCGAATGGCTTCGTCTAAATCCTCATAACGCATAACTGGCGCCACTGGACCAAACGTTTCTTCATGCATACATTTCATCTCTTGATTGGCTTGTGTGACAACGACCGGATTAATGAAATTACCGCCTAATTTCACTTCATCCCAGCTTCTAGAAAGTTGTCCGCCATGTTGTTCTGCATCTTGTAAGTGATCAATCACTTTCTCAACTGCCTTTTCATTAATAAGCGGTCCAACTTTAACATCTTCTGCCATGCCATCTCCCACTTTAAGCGCATGGACTTGTTCAATTAACTGTCGCTCATATTCATCAGCGATCGCGTGGTGAACATAAATACGATTTGCACAAATACAAGTTTGACCTGCATTTCTAAATTTAGTCGCAATTGTTTGCGCAACCGCTTGGTCAATGTCAGCATCTTTATGTACAATGAGCGGAGCAAGGCCCCCGAGTTCCATTGTGACATTTTTAACTGTACTGGCAGATTGTTCAATTAATTTTTTACCTACTGGTGTTGACCCTGTAAATGTAACCTTTTGGACACCGGGATGTGTCGTAAAGATTTCGCCTGCTGTTTTACCGCTTGCTAAGACATATGATATTGCGTCTTCAGGTATGCCCGCTTCATGGGCTAGTTCAACCAATCGAATCGTCGTCATAGGGGTTTCTGTGGCAGGTTTACATACAATAGTACAGCCTGCTGCAAGAGCAGGTGCCATTTTTCTAGTAATCATCGCCGCTGGAAAGTTCCATGGTGTAATTGCTGCAACAACGCCTACTGGAAACTTATCAATGATGATTTTTTTATCTGGCGTATTCGCAGGTACTGTTCTACCATATGTTCTTTTAGCTTCTTCAGCATACCAATCGACATAGGAGACTGCGTAATCTACTTCCCCGAGTGCTTCTACGTAAGGTTTGCCCCCTTCTAATGTAATTAATCGCGCTAAGGCTTCACGATTGTCTTTAATTAAAGCTGACCAAGACCATAACAAACGTGAACGTTCATGGGCATCAACATCACGCCACGATAAAAATGCTTGATGTGCACGCTCAATTTTAGAATGAATGGTTTGCTCGTCAGTATAAGGATAAGTTGCAATGACTTCACCTGTAGAAGGATTTTTGACTTCTAAATTTGACATTTTACCATCTCGCTTCCTCTCAATGAATAGATTTTAAATGTGCTCAATTTTTTTGTTATTCTTATCGTAACACTATCTTCAATTTGTTACATACTTTTCATCCTGAATATGCTAGATTATAAGTATATCCTGAGGAAAGTAGTGATTAGAAAATGACAACCGCAATTCCAAACTGTCCACAATGTGATTCAGAATATACTTATGAAGATGGTGCTGCTTATGTTTGTCCGATGTGTGCGTTTGAATGGACAAAAAATGCAGTTGAAGAAGCGGCTGCCGCAGAAATCATTCGTGATGCAAATGGCAACGAACTAAAAGACGGTGACACGGTTTCAGTTATCCGTGATTTAAAAATTAAAGGCACATCAGGTGTCATCAAACAAGGTACAAAAGTTAAAAATATTAAACTCGTCGACCCAGAAGATGGTCACGATATTGACTGTAAAATCCCCGGTTTTGGTCAAATAGGCTTAAAATCAGAAGTTGTAAAGAAAATTAACTAACATACAAAATAAAGGATGAAACAATAAACCTTTTAGGTTATCGTTGTTTCATCCTTTTTTATTTCAAGTTAAAATGTATCTCTGACAGAAGCGATGGCCTCGTCCATAGATTGTCCAGTTGATAATGACACACTTGCGATAAAACTGCCTTCTACAATAGGCGCATCGACTTTCTCAATTCGGTAATGCCCTGCATACATTTCAATAGCCATATCTAAATTCATTTCTGAAGACCCAATGTCAAAGAAACAAATCGCATCTTCTTCTAAATCATTCAATACTTCTGAGATCGTTTCAAACGAAGTCCCTATTTCACCATCATTACCACCCACGGCAATGACACTCACACCTTGTGCCATTTGTTCTAGTAAATCTTTTGTGCCTTCTGCAATTTTTTCACTGTGACTAATGAGTACGATACTTGTCATTTGTTCTCATCTCCTATTAATGCATTTAAAATATATACGCTACTTTGCGCACCTGGATCTACATAGCCTAAACTCTCTTTTTTAAAGTAAGATGCACGCCCTTTAGTGGCTTCTATATCACGAGTCGCGTCTGCTAATGCTTGTAATTTTTCTAAATCTACACGCTCACCATTTTCCACCGCTTCTCGCGCGCGTGAGATGACATCATACATCGTTTTTTCATCTCGCGTTACTTTGCCACGTTGTGCAACTGCATCTTCAAATGCCTTTAATATTGCGATTAGATTATCATGGTCAATTTCATCTTTAGCAACTTGTGACATTTTAACAAAACTAAAACCATATAAAGGACCTGAAGCGCCACCGACTTTAGACATTAATGTCATCCCTGTTGATTTGAGTAATGTTGCAATAGACTGATCATCAAGCTGTGCAGGTAGCGCCTCAAAACCACGTCTCATATTGACGCCATGGTCTCCATCGCCAATAGCACGATCGAGATCAGTTAAATGGGCTTCTTCTCTTTCAAAGATATCTTTTAAATTTAATAAACGTTCCTTTAAAATTGTCACATCCATTGTTACATCCTCCTATGAATTAAAATTTCGACTTGTTGTAGGCGCATTAAGTGCTGCTAAAACATGGTCATCATATGGCGCAAATGTGAGTGAAAAACCTTGCATATCTAATGAAGTCATATAGTCCCCAACGAACCACCCTTTGACAACTTTACCTTCTTTTTCTAATTGCTGCGCTACGTATTTTGTGACGATATTGAGTTCAGAAAGCGGTGTACCGCCCATGCCATTAATCATGACAATCAATGCATCACTGTCGACTTCTTGTTCTAGTTTTGTGGTTAAGCGTTGAACAATCTGAGCAATCGGTTCTATTTGAGTTCTTTCTAATCCTCGTTCACCGTGAATACCGATTCCAATTTCCATCTCATCTTCACCAATATCAAAACCATATTTACCTGTTGTCGGTACTGCAGGGGGTATGATGGCCATACCAATAGAGCGAACGCCTTCAAGAAACTGTTCAATTTTTGTTTTGAGCGCTTTAAGATGTGTGCCTTGATCAGCTAAATAGCCCGCATATTTATGTACCCATACGGTGCCGGCAACGCCCCTTCTTTTAGCCACATCATCAATGGCAATGTCATCTCTAACAACGACCATTTCGACGTTAATGCCTTCCATCGCTGCCATATCTTGAGCCATCTCAAAGTTCATGACATCTCCTGCATAATTTTTAACAATTAACAAAACGCCGTCTCCATTATCTACTGCTTTGATTGCCTCTAATACTTTATCCGGAGTTGGAGATGTAAAAACTTCACCGCATACTGCTGCATCTAACATGCCCTCTGCAACATAGCCAGCATGTGCAGGTTCGTGACCACTTCCACCCCCTGATACTAACGCAACGCCAGATGTTTTTTTGTGTTTCCGAACGACAACCGTTTCTGCTATGACATCAATATTAGGATTCGTATACTTCAAGCCATCTAACATGTCGTTTAAAAACTGTGTCTTTTCTTGAATTAACTTTTTCATGTTGTCACCTGCTCTCATCTTTTCTTCTATTATAACTTTCTACAATGAAAACGTTCACGTCAAATGATTATTCAACAGCAATTTGTGCAAAAAAAGAGTAGCACCGTCATCTAAGCCACCTCTTAGATAATGACACTACCCTTTTAAACATCCCTACGACTTTATTTTACAATTGTATATTAGAAGAATATTGCTGTTAAAACTGGGACTACCGCAACGACAATAACCCCTACGAGTACAATCGCGATGCTCGCCATTGACTCTTCAACTTCGCCAAGTTCTTTTGCTGCAGCAACACCTAAAGTGTGACCACTTGTACCTAATGCTAAACCACGTGCAATTTTATTATCGATGTGGAACCATTTTAATAATTTGTTTCCTAAAGCATAGATAATAACTGCATTCAGTATAACAGCTAAAGATGTAAGTTCTTTAATACCATGAATTCCTTCAGAAACAGGTAATGCAATTGCAGTCGTTGCTGCTTGCGGAAGCATTGATGCAATGATGTCATTACCAAACTGTAATGCTTTGGCAACAAAGAAAATACCTACTAATGCGACTACCGTACCAATTCCTATACCACCTATAATACGGTGCCAATGTTTTAAGAGCACATCACGCTTTTTATATAAAGGTATCGCGAATGAAATTGTTGCAGGTGCAAGGAAGAAATTAATCACATCGCCACCTATTTTATATTTTTCATATGGAATGCCTGTAAAGTGTAGGAATGCCACACCTACAACCATTGCAACAAATAATGGTGCAAATAAGAAGAAACCATTAGTTTTTTTAAATAAATATGTTGCAATTAAGAATGGAATAACGGATAACAAGATACCAAAATATGGGGTATTAATACCTAAATGATCAACCATGTGAATGTGCTCCTTTCATTTCTGATTGTGCTTTTTCTGGCTTTTGTGCGTTATTTTTAGTCGTTACACGCATAATAATTTGTGATGCAAAACCTGTACATACAAGCAACAACACTGTAGAGATAATAATGAGACCAATAATCAAAATTGGGCTTGCACTAATAATCCCTAATGAATTAACAACTGAAATCCCCGCTGGTACGAATAAAAATCCGATATTATTCGTTAATGCTGTCCCTACTTTTTCGACTTGTCCCAATTTCACAACGCCTGTACATAATAAGATAAACAATAAAACGAGTCCTATTACTGATGCTGGCATTGGAATCGGCATAAACGATTCAATGATACTTGAAACAAATAACACTAACGAAATCACTAAAACTTGATGCAAAAAGCTATACGTTTTTTCAACTTTTTGTTCCATCTTCACGGCCTCCTGTGTGCTTCTGATTGACTTCATTATAGTATGAAAAGAAAGGTTCACCGCATTTTCACGCTGAAATGCAAAAATAAGGGGGTGAAATGCATTATGTGCATTTTTTCACACATTGCATATTTTTCTCAATTAAATATAAATAAACTTTTAAATGCCAGCGCGGCGCGATCCTATCTTCATTTTCAATCTACGAAAACATTTAAATCATTATACTAGCAAGTGCTACCTACGCTTCAGAAGCCGTTATATCAAGTGCTCGTACCACGAAACCCTACTTGTCGAAATGGTAGAACGAAATCAAATCAATCTCTGCTTTGTCACCATTTGCTACGTGAGACAAACACAAAAAAAGACACTCAAAATTCATAATTCCATCAAAATTTTGAGTGTCTTTTTCATTTTCTCAACTAGTTAATCCATAGCCTACGATGTAAGACCCATTACTTGCTTAAAACTTTTCATATAGGAACGACTCACTTGCATTTTTACATCATTTGTCAAAGTGACCATATAGGTTGAATTAAACCAATGTTCTATAGCTTGAATGTGCTGTCGATTAATAATATTTGCCCGATGAATTCTAATAAACTGCGGTGTGTTTAACTTTTTTTCGTATGCGCTTAAAGGCTCTGTTGTTTCAAACGTACCTTGTGTCGTATGAATCGTAGTAAGTCCTTTATTAACTGAAATGCCGATTACATCAGAAAGATTTAGCATATGGATGCGGTCATCAATCTCAATGGGTAAAAGTGTTTCAACATTCGTAACAGGAGGCATGTCCTGTGCCGCTTTGTTTTTTTTAAGTTGCGCTTGTACTTTTTGAACGGCTTGCTCGACACGGCTTTGTTCGAATGGCTTCATAATATAATCTGTCGCATTTAATTCAAAGGCTTGAACAGCAAATTGGTCATGTGCCGTGGCAAATACAATCGCAGGTGGGGACTTCATTTTTTGAATTTTACGTCCTAGCTCAATGCCATTTTCATCCATTAAGTTAATATCTAAAAAAACAAGGTCGTAGTCGTCTACTAACAATGCCTCAATCGTTTCACTCACATTCTCTGCTTCATTCAATACATCGAAGCCACCGATACGATTTAATAAATAGATTAACTCATTACGCGCAAGGGGTTCATCATCAACTATTAACGCCCTCATGCTTTATCCCTCCTTTTGTTGATAAGGCAGCGTACACCATACCGTCGTTCCTGCGTGACTTGTATCAAAATGTAAAACTGCATCATTACTGAATAAACCTTTTAATCTTAAATTTAAATTTTCTAAGGCACTGCCTGTGCCCGATTCTGATTCAACGGCAGTCTGACCTAGTAAAGATAATTTTTCTTTCGGAATGCCCTGCCCATTATCACAAACCGATATCACTAATTGTTGTTGATTTTCAACCCGTGCGACAACTCGAATACGATTGTCTGTCTTTCGTTTTGGAAATGCATGTTTTACCGCATTCTCAACTAAAATTTGAATTAAAAATGGAGGGACAAGAGCTTGTGTCACATCCTCTGGAACATCAAAAGTCACATCAAATCTGCCTGGGAAACGTGCTTGCTCTAATGATAGATAAGCAGACACTTGGCTTAATTCTTTTTCTAAAGTAATCGTATTTTGGCGAGAGCCTTGTAAATTTGAACGGAAGAAATGACTTAGTTCTAATAATAGCTCCCTAGCCTTTTCACTATCAATTCGAACAAGTGCGGAAATCGTGTTCATCGCATTAAAAAAGAAATGCGGATTGACTTGTGCTTGTAATGATTTAATCTCTGCATCTTTCAATAATTTACTCTGCATCTCAGCCTCACCCAATTCGATTTGACTACTAAATATTTCAGCTAACCCTTCCGCCAATTGACGTTCTACGAAAGTAAGATTGTTCGGATTCGTAAAATACATTTTTAAAGTTCCCGTCACTTTCCCATGCATTTTCAAAGGAATCACAATGGCAGCGTGTAATGGACAATGCGGGTGTGTACATCCGATTTCACCTTTTGTATGAACTTCTTTGAGTTGTCCTGTTTGTAAAACTTCTTTCGATAAATCAGTTATAATTTCTTTTTTCGGAATATGATGATCACTTCCGGCGCCCACATGTGCTAAAATATCATGTCGATTTGTAATCGCTACAGCAGAAACTTTCATCAACTCTTTAATAATCATTGCCACATGCTTGGCAGAATCTTCATTCAGCCCTTCCTTGAAGTAAGGCAACGTCTGATTCGTTAATTGCAACACATCATGCGTTTGTACAGCTCTCATTTGCTCTTCTTGCTTTAATGTGGAACTAATAATAGACATAAAAATAGCTGTCCCTGCACTATTAACAATTATCATTGGTAATGCAATTAGTGAAATCAAATCAATCGCATAGTGTTTATCTTGTGCAAACGAAAAAATACAAATCATTTGGACAATCTCCATCGTCGCCCCGATTAGCGCACTTTTTCCTATTGAAGGATATTGATTTTTTTGACGTGCTTGCTGACCAAAATAACCCGAAATCAAACCGATAAATAGTGAGGAAATTAAATAAGTATAAGCTTCAGCACCTCCCATATATAATCGGAAAAGCCCTGAAAAAATCCCTACGAACACCCCAACAAATGGACCTCCTACTAATCCAGCAACCCCAATTGTTAAAACACGTGTATTGGCTAACGATACATCATCATCTAAATGAAAATAAATACTTCCAGATAGGATGTCACCATTGCGAATGACAATCCCTGTAAAGTTAGACATCAGTGCAAAAAGGCTAAATATCAAGCAAAGTTGCCATTTTGAGGGCCACATTTGTCGTTGCTGCATCGTGTTTTTAAAGTAACTGGAATTCATTAAAATATAGGCAAGGATAATAATGAGACCCACACGTTCCAATAGTAATATCGTCAAATTAAACACTGAATATTTCTCCTTTTTCAACTGATTATTAATTTATTATATTTTAACACAATAAATAGAAATGACATGTGCAATTGGATAAAATTCAAAGAAGCGTCCTATTTTACAACAACGATTAGTCGTAAATCCCCACTATTGTATTGCCCTATAAACCGCAGTGCGTCATTTTTGTTTCATTTTCCAGTTGATAAACAAACTGATACAATCACTTCGTCGTGTATAAACAATCAAAACCACCCGTGTGAACGGGTGGTTTGTTCTTCGGCTGAAAGCCTCTGTTACTGACCAGCCCTTATAAGGGCACTGAGAAAATCAACCAAC
>NZ_PPQN01000068.1 GCF_002901995.1 Staphylococcus coagulans | reverse complement strand
CTTTTAGGCTCAAAAAATACCTGTAAAATTTTAAGAATTCTATGAAATCTTTTGTTGAATCTATTCATAATTAGAATAAATATGCAAAAATGACAGCCTTCAACGTTTTTTTATTCATAAAAAAGTATAAAAAACTGTAAGAAAATCATTTAATATTGCGCTTAGAGTTGTCATATCAAGCTTTTCAGATAGTTGATAGGTGTATCATAATTTGAAATTAATGAAGTAATATGTTTTAATGTTTAACGTGTTTTGCTAACGAGGAGGTCAAAACAGTATGCAAAAATATAGTGAAGCTATAAAAATAGCTTTTGCCTATGTAGGCGTTGTTGTAGGTGCCGGTTTTTCAACTGGACAAGAAGTCCTACAATTCTTTAGTAGATATGGTATCTATTCCTATATAGGTGTACTTATTTCAGGTTTAATCCTGACATTTATCGGGCGTCAAGTTGCAAAAATTGGAACAGCCTTTGATGCAGATAATCATGGATCGACACTTGAGTATTTATTTGGTAAAAAAATCGGTCTTGTCATCGATTATGTGTTAATTTTGTCACTTTATGCCGTAACAATTACGATGATTGCGGGTGCCGGCTCTACATTTGAAGAGAGCTTTGGTGTACCCACATGGTTAGGCGCGCTGCTTATGTGTATTGCCGTCTATATCACATTACTCATGGATTTTAATAAGATTGTAAGAGCTTTAGGGATTGTAACTCCTGTTTTAATTGTTTTAGTTGTATTGATTGCTATCACATTCTTATTCAAAGGCAGTATTCCTTTTTCAAAAATCAACAGTGTTGTTGAAACACCAAATATTGGTTTAGCAATTTGGAACGGCTTCAATTATGGTGGCCTTGCTTTTGCAGTAGGTTTTAGTACTTTAGTTGCAATCGGTGGAGACGCATCTAAAAGACTAGTTTCTGGTTTAGGAGGTCTTTTAGGTGGTGTTGTATATTTAGTATTATTAGGTTTAATTAACTTCGCTTTACATTCAGAATATACAGCGATAAAAGATTCTGCCATCCCAACACTAGTTTTAGCGGGTAAAATATCTCCAATTTTAACATTTGTATTATCTATCGTGATGTTAGCTGTAATGTATAACACAATTTTAGGTTTGTCTTATTCATTTGCAGCACGTTTTACAACACCTTATACAAAAGGTTATTATGTTATGATTTCAATACTTGTACCGTTGGCATACGGATTAAGTTTCGTAGGTTTTGAAGGACTCATTAAAGTGGTTTACCCAATTATGGGGGTTATTGGCCTCTTTATCGTACTTGCGGTCATTGTTAAATATCTCTATCGTAAATCTCAAGATAAGAAATTTATTGCTTAATTGATTAGATGTGTTACAATTTTTCCGAAAGGGAAGATTGGAATGACGAATCATAGAAAAAGATGGATTGTGATCACATCAATTATTTTACTCGTTATAGCCGGTCTGATAGCCGGCTATTTTTTTGAGCCTCGACTATCGAGACAGGAACAAAATAGAGTATCAATTCAAAATAAAAATGTTTCAGTATTTAAAGACATTACTTACATGGAAGGCTTACCGAATAGTCAACTCGATATTATTATGCCTAAGCATGTAAGCGCGGATGAACAGCTACCTGTGATTTTTTGGGCTCACGGTGGAGGATTTATCGCTGGGGATAAGCAATACAAAAACCCGCTACTTGCGAATATTGTTGAGCATGGCTACGTTGTAGTTAATGTCAATTATGCACTCGCACCAGAATATCAATATCCGACACCACTCATTCAAATGGATCGCGCGGTCACGTTTATTAAAAATCACGAAAGTAACTTACCTATTGATTTAAATCAAGTTATTATTGGTGGCGATTCAGCAGGTGCACAAATTAACAGTCAATTTACTGCAATTCAAACGAACCGCGCATTACGTGAAGAAATGAATTTTCGACAACAGTTTACACCTGAACAAATTAAAGCAGCTATTTTCTTTGGTGGTTTTTATGATATGAAAACCGTTCGCTCAACTGAATTTCCAAGAATTAATTTATTTATGAGAAGTTATTTAGGTGTGAAAAAATGGGAAATGAGTTCGAAAAATATTGCTGAAATGTCCACAGAGAATCAAATTACTAAAGATTTTCCATCAACATTTTTATCTGTAGGGGACGACGATCCTTTTATGAGTCAAAATGAAAGTTTTGCGAATGCCCTAGAAGAGAAAGGTGTCTCGGTGGATCGATTCTTCTTTGATGGTACACATCACTTGAAACATCAGTACCAGTTTCATCTCAATAAACCAGAATCTAAAGAGAATATTCAAAAAGTCTTAAGCTTTTTAAGTAGAAATACAACAGGCACACAAGTCGGTCCGGATAATAAAGATACGGATCACACTGAAATTAACTTAAATCCATACGATAACTAAGTAAAAGCACTGAAATCTTAACTGTCGATGTGCATTCCAAAAATTGGACTCAAAACTAACTTTATGGAATGTACATCATTTTAATAGATTTCAGTGCTTTTAAATATAAAAAATGACGATTATGTGAGTCGAACTTCATAAAATGATAAGATAAAGATATTAAGGCGTTGGATTTGAAGAAGAGGATAGCAAATAAGCCATGACAAACGAGTTGTAGTAACGATTGTCAATTTTGAGCGTATGTCGAAGTTCACCCTCAATTTTAAATCCTGCCCGCTCATAGAATTGAACAGCTGCTTTATTTTCGGTAACAACGCTTAGAGAAAGGCGTGTAACCTCGTGTTGACGACACCATTCAATACATTGTTGGAGAAGTTGATAGCCAATGCCTGCATTTTGGTATTGTCGTAGCACACCAATAGATATTTCAGCAATATGTGCAATCCGATGAAGTGTTTTCGTTTTAACTGTTAAATAGCCGACAAGTAGCTCATCTTTTTGAGCAACGAAAATAGCCAAATGGGGAGAAGTGATGACCTCTTCCATTTTTGAAATGGCATTTTCAAATGAAGGCATATATTCACCTGGATCGTAAAGCATATATTCTGATTCTTCAAAGACTTGTTGCATGAGTGTGGTGAATGTATTGACATCGTTAATGCTGACTTCTCTTATTGTTACTGACATGCTTTCAACTCCATTTCATGTTTTAGTACGCCTCGTCATTAATAAAGATTCACATTTATTGTAACGTAAAATAAGATATTTAGGAAATTTCTCTAGCACCGATCAATTGTTAAATATTAGGTGTTGATAGGAAAGGAGTTTACGATGAAACCCAATGTATTGCTAGCTGGTGGTACAGGCTATATTGGCAAATCACTCATTCATACGCTTGCTGATCGCTGCTTCATTCATACGATATCTAAATATCCTAAAAAACAGGCACATTCAGCAGTGAACTGGATTGAAGCAGATATATATAATTATCTTGATGTTTTAAGAGCGATGCATGGTATAGATATCGCGATTTACTTTTTAGAGCCAACGAAGCATTCGGCTAAAATGACAAGAGCTTTAGCGAAAGATTTGAACATCATTGCCGCTGATAATTTTGCACGTGCTGCTGCTCAGCAAGGTGTCAAAGAAATCATATATGTTAGAGGCAGTCAATTTGATAATGAAACAGTTCAACAATTGGGTAGATATGGTGTACCCGTGCGGTTTACTAGCAAAAAGGTGAACCGATCTCATATTTCTGTTGAATTCCAAGGCGCCAAATATAATGATATACGTCTTGTTCATCATATTCCGAAACCATTCAAGTGGTCTTTAGGTAGCTTTGTCCATCAAATGGGGATATGGTTGTCTCAAACACCAGGAACACGTACTTCGATTCGACATGTCGATCATCGAATTGAAGTATATGATAAAAAGCAAAAACGATTGTTGATGGTATTTGAACTTAATAAAATAGATGACACGCTCTATAGGCTTGAAATGGTCAAAGGGCGTTTGGCAAAAGTTAAAGGTGACAATTGTGCCATTATTGAATTTCGTTATATTCAACAATTAGATGCAGTTATTGTTCATTTATTTGATTATATTCCACGGGCATGGTGGCCAATTGCTTACTTTATTCAAGTCCCTTTTTTTCAAATGCTAGTGAGAGGATTTGATACGAAATGTCGGATTCAAAACTATTATGATCGCCAACAAAACGGTGAAGATTTGCACTATACGAAGGAGTGACGAATTTGGATATACTACTGGTAGAAGATGATCAAACATTATGTCAACAAATCACTGAGGCATTGATGTCATGGGATTATCATGTCACTTGTATTCAAAACTTTGATGAAGTTTTTCAAGAATATCAAAAAGCTGATCCTCATATTATTTTAATGGATATTACATTGCCCAAATTCGATGGCTTTCATTGGACGCGACAAATTCGTCAACATGCGAATGTACCGATTGTATTTATATCATCACGTGATCATCCAATGGATCAAGTGATGAGTATGGAGATTGGCGCAGATGACTATATACAAAAACCGTTCCATATGCCCGTTCTGATTGCTAAGTTACAAGCGATTTTTCGACGTGTGTATCAATATAATCAAGAAGAACGACGGACAATTTTGTGGAGAGACAGTGTTGTAGATTTGTCTAAAGGTACGATAGCACGCGCAGAACAGACAGCAGTGTTATCTAAAACGGAAATGCTTATTTTAGAGGTTTTACTCAAGCATAAAAATCAAATTGTATCCCGTGATACGTTGATGACAGCGTTATGGGATGATGAATCATTTGTAAGTGATAATACGCTCACTGTAAATGTCAATCGTTTACGCAGAAAATTGGCAGATATAGGTTTGAATGGTGTAATAGAAACAAAAGTAGGGAAAGGTTATCTTGCACATGAGAACAATTAGGTGGATATTTTATTTTTTAAGAGAACGTATCGCTTGGATTGGTTTACTCGTTGCGTTGGATTTACTTTTTTTGTTACTTGCTGCATTAGATGAAAAGATATCGCTTGGAAGCTTGTGGTATTTCATAGGATTAAAATGGCTTGTGAGCATTGCGTTTTTGATACGTACTTATTTGAGAGAAACACGTTTTTATCAACGTTTAGAATCGTATGCTGAAGTCGAATCATTGCAGCATCGCTATTTAGCCGAATCCCCTTTTGAAAAGATGACCTTGGATTATTTACAAGTGAAAATTCAACAACTTCAACAATCTATTGGTGAACAACAACATTGGATTAATTTGAGTGAGCAAAATATGACGGAGTTTATTCATGACATTAAAACACCTGTGACGGCTTTAAAATTGTTAATCGAGAAAGAAGAGGATAGCAAGCGTCGACACCAATTGATGTTTGAATGGTCTCGCATTGATTATATGCTCGATCAACAATTATTTTTAGCGCGACTTAATCATCAATCCAATGATATGTATTTCGAAAGCGTCAAGTTGCGTGCCATTCTAATTGAAGAAATTCAACAAACACGTCATCTCTGCTTACAAAAAGGGGTTGGATTTGATTTGGCTGTGTCAGATACGTTAACGGTTTATACGGATAAGCGATGGATTCGTATGGTCATTCGTCAAATTATTTCAAATGCGATTAAATACTCTGACAATGCGTACATTTCGATTTATACGACGTTTGAAGATGATCAAGTGCATTTACACGTTCAAGATAGAGGAAGCGGTATAGCAGCACATGATTTACCACGTATTTTTCAACGCGGTTATACAGGTAAAAATGAGCGTTATCAAACGGTCTCTTCAGGCATGGGGCTTTATTTAGTCGATGCTGTACGTGATGCTTTACGTATTCAAGTGACTGTAGACTCTCAACTGGGTGAAGGCACAACGGTTTCGATTCATTTTCCAATGCAAAATGAAAATATTGCGCGCATGTCAAAGTGACAAAAATGTCACATAAGGCATGCGTTTTGTCACATGATACGCACGATTTATCATTGTATTCACTATAAAATAACATTATAAATTTGATGAAGGAGTGAGGAATCGTGTCCATTTTAAATGTGAGTCATGTTAGTAAAATATATGGGAATAAAAAA
Organism: Staphylococcus coagulans; assembly: GCF_002901995.1. Lineage (GTDB taxonomy): Bacteria > Bacillota > Bacilli > Staphylococcales > Staphylococcaceae > Staphylococcus > Staphylococcus coagulans. The sequence goes on along the minus strand of NZ_PPQN01000068.1, from coordinate 2,996 downwards.
CAAAGCTTTGAAGTTTTAAAAGACATTAATTTCAAAGTTGAAGAAGGTGCATTTGTAGCGATTATGGGGCCCTCTGGTTCAGGTAAGACGACATTATTAAATGTTTTAAGTTCAATTGATTACGTATCAAGAGGAACGATTGAAGTGAACAAACAAGACATCACGCGTATGTCGAACAAACAACTCTCTCATTTCAGAAAACAAAATGTCGGTTTTATTTTTCAAGATTATAATGTTTTAGACACTTTGACTGTACGTGAAAATATCATGTTGCCTTTGTCTATTGGAAATATTAATAAGACTGAAGCAGAGCAACGCTATCAAGAAGTGACAGATGCACTTGGAATCACAGATTTAAGCCATAAATATCCAAATGAAATATCAGGCGGTCAAAAACAGAGAACAGCAGCGGCACGTGCATTAATTAGTAAACCTGCGATTATTTTTGCAGATGAACCTACAGGGGCGTTAGATTCTAAAAGTGCACAAGATTTATTGAAACGATTAGATATGATTAATCGTCACATGAAAACAACAATTGTGATGGTGACACATGATCCGGTAGCAGCAAGTTATGCGCATCGCGTGATTATGTTGAAAGATGGTCAAATTCATACAGAATTGTATCAAGGGGACAAACCCGCTTCACACTTTTACCAAGAAATCATTCAAAATCAAAGTGTGTTAGGTGGTGTACAGCATGCGTTTTAGTCACATTGTACTTAAAAATTTCCGCCAAAATTTGCGCCATTATGCGATATATTTGTTTTCTTTGCTACTCAGTATCTCGTTGTATTTTAGTTTTGTGACATTAAAATATACAGATGATATTGCACATTCAGAGTCAGCAGAATTATTGAATAAAGCAGCAGGAATTGGAGAAAAATTTCTTTTTATAATCATCATTGTCTTTTTGCTTTATGCGAATCGATTATTTATTAAGAGACGTACACAAGATTTTGCATTATTTCAATTGATAGGACTGTCGCGTAAAGATTTAATGCGCATGCTTGGTATAGAGCAAACAGTCATCTTTATTTCTACAACATTTGTGGGAGTAATACTTGGATTATTTGGTTCTCGCTTATTGTTATTAATTATTAAAAATGTTGCACACCTACCAATTGAAATCAAAATTGCATTCGAACCTCAAGCATTACTCATTACTTTGATACTTGTGGTTTTATCGTTTTTATTAATTATGATGCAAAGTTTTCTTTTTATAAAACGACGTTCGATTATACAAATGATGAATGATATTAAACAAACTGAAGCCCCGCAAGCACACATTACCAAAAGAGATGTTATGTTAGGCGTACTCGGTATTTTAATGATAGGTGTCGGTTATTACTTATCAGTTATTATGTTAAAAGATGTAAGATTATTGATCATATTAGTACCTACAATTTTATTTACAACGGTTTTAGGGGCATACCTTTTCTTCAGAAGTTCTGTTTCATTGATTTTCAAGACACTGAAGCGGAGTAAAAGAGGCTATGTCAATGTTACAGATGTGGTATTCACCTCATCAATTATGCATAGAATGAAGAAAAATGCGTTTTCTTTAACTGTTATTGGTATAATATCTGCTATTACGATAACAGTTTTATCATTTGCAACGATAGGTCAAGCCAATATCGAAAATAATGTTGACATGATGACTCCAAATGAATTCACCTATATGAAAATGAAAACTGCGCAACAGTTCGAAGATAAATTAAAGGAAAATAATATACCTTATCAAAAGAAAACATTGCACATGATAGATGTACCAATTTTAACAGAAAACAGTGATGTTAATAAGGATTTCGATGTGACACCCGTTATAAGTGCTTCAGAAATTGATGATGTAAAGGTAAATAAAGGTGAAGTCGTATTTGTGAATGGTTATGGAGTAGCAAACAACATCTCTGGATTAAAAGAAGGTATCCAGTTAAGTCTCGGGGATCAAAAGAAGCACGTTCAATTAAAAGTTACCGAAATCTCAAGTCAGTTTTATGTTGCCAATCGAATTATATTAGGTCAATCTCTTGCAGTTGTGAATCAACAAGATTTTAAGGCGCTACAATCAACACAACTTAATGATAAACACAATGGTCATACAACGCAGATTGGTTTTGACTTGAAAGATAAGAAAAATTTAAAAAAAGCTGAAAAGTGGAATCACCAATTGAATCAAGAGATTCCGCAAAATCGAACGGCTCTACTTGAGCAACAACTTCAATTTTCAGGGATGTTTTTATTTGTAAGTAGCTTCTTGGGTATAGCATTTCTTATTGCAGCAGGGTGTATTATCTATATTAAACAAATGGATGAGACAGAGGATGAGATGCAAAACTATCGTATCTTACGTAAAATGGGTTACACACACCAAGATATGTTTAAAGGATTGGCATTTAAAGTATTATTTAACTTTGGTTTACCTTTAGTTATCGGCTTGCTTCATGCGGGTTTTGCTGCTAGAGCTTTTAATGAATTAATGAATGGTAAGAACTTCATACCTGTATTCATTGCGATGGGCGTGTATACAATCATCTACTTTATCTTTGCATTACTCGCTTACATGCATTCACGACGTAGCATTAAATATTCGATTTAAAATAGTAAAATTTAATCCGATATCATGACGTAATGAAACATGTCAATATTTTAAATTGTTTTAAAGGCATGATAGAAATCTTGAAATATAAAGGTTTCTATCGTGCTTTTTGGTATATAAAACGTGGCAGTTACATTTGAAAAAGATAAGCACACAGCTTTATATATTATATGATGATAGATATTTTTAGTTCTAAAAGGAATACATATTTTATAAATATAACAATAAATCATTTGAATGATAACAAAAACTTATCATATTTTTGGGTGACTGATAGGGTAAATCTTTTAAATTAAACTTTAAAAATATTTTCAAATTCTTTAAAAAGTTTATAATAACCCTACATTAGAGATTAATAATACCTTAATAGTTACAGAATTTTCGAAAATAAACACAC
>NZ_PPQN01000067.1 GCF_002901995.1 Staphylococcus coagulans | reverse complement strand
GCATACTATTTGGTATATCCTTTTGAATCATAGTTGCCTTCCTTTCATTAAATATTATATAGTATAACATAATGCTAATGATTTTATTATGACTTTTATAAAAATGTAATTTTAAAAATACAATTGTCATATGAGTAAAGCAAAAATTAAAATGATTGCGGTAGAAAGGATTCAAAATGTCAAATTATAGTTGGAAAGCCATCGCATGGCGAGATTTATGGTTGATACCTATTTTATTTGTGACAACACTCTTTTTTGGATTCACAGTTTCATTGGCGGTGATATTGCTTTTTGGAATAAATAAAGAAGAATTTTTCAATGATATCTATGTAGATGTATCGGAAGTGATTTCTTCAATACTTGCATACCTTACAGTGATCATGAGTTTTTATTTATTACATCGAAAAGAGATGAAACAGCGATTCAGAAGAAGTATTCAAGGTGTCAAACAGTACGGATTATGGATAGTGGGCACATATATTGTGACTTTGGTATTATTATACGTCTACAGTTATGTATTTCGTTTTATACCCGAACGTTATCAATATGGTACGACACAAAATGAACTAGCATTAGATGCATTAATGGATATTCCAGCACTTTTGCCCTTTAACTTTTTGTTGATTGTAATAGTAGGGCCTATTTTTGAAGAAATATTCTTTAGACATCTTTTAATTGGTGAGTTAGGTAAGAAGCTTAATTTTAATGTGATGGCGGTTGTTTCAGTGATTCTATTTGCAGCAAGTCACGTGATTGGTGCAGCTTCTCCTTTTGAAATTGTGGATTACCTTATTATTTCAATCCCGCTTGTCTTTTTATATATGAAGAGTGGTCGTAATTTGGGTGTCTCTATCGCATTTCACATGTTAAATAATTTGATTAGCTTTTTCTAGTAGAGGTAGCTTTACTGTGAATTGATATTCGTAAATAAAGGGGGACACATTGAGGCATCTCATGTCTCAATGGAAATCAGTTATCGCCGACATAAAAAGTGAACTACTCATAGGATGACGATATCTTGTAAATTTGTAAAAAACCAATGTTTCCAGTTTAGAAACATTGGTTTTTATTGTACGTTGTTTTTATTTAAATATTGATCATAATTTTTGAGTGTAATATCGTTTGTTTTAATTGATTTATGGAATGAATAAGAAATATCTTCAATTGTTGATAAATCAATATAACGTGTGTAGCCGCCACCAATATGATACACCACAGCTTGCCAGCGATGGCGTTGCGCGATTAAACCAATAAAGATGACATTCTCAAAATGATGTTGGCCATATGTGTCGACTTTATAATCAACCCCCATTACTTTACGTTCTTGACAATAAATTAGAATGTCATCAAAGTGGGGCGGATTTTTATCTATTGGAGGAGATTCATATAAAATATATTCATCAAGTTGGCGTAATGAACGTCGAATTGTTGTATTAGGTTGACGTAAAATCTTTTGGATGAGTGCTGATGTTTCTTTTGAATAAGGCAACATAGATTGTGACTGGCTTTCTCTTAAAATCATATAAAGCGCATGAAGTTCATGATCATTAATTTCTAACTGATGTTGTTGTTGTTTAGATTGTAATTGGTAGCCGCCGTGTTTACCTGCACGTGCTAAAATTTGAACCCCATTTTTTTCGAGTTCATGCATATCACGTAGAATCGTACGTTTTGAAACATTTAGTGCTTTTGCGAGTTCTTGTGCAGTCATGTGTTGCTGTTGCTGTATTAATGCTATTAGTTTATTTTGTCGTGTTTCTTTATTCATAAAAAATCACTCCAATCAACCTACCATAGTTATTAATATTATATCATAATTATAAGATAAATATAGCGCAACGTATATTTTGAGCAATACGACTACAAAAGTGATATT
>NZ_PPQN01000066.1:1578-4036 GCF_002901995.1 Staphylococcus coagulans | reverse complement strand
CCAATATACTCTTTTTCAGAATACGTTTTGAAGGTGAGTAAATAGTAAAGGTGATTAATACGTCTTTCTATCTATAAGGTGGTAATAGACATTAAAATGAATTAAAAAATTATTAATATCATATTGTCAGTATAATGTAAACGCTTTATAATAATGAACAGGTCTACAAAAATTATTGTATAAAACCATTGTATCATTATTATTGGCAGCGATTAATCATTGTTTTTAATTTAATTTTTATAAGTGTGGATAATGTCAAATTATGATTGATAGGGTGTATTATCGAATCTAATACGCAATTTATTAATTTCTATGATTTTGTACAATAATAATGCAAGTGATACCAAAGTTTTGTAGATTTAATTTTCAAATTTAGTAAAGGGGATAATTATGACGAATATTTTCGCACATAGAGGATTGTCGAGTAAAGCACCTGAAAATACTTTTGCAGCATTTGATTTAGCTCGTAAAATTGAAGGGGTGAAATGGCTTGAACTCGATGTCGCTATCACTAAGGATGAAGTTTTAATTATATTTCATGATGATGACTTAGATCGAACAACGAATACATACGGAGAAGTGAGTGAAACGCGTTATGAAGCAATTCAGAATGCATCAGCTGGGGCTTGGTTTCATCCAGAGTTTGCAAATGAACGTATTTTAACATTTGAGCAGCTTATAGCATTTGCAAATCGTTATAAAATAAATCTTAATATCGAGCTTAAAGGGGTTACAGGTCCAAACGGGACCTATTTAAGTGAACGCATGTTGCAATTAATGAAGACACAAATTGAGAAATTAGATGACGCGCTAGAAGTATTAATTTCTAGTTTTAACTTTAGTTTGCTCAAATTAGCAGAACAATATATACCACAATATAAGCGTGCGGTTTTATTTGAAAAATGTGCGTTTTATAATGATTGGCGTACAATAGTAGATTATTGTGGCTCGTCTATTGTCCATTTAGAAGATATTAACTTAACACGAGAACTCGTTTCAGAAATTAAAAATTCTGGTTATACATTGAATGTATGGACAGTAAATGATAAAGAACGTGCAAATACACTGATCAATTGGGGTGTAGACGGCATATTTACAGATTATGCTGATGATCTTATTCATTTACAGCAACAATAGATTTTACAACAAAGTGGAAGGGGTACGTCATATGAAACGTATTATGGACAAATTGAACTTTAAAGATAGACAGACGCTTATTGGATTTTTAACTGTTGTGACAGCAGGGCAGTTGATTTACTCAAGTTTCGAAGCATTCAAAGGGACATTTTATAATTTATTACTCGATGTCTTACAAGTAAGTAATGCAGAGCTAGGAGCGATATTTGGTCTCATTGGTATTTCTATATTCTTTTACATTCCTGCGGGTTGGATTAATAACCGTTTTTCGGTGAAATCTATTTTAATTGTTGGATTGGTAATTCGCTTTATAACCATTTCAGTGATCATTTTCTTCAGCCCTACTTTTCAAATGTTAAAAGTAATTGCGATTATTTGGGGTATTGTGGACTCATTTTTTTGGCCAGCTGTACTTAACGGTATTATGTTATTCACGAACCAAAGTAATCGAGGTATGGGTTTTGGATTATTAGAATCGATTCGACGTGCTGAAGAAATGATTATGAATTTAATTATTGTTGGAATCATGTCTTTAATCAGTGGGATTGTTGTATTTAAAGGAGGCATGCTCGCATATAATTTATTGATTATTCCTTTAATTCTATTAATTATCAAATACGTGCCAAAAAATGGAATTGCTGCAATCGATGAAGAAAAAACAGAAGAGATGCATCTTAATAAATCAGCTGAAGCACTTAAAGGTTTATTCTATGTACTGTTACAGCCTAAAGTATGGCTGGCATCAATGAGTGCGATGTCGATTTATTGGGGTTATATCATTTTAATTTATAGCGTGCCATATTTACAAAAAACTTATGAACTTTCAACAACACAAACTGCACTTTTCGGAATCTTTAATACAGGACTTATGGGCGTCATTATGGGTGTTTCTGCTGGTTTAATATCAGACTATGTATTTAAGTCATCTTCGAAAATGATTTTCTCAGCGCTTATTTTATCATCATTCGTTTTACTAGGTGTTGTATTTATCGAAGGAAATCTCTTTATCAGCATGGCACTTTTAATTGTATTTTCAGTGTCAACGTTTTTAGCTAAAAGTGTAATACTAGCGCCTATTGCAGAGTTTGATATTCCTAAAAAATATGCTGGTTCAGCAATGAGTGTAGGCTCTTTCGCAGCATATGCGCCTATTTTCTGGGTTTATACGATGAATGGTAAGCTCCTTGATGCGCATCAAGATAATGTTGTTACAGCATATCGTATGATATTTGAAATTGGCATTATCGTCTCATTTTTAGGCAGTTTATGTACTTTACTGTTACTCTTTTTAAACCGCAAATCTCCTGCATAGATTTTAATG
>NZ_PPQN01000066.1:0-1561 GCF_002901995.1 Staphylococcus coagulans | reverse complement strand
GATGACAGAAGAGAAGTGGCGAGAATTTAAAATAATAGATTGAAAATAAAAGCAGTTGTGTTATATATTAAATCTTTCACAACTGCTTTTAATATATAAATAAATAAACTAAAGTTAGTTATTTTTTGACGTGATAATAATTTTATATAACTTTTTGATAAGCTAAAAATTAGGATACTAAGTTAGCGTTCACAAGCAAAATTATCGTTATCCCTGTCTAATTTTGGTTGATATGCAGGATGTCCTTGAGGAACGCCGTTTGGATAAACCGCACGTAACTGTGTACAATTGGCAAATGATTGAGTGCTTTGAGCTGGTTCTGTTTGTGATTGTTGAGGTGCAGGTTGTGCTGTGTTGTCATTTTTAGCAGGTGCTGGTGTTGTAGCAGGTTGCTCATGACTTTCTTCCTCAAAAGCAGAAGTCAAACTCCATATGCCTAACTTTTCTTCTCTTGCTTTTTCTTGAGAAGCTTCTAACTCAGATAAATATCTTGTATTCGGCGGATAGACATAAGCGACTCTCGCTAAGCCTTCTTTAACTAAAATATCGTTTAACATTTTTCCATCAACATAAATATATGCCAAATATCTTTGGTACTTATCTTGTTTTTGACCTACATCAAATTCTACTTCAATCTTTTTGGCATTTCTAAGTAGTTCAGCTGTCTGATCAGAAGCTTCTTGACCAAATGGCTGTTTGCCTAAACGAGGGTGCTTCGTTTCAGGTGTATCAATAAGTAGGAATCTAAATGTTTCAGTTTTATTATTGTAAACGAATTTCGCGGTATCACCATCTACCGCTGCACTTAACTTAACAGGTATGCGGTCTGTAGTTCCTGGCTCGTATGATTCCTTATCTTCTTTTTCTTTTTTTGCTTCATTTTTTTCATCTTTGTGTTTAGAAGTTTGTTTTTTGTGTTCTTCCTTATTCGCATGCTCTTGAGTTGTTTCTTGCTTTGTTGAATGGGAATCTTGTGGTTGTTTATTATTTTGAAAATTAATCATAAATATGATTAAGACTACGACTGTAATGATAATTTTAATCCACTTACCCCAAGACTGATATTTCCACATTAAAAAAAGACCTACTGGAAAAACAAAAATAAGCATTAAAATTGTAAACCATTGCGTTTGATACCACTGACGTTGTTTCATCTGCTTGACTCCTTCTACTATAATCTTATCCTAGTATCTAAATTTTGAATTCATGCTGGGTTAAACCTTCTTATGATGTGTCATTAAAAAGGAGTAAACGTCACTTTAATCCATCTATCAATCGGTTAATCTAAGGTTAGAAAATACGCAAAAGATGATAAATGGTATGCGATGTCATACAGTTACAAAGCAAATTTTATAAATATGAACTGGAAGCAGCGCGAATTGTTAGTTTTAGAGACTAATGAACAGCACAATTATAGCATTAAAATCAATAGTGATAAATATAATTAAAGGTTTAAATATAAATATGTCGAAAACATTTATGTAATTTAAAAGATTTTGTTCAAATTAGGAATAAATGAGTGGAATTTTAAGCTGTTTTAGTATAAAGATGTCCACATAGA
>NZ_PPQN01000065.1 GCF_002901995.1 Staphylococcus coagulans | reverse complement strand
CTTCATTACTGACTCTCTCCTTTTTACACTATCCTGTGTATTACTTTAATAAATATAACTGTTAATAATTATTTTATCAAATATATTCCAAAATTATTTTATTAATAACTTTAATGATTGATAGAGAGGACTATCGCTCGCCCTTTTTCAATCAGCTGATTTTAAACCATAAAAAAGCTTATTCATGATGCAATACGATGCAATCAATGAATAAGCTCTCTTAGATTTTTAAAAATGATTTACTTTTGTAATGACTATCACGCATTTATAGTAAATGATGATTTTTAAGCAATGTTTCAACATAAGTGCCTTTAATTTTTCTTAAGAAACCACTCAAAGCAACTTTTTGAATTTTACTGCTTTCTGTGATTTCTTGTAAGCTTTTGCGATCATTTAATTCGTATGCCGCATCCATCAACACACGTAAATCAAATACAGAAGCAATGACTTCTGGTACGCCTCTATCAATATCTAATAATTGATAGACAGCTTCCATAGCCGTTCTCACTGAATATTCTGTCGTAAATACAGTATCACGCTCAGTTTCAGCGAAGTTACCAATAAAGGCAAGATTACGTGATTGATGTGGCACCACTAACGGTCTGTCACCTACTGCTCTTGGCATAAAATAAGACGTAATATAAGGCAGATACGCAGGTATTGTGTTTGCTTCTTCAGTTGCCAAGTATTCAATTTCTTCAGTAGGGACACCCATGTGATAAAGCCATTCTTGACAGATTTCACTACCACTACATTCTGTTATTGGTTTTTTAATGTAATCACCATCAACATCTGAATATAAAGCATAAATCCAAGTACTCACTTGATCATCAGGTTGGCTTTTAAATTGTTGCTGACGATTAACTGTAAAGCTCATTTGCCATGATGAGTCATTAACAGTAATAATACCACCTGTTACTGTTTTATGAGAAAGCGGGTCACGTTTACATAGTCTTTCAATGGCACCGATGATTTTTTTATTGTTTGTTGTCGCAGTCGCAGAAATGAACCAACTTCTTTTTGGTAAATCTTTATAAAATTTTTCTGGATTACCAAATTCTGGACTTTGCTTTGCCAAGTTATTCCATAATAACCAGCTACCACCAATGTCATCTGTAATAGGTGCAGGTGTGTCATTATCACCATAAGTTGAACTTTCTGTAATACTACCATTCGTTACAAACACTAAATCATTAGGTGTTAATTGAATGACATCATCTTTGCCATCTCGTTTAATAAGAATTTCTCGTGCTAATTTTTGAGAAGTCGTAACGTCTACTTTAATGTCTTCTACTTTGATATTATATTCAAATTGAACATCATTGGATTTCAAATATTCAACCGTTGGTAATACGAGTGATTCATATTGATTGTATTTTGTAAATTTAAGTGCGCTAAAATCTGCAAGGCCGCCAATGTGGTGAACAAAGCGCATTAAATAACGACGCATTTCCATAGCAGAATGCCAAGGTTCAAATGCGAACATTGTTTTCCAATAAACCCAGAAATTGGATTTTAAGAAATCTTCAGAAAACACATCTGTGATTTTGACATCATCTAAATCTTCTTCATTCATTAAACATAAATCTAAAATTTCTTTAATTGCTTTTTGTGTAAGCGTAAAATCGCCATCCGTATCAACACGGTGTCCTCTATTTTCAATCATTCGACAGCGTGAATAGTTTGGATCTTCTTTATTCAGCCAATAAAATTCATCTAAAACTGAAGCATTTTCGACTTCTAAAGAAGGAACCGAGCGGAATAAATCCCACAAACATTCGAAATGATTTTCCATCTCTCTACCACCGCGTACGACATAACCTTTATTAGGAAGTTCGTCACCATCAAGACTGCCGCCAGGCTTAGGTAACTCTTCTAAAATATGAACTTGTGAGCCTTTCATTTGTCCATCTCTAATGAGAAAACAAGCTGCTGCTAAAGCGGCTAAGCCAGATCCCACTAAATATGCAGATTTGTTTTCTACATTTTCAGGTTTTCTTGGACGTGCAAATGCTTCATAATTACCTTTACTATAATACATAGTAAACACTTCCTTTTTTGGATTAAAAATCAGTATAATAAAAGATAAACAGGAAAATAAATGACTTCCTTCATTTTAAAATTTCCTTCAATATTATTATATCAACAGACCACATCCAATTAGGCGCCAATATTCACTATTTGTAACTTAAATGACAAAATCAAGAAATTGTTCGATATCTGAGGTGTTCAAAGATGAATAAACAGGATTTACGCGTAATTAAAACGCAAAACGCACTTATGAATGCATTTACGGAATTGTTAAAAGTAAAAGAATTTGAACACATTACAATACAAGACTTGTGTGACTACGCACTTATCCGTCGTTCAACATTTTATCGACATTACAAGGATAAGTATCATCTATTGAATCATGCGATTGAAAACGTCTTGAATCGTTTTAGACAAATTCATTTATCCGATATTCGTTTTGAAGACCCGAAGCCTTTCCTTGAGCGTTATATCCATGACTTATTAACCTTTATTAATGACAACAAAGTAATAGTCAACAGTGTAGTAACGCATCATTTATATGATGAAACATCACGGATTATTTATGAACAAATTTATCAAGCCATCAATAAGCAAACTCAATACGATATTCAAACTGGGGCCAGATTGGACTTAGATCCAACAATTTATAATCATTTTTTAACAGGTGGGGTGTTAAGTGTCGTCTTCAATTGGTCTAGAGACGCGCATGCTGAACAGACACTCACGACTGTTAAAAATGATATCGTCAACTTGATATGTGGGATGAGAGAAACACACTTAAAACGTATCAATTAAAGTTCACAAATAGATGTTCTTTGTCACAAATCGCTTCCATTACAGCAGCTTGCATACGTCGACTTTGACTTGAATCATCAAAATTCATATTCATTGATTAAGGGGTGACATTTGCATCTTGGTAAGTTTGATTAAACAGCTTATAATGAACATATTTTGAAAGTTCCGCTGACGCCGTAAGAACTAAAATTGTGTCATTCCCCCCGACTGTCCCCAGTACTTCGTTTAGCTCCATTTGATCAATATAATAATTAATGCTTTGTGCAAAACCCGGTGCTGTTTTTATAATTAAGTACGTGTCTTTGATTACGACAGAGGCGATTTCATCTTTATAAAAATTAATTAATTTCGCTTTGGCATCATTTTGCGCATTTTCATTATACTTTTGATAACACCGCTCTTGATGCGCGGATGGCATTTTATAAATCTTCAATTCATTTAAATCTCTACTAATTGTCGCTACACTATACCTTATTCCAAAATGTTTTTCTATATAATCCACAATTTCTGCTTTTGAATGAATGTCATGCTCTTTTACAATCATAGATACTAAGTCTAATCTTTTTCTTTTTTTCATACATTTAAACTCCTTTGCCTCATAATCCCGCTGACAAATAACTGTGTATCTCTACCATAACAAAACATCTCATTGGTAAATGTGAAGTTTCTGACATCTCACATGAACCCTCACACGCTGTCAAACATTTAAGTGGCTTCATCTTCTTACAAAAAATCAATAAACATCTCTTTTCAAAAGATTGATGATTATACATACATATTTTTGAATAAAGAATAATATTATACATATCTCTTAATTTAATATTAACTTATTATTCATAAATACGCATGTTAAAAGGGTAAAGTATGCATAAGTTATCAGTATTGTGTATTGAATAAATCATTTGTATGAAGTTTTAGACATTTACATTGAGAAAACATTCACAGCTGGATAACTGAAAGCGTTTTATACTTTGGATGTAATCAATCAAAGGAGGAATAACAATGGAAAAAGGACCAATCCAAGTGAATAGTGAAATTGGCAGATTAAAAACCGTTTTACTCAAACGACCAGGCAAAGAATTAGAAAACCTTGTGCCTGATCATCTCAGCGGCTTATTATTTGACGATATTCCTTATTTGAAAGTCGCGCAAGAAGAGCATGATAAATTTGCGCAAGTTTTAAGAGATGAAGGGGTTGAAGTGGTTTACCTCGAAAAATTAGCCGCCGAAGCAATTGCTGATAAGGCTGTACGCGAACAGTTTATTGATGATATTTTAGCTGAATCTCAAAAAACAGTGCTCGGTCATGAAAAAGAGATTAAAACGCTATTTGAAACATTAAGCGATCAAGAACTTATAGATAAAATTATGTCAGGTGTACGTAAAGAAGAGATTCAATTAGAAACGAATCACCTTGTGGAATATATGGATGATAGATATCCATTTTATTTAGACCCTATGCCAAACCTTTACTTTACAAGAGACCCTCAAGCTTCTATCGGACGCGGTATGACGATCAATCGAATGTATTGGAGAGCACGTCGTAGAGAATCTATCTTTATGACCTATATTCTTAAACATCATCCACGTTTCAAAGATGCAGACGTTCCTGTTTGGTTGGATCGAAATTCACCATTCAATATCGAAGGTGGCGACGAATTAGTCCTTTCAAAAGAAGTGTTAGCCATCGGTATTTCAGAACGGACTTCGGCACAAGCCATTGAGCGCTTGGCACGCCAAATTTTATTTGATGATCAATCAACTTTTACAAAAGTATTAGCTATTGAAATCCCGAACAGTCGTAGTTTCATGCATTTAGATACCGTGTTTACAATGATTGATTATGACAAATTTACAATGCATGCTGCGATTTTCAAAGAAGAAAATCATATGAATATTTTTACAATCGAAAAAGATGAAGCAACAAACGATATTAAAATCTCACATTCAAGTCAACTTAAAGCAACATTAGAAGACGCTTTACATGTCGATAACATTGAATTCATTCCTACAGGTAATGGCGATGTTATTGACGGAGCACGTGAACAGTGGAATGACGGCTCAAACACATTAACCATTCGCCCTGGCGTAGTCGTCACTTATGATCGTAACTACGTTTCAAATCAACTACTAAGAGATAAAGGGGTCAAAGTCATTGAAATCACAGGTAGCGAACTTGTGCGTGGTCGTGGCGGCCCTAGATGTATGAGCCAACCTTTATTTAGAGAAGACATTTAAGCATTCATTATCAAATTAAGAAAGGATTTTTTAAAATGACAGATATTCAAAAACCATTAGATTTAAAAGGTAGACATTTACTTAAAGAAGACGATTTTACTAAAAAAGAATTTTCAGACTTAATTGATTTTGCGATGACTTTAAAATCTTATAAACAACAAGGCATCCCACATCGCTATTTAGAAGGTAAAAATATTGCTTTATTATTTGAAAAAACATCAACACGGACACGTGCTGCATTTACAGTTGCTTCTATCGATTTAGGTGCACATCCAGAATTTTTAGGTAAAAATGACATCCAATTAGGTAAAAAAGAATCTGTCGAAGATACGGCAAAAGTATTGGGTCGTATGTTTGACGGTATTGAATTCCGCGGTTTCTCTCAAGACACAGTGGAAGCATTAGCAGCGTTTTCAGGTGTCCCTGTATGGAACGGACTCACTGATGCTTGGCACCCAACACAAATGTTAGCAGACTATATGACGATCAAAGAAAACTTTGGTCATTTAGACGGTATTAAACTCACATATGTAGGCGACGGCCGTAACAATGTCGCAAATTCTCTTCTAGTCGCAGGTCCAATGTTAGGTGTCGATGTTACAATCTGCTCTCCTAAATCTTTATTCCCTTCTCAAGATTATATTGATATCGCTGAACGTCGTGCTAAACAAGACGGAGGTTCAGTAACAATTACCGATAATATTGATGAAGGCGTAAAAGGTGCTGACGTTATTTATACTGACGTTTGGGTTTCAATGGGTGAAGAAAGTGAATTCGAATCTCGTATTAAATTATTAAAAGATTATCAAGTGAACAAAGCTTTATTTGACAAAACAGGTAAAGACAGCACAATTTTCTTACATTGCTTACCTGCTTTCCACGACACAAATACAGAATATGGCCAAAAAATTAAAGATGAGTATGGCTTATCTGAAATGGAAGTCACAGATGAAATCTTTAGAAGCAAACATGCGAAAGTCTTTGATCAGGCTGAAAATCGCATGCATACCATCAAAGCTGTAATGGCCGCTACATTAGGTTAATTCAATAGATATGATATGATACAAAAGTCCAGTTATTCTTATCATAATAAAATACTATTAAAATATTTTAAAATAAGTTTTATTCTGGACTTTTTATCTATCTAAAGGAGACATGACATATGGGTGGAACAGATGAAAACAAATTAAATAAAACCGCCTTAATTGGTTTAGTCATTGGCTCGATGATTGGTGGCGGTGCATTTAACATCATTTCAGATATGGGTAAAGAAGCTGGCGGATTAGCTATCATTATTGGGTGGCTGATTACTGCGGTCGGTATGATCTCACTTGCCTTTGTTTTTCAAAACTTAACCAATGAACGCCAAGATTTAGAAGGTGGGATTTACAGTTATGCCCAAGCAGGATTTGGCGATTTTATTGGCTTTTCAAGTGCTTGGGGCTATTGGTTTGCTGCCTTTTTAGGCAATGTGGCTTATGCGTCGTTGCTCATGTCCGCAGTAGGTAACTTTTTCCCAATGTTTAAAGGAGGCAATACCCTACCTTCTATTATTATTGCCTCAATCTTATTGTGGGGCGTGCATTATCTTATTTTAAAAGGTGTCGAAACTGCAGCATTGATTAATAGCATTGTGACCATCGCGAAATTGATTCCGATTTTACTAGTACTTGTGTGTATGATTGTCGCTTTTAACTTTGACACTTTTAAAGCAGGTATTTTTGGCATGACAAGTGGCCCATCACATATGTTTAGTTGGGGAGACACGCTTTCTCAAGTTAAAAGTACAATGCTCGTCACTGTGTGGGTCTTTACTGGTATTGAAGGCGCTGTCGTCTTTTCTGGACGCGCTAAAAATAAAAAAGATGTCGGTTCCGCAACCGTCATTGGTTTAGTTTCTGTGTTGGTCATCTATTTCTTAATGACCGTATTAGCACAAGGCGTCATCCAACAAAATCATATTTCAGAACTCTCTAACCCTTCTATGGCAGCAGTGTTAGAACACATTGTCGGTCATTGGGGATCTGTTCTCGTTAATATTGGCCTCATTATTTCAGTATTAGGCGCGTGGTTAGGTTGGACACTTTTAGCTGGTGAATTACCTTTTATCGTTGCGAAGGATGGCCTATTCCCTAAATGGTTTGCCAAAGAAAATGAAAACAAAGCACCTGTCCATTCATTACTCGTTACTAATATATTAGTTCAAATCTTTTTAATCAGTATGCTTTTCACACAAAGCGCTTATCAATTTGCTTTTTCACTTGCTTCAAGCGCCATTCTTGTTCCTTACATGTTGAGTGCTTTTTACCAAGTGAAATATACAATTCAAACGAAACATCGTGCAACAACGAAGCAATGGATGATTGGTATCATCGCTTCTGTTTATACAATCTGGCTCGTATACGCAGCAGGATTGGATTACTTCTTATTAACGATGCTGCTTTATATTCCAGGACTCATTGTTTACACGATTGTACAAAAAAATAATCAAAAGCCATTAAAACGAGTCGATTATTTATTCTTTGTCATTATTATCATTTTAGCCATTATCGGCATCTTGAGATTATTGAGCGGTGCCGTCGACGTATTTTAATGAGGAGTGAAATTTTATGCATAAAAAAATTGTAATTGCTCTAGGCGGAAATGCCATCCAAACAACAGATGGATCAGCAGAAACTCAAAAACAAGCTATACGTACAACAATGCAAAGACTAAAACCTTTGTTTAACACAGATTATGACATAGTTATTTCGCATGGTAATGGGCCTCAAATAGGCAGTCTTTTAATTCAACAAGCGACTGCTGATAGTCCACAAACACCTGCTATGCCACTAGATGTCTGTGGTGCGATGACACAAGGGATGATTGGCTTTTGGATTGAAACGGAAGTCAACCGTGTTTTAGCAGAGGTTAACAGTGATCGGAAAGCGGGTACAGTGATAACACGTGTAGAAATTGACGAAAATGATCCAAGAATGTCAACCCCGACAAAACCGATTGGGCCTTTTTATACAGAAGCTCAAGTTGAACAACAAAAAGCACAATACCCTGATTCCATTTATAAAGAAGACGCCGGTAGAGGATATCGTAAAGTTGTTCCGTCTCCCCTACCTGTATCCATTTTAGAGCATGAATTAATTAGTACTTTAGTTGAAAATAATAACATTATTGTCGCTTGTGGTGGTGGCGGTGTTCCTGTTGTTAAAAGAGGCGACACTTATGAAGGTGTGGAAGCTGTTATTGATAAAGATTTTGCAAGCGAACGTTTAGCACAACTCATCGATGCCAATACCCTTATGATTTTAACAAACGTTGAAAATGTTTATATTAACTTCAATGAACCTAACCAAGAAAAACTTACTGACATCGATGTCGAAAGTCTGAAACGCTATGCACAAGAAGGTAAATTTGCAGAAGGCTCTATGTTACCTAAAATTGAAGCGGCTATAGATTTTGTTGAAAACGGAGAAGGACGTCGTGCGGTCATCACGAACTTAGATAAAGCCTATGAAGCCTTTAAAGGAGAAGTCGGCACACAAATTTATAAGTAGCTATGAGGGGGTATATTTATGGGGCAGAATCCGTATGATCACTCAACTATAGATAACTCTTTAATTAAAAAAAACGTGAATGCCTATCTTGAACAGTTTGCGAACTTTATTAATATACCCACGGTTGCATTGCAGCCGTATAAGAATGAATTTATCGTCAGACAATACAATAAAGGCCAAGTGATTTACTATTCTTCTGATGAACTGACACATCTATATTATTTAATCGATGGTTATATATTAAGAGAGCATTACAGCGTGAATGGGGATGTCTATCGTGTACTAAATAAAGGAGAACATCTATACCCGCTTCACAACCTTTTTCAAGATAAAACAACAAATGAAATGTGTACTGCACTCACCGATAGCATTGTCATGGCCGTACCGATTGAACTGATAGAATATATATGTCGAAATCACGATAAAGTGTTTATTCAAATGTATAAATACCTTTGCGAAAATGAAAAACAATTAACAGAATATAACATGGCACTTAGTGCAAAAAGCGCTAAAGCACGTGTAGAGAAAGTACTCATTTATTTATGCCATACGATTGGCGAGGACCATGAAGAATTTTATGAGATTAAGCAATTTTTAACGATTCAAATGGTCAGCGATTTAGCTAGTGTTTCCCGAGAAACGACAGGGCACATTGTAAACGAACTAAAAACACAAAACCTCCTTTTAAAAGATCAGAAGAATTGGATGATTAGTAAAGCCATCTTGAAATAATATTTTTTGCATGATAAATCAATGGAATGGGATAAAAATTATTTCAATTTCTGTTCCATTCCATTATAAACGTCTCTCGGTTTACATGAATCCCAAGAACGGATACAGCGATATATAAATCAGATAACTACTTCTTTTATGATTTTATATAGTTCAACTCATGGAATAAGCCATACATATAACGTTACTTTCATACGTTAAACGTGTGAAAGTAACGTTTATTATATTTGAAATGAACATTCTTATACGTCATCAATAACCACGCATCCTGCTTTAAAATAACAAAACTTACCTTTATATTTACGTACATCAACTGAGAAATAAAAATTTTGAAAATGTAGCACCTTCTTATAGATTGAATATAAACTAATATTAAATACATAATTTAAAACCCTATTTGAAATGCCAAAATACTTAATCT
>NZ_PPQN01000064.1 GCF_002901995.1 Staphylococcus coagulans | reverse complement strand
TATAATGGCGGAGGAAGAGGGATTCGAACCCCCGCGAGCCGTTAAGCCCCTGTCGGTTTTCAAGACCGATCCCTTCAGCCAGACTTGGGTATTCCTCCTAATTATATGGACCTTGCAGGACTCGAACCTGCGACCGAACGGTTATGAGCCGTTAGCTCTAACCAACTGAGCTAAAGGTCCTAATAATATTCAACTAAGATTAGTGGCGGCGGAGGGGATCGAACCCCCGACCTCACGGGTATGAACCGTACGCTCTAGCCAGCTGAGCTACGCCGCCGTATATAGTTGTTACAATATTGAATTAAAATATGGTGGAGACTAGCGGGATCGAACCGCTGACCTCCTGCGTGCAAAGCAGGCGCTCTCCCAGCTGAGCTAAGCCCCCATAATAAATGATGTTAAATCGGGAAGACAGGATTTGAACCTGCGACCCCTTGGTCCCAAACCAAGTGCTCTACCAAGCTGAGCTACTTCCCGGAAGGTATGTAGCGCGCCCGATAGGAGTCGAACCCATAACCTTTTGATCCGTAGTCAAACGCTCTATCCAGTTGAGCTACGGGCGCATATTGCAATAATGGTGCCGAGGACCGGAATCGAACCGGTACGGTGATCTCTCACCGCAGGATTTTAAGTCCTGTGCGTCTGCCAGTTCCGCCACCCCGGCAAAACAATGGAGCAGAAGACGGGATTCGAACCCGCGACCCCAACCTTGGCAAGGTTGTATTCTACCGCTGAACTACTTCTGCATATGCGGGTGAAGGGAGTCGAACCCCCACGCCGTAAGGCGCTAGATCCTAAGTCTAGTGCGTCTGCCAATTCCGCCACACCCGCTAATGGTGAGCCATAGAGGATTCGAACCTCTGACCCTCTGATTAAAAGTCAGATGCTCTACCAACTGAGCTAATGGCTCTAAATGGTGCCGGCCAGAGGACTTGAACCCCCAACCTACTGATTACAAGTCAGTTGCTCTACCAGTTGAGCTAGGCCGGCTACTCTATTTAATTAAATGGTGGAGAATGACGGGTTCGAACCGCCGACCCTCTGCTTGTAAGGCAGATGCTCTCCCAGCTGAGCTAATTCTCCTGTTATGTAAAATAACCTGGCACCGTCCTACTCTCGCGGAACGTCAGTCCGACTACCATCGGCGCTAAAGAGCTTAACTTCTGTGTTCGGCATGGGAACAGGTGT
>NZ_PPQN01000063.1 GCF_002901995.1 Staphylococcus coagulans | reverse complement strand
GCACTTAAAAGACGATGCCCTGTTTCATATGTCTCTTTGAGCCTCTCATCAAGGCCCAATAAATACTGAACTAAACTGTATTGACTCTGCCAAGACTTAAAAAGTCCGTATGACTGATATATCATTCGATCCAAATCTAAGGGCGCTTTTAATAGTAACTTCCAATAACGCTTTAATTTATTATATTGAGGTCTGTCTTTTGTCCTAAAACCATTCATAACTTGAACTCGGCATCGATTGATTTCACGATTGATCGCCTGCACGATATGAAAGCGATCAATAATCATCTCCGCATGAGGAAATAAGTCTTGAATGAGTGCGATATAAGGTGGAAACATATCTATAGAGATGGTTTTCACTCTTTCACGTTGCTTTCTAGAGAACTTTAAAAAATAGGCTTCTAATTTATGTTTGCGACGATCAGGTAAAATATCGATGATATCATGGGTTACACTATCACAGTAAATAAAGCTCATCGCACCTTCGACATCTTTCGTT
>NZ_PPQN01000062.1 GCF_002901995.1 Staphylococcus coagulans | reverse complement strand
CAGATGCAGATGCAGATGCGGATGCCGATGCTGACGCTGATGCGGATGCTGATGCCGATGCAGATGCCGATGCTGACGCAGACTCAGATGCAGATGCAGATGCGGATGCCGATTCTGACGCGGATGCGGATGCTGATGCAGATGCAGATGCCGATGCTGACGCAGACTCAGATGCCGATGCAGATGCAGATGCAGATGCCGACGCTGATGCTGACGCCGATGCAGATGCAGATGCAGATGCCGATGCTGACGCAGACGCCGATGCG
>NZ_PPQN01000061.1 GCF_002901995.1 Staphylococcus coagulans | reverse complement strand
AGTGATACGTTTTGGCCTCTTCAATGATTTGATCAATTTGTTGACGTGTTGATTCTGGTTTTAACAACGTATGATCGATATATTTTTCAAATTTCATAATTTGATCTCCTTCTCTTTTTCATTCTTTTTATTGTTCGCTATGGGATGTCACTTTTGACTGTGTCCAGCGATTAAGGATAGTAAATAGAATAAGTCCAACCACACTGAGTAGCCCTAAAATAATTAAAATCATTCCGAAGTGCGTATTCATCGCATCTTTTCCCGGGAAATTTAAAGGTTGATAGTCAATTAGTGCAGCCGCTAACGCGATTCCTACAGAGACAGCTACATTAATAATTAAATTGTAGAAACCTATCGCTACCCCTGTCACTTTAACATCAATCGTTTTGATTGCTTCATTTAAAAGTGGTGCGTACATTAATGCAAAGCTACCTGCAAAGAATATCATGGAACAAACAAAAATGATAATGTGATGACCAACCGCAAATGCAGGTAAAATCAAACTCAAAGCAATTAAACTAATCGCAGTCATAATTGCTTGTTTTGAACTAAGAAATTTCGCAATTTGGCCACTCAATGCACCGACAATAACTGCTACTACATAACCCGGTAAAAGTAACAATGATGTTGTATCTAATTTTACCTCGTAAATTTTTTCCATGATAAAAGGAAATGTAAAAATATAGCCTAATTGAATGGCATACATAATGAAAACAATAAATAAGAATGACGTATAGCGTTTATTTTGAAAAAATGCTTTATCCACTAACGGATGGCGTGCATTTTTAATGTAAAATGCAAAGATAATAATAATTGCTAAAGCTGCGATCATGTATAGCCAATTGAAATGTGTAATAAACAACATGACCGTTGTCGCAATAGCTGCAATTAATATTAAACCTATAAAATCTAAGTGCGCTTTATTTGTATTTTTTTCTTTAGGTAAATATTTAAAAAGAAATGGTAATGTAAACACAACAATCAGCGCAATTAAAAACATATTGGTCCAATGCAAATAAGTCGCAATAAAGCCACCTGATAAGGTCCCAATCACAAGGGATAGCGAATAACTACTTGTGCTTAGACCCAAGTACGTTTTTTGATCTTCTGTTGATAAATATTTTGCCACGTAGATGACATAAAGTGTTTCAGCTGCTGCTAGTCCAGCCGTTTGAATAATACGTCCAATCAAAACCATTGGAAAATAGTGTTGAAAAATATAACCAATGATTGAACCTGTAATGATAAGAAAAACACCGTAAATAAACAGCGTACGAATGCTCACCGCATCGGATAACGATGCATAGACCACTGCACCAATACCAATGACAAGTCCTGCTAACGTGGCTTGCCAACTTACAGTCGTTACAGAAATGTTTAAATCATTTGCAATCGCGACTGAAATCAATTTAAAAGAATTATCAATCACTAAACTAAACACAAATAGAAATAATAAAATGGGAACTGCTTTTTTAACTTTAGAATAGTCCATAGTCATTTCGCTCCTTGAGTCTGAGACCAATACACATTTTCACCTACAAAAAGTCTCTCTATTTTAAATTGGCAGTAACTGACTGAATGACACATCTGTGGAAGACATCTTAAAGCTAAGCAATTTTCTAACCTTATTTTCAGGCTTGTTTCCATGATTCAAACATATTGTACATTACACTTAACAACACTTTTATTCACCAAGTCATGTCACGTGACCCACCACTTCGCGAATAACATTTAACACTACACTTAGCTTTAAAACGTCCTCAACAAACTTGTATACTAATTTGTCTATTTGTATACCCATTTATATAATAAACCTATTTTAAAACGCTTTCAATACTTGGCTTATGACAAAATTAAGAACATCACGATCACAAATCATTCTTAGTCACCTAGATAGAGATCAAGGTGCCAATTACTACCCTTGACTCGTGTCATATCGTCTATAATTCATGCCATTATCTTCATAGTTCAATCAAATTTATTGGTCCACTTCAACTTTAAAGTGTTGTATGATGATAGGAGAGAATGATTGAACTGGAGGTTTGTTTCATGGCGTCGCAATCACAGCCTAAATTTTTAACGATCTATAATACATTGTATGAAGAAATTCAAATCGGTAAATACCCGAGCGGGCAGGCATTGCCTACAGAGAAGACGCTATGTCAAAGATTCCAAGTGAGCCGAATGACATTGAGACAAGCGATCAAACTTTTAGTAGAAGATGGTATCGTGGAAAGTACACGCGGGAAAGGTCATTTTGTTCTCCGTCAAAAAGTGGCACACCAAACTTCAAGTATGGGTCTATTAAAACATCCGCTTCAACAGGTTTCAATACAACCTGTATCATTGACTTCTATGCATTATCGTGTTGACCTCGAAAGCGAATACACTAACCACTTATTCCCAAACCATCCTACAGCTGTTATTGCAATGGAACGTTATTATCAACATGCACAAAGTACAAATGCTGCTTCAGCGGCCTTTTGTTTTAGTTTTATTCCTCTTCATGTGATTGATACATTTAAAATCAATACTCAAAGTGAACAAGCGATGCGTGATTTTGTAGAAAATACGGTTTATCAAAATTCAACACAATCCGATTTAAAAATCAGTATCACCCCTTCACCAAGTTTTCAATATCAAAATCATACCTTTGAAGGGGGCAAAGACTGTTGGTTAATCATCGAAACCATCTATGCGCAAAACCAATCTCCAATTATGATTAACAAATGGTATATCCCACAAGATAATGCAGAGTTGATACTATCGCGGATCCAACAGTAGGGAGCAATACTTATTTAAACATAAAAAGCGGACAAGGCACTCTAAAAGTTAATTTAGAATGACTTGCCCACGCTTCTCGTTGCTATACAGTCTGATTATTCATTGTGTAGTGCTATGATTGTTGCGCAGCTTCTTTGACTGCATTAAAAACAGCTTCATTTTTTTGAGGTTGTTCTTTTTTACCGAAATCATTCGAGTTAATATCTGTTTGAATGCCTTTGAAATTTTCTACGCCCCAAGAAGAGTCTGGTTGATTAATACCTTCTTTATCATAATTCCAAATCGACCAAGACATACGACTCTCATTCATTTTCTTCAAAATATATTTGAAGTCATTGCTATTCGGCGCAATATGCGAATCATTTGTTGTCGCATTACCATTAAACTCACCCATATAACTTGGCACATTATAATTTGCTTTATTAATACTATTAATTTTATTGTCAAAGTTTTCTCGAATACCTTTATGTGATTGTGCGTAGTTATCATATGGATAGTTATGATATTCATATACAATATTATTATTATTTTTACCAAAGTATTGAGGGTCTTTCATATTTTGAGGATCCCATACTGCTTCTAAAAATGCGATATGGTTATCGCCATTACCTCTAATTGTTTTTAAAGTATCTTTATAAAATTGTTGCACTTGGTCATCACTGTGACCTGCAGGCCCTTTAGGTTCATTTAAAATATCATATCCAGCGATAGCATTGTTATTTTTATAATGTTGTGAAATATAGTACCAAATTTCTTTCGTTTTACCTTGTGCATCTGGGTCATTCCAGAAATTTCCCACTGATTTATTACCTTGTGTTTCGCCAGAATGTTCTTGTGCATTTTGTGAATTTGGTGCACCATGCATGTCTAGAATGACATATAAACCATGTTGTTGCGCTTTAGCTACAAATTGATCAATTTCATCAAACGCATGATCTCTCATTTTAACATCTTTTGGATTCATGCCTTTTTGATAATTAGTTAGATTAATATAATTAATTGGCAATCGTATTGTATTACAGCCCATATCTTTTACATTTTGAAAATCTTGGTCGTCCCATCTGTTATGTGCATATCGATCTAAGATTTGATGTGCCTTTTCAGGTGAATTTACTTTGCTTTGAATATCATCAAATACCGCTTTGTAGCCCTCATTGATATTCGCAGCACTTGGATAGCCACCCATCCACTTTTCAGTTGTAAATACATTACCTGCATTGACACCTTTAAGTTGGAAGTTTTGTCCATCTTTTTGAATTTCTTTACCTTGCGTTTGTAAACGCCCCATTTCATCTGCATGTGCAGAATGTGCTGGCAGTGATAATGTTAATAAAGTTGTTGCCGCTAAAAATGAAGTCAACAACGTTTTTTTCATTAATAGTCACCCTTTCTTTTTTTATTAAGCACGATCAAAATCTATATCTTCATTACTATAATGTTGAATGGCATCTTGGTCTAAATGAAATTGTTCTCCATTCATTTTGAAGTCTAAAGGAAGTTTTAAATCAAAGTTTTGGTTTTTTATAAATTGTTGTTGTACTTTCAATCGATCAAAGACATCGTTATCCGTACTACCATTGTTTTCATTTTCTTTTTGAGTCGCTTTAAAGCGGCCGTCTAAAAACGTATATAAATAATCGGCTTCTTTGGCGCCTGTTTTAGGTGTTTTTCCGCTACTCTTATCCATCGCACGTTCGCGTAATTCATCAAAACTCCAATCTGCAGGATCTTTACCTTTGTAGCCACCTTTTTTAAATTCACCAGGCCCATGTTTTACAATTGCATCAAAGTATACATATTGACCCAGTTGAGATAAACCATCTTCTTTAGCAGCTTGAACCGCTTCATCCATATAATCTTTTTTCAATACATAATTTTGTGCTTTCACCAAATTTGCTCTATCATTTTTTGCTGCATCTTTCCATGCTTGCTCGAACCCATCTAACCCTTCATGAGATTCTGATTGTGCTCGAGAAAGTTTTTCAAGTGCTGGCAAATATTTTTTTAAGTTATTATTCGGATTGATTTGATTATAATGTTTAACAAGATGCACCATATCATCAGAACCAGTAGTAAAGCCAATGACACCCGCAGTATAGCCTCTATGATCACCAATATCTTCAATGTAGCTATAGTTATGTGAATAGTTCGTATCAGTATTTTCTGCTGCTCCGACTAATGCCATGATTCTTTTTCTTAAATCATGATTTGCATCCATATAATGACTTGCATTGCTGTCACTTTCTTTTTGCGCTATTTGTTGCGCTGAAGCTTGACCGAGTTGTTGTTCTGCATGTGTGACATGTGCGATTGATGAAAATGACGATAAGATTACTGCACTTGATAGTGCGACTTTTAACGTTTTTTTCATTATAAATTCCCCTTTAAACTAAGAAAATTTTAAAATCAATGTCTTAAATGCAAAGCGGCACGACACTTACTTCATATGGACTTTTTTAAGGTATGTACAAGCCTTCTTCCTATCTATAAATTATCAGACAACATTTCGTTTCCTGACATTAAGAAACTTTAAAACTATCATATAATAATTTCAACAATTGAAAACGCTTTTTCCGAAAATTAAATATTGTCTTAAAATTGTCTTAAATATTTTTACTACTTTAAAAAGAAACTGTTACATATCTTATATAAGATGATTTAATTGTAATCTAAAAAATATATTAT
>NZ_PPQN01000060.1 GCF_002901995.1 Staphylococcus coagulans | reverse complement strand
GAGATGTAAAGAATGTTAAAAATAATTTTAGCCCAGTCTAAGATAATGTAAATTTAATAATAAATTTGTATTTTTAATTGAAATTAGACCGAATTTACTTAAAGATTAATATAGATTTAATAATTTAAATAAAAATCAGTTAGATGTGATGGAATGATTAAACTATAGAGAAGAAAGGTGTATGAGCGTGAAATTAACTACAATTGGTTTAGGTTATATTGGTTTACCAACATCTATTATGTTTGCAAAACATGGGGCGGAAGTGCTAGGTGTGGATATTAATCCTCAAGCGGTAGCAAGTTTAAATCAAGGACAAATCCATATCGAAGAGCCTGGATTACAAGAAGCATTTGAGGCTGTATTGGAAAAAGGGAATTTTAAAGCATCTCAAACGCCTGAAGAAGCGGATGTTTTTATCATTGCGGTTCCAACACCTAACAACGATGATACGTATGAATCATGTGATATTTCAATTGTGATGCGTGCACTTGAAAGTATTGTACCTTATTTGAAATCTGGAAACACAGTGATTGTGGAATCAACGATTGCACCGCGCACAATTGATGACCATGTCAAACCATTTCTTGAGCAACAAGGCTATACGATTGGTGAGGATTTATATTTAGTACATTGTCCTGAACGTGTCCTCCCAGGAAAAATTTTAGAAGAACTTGTACATAATAATCGGATTATAGGGGGCGTCACACCTGCATGTGTGGAAGCGGGCAAAAATGTTTATCGCACTTTTGTTCAAGGAGAAATGATTGAAACAAATGCGCGTACTGCTGAAATGAGTAAGCTAATGGAGAATACGTATCGCGATTTGAATATTGCATTAGCCAATGAGCTAGCAAAGATTAGCAATCATTTAAACATTAATGTACTTGATGTCATTGAAATGGCAAACAAACATCCAAGAGTTAATATTCATTGGCCTGGACCTGGCGTAGGTGGCCACTGTTTAGCAGTAGATCCTTATTTTATTATTGCGAAAGATCCTGAACACTCTCCATTAATTCAAACAGGTCGTAAAATTAATCGTTCGATGCCACAGTTTGTCGTGGGTCATGTGAAAAAGATTTTACAAACAGTGAATGGTCATAAGGTTACTGTTTTTG
Source organism: Staphylococcus coagulans (assembly GCF_002901995.1). Taxonomy (GTDB): domain Bacteria; phylum Bacillota; class Bacilli; order Staphylococcales; family Staphylococcaceae; genus Staphylococcus; species Staphylococcus coagulans. Next base: position 22,001 of record NZ_PPQN01000060.1, on the reverse strand, counting down.
GTTTAACGTATAAAGGTGATGTTGATGATATACGTGAATCGCCTGCATTTGATATTTATGAATTATTAAAAGCAATCGAAGGATTAGATGTTGTCGCGTACGATCCTCATGTTCAATTGGACTTTGTTGAAAAAGACATCGCAAAGGCTGTAGAGGGCTCATCCCTTGTCATTGTCTTAAGTGATCATTCGGAATTTAAAATACTTAAAGACCAAGACTTTAGTTCAATGAAAGATAAGTTGATACTTGATACAAAAAATGTCATACCGAACACTTTTAATGAAGTTAAATACTTCAACTACGGTAATTTATATGAAATAGAAAGTATGTGAAGACTTTTATAAAGATAGTAGGTTATAAGTGTGAATATATTATTTATGATTTTAAAAGAACAAGTTGGAAATTGGCAAAAAATACTTCAATTAGCAGCATATAATATGAAATCTCAGTATTCTAACCACTATCTCGGTGTGTTTTGGAATATTTTACAACCTATGATGCAAGTCGGCGTGTATTATTTAATCTTTGGATTAGGTTTAAGAGGTGGAGGAAACCATTTAGTGGATGGTGTGCCTTTCATCGTCCATTTAATTTCTGGTTTATTTCCTTGGCTCTTCATTTCTCAAAGTATTAATTCAGGCGCCAATGCGATTCAATCTAATCTAGAGTTAGTGACGAAAATGAAATTTCCATCCTCTGTCTTATTATCGATTTCATTCACCAATACATTGTTTAATCTGTGCTTTATGACCATGATTTTATTTGTCATTTCTATTGTTAATGGTTATGTTCCGATTTGGAAGTACTTTATATTTCTTTATTTTATTTTCGCTGCATTTCCAGCAATTTTTGGGATTTCTTTATTAATGAGTTCACTTGTCATTGTTGTCAGAGATACAAAAAACCTTTTGCAAAATATATTGAGATTAGGTTTCTTCATGACACCTATATTTTGGAGTCTTAATTCTGCACAGCCTATTTTACAAAAAATAGCTAAATTAAATCCTTTTACTTATTTAGTAGAAGTCTATAGAAGTGCTTTTTTAACAAGTCCACATTTGCTATATGGGACAATGGCAGATCATTTTTACTATTGGACGTTTACATTGTTGATGTTAATTTTAGGGGCTTTAGTACATCAAAGATTTAAAGACCGATTATTAGATTTTTTATAGCACAATGCAGAAGGAGCAGGTATGAAATACAAAATTTTATTAATCAGTCAAAATTTTTATCCAGAACTTGGATCAGCAGCAAATAGGATGAAAAATATATTTGAGCAACTTCAGAAAAAGGGATTTAATCCGATGATTGTGACAACAGATCCATCCTATCCCAATAGAGAGATCTTTAAAAATAAGCGTTATTTCGATAATAATGCTTTAAATCAACTTGAAGGCACACAAATCCATCGCATCCAGATGAGATTTGATAAACAACATCCGAATTTAGTTTATCGCTTGCTTTACTATCTTGAGTTGACAGTTAAATTAAAATATTATCTTAAAAGATTAGAAGGTTTTGAAAACATATTTGTTAGTAGTCCTAATATATTCATGGCTTGGGCTACTCTGTTTTTCAAAAAGAATAAGACAGCAAAATATTTTCTAGAAATTAGAGATTTATGGCCTGACAGCTTTTTAGATATTGGAAAGTTTAAACTCAAATATTCAAAGCCCATTCTAAAGTTTTTGGAAAAAGAAATGTATAAACAAGCGGATGATGTGGTGATTAACAATCCTTTTTTTGAGACCTATATTAAAAATATGATTGGTAACAACAAGCATTTTATTTATATGCCAAATGCCATTACTAAAAGTGAAGTTCAACCTACCAATAAATTAGAGGCATTTTCAGTCATCTATACAGGTAATATTGGTTATGCACAAGATGTGGAACAATTAATCTCGATTGCGCGACAGCTTAACGCAAAAAAAGTCCATTTTACAGCCATTGTTTATGGTGTAAAAGCAGACCGATTTAGAAGCGCTGTCAAACAGGAGCGTATGCATTATGTTCATCTTATTTCTCCGTTAAAAAGAGAGGAATGTTTAGCAATGATTTCAACCCATCATGTTTCACTATCTATTTTAAAAAATACACCTGTATTTATGAATGTGATGCCTGGCAAAATTGTTGATAGCATATGTTCAGGTACACCGGTTGTCAGTAATTTAGGAGAAACGGTGTGTGATTTAATACAACAAAGCGGCGTAGGTTTTTCAAAAGAAAATGCCTCATCGAAAGAAATCGTTAACTATATTTTAGAACTGAAAAATAATCCACAACTATTGAAACAAACCATCGATAATACGCAAAGTTTAAGAGACGCGGATTTTATATGGGAAAACAACATCGAACAGTTAACGCAAAGGTTGAGGAGGGGTTAAATGGAAGCGAACTTTAAACAATTCATCTCTGGAACATCGTATGAAGGCGCTTATGTAAGATTAAAGTCTAAGAAAGTTCCAATCTATCAAGACGAAGCGATGACAATGCCATTTGAATTAAATGACCCAACCTCAAAATTATATCAAGTGTTATATGAATATAAACAGTCAACTAAGCTTGCTTTGAAACAGGGCGAGCTTGAGCTTTATGTGAATAAAAATGATGTACAGTTAATGTTATTTTTACACGTTGATTTACACTTAAATGAGATTCATCTTGCTTATTTTGATCAAAAATGGAAGCAAGTTTATCTTGGAAATCAAAATGAACCGTTCGATTATCAAGTCAATGATGTGGGGTACTTAATCGCAAATCATTTAAAAATCCTCATGTGCATTCAAAGAAAGCAACAACTTAATGTTGTAAAAAAATTGCTCGGAGATACGATTGAAAAACGACAATCCATTACGCAATTGATGGAACAAAATAACACATTAAAAGACAGATACTTGAAGTTACGCAATTCAAAATTGGGAAAAATTCAGATTAAATGGTGGGAGAGGCTAAAATGAATTTTAGAGCGATAAAATATTTATTATTTGGCAATCCTAAACCGTTCCAAATGACGAGAGAAAAGATTGACTTCAAAGAAGAAGAACTCACAGCACTTCAAAATATTGCGGACGTTATAGAACAAGATGAGAGTAAAGGGTTATACGAAATCTATCGATCCCATGCTTTAAAACCTTACGTTGACTATATTCGTACCTATCATCAAGTAGGGAAAGGGGATCAAAATTCATCTTTTAACTTAGTGAACATGCCAGAACAGACCTTATTAAATCAAGAGAGATTGCCTTTAAATGTAGGCATTGTCGCAGATACATTTTTATATGATGCTTTAAAAGGGGCTTGTAATTTAATTTACATTAATGAAAAACATAAGGATGAACACTATGATTTAGTCATTGTTGCATCAACTTGGAAAGGCATAGATGGTTATTGGGAAGGGAATACGAACGTTTATAGTGAAAAATATAAAGAACTGAAAAGGCTTGTTAAAAATTTTCAAGATAGAGAGATTCCTATCGTATTTTTTAATAAGGAGGATCCTATTAATTTTGAGGTCTTTCAATCCCATGCACAATGGTTTGAATATGTGATAACGACGGAACAAGAGTTTGTGTCAGTTTATAAGGAAAAATTACGCATTGCAAAGGTGAAACAGATGCAGTTTCCAATCAATCCTCGAATCCATCATCCGATAGCGTCCAGCCGAGATGTTGCGGATAAAAAAATTGTTTTTGCAGGATCTTGGCTAGATAAATATGAAGAACGTGCGGCGGATATACAAACGATTTTGGAAGGCGTCATTCAAAATGACTGGGATTTGACTATTTATGATCGAAATCTATGGACAAATAAAAAGAAGTATCAGTTTCCAGCAGCATTCTTACCCTATATTGCTGCACCGTTAAGCCATATGAATACGATGAAAATGCATCGTGCCTATCCATTTGCTATTAATGTGAATACAATTAAATATTCCCAGAGTATGTGTGCGAACCGAATTTTCGAGTTACAAGGCATGGGCGTGTTCTTGCTGTCGAATTATAACACTTTTGTGAATGCCCATTATCCACAGATACAGATGGTTTTTGAGCCAAAAGATGTGAAGAAAATTAATCGATTAGATCCCGTTTTAATCAAAAGAGCACAATCCATCGGTATTCAAAAGGTTATGCTTTCAACAGCGCATCAGTTGAAGTGGTTGGACGACGTCAGTCAATTCATCGGATTGTCTAGCCAAAGTTCAAATCTTCCTGAGATTACGGTAGTTATCGAGGAAGCGGATACGAAAGCAATGGAAATGTTTGAAGCTCAAACTTATGAATTGAAAACATGTGTATCCTTTACGGACGACATTCGTACAGATTACTATACGTTTTTCTCATCCGATTTCAACTATGATCCCGAATACTTAAGTGACTTTGCAGCCGCTTTTATGTATACCGATGTCCAATTTATAACCAAAAAAACGGAAGGATATCGATGGGTGAGTGGTTATGAGAACCGCTATTTAACAGTTTTTAATCAACAGCATGACAATAATCAACAAGGCTTTGCATTAGACATGACATTTGTAGATAGCAAGAATCAAATTGAAGCAGAACTATCTGTGAAACCTGAACTCAGTGTGATCGTGCCTGTTCATAACAATGGCACGCATTTAGAGCATAAATGTTTGCGTTCAATCATAAGTCATCCTTTATTTCCAAAATTAGAAGTTATTCTTGTTGATGATGGGTCAACGGATTGTTACACACGAAACTTAATGGAAATGTATAGTCAATGGTACAAAAATATTGAAGTGATTCATTTAAGTGAAGCTTCAGGGAGCGCTTCGACGCCAAGAAACATAGGGATTGATTATGCGAAGAGTGACCTGATTACTTTTCTAGATCCTGATAATGAATGGATTGGAGAAGGAATTGACCGTTTATTTGAGGAAATGACACAAAATGATGAGATCGATGTTGTCATTGGCAACATGTTAAAAGTAGACCAAACTGAAACGAAAAAACATGACTATTATCAACAATTTGTTCATGTCGTGCATACGGATGTGACGCGACAGACGCACCAATTTTTACATGATATTAAGCTTAAGACAGCTAGTATTCAAGCGCTCATTGTTAGGAAGTCTTTATTAAAAAAACATCAAATTAAAATGGTGCCGGGTGCTTTAGGACAAGATTCATTGTTCTTTTTAACAATGATTCATCATGCCCAAGCGATCAAAGTGGTTGATGCTACAGTGCATGTCTACTACGCAGGGATTGCCAATTCGATGACGAATCAAATTTCTGAACAATTTTTTAGAAAATATTATTTAGTTGAGCGGGAAAAGGTGAAATTTCTTAAACAGAATGGCTATTTATCAGCATATATGAATCATCGTTTTAATTACTATGTTAAGCATTGGTATATTTCAAGGATAAATAGAGCGACAGAGAAAGATCCGAATGTGTTGAAAGCATTTTTAGCCATCATTGATTTATATCAACATTTTGATCGTCCGTATGATGCGGAATTAGTAGATGAAATTGAAATGATGAAGAACGAGGTGAAAGAATGGGGTATTTACTGATAACCAATGCATATCCAAACAAAGATAAAATATATGCGAATGCTTTCATTCATCGAAGAGTCAAAGGCTACTTAGCACGAGGACTCGATGTAACGGTTGTTATTTTTACGACTAAAATCAAAAGAGATGAATACTTTGATGGTGTAAAAATCATGTATATGGATGAGGCACAATTATACAATCACCTATTATATTACCGTTACGAAAAGCTGCTATTCCATTTTATTAATTATAAAATGTTTAACGCAGTAGAACGCTTAAAAGTAAAGCCGAATGTTGTTGTCTGGTTACACGGCTTTGAAGCTGAGGCATGGTATACACGTTATTATAATTACTTATCCTCACCAGGATCTCTAAAAGCACAACTGCAGAAAAAAGAACATTATTATCCAGTTCAAAAAGCTTTTTTGAAAAAATTAATGACACGGCAAGATATGCATGTACAGTTTATTTATGTCTCTGAAAGGTTTAAGACATTGTATGTAGATCCATTTGTAGGTGTTGAGCCTGAAAACTTTGAAATCATACCGAATATGATTGATGCAGATTTATTTCCTTATCACGAAAAAACAAAAGAGGACCGCTTTCATATTGTAACGATTCGGCCCTTTACTGCTAAAAACTATGCCAATGATTTAACAGTAAAAGTCATACAACAATTAGCTAAGAAGAAATATTTTAAGAAGCTCCAGTTTTCAATTTATGGTGATGGACCCCTGTTTGAAGAAATTACAAAACCTCTTCAAAATAAGAAGAATGTTAATTTGAATCAGATGTTTATTCCGCAAAATGAGATCTCAAGTATCCATCGAGAAAATGGCATTTATTTAGGACCTAGTCGCCATGATTCTCAAGGTGTATCAATTAATGAAGCAATGAGTTCAGGATTAGTTCCCATTTCGAATGAGATTGGTGGCATCCCCAATTTTATTCAGCAAGCAGTATCAGGGTTTTTAGCACCACGAAATGATGTTGATGAAATGGTCGCTTATATTGATTTTTTAATTCAACATCCAAAAGTATTTTTAGAAATGAGTAGAAACGCATCCGAAATGATACAAAGTATAACAGGTTCAGATGTTGTACTTCAAAAAGAACTTGAGGTGATTACAAATGGGGAAAATTAATTATCAAGCCGCATATGAATATCTAGAATCACAATTAGAAGACATCATGCTCGAAACAGCATACTTACTCGATCATAATCCAGCAACTTTGAAAATCGATGATATCGTAACGCATCAGGAAAAAGAAGGCGAAATTGATGTAACAATATGTAGTTCGGGAGAAAAAATGAAATATGCACTCTACATTTATAAAAAGGGTGAATCAGTAGCGATTGATAAAATCATGTATCAAGTTCAAAACCATTTTCAACTCGAATTAGAACCTGGTAAATATAGAATCAAAGCCTTTGTACAACAAAACGATCATCAAAAAGTATCAAAATCAAAGGAAATGAGAGTCTATTAAGAAAAGAGGATAGCGATGTCTAAAAATAAGTGTATTTTTTCTTGGGATTTTAATACAAATACGCATAAACTCGAAATTCATTTTAAGAACAATGATTGGACACATAGAAATGAAACGCAATTTAACACAGCTTTAGAAAAAGTGACGGAAATTCATTGCCATTTTTATGAAGTAATAGATGCGCGCACAATCGCAAATTTTAAAGCGTTATTAGCTGATATACCGCATGTATTGAAATTTAAATGCATATTTCACGTCCTGGAGACAAATGAAACGACAATCATTAGCCTCTTATCTCAGATGCCTGAAATGTATATGCTTAACATTTACAACTTCAAGCATCATATTCTATCTATAGATTTTATAGAAAATGAGGGGACACAGGCGCTAGTCGCTACACATAACCAGCAATTAATTGGACAATTAAAGCTAGCGATCCAACAACAAATAGGCAGAAATACAGTGAATGAACATCAACTTAAAAATGCTTTAACGCAGCTAGAGCATGACTATCAAGACTTGTACTCAGAATATATAAAGCAACATAAAAGGATGCAGTATGCATTTAGAGAATTACACCGCTTTAAACGAAGTGCTTGGAAATATAAAAAAATCTATTTAAACCATGAAAGGTTGATTGACCTTCTAGAAAAGGCAAATTCTTATCAGAAAAAAGTGAACAAGAAAAATGTTAAAAAAGGTATGAAATGGTTTTGGAGGGAGGTTGTAAAATGAATGCATCGCCAGAACAATATTCACCGGAACAATTAGAAGCAATGCAAAAACCTATTGCAAGAAAGCCTCATTCCTTTGTCAAATCATTGATCAATAGTGGTGATGTTCAAAATAACAAAAGGTTAAAAAAGGGGATTTCCTATATCTTATTTTTAAACAATCACTTAGATCAGGAAACCTTCCTACAACTTCAAAATCACTATGACCAATTGATTTTAATATTTAAATCAAAAGAAGAGCTTTTAAAGTTTAACGAGATGGCAATTCCAAAGCGATCACGAATCTTTTGTCATTTATTCGAAAATGACCTTAACGCTTCATTTGAATTTGCAATAAAACAGGTTGAATACAGCCATGCTCTTATCACGCTGTTTCATGAGGAAAAGGTCAGTACATTGCCTATTGCTAATCATACATTATCACGCGATATGATTTATTTAATCGGTTCAGAATGGCTTTATCCGATACATGCGATACAAAATATCTATTTAGAATATCCGCTTGATAGCTTTATAAAGTCATACATTAATGAAAGATGTAGCGAGTATAGAGGTGTGTCACAATGCAAAATAGGAGTATCGAATTTAACACAAAACCGAAAGACGAACATCGAAACGGTAGCAGAAGCTTACCAAGCATTAAAAACGATTCAAGCTATTTATTCAGAGAATCTCCTCACTGATGTTACCTATCATTTTGAAGCGAATAATTTAATCGTTAAGCTTAAAGCTTTTATGGAAACGCAATCGTCAGAAGTCAATGCGCGACTAATGATTTATATCAGGGAACATATCCAACCTTTTAATTATCATTTGTTGAATAAAGGGCATGCCAAGACATTAGTGGTGGCATATTGTTTTCCACCATTTATTGATACGAGTGGGAATGTCATGGCGAAGCGTATTCGAGATCAGGAAGAAATTGTAGATATTATATCAAATAACATGTCACGTATTAGAGACAAAGATTTTATGTTGAATACGCTAGCTGAACATTTAGTAGACACGCATTACTTACTTGATGTTAAACAAGCCTTTTCTAGTTGGGAAAGTATTAGTGGATTTATCGAAGAAGGATTAAAAGTGCTAGAGGAAAATCCAAAATCTTACGAGCACCTCTATTCTCGAGCCATGTTTCCACAATCTCATTTTTTAGGATATGAAATTAAAGTTAACCATCCGCACATTTTTTGGCGAGCTGAATTTTCTGATCCATTGCACACGACTGTAACAAGTGACTTAAGATATGCACCCATTGAAGATGAACAGTATATAACTCGAATTAAGAAATCCTTAAGATCTGAACTTGTGCCATTAGTTGATGATAATGTCTTTAATGTTTGTGAGTTGCTTGCTTTATCTCATGCAGATGAATTAATTTTTACGAATGAAAATCAAATGGAGTACATGATTGAGCGATTTGATGACAATATTAAAGATAGTATTAGAAACCGCGCAGTCATATCGAGACATCCTATCCCTCGAAAAGACGATTATTATAAAATGATGACCACTTATGAAGTGGATACTGAATATATCAACTTAGGTTATTTTGGTAATTTTTATGCTACGAGAGGTTTTAACGAGATTGAATTGGTATGCAAATATTTAGAATCTAAAGGGGAAACAAACTTTAGAATACATTGTTTTACAAATATTAGAGGTAATGTCTTGAATATGTACAAAAACAGTGATTTTAAAGAATATATTATTTTACACCCGCTTGTAGGTTATTTTGAATTTTTAAATATTACTTTGTTATTCGATGGCTTACTTATTTTTGACGCACATACGATTGGTATTAAACAGTTGAATCCTTATATTCCTTCGAAGCTTAGCGATTATAAAGGCAGTGGTAATATGGTTTGGGCATTTACAGAAGAAGGAAGTGTAATGGATCAAGATCAATCGATTATTAAAACACGAATGGGAGACTTTGAAGATTACGTGAATTGCTTTCGCGAAATTAAAGCAAACGCACGAGATAATTCACATCTAAATCAGGTGATAACATGACTTATAAAGTAAAGGTAGAAAATGTCTCAAAAATATATGACTTAAATAATAGTAAAATCAGTAAAATGATTTCTTTATTTTCATTTGGTTATTTTTACAAACCTAAACCCTACTATGCGCTTTATGATATTTCATTTGAAGTCGAAAAAGGGACGTCAGTCGGACTCATTGGATTAAATGGCTCAGGGAAATCTACTTTATCAAACATTCTCGCAGAAGTATTAAAACCCTCGAGAGGAAAAGTAACAATTAATGGTAATGCTTCACTCATTGCGATTTCAGCAGGCTTGAAAAATGATTTTACAGGTGAAGAGAATATACGTTATAAATGCTTAATGCATGGCATGTCTACTAAAGAAATTAATCAAATATTCGATGATATCGTAAAATTTTCTGAGCTCGATGAATTTATTTATCAGCCAATTAAAAGTTATTCGAGTGGGATGAAAGCAAGATTAGGTTTTTCAATTGCAATTCATACAAATCCAGATGTTCTTATTGTGGATGAAGCGTTATCAGTTGGAGATGAAACGTTTGCGAATAAATGTATCGTCAAAATGAAAGAATTGCAACAACAAGGAAAAACGATATTTTTTGTATCTCATTCAGCAGCTCAAATTAAAAATTTATGTGATAAAGCCATCTGGATTCACTATGGAGAAATGATTGAATATGGCGAAGTCAATCATGTTGTTAAGCGATATAATACGTTAATTCGTGGTTTTAAAGCACGAGATAAAAAAGGACAACTTGCTTATAAAAAGAAAATGCTTGGATTACAACAACAGAGAAGTGATTCAATTGAAGCGTCAGAATTATCCCCTGTACATTGGCATACCTTTTTACCTTTAGGTGGTAGTTTCATTTTATTTTTAATCGCAATTATATGGCAAGTGGGTGGTTTTTAATATTTTAGACAGTATTACATTTTAAAAGATATAAGAAAGGGCGTTACAGATGAAAAAAGTAGGTATGTTCGTTTGGAATCACTTTACAAATGATGCGCGTGTGCATCGTGAATGTACCGCATTAGCAGATGTAGGTTATCAGGTTGATTTGATTGCGATTAATGATCCGAAAAATCCCAATATCCATCCTTATGAAAAGATTTCAGATCGTTTTAGCGTTCATCGCGTAAAACGTTATCCCACACTATTGCAAGCTTATTCAGATCATGGCAAACGCTTTTTAATTGTTGTCGGTGGTGTATGTACAGCTGTGGCAGTCGGCTTGTTTTATGTGAATTACATGTTATTAAGCAGCTATTTAGCGTTATTATTAATCAGTATGGGTGCAATGAAATCTCGTTGGCTACGCAAGTGGGTGATTAATAGTGCGATTATTTTAAGAATGATTGTTAAAGGTTATCGCCTCAATCCAGATGTTTATCACGCAAATGATTTGAACACATTACCCCAAGGGATTGTGTGTGCGAAGTTGCGTCTCAAACCAAAACCGCTTGTCTATGATAGTCACGAAGTTCAGTCTGATCGTACAGGGTATCGTCCTGATTTAATTAAGCGTATTGAAAGATTTCTATTACAATTTGTTGATGAAATGATGGTAGAAAATCATACAAGAGCAAAATATAATGAAGACATTTACGGATTTTATCCGAAAACACTTTATAATTATTCAGAACTTTATGATATTGAAACAAAACCTAAAATTAATTTACATCAAAAGCTTAATTTAAAGCCAGATGAAAAAATATTACTCTACCAAGGGGGGCTTCAACAAGGTCGAGGTCTTGAAAAATTAATTGAAGCGATGCCTTTAATTAAAGAGGGCGTATTGGTTTTTGTCGGAGGCGGTAAATTGACAGAGACGTTGAAAACACAAGCGCAACAATCCTCTGCACGAGATCGGATTTATTTTTTAGATAAAGTCCCATTTCAAGAACTGCCAAGTATTACACGTGAAGCTTTCGTTGGTTTTCAAGTTTTACAAAATGTTTGCTTTAATCATTATTCAGCCAGTTCAAATAAATTATTTGAATATATTATGGCGCATGTCCCCGTTATTGGGTGTGATTTTCCTGAAGTTAAACGTGTTATTGTAGAAAATGAGATTGGCATTGCAATTGATCCTCATAACGTTCAGCATATCGCAAAAGCTGTTAATCAAATGATTGACGATCCGTCTTTTTATGCGCAATGTAAGGAGAATACGAAAAAGGCCAAAGCCATTTACAATTGGCAAAATGAAAAATCGAAGTTATTAGATGTTTACAACCACTTAGAGAAAGCACCACGCTTTATAGGCGCTATAAAAAATCGATTGCAATTACGATAGACAACTACACCTCACGACGGATTTTTGATATGTGAAACAATAAATTGTAGCATTTCTGCATAAAAGTCTGTATAAAGGGAATGTGAAGTTTAAGTAAATATTATGTTAAAAATTTGGAGGTTATACAATGAGGTTCAAAGTACTATCGTTATTATTATCAACAGGGGTTGTCCTAGCAGCTTGTGGTCATGATGACCACGATGATCATCAAGAGCATGCACAGAAAACTGAACAAAAATCAGACAATCAATCTAACGCATCGTCTCAAAATATGACAACTCAAAATGTTAATAAAGTGAAAACTCAACCAGAAGATGCTATTAAAACTGCACAAAAATCATTTGATGGGGACGTTAAAAAAATAGAATATAAAAACGACCATGGCGAATGGGTTTATGAAATCGGCTTATTCAAAGGAAATAAAGAAGCAGAAATTAAAGTATCAGATAAAGATAATAAAGTCATACACAAAGAACAAGAAACAGAGCACGAGATGGATAATGAAAAAGCAATCCAATATCAAAATGCGATTTCATTTAAAGAAGCTGTTAAAAAAGCACAGAAAAAATATGATGGTGATTTAAAACAATGGCAATTGAGCCAAGATGATGGTCAATTTGTTTATGAAATCGAATTATCAAGCAAGCAAGGTGAACAAGAAATCACATTGGATGCGAAGTCTGGTGACGTGCTTAAACAAGATCATGACAATTAAAATAAATGATTGAGGTTAGGTTAGATTTACATCTAATCCTACGAGAAAATTTAAACAAAAGAACAGTAGCTAATAGGATTTATTTACACTTAGAAAACTTGTATAATCCTAGTCCTATTGTTTATCTTTAGACTAAATAAGCGCCAAGATGACTTTTTCAATCAAAGTCATCTTAGCGCTTTCTTTATATCATTGTTATTGCTTGCTATGGATTCACACTCGTCTGAATTTCGGCGTTTCGTCTAAGTTATATTAAGGGCAATAGGATAATAATGAAAAGAAACAGTCAAGAAAATCTTCATATTGAATCTGCATCACAATTTGTGCATTCGGCTGAGAATGTTGGAAATCCATAATGGTCATACCTCGTGTGTGTTCACCTTTGAGTTCAACATCGACATGAGCTGGACGTAGCGTAAATAAATCTGGATTGATTAAATACATGATGGTGTAGGCATCATATACATTCAAGCCTTGTTGGAAGTTTTCACCTCTATAATGGCGGAAAAGCTCAACAAGCATCGCGCCTGTTTGATTCGTATTTTGAATCTGTGGCAACTTTTCTAAAGGAAGATTCGTTGTACGCACAACATCTAAACCGATTACGGTGATAGGGACACCACTATCAAAGACAATTTGAGCAGCTTCTGGATCAGCAAAAATATTAAACTCAGCTGCTACAGTCACATTTCCTCGTGAAGCACTGCCGCCCATTAACACAATTTCTTTGATTTGATGTTTGATGTCTGGATGATGCTTCAGCAATAATGCGATGTTAGTTAAAGGACCAATTGGAACTAAGGTAATAGGGGAATGACTTTCAACAATGATGGATCTCATTGCTTCGACCCCATTGTCAGATTTTACCGTACGTGTGAGAGGAGGAAATTCAAAGCCATCCATACCCGTTTCTCCGTGTACATGTTCTGCATAAATTGGTGGCTGAATTAAAGGGACAGCTTGACCACGACTGACTGGGACATCTTTATTGAAGTATTCTACGAGTGTTAACGCATTTCGTGTTGTTTTATCTATAGATACATTACCATGGACCGTGTTAATCAATTTGACATCGATTTCTGGATGATGAAGTGCAAAGCTGATGGCCGCAGCATCATCGATACCAGGGTCTGTATCAATAATAATAGGGATAGGCATCTCTATTGTCGCTCCTTTAAAATAATATTGTAAAAAAGCACTAACACGCGTGCGTGTTAGTGCTTTCGTTATGCATTGCTTAGATGTGGTGACCGTGACCACCTTGCATAACCCAATATGTTCCGATAACAATAACTAAAGTAATGATAATCGCAAAGAGTACTTTTGCAAGTTGAATACGACCATTTTTACCTTCAGTTAAGTGCATGAACATTAAGAGTTGTAAGAACGCTTGGATAAATGCAAAACCAAAAATAATAGTAACTTTGGCGTTAAAAGACAGTGATGTGTAAAGAGTCACGAAAACTGCAAGTAACGTTAAAATGATTGAGGCAATAAAGCCTATCGTATGTTTAACAATTGTATTCATCCGCTATACACCATCCCTATCATATATACGGCAGTAAAGATGAAGATCCAAACAACATCTAAGAAGTGCCAGTATAAACTTACTATAAATAATTTTGGTGCGTTGTATTTATTAAGCCCGCGCATTGCAACTTGGATTAATAAGCAGATAATCCAGAAAATACCTAAAGTTACGTGGGCACCGTGCGTTCCTAATAGAATAAAGAAACTAGACCAGTAGGAAGCAGTTTGTGGTGTTGCACCTTCATGAACGTAGTGCGAGAACTCGAAAATCTCGAATCCAACAAATCCGATCCCTAGTAACACTGTAATAATCATCCAAAGTAATAATAAATTCTTATTTTCTTTACGCATGTAATAAATAGCGATACCGCAAGTATAAGAACTTGCTAAAAGTAAGAAAGTCATGATTAATACAAGTGGTAATTCAAACAAATCAGTTGTAAGCATGCCACCATAACTACCACCATGTTGGAGGGTTAATAGTGTTGCGAAAAGCGTACCAAAAAGTGCAAATTCAGCTGTAAGGAAGATCCAAAAACCGAGTTTATTTATTTCGCCTTCATGTGTACGAGCATCAATAGTATCGACAACCTTATTACTCATGATTTAGAGCCTCCCTTTCTTTTTGACGTGCCTTTCTTAAGCGCGCTTCAGTTTCAGCGACTTCACTTGCAGGAATAATATAACCGTGATCTTCTTGGAAACTTCTCCAAATCATTAATCCGAAAATACCAGCAAGTGATAAAATCGCAGGTAATAATGTTTCGAATACTAAGAAGAAACCACCGATGAAGAACAAGACACCCATCCAGAAACCAATGTGTGTATTATTTGGCATGTGAATGTCACTATAATTATGATTGTCAAGATAGTGTCTACCTTGTCGTTTCATTTCAACAAATGTATCAAGATCGTCCCACTCTGGTGTGATGGCAAAGTTGTATTTAGGTGGAATTGCTGAAGCAGTTGACCACTCTAAACCACGTCCTAAACCATCCCAGTTATCGCCAGTTGCTTCACGTGGTGCTTTAATGTGACTGTAGATGATGTTACCAACGAAAATTAAGAAGCCGATAGACATCAACGCTGCACCAATTGAAGAAATAAAGTTCAATAAGAACCAGTGATCTTCAGGCATATAAGTGTAAAGACGACGTGGCATACCATCAAGACCTAAAATGAATTGTGGTAAGAATGTAACGTTGAAACCAATCATAAAGATCCAGAAGAACCATTTATTAGGTTTCTCAAATAATTTGTATCCCATTGCTTTTGGATACCAGAAAATCATAGCTGCGAAACATGCGAATACAACACCAGCAACAATTGTGTAGTGGAAGTGGGCCACTAAGAAATATGTGTTGTGGTATTGGAAGTCAGCGGATGCCATCGCAAGCATGACACCTGTAACCCCACCAATTGTAAAGTTAGGGATAAATGCTAATGAGAATAGCATAGGTGATTCAAAAGTAATTCGGCCTTTGTACAATGTGAATAACCAGTTAAAGATTTTCACACCTGTAGGAACAGCGATTAACATTGTTGTAATTGAGAAGAATGAGTTAACTAAAGCACCATTACCCATTGTGTAGAAATGGTGAACCCAAACTAAGAAACTCAAGAATGCGATACCAGCTGTTGCCCACACCATACTTTGGTGTCCGAATAAACGTTTACGTGCAAATGTTGGAATAATTTCTGAATAAATACCAAATGCCGGAAGGACAAGGATGTATACCTCAGGGTGCCCCCATACCCAGAAGAAGTTTGCCCATAGCATTGGCATACCGCCATTGGCTACTGTAAAGAATGCAGTGTCAAAGATTCTATCAGCAGTCATTAACGCAAGTGCGATTGTTAATGCAGGGAATGCCAAGATAATAATTAACATAGTAATAAATGTTGTTACAACAAACATTGGCATTTGCATAAATGTCATACTTGGTGTTTTTAGCTTAATAATAGTAACGAAGAAGTTAATACCTGTTGCTAAAGTACCAATACCTGAAATTTGAATCGCGATTAAGTAGTAGTTTACACCTGGTCCAGGACTAAATTCACCCGCAAGTGGTGCGTAGTTTGTCCAACCTGCTGCAGGTGAACCACCAACGATAAATGAAAGGTTGAATAAAAGCATACCTGCTACAAACAACCAAAAACTAATGTTGTTAAGTAATGGGAATGCAACGTCACGTGCACCAATTTGTAATGGAATAATGATGTTCATTAAACCGATAACAAGTGGCATTGCCATGAAGATGATCATGATTACACCGTGCGTTGTAAAAATTTCGTTGTAATGGTTTGATTCTAAGAATGGGTTATCTGGTACTGTTAATTGAATACGTAATAGGATTGCATCAATACCACCACGTACAAACATTAAAACAGCACAGATTAAGTACATTAAACCAATCTTTTTGTGGTCGACTGACATGAACCATTCCTTATATAAATATCCCCAGAGCTTAAAGTAAGTAATGGCAGCAACAACACCAATAACAAGAAACGGCGCTGCAATTTGAGCCAATGTAATCATCCAGTTACCGTTTACTAAAAGCTCATTCCACGGAAAGTTCAACATTAATGTCCACCTCCACTTTTATGATCTTTATGTGCCTCAGCATTTTTGGCACCTTCATGCATTGATTCCATTTCGTCCATAGTATGCTTTTCATTTTTCATGAATGCACGACTATATGGCTCGTCGTTTTTCAGAATGGCAGCTTTCATACCATGTCGTTCGTAGTTCGCATTTGTAATTTGTGGTTTACGTGCTGGCTTATTCGGTTCACTTAGTACGCCTTTAGTATCATCATAGAAGTTTGGATCTTTTGGTACGTAGTTGAATCGTTTATAAGCATAGAAAATGTATTCTGGATCAGCAGCAGGATCCACAAATGCCATATGTGTGCCACTAAAAGTAAGCTCTTTGTTTTTAGTGATAGGTAAAAGTTGTTTATCAAACGTATCTTGATCAATTTTTTTCTCAGATTGCGCTTCTTTTACCCATTTGTCATATTCACTTTGACTCACAGCTTCTACGTTAAATGTGTGACGAGAGAAGCCTTCACCGTTAAAGTTTGAGTTACGTCCACGATATGTACCTTCTTCGTGAGCTTGGTAAGTCCACTCCATTGTCATGGCAGTCATAGCATATTTTTGACCACCTAATTGAGGAACCCAGAAACTTGTCATTGTGTCCATTGCTTGAAGTTTGAAAGTAATTGGTCGGTTAGTAGGAATTTTAATGTGGTTAACCGTTTCAATTTTTTCATCCGGATAAGCAAAGAACCATTTGTATCCACCACTCACTGCGTAAATGACGATTGGGTCATCTTCAGCTTTAGGTGGCTCCTCATATTCATATAAGGCTCTAACAGTTGGAATCATTAATGCAATTAAAATGATCACAGGGATGATGAACCATACTGTCTCAAGAATAACGTTGTGGTGCATTTTTCCTGATTCGCTTGTGTTTTTGTAACGATACTTAAACGTAAATATCGCGAATAGGATAAGTACCACAGCTACAATGGCAACCATAAAGATGATTGAATAAATAATCAAAAACCTTTGGTCGCTGGCCATTGGCCCTTTTGCGTTTAGAACTTCTACATCAGAACAGCCCGCAAGCAAAAACAATGTTCCGAAAGCTAGAAGCAAAGACTTAAATTTTGACACTTTTTTTGACCTCCTAATACTACAATTGTAGGGCTTATACTAATTTTAAAATAATATATGATATTTACAAGTGCCATTTTGAAAAAACAATAAATGAAAAAACATGAAAGCCTTGATATTCAAGGCATGATAGGGCTTCAGGACATTATTAAAATTATGTGTACATTTTGTGAAAAGTCTCTATTTCTACTTATTTAATTAAGATTTAATTAAGAAAAAGGTAATGTTTATTTTTTCACAAACTTTTCGAGCTATTTTTTATGGAATTAAAAAAGGGGGATTTGAAGAATAGATGTAGGGAAAGTGCTAATTAAAATTTGTGAAAAAAAGTTTAAAATACGAAGTAGTTGATATGAAAAAAAGAGAAAGATTTATAAATACAGTTTTTAAGTGTCTATTTTATATCTCTCTTCTTTATGGGAATAGCATAGCGCATCAATATTATTTTTAGTGCATAATAAATTTCACATCAGGAAAAAGTATTGATGATCACTTTTCGTTGTTCGGAACTATGGATACAAATATTATTTTAAGGGTGCATCTACAACTTTGATTACTCTCGAAGAAGTTTCAATGGCACCGTTTGAATCGGCAACTTGGTATTGAAGTTCGTATGTACCTTGTTTAGATGTATCGATATGACCATTTACTTTAATTTTATCAGTTAAGTCGCCGTCTTCTTTATCAAAAGCGGTCACACCTTCAAGTGGGTTGTAATTTTCGCCCACTTGAATGACCGAGTCTTTTATACCTTTAAAAGAGGGAATCGTATTTGTTGTAGCCTCTGCATTAAGATGTGGTGTGACAAGTGTCGCTGATACACCGATAGCTGATAATGATTGAAGTAGTTTATTCATAAGATTTTGGCCCTCCGTTCATTGAACTGTTATGGTATTCACATTAAGTATTATACATTCTTCAGAGAATTTTGCTATCCATCTATGGACCTAATTATCATCAATGAGAATATGTTATATTTTTCTAGAATGGCTGTATCAAAGTGTAAGATTGATTTACTTTTGACATAAGTCAAATGTTTGAGTAAGGAATCAATGCAAATATTAAACAGGAGTGAGGATTTATGTTAACACAAGAAGAAAAAGGAATTATTTTGCAAACTGTACCGATTTTAAAAGAGAGAGGAACAGAAATCACATCAAATTTCTATAATAGAATGTTTAACCAACACCCTGAATTGCGCAATATGTTTAATCAAACGAACCAAAAGAAAGGATTTCAATCGACAGCGCTTGCACAATCTGTCTTAGCAGCAGCGATGAACATTGAGGACTTCACGCCGATTTTACCTATTGTTAAAGAAATCGCTTATAAACATTGTGCATTACAAGTTTTTCCTGAGCATTATCCGATTGTAGGTGAAAATTTACTTGTTGCCATTCAAGAAATTGTTGGACTTGAAGAAGATGATCCAGTTATTCAAACTTGGGCAAAAGCTTATGGCGTGATTGCAGATGCTTTCATCGGAGTAGAAAAAGAAATCTATGAAAACATGGCTTGGGATGGCTTCAAACCTTTTAAAATTACGCATATTGAACAAGTAACACATAATATTAAAGCATTTACAGTGACTTCAGAGACACAAGATTTAAGCCAGTTCGTACCAGGACAATACATCACAGTAGATGTTGAAAGTGAAAGATTACCTTATAGAGCAAAACGTCACTATTCCATTGTAGATGGTGATAAAGACTTCATGACATTTGGGGTAAAACATGAAGTGAGTGATACACATGAGGGTGAAGTTTCGACTGTATTACATGAAGAATTTAAAGAAGGAGATACGATTTTATTATCTGCCCCGGTGGGAGGATTTAAAGTACATCATTCTGAAAAGCCTCAATTGTTTATCGGTTCAGGCGTAGGTGTAACGCCTTTAGTCTCCATGTATCGACAAGTGATTGAATCACAAGGTACAGCACAAATGATTCATGTCGCTGCGACAGAAAATGACGTTGCTTTTAAAGACACATTAGAAGCGTTAACAGCAAAATCGCCCCATGCACACCTTCATATTCATATTAAAGATAAAGAAGGTTATTTAGAAGCAGATGAACTTAAAACATATCTTTCAGATGAAATAGAAGTTTATGTATGTGGGGGAACACCATTTTTACAATCGATTATTAAAACATTAGATGATTTAGGCGTAGATCAAAATCAAGTTCACTTTGAAACATTTGTACCACGTTTAAGTGTTAATATATAAAAAATAAATAATAAAAAGCGATGAAGAAGGGCTTAGTGGCTTGCTTCTTCATCGCTTTTTTAGAAAGAGCATAAATTAATCGTGAGTTAACGCGATTGATGTATATTATTTTTTATAAGTATAGCCAAGAGAATTAAAAAGGGTTTTATAATTTTCAATGGCTGTAGATTGGTATAATCTACTTGTCAACTTCACATTTTGTAATGGTTGGTTAACAATATCTTCCATTCTAGAAGCAAATTCTTCTATATTTTGTGGTGTGACCAAATAACCGTTTGCCCCATGATCAATAATTTCTCTAGGTCCATATTTCACATCATATGAAACGACAGGACATCCTGTTTTGATACTTTCCATAATTGTAAGACCAAATCCCTCATGCAGGCTTGTCAGTAAAGAAGCTTTAGAACGTGAAAATACGTCTAATGGATTTGAAGTAAAGCCATTAATTTCGACACTTTTTTCTAAATTTAATTCTTTAATCAAAGCTTCAATCATTTTTAGCTGACCATCTTCATCTTTACCGTAAAGATGGAGTTTATCTTCGTATCCCTTATCTTTAAATAATTTGTAGGCACAAATGAGATGGGGCAATTGTTTCTGTACGCCAAATCTTCCGATAAAAACAAAGTCTTTACGTGCATGTTCAACGCTGTTAGAAACTGTGTGATCAATAGAGTGAGGGATGACTATGAATTTATCATTTGAAATGCCATATTTTGCTTGAATGTCTTCTTTTTGGTGATTTGTAAGGATTAAATATTTGAATACAGCGTTACTATTTTCTAATGCAAATTGATAAGATTTGAGTACGCTTGTATCATCATTTTGTAAATGCGTATTATGGAAAACGAGGATGTTTTTAGTCTTCTTTTTATTGAATAATAAAGGTCTGTCCAATAAACGCGCATCATTGAAAACAATGTCACCGTCTTGGAACTTACTTTCAAAATAATAACGAAATAATGCTTTTTCATTATCAAAAAAGCGATAAGGTCGACCTTCTTGATCAACAAGTTTGATGAGACTTAGCTTAGGTTTTTCATCTGAAGTATAGTATTTGACGCAATATGGGTAGCCTAAACCATCATAAAATGTTTCAACTTGCTTACCGAAAGTCTTAGGATGATAGACAATTTTTTGATGAATATAGCCGTACTGATTATACTTACGTCTTTCAATACGGCGCTTTGAGATATCATCCATAAAATCTTCTAATTCTAAGATGTTTGATTGTGCATAGTATTTTCTGTAAAGGACATAGCGTTCTTGATTATAGTATCGCACAATATCGTTATCTTTCTTAGGTACTTTAGAAGTCAGTCCTTCGATTTCTCTAGCTGTCTCATTTATAATTGGCTTTGATTTAAAACGGCTCCGTCTAACGGCATACAGACGATAACCAGATAACCAATCATAGATGTTTTCGTGCGTAATAGACGGATCAAGTATGCCATTTTCAATAAACGTTTTTTGGATTTCTGGATATTCAATATTATAGTTTGTCGTCAAAATTACATTATTGATGTTTAATTGCTGTTTGAGTAGATCTATTCTTTGTAACAATGACTTAGTACGACCACCATGTTCTTTTGGTAGAGTAGAAGTAATTGTATAAATCATATTAGGAAATGCCCCTTTAGTTAAAATAATTATATTAATGCCCTTGAAAATATTCTAACTACAATTTGCTTTGATGTATACAGTTCTAGTAAATTGTAATAAATTAATTTGATATTTGAATGATTGACACTTTTAATAGACTATATTTCTATAGTAAATAAC
>NZ_PPQN01000006.1 GCF_002901995.1 Staphylococcus coagulans | reverse complement strand
AGATGTGTATAAGAGACAGCAGATACACAAATGCTTACTTTTTAGAAGTCAATGTATCAACAAGACTCAAGCCAGCTAATGTAGCTACATCAATCGCATGTTGCGCGCCTTCTTTTCCTTGACCTGCTTCAAAGTGTTTATAAATAGCACCTACTAAAACACCGATTGATAATAAAGACGCAGCTTGTGAAATACGTTTATGGAAAAGACTTGCGACGAATAAACCAGAAGCTATTAGTTCTATAGTTCCAATTACTTTTACCATTCCTTCAGGTAATTTGAACGTTTTGAACGCTTCTTTCATACCTTCGTCACCTTTTAATTTGGGTTGTGCCGCATCGAATAAAGATTTCGCAGCTTTTAAATTTGTAACATATCTTAAGATCATTTCAAATTCCTCCTTATTTGTTTTCAAAATATGCATCGACGATAGGTTTTACCTTTTCCCCAAAAAGTCGAATTGCATGCATCGTTCTTTCATGTGGCATAGAACCTATAGGCAGATGCAACATGAATCTTGTTAATTCTAATGACTCTACAGTATCAATAATTTTTTGTGCGACAGTTTCTGGGCTTCCAACATACATCGCACCATCCGGACCAATTTCAGATAAAAAGTGTTCATTTGAAAATGCTGGCCAACCCCGCTCTTTCGCTAACACATTATGATGTGCTTCTACAGCAGGATAAAATTCACGTTGTGCCTGTTCATCCGTATCAGCAACATAACCCCATGAGTGTGTTGAGATTTGAAGTTGATATGCTGGAAAACCTTTTGATTCAGCGATGGCTTTATACATCGCAATATTACGTCTGAATCGTCTCGGACTACCACCAATTATCGCATACGTAATAGGTAAACCTAAAGCACCCGCTTTAAGTGATGATTCAGGTGTGCCTCCTGTTGCTAACCAAATAGGTAATTCTTTTTGAACCGCACGTGGATAGACGCCTAAACCTTCAATACTTGGTCTTAGATGGCCTTCCCAATGCACAATTTCATTACGATTAATGTTGAGCAATAAATCTAATTTTTCATCAAACAATGCTTCATAGTCTTTAAGGTCGTAACCAAATAACGGGAAAGATTCAATAAATGAACCTCGACCGGCCATGATTTCAGCACGTCCATTAGATAATCCATCAAGTGTCGCAAATTGTTGATATACTCTTACAGGATCATCTGACGATAAGACTGTCACAGCGGAAGCTAGTTTGATTTTTTTCGTAAGCGGTGCAGCGGCAGCTAAAACTGTTGTTGGACTTGATACCGCATAATCAGGTCGATGATGTTCTCCTAGACCATATACATCCAAGCCTACCTCATCTGCTAATTTGATTTCTTCGACAATATTTCGTATACGCTCTGCATTTGAAATTGCCGGAATGACACCATTTTCTGTATGCATTTCTTGGTTATCAGCAAATGACGTTAATCCTAATTCTATTTTCAATACAGGCACCACCTTTCAAGTATAAATTTTATACTAGTATCATAGCTTAGTCTTTTATTATTGTCAACAACTATGATTTTCTCTTCCTTTAAACCTTATCAAAGGTCTCAAAATAAGCACAAAAGTTAAATAACGTATGCTGATTAATTCCCTATCTATATAGGAACTTACAGAGGCAATTATTTCGGTTGGTGTGTACCTCGCTAACGTGATAATGAAATAAACGAGTAATAAGTTAGCAATTCATTTTAATACAAACAATATAATAGGAAGTTTTTGGATATTTTGTTAAATTTTTAAATTCAAATTTTTTCATGTCGGTTTTCTAACTGCTTATTTTCAATTTTTATGTGTGTACTTTTTAAAATGATATTTACACTGTCATTAGCGTTCCTTTTTTTAATTCATCGATCTAAATATAGACTCAAATTTCAAATGTGTAGATTTTTACTAAATATTATCCTTGTTCACTACTTAAAAAACGTTTATATCGCAATACTTTTGTAATCATATTACAGTTTTATGACAGAACCTTTATGAAATTTGTTAAGTATTTGTTAAGGGTATCCAAAACCCTTTAGTGGCAAGGTTCTTGGCGTTTGTCTTTATTACAAGCAGATTCTCATGTTTTCTTAAACATTACAAATTAAATAAGCGCTACACAAGCGTTTTATTTTCTGTTACAGTAAATATCGTTGTTAAGCAAACGCCAATGGGATTTACAAATTATTAAACTTACACTTCACACTTAGTGAATTTAACTTATAATCTTAAACATTTTTCAGGAGGATTTTTTAACATGAAAAAATTAATCGCTACGACTACAATCGCTACAGCAGGTGTCGCTGCTTTCACTTTAGCACACGGTCAAGATGCAGACGCTGCAGAATACAATGGTGGATACAACCCGAACGACCCAACTTCATATAGCTACAGCTACACAATCGACCAACAAGGTAACTACCACTTCCAATGGGAAGGTAACTGGTCACCAGCTCAATTCAACGGTGGAAACGCATCTGCAAACTACTACACAGCAGAAGATAATACAAATCATCACTACACTGGTGCAACTTATGCTGCGCCACGTCAAACATACAGTGCACCTAGAGCATCATATAACTACTCAGAATCAACAACACGTTCTTACCAAACATCAAACAATGCTTCACGTTCTTACCAAACAACAAGCACATCAACGCGTTCAATCTCAAACGGTTCAGCTGGTACAAACTTATACACTGCTGGTCAATGTACTTACTACGTATTTGATCGCGTAGGTGGTAAAATCGGTTCTACATGGGGCAACGCAAATAACTGGGCAAGCGCTGCTGCTGCCGCTGGTTACACTGTAAATAATCGTCCATCAGCTGGTGCTATCATGCAATCAACTTCAGGTGCATTTGGTCACGTTGCATACGTTGAATCAGTAAACAGCAATGGTTCAGTTACAGTTTCAGAAATGAACTACGGTCACGGACCTGGTGTTGTAACTTCACGTACAATTTCAGCAAGCCAAGCTGCTGGTTATAACTTCATTCACTAATTACAATATCATTTAAAAAAAGGTTTGGGTGCAATCGCCCAAACCTTTTTTAAAACCAATATGCAATCGTAATCCAATATCCAAATGCGAATAAATATAACAGCGGAAAGTTTTCCATGTTTTTAGCTTTGATTTGTTTGTAAACGACATGAATACCAATGCCTACAAACACCGCTGTTAATAACAATCGAACAATGAGCATTATTGATATGGATCCAGTGACAAAAAGGCTTGGGATACGTGAAAATGCCATTAGTAGCGTCAAAACGACGATCATAATGGTATATACGATTGTGTCAATCGACCGATACAAATGTGAATACGTCCAAGCCACAATCAAGCCAAATAGTGTAATTAATAAGGCTTCATGGATACGTTCATACAAATTAAGGGTACCTGCCTTATAAAGTACAATCGCTACAAAATACAATATAAGGCTGATAACCCAAAATAATATTGAAGGACTTTTTAATTGTTGTTCATCATGGTTGATGTATCGGTGAATCCCAAACCATAATAGTGACATCGCTACAAGAACTATTAAGTAAAACATGGAATCACCTCATTTATATTTAATATATTTCCTTTTTTGCAAGAGTTAAAACATATTTCATGCTCATTTTTATAACATATGCACTATATTTTATAAAAAGGCACCACATTCTTTTCAATGTCCCCTTTACAAAAAACAAGGAGCGACAATGTCATCGTTATGATTTCATTGTTTCACTCCTCGAATAAATTCTAACTGTTATATTTTATTTTTATGTTATATCATGGCAAGATTTCATTAAAATCAAAGCCTTTAAGCTTGCGCTTTCTTTTTAATGCCAATCCCTGTAAAGCCATAAAATACAGCAATCATGACACATAAATAACAAGGGACTGCCCAAACAAAGAACTCACCGACACCAACACCTAACTGTTGTGTATAATAAATACCTGATGTGCCCCAAGGGATAAGTGGAATAATCATCGTACCTGAATCTTCCAGTGTTCGAGACAAGTTAACACGATCTAGCCCCATCTTGTCATAAAGTTGCATCATCAGTACACCAACCATAATAATAACAACTGATGCAACACCGGCTGCTAATACCATCATTAATCCACCGATGACCGTGACAAGAATCAACTGACCTACTGTATTGACATTTTTTGAAATACGATGTAATAAGACATCTAAACAACCTGCTTTTTCAACAATACCCGCAAAGGCATAACCACAAAATATCGTGACGATGATTTGTGTCATGCTCATCATGCCACCTTGTTCAATTAAGCTAATCGCCTTTTTAGATAAATCAGATTGTGTGACTAACATATCTTTACTAAAACCATTAAAAGTTGCGATAAAACCATTTTGCAATTTAAATCCGTGATCAAGCCAACCTACCAATATCGCAACAACACTTGAAATGAGCATCGATGGTACAGTTGAAATTCTAGCCACTAAACAAATGATAATTGCGATTAAAGGTAACCAGATGAAGAAATTAATATGGTACATCGCTTCGATATCTTTAAGCAGACCATTGACTTGACTTTCCTTAGCTTGAACAGCAAAGCCACTCGACGCAATATGCCAGACAATCAAGCCGATAATTGAAGCTGGTACCGTGGTCCATATCATATGCTTGATATGACTGAATATGTTAACACGTGTAACTAAAGCAGCCAGATTTGTTGTATCTGAGAGTGGTGACATTTTATCACCGAACACAGCACCTGAAATAATTGCACCTGCTGCCATACCAGCTGGAATATCCATGTTTAAAGCAATTGCCATTAATGCAATACCAGCTGTAGATGCAGAACCCCATGCTGTCCCTGTTGCAACTGAACAAATCGCTGAAATTAAAAATGCTGAGACTAAAAAGTAACTCGGACTTAAAAATTTCAAACCATAGTATATTAATGCAGGCACCGTTCCAGAATACATCCACGTCCCTACAATAATCCCTACGGATAGAATGATAAAAATTGCGGGCATCGCTGTAGATAAACGATCTGTAATGCCTTCTTCAAGATCTTTCCAACGTAAACCAACACGCCATGCAATCCAAGAGGCATACGCAGCTGAAATAATCAGTAAAGGCTGTACAGGTATTTTAAACACAATAAAACCGACACAGACGACAATCATCATTACGACGATAGTTGATAGTGACTCAATTAAAGTTGGTTTTCTTTTCATACACAACACGCTCCCCTTTGTTCGCTTAGTAAGAAATCAGACCGACTTTCTCTCTCCCTAAATATTCAATTGTTAGCCCTTCATTAAAGAAATCACGTTCCAAAATGGTAGAAGCAATCACAATAATGGCGTCTATGTTCGGCGTTGGGACACCGATTTCACGGCCTAAACTTGACCAAAGCACCAATCCATATGCGATATCTTCTGTTAAATAACGATTATTGACTTTATTAGGTCCTGGGATTCGTGAAAAAACAGGACTGTGGTTAAAGAGCTTGTTAAGTGGCTCATCTTCCATTTCTCGCTCTAAGTAACCCCGTTCTATACGTGCTTCTTTAGCTGTTTCTAATTCAAAGCCCAGCTTACGACCAAGCGTTAATCTTTCGACTTCAACTGCATGAAGCAAGCGTACAGTGTGATTTGTGATACCTTCTTTATAAAGTGCGAAATCACCACTATAGTCAATACGTCCAACATTTAATAATGTAGGGCCTGGATGTACTTCTGGATTCCCATTTTCTAAGTTTGTACGCCACAAACTTTCTTCTTTAACAATATATGGATAAATTTGTTCCACTTTTTTAAATGTCTCAACTAAATCATCTTTATCAAAAGTAGAGAAATAAACTTTACGTACATTTAAAGATAAATCGACACTCGCTGTTGAAAAGTCAACACGTGTCCCATACGTTAACGTATTCGCTTCTGCAAATACTGGCGATACATCTAAATGATATTCTTCTAATACTTTCATAAAGCGCGCTGATCCCATTGCAGCCGCCATATTAAAGAAGACAATTTGGTCATCTTTAATATACGGTGCCATCAATTCAGCATAATACTCAATAAATGAAGACGGAATACATAGCATTACAATTTCAGCGTCCTCTATAACATACGCCATGTCATCACTGATATTTGTAAAGTTTACAAAACTTTCTTTACCTTCATTATAAAAATTAAAGCCGCCTTGTTCTATCGCTTTATCAAATTTATTAATAGATTGGTTACGACAATAAAGTTTGACTTCGTGTCCTTGATCGACCATATCAACAGCTGCTGTAACCGCACCATTTCCTGAACCTACTACCGCTATTTTCATATGTTTACCCTTCTTTCTCGACTGTTTTTTACTTCCATAGCACTGAGCAACATATTTGTGACTCATCAAGCATCGTAACAGAACCACGATAAAAAGAAAACAGTTTTATCAATGATTTCACTATTTTCTACCTACTTTATTCTTCATACCCTCTCTTCCCCATTATTATGTTTAAAATTTCAAATCGATTCTCCTCTTTATTGGTTATAATTCCTTATTTATCAATGGTTTAGCGTATATTATCCCAATAGAAATCGTCTTACCTTTAATGGAACGTTTAGATTTACAATTGATTAAGCTTCTTTATTTAAGTTACATCCCATCCATGCAAATTGAAGCATTCAAATGAAGCTCCTGCCAACAATTTGCTTCTCTAGTTGAATTATGATAAATGATTATCACAAAATCATTTTTAATATTACAAGTTCTGTAATAGTCCTACACTTGATATTTATACTTTGAGGTCTGTATCACAGACAGTGACAGTTTTTATAAGATATTTCATTTAAAATGACAAGATTACATATTTTCCCAAAGCCTTTTTAATTCAATTACAAAATTGTAACATTCCACACAGACCCTACATTTTCTGATAAAGTGTTCATTGTCGTTGAATGAACGATTAATTCTTTATAACAACTTAAAACTTAATTAACTTTACCAATTCAAATAGACGAGAAATATTGAGGAGGACTTTTTATTATGTTAAAAAAAATCGCTACAACAACTACATTAACGGCAGGCTTGGGTGCTGCTTTAGTCGGAATTCAACACAATCAAGCAGATGCTGCAGAAAACAATTACAGTTTTTCTTACAATTATAATTACAATACAGATGGTACAAATTATGATTATCAATCAAGTAGTAACCAAACTTCATCATACGGTCAAAACACAACTACAACTTCTACTTCAACACATGCTACTGGTGTGACAAGTGCAGGCAATCTTTATACAGCAGGTCAATGTACTTGGTATGTATATGACAAAGTTGGTGGAAAAATTGGTTCAACATGGGGCAATGCTAATAACTGGGCAAGCTCAGCATCAGCTGCAGGATTCAAAGTAGATCATAACCCAGAAAAAGGCGCTATTTTACAATCCAATGATGGACCTTTTGGCCATGTTGCTTACGTTGAATCTGTCAATAACGACGGTTCAGTAACTGTTTCTGAAATGAACTATAATGGTGGACCATTCAGTGTCAGCTCACGTACAATCTCAGCTTCAGAAGCAGCATCTTACAACTATATCCACATCTAATAATAAAATTGATAAAAACCATTGTCGACTTCAAGCGTCGACAATGGTTTTTATGTTTTCTAGACCTTTCTACAACATAACTGAGCTGCGTTATAGAAATAAAGTTATTCTATTAAAGTACGAATACATCGTGTTAATGACTAAAATATTTAAAGTGATATCAATGCTTTAAAAGTATTAACCTCTCTAAGTCCTATCCCTTTCCCCTTAAACAATGAAGGAACATCTGCTAGCGCTAATAAAATCATCATACTGATTTTTTGAGGTTGTCGTTTGTTTGCACTTCTTATATCATAGTGCTATATGCAAAAAGGGAGGTTGTTTGAGATGCAATGGGCAAAAGTTGTTATTGCCGGCCTGTTGGAAGTGGTATGGGTGATTGGATTAAATCATTCTCACCACTTTTATCAATGGGTCTTGACGATTGCTTTAATAGGCTTAAGTTTTTGGATGATGGTTTCTGCTTCAAACCATCTTCCAGTGGGCAGCGTTTATGCTGTGTTTGTAGGACTCGGTACAGTGGGAACGGTCACAGTAGGGATGCTCTTTTTCGATGAGACGATCAGTTTTGTTAAAATCTTATTGATAACATTGCTTTTAACTGGCGTCATTGGTCTAAAGTTAACCTCAGATAAGGAGAACGAACAAACATGAGTTGGATTGCTTTAATATTTGCAGGATTACTTGAAGTTTTAGGTGTGCTATGGTTAAATCAATTCGCCCAAACACATCAAAAACGCTATGTCTTATTACTTGCCGTTACATTTGCATTAAGTTTATTTAGTTTATCTTTAGCAATGACAACGATACCGATGGGTACTGCATATGCGATATGGACTGGCATAGGCACTGCAGGTGGCACAATTTTAGGCATGTGGATTTATCATGAATCTAAAGACGCTTTAAGAATATGTTTTATTACTTTGATTATTGTTTCTGCAATTGGCTTACGTATGCTGACCTAAACGGCTATCCTTGTATTATAGAAAGGGGTTTCATATACTAGAAGTGAAAGGTGGGAGTATTTCATGAAAAAAGTATTTATTGCGGGTCCGATTCCAGAAGAAGGACTAAAATTACTCAAATCACATTTTGACGTAGAGATGTACGAAGGTGAAGGTATCATAGATAAAGAAACACTTAAAGCGGGCGTTAAAGACGCCTTTGGTCTTGTGAGTCTGCTTTCAACAGAAGTGGATCAAGAGGTCATCGATAGTGGATTAGAATTAGAATTTATTGCCAACTACGGTGCAGGTTTTAATAATGTTGATGTCGATTATGCACGTTCTAAAAACATCGGGGTTTCAAATACACCCAAAGCTTCTACACGCTCAACTGCTGAATTAACATTTGGTATTTTACTTGCTGTAGCGCGTCGTATTCCAGAAGGCGATCAATTAATGCGCCACGAAGGATTTGGCGGCTGGGCTCCCCTCTTTTTCCGTGGTCGCGAAGTTAGTGGTAAAAAAATCGGTATCATTGGCTTAGGCGAAATTGGTTCAGCCGTAGCACAGCGTGCAAAAGGATTTGATATGGAAATTCTATATACAGGGCCACACCAAAAACCTGAAAAAGAGAAAGAATTAGGCGCACAATATGTTGACTTAGAAACTTTACTCAAAACAGCTGACTTTGTCACAATCAATGCGGCGTACAATCCTTCAATGCGTCATATGATTGATAAAGCACAGCTAGAATTGATGAAGCCAACAAGTTATTTAATTAATGCGTCACGGGGCCCAATTGTGCATGAACAAGCTTTACTTGAAGCTTTGCAGAATAAGACTATCGAAGGGGCTGCTTTAGACGTTTATGAATTTGAACCTGAAATTACGGAGGGGCTCAAATCGTTAGATAATGTCGTGATTACGCCTCATATTGGTAACGCCACATACGAAGCAAGAGATATGATGGCTGAAATTGTTGCGAATAACTTGATAAAGAAAGCAAAAGGGGAAAAACCTGATTACATCGTTAACGAATAAATAACATCCTATGATTGTTTTACCCTTTTACATGATATTAGGCATGTTTTGATAAAGGGGACGTGTTTCAAACAAATTAATACACATGTGATTAAAACGATGCCAAACGATACAATGGTAGAAGATAACTGAGCGGGACAGAAATAAATACGCTTTCTCTCCTGCTCTATATAAAAGCAACCGTAAGGATCACTTAAAATGTGTCTTACGGTTGCTCTTTTATTTTGTTATTCACTTTTTGCTTTGTATAAAAACCGTGTTTGTGCAGTGACAAATCGATCCGGAGTCATTTTCATACAACGATTTCTCAATGCTATAAGCCCACTATTTTGATATTGTGCAATACGCCCGATTCGACGTGACTGCTTAATCACCTTTTTAGTATGTTTGACACGCAAACGATCATAACGCTTAAGCGCCTCACTTAATGTTGAAAAACGTTTTAATACATTAGTCAAGACAATCGCATCTTCCATCGCTTGACCTGCACCTTGTCCCATATTCGGTGTCGTCGCATGTGCAGCATCTCCAAGTAATACTACACGTTCTTGATAAACGAAAGTTGAGAGTGGTTTCAAATCATAAATATCGTGGTGTAATATCTCCGTCTCTGGTTGATGATCGAGCACTTGACGAACAGCGTTTGGAAAGTGATTAAAATAAGCTTGTAAATAAGGCTTGTTAAAATGTTTGTATGCTACATCATTTTCTTTGGCGTTAATAGTCGCAAACCAATACGCACGCCCATTTAATAATGGTACGATACCGAAGCGTCCTTTTTTATCCCAGTATTCTTCCGCAATATGATCGAATTGAGACATATCCTCTACAACGCCACGGAAACACGTATAACCTTGATAATTGATTTTCACATTAGGCTGTACTGCGTCTCTCACTTTTGAATGTATGCCATCTGCCCCAATACATAAATCGACCGTGACTGCTTCATGGTTTTCGAATTGAATACGCACACCTTCCGCTACACGTTCAACCGTAGTGACATAATGATTAAGATGAAGTATTTTTTTATCGACATAGGATGCGATTAAATCCATTAAATCTTGTCGTAATAATGTGATATTCGTTGATTGTTGAGACAAAGTCACTTGACTTAAAACTGTCCCTTTTGTATCTAAAATGCGCATTTGTTGGAGTACTTGTCCGGCATTTTTCAGACCTTTCGCTAAATCATGATGGCCTAATTTGACAAGGACGTTATCACCGATACCAATGCCTGCACCTATTTCTCTTAATGCTTCTTCTTTTTCAAATAGGTGAACGTCATGGCCTTGCTCTTTTAACAATACTGCTGCCGTTAAGCCTCCAATGCCTGCACCTATAATCCCAATCTTCATAATGATTCACCTCGTTCTTTACAGTCAAATATCAGTGTATCACAAAATGCTACAGACACCTATCTCACTTTGTTTAATTTTTAAAATTTGCGTCTCTGTTCACTTTTCTCCAAAGCTTATGTGTCGGTACTGTATCTCAATATATAGAATAGATGAAATAGAAAAGAACAAATACATGGCGTTTTCTATCAAATCGCACATCTCACGCTTAATCGATAAAGAAACACTTGTATTTGTTCAACTCTATTTTATCCTTTTTGGTAAAAGTCTTTTCGAATATCATCCTTTTTAATCCCGTAATGCTCATAATAAATAGACATGCGCTCTGCAATTTTCCGCGCCCAGTCGATATCACTCGCATATTGGTTTGTTGCAGGCTGTTTGGGATTCCAACGCATTTGATACAAATTCAATTGGCCGTTCTCAAAATAGTTTTGCCTCACAAACTTAGCCCCACCCATAATCGCCTGACGGGGTGATGTCCAATTTGCTTTTTGCGCGTAACTCGAACCTGTTTTAACTGCGTCGCTATCAAAAGCGCCAATACCAAAGAAATTAAAATATTTTTTCTTTCCTGACTTAACGCCTTGTGCAAGTTCAGATTTGCCTTCTCCAGTCTCCAGTTGCGCATGACTAATCAAATAAATGACATTCACATCATACTTATTTTGCGCATCTAGAAACGCTTTTCCTTGTCCTTCAAGAATGCCCTTTCCTTTTAGCATTTGATTGACTTCTTTTTCAGACATTTGAACAGCTTCTGATAAATCCATATACATCAAATCTGAGTCTTTCCGTTTAATTTCCATTGCGTTTTTAACGTCTTGATGAGACGCTTTAACAAATTGATGGCTTTCTGATTTTGTATGTAACGCCTCGCCTTTTACTTGCTTGTCATAGGCTTCTGAAAATGTATGTGTTTTGTCATTTTTAAATAGTGAGGTCTCATTAATCAGTAGTAAAATCGCAAAAATGGTTAATATTAAAATCAGCAATGCACGTGATGGTTTTTCTTTAATGAACCGCTTCATATTTTTGAAAGACTCCTTTTTGTATTGACACTATCTCGTCACAAAAATAACGCATATCACGATAACGAGCACGATAAAATAGGAGGCATTGACTACAATTTTAAGTGTTCGATTTCCATGAAATAGCATATTAAATAATATAAGGCTTAACCCTAAAGAAACGATAAAACAAATTAAAGCCAGCCAAGCACTTACAAATAACAACATTAAAACGCCAAGCACGAGTAAAACATTTGAAATAATGCCTAGTATTTTTATATTTCTTGTATCCATCTCTTCACCTCTTCGCACCGCTTTATTTTATCATGAAACCTCCTTCATCGCGACTTATCACTTTAAGACAAGCTCAAATTTTATTACGCAATATTGATGATAATAGAGAAAATGAGTTGAGACATCATTACATCTCAACCCATATAACCCGAATATATCATCATTAATGCATAATACGTTATACTATTGACTTAAGTCTACATAGAATAGAGACTTTTCAAGGCACGCAATACGAGATACGCGACTTAGCGTGACATCCCTTTTAGCATATTTAAAAAGTATGTTAAACTTTGATTCATTTCGTCATCTTTTAACACGCGCATAAATCCTGCAATAGAAGTTCGAGCATTCGGACTTGCTTGATTGGCAACATGCAAGCCTTTATTCACTTTATTTAATAAGACACGCAATGCTTCAGGATCTAACGCGCCCAACATAAGCACCATTTGCCCCATATTATGAATGACACCGCTGTATTGATCTTTGTTTAACTCATTTGTCAATTTCTCAGCAATGACACCACGTTGTTTAACCGCACCTTTTGCCGCATCTAAAATCTTCGCATCATCTAATGCGCGGACTAACTCAATCGCTTTTAAAATACTGTCTTTATTTTCTGCAATGGCATCCGTCACTTCAGTGAGACGCTCTGCTTTGATTTCTGCTTCACTTTTTTGTATACGTTTAATTTTAGATATTCTTTCAGCCATTACTTCATCACCTGATCCCCTGGGAAGACATAGTCAGGTCTTGCCCATTTTTTATCAACACGGACACTATATTGTGGATGACGTGTTTGGTTTCGGAAGTTCGTTGGATTAAGTGGTGATTTACCACGCTGACTTAATACTTCCATACGACAACATGTTGATTTATATGCAGGTGTATGTGTTTCAGGATCCGTCACACTACTCGTTAAGTAATTAATCGCACCTTGACTATTATCGTTTAATGGTAGATAAATTTGCTTACCTTTCACGCGATCGGTCACATGGACGTGGACTGTTGCTTCACCTGTTTCAGAAATCAATTTAACCGCAGCACCTTCATGAATGTCTCTTTCTTCTGCTAACTGAGGTGAAATTTCAACAAATGTTGTAGGCATTTTGTATTGTAAGCCTGGAACTTTATAAGTCATATTCCCTTCATGGAAGTGTTCTAACAAACGACCATTATTGACATGTAAATCATAAAGTTCATTAGTTTTATAGAAATTATTGAAATCAAGTGGATAAAATTTAGCTTTACCATTATCAAAATTAAAGCGTTCCGTAAATAATAACGGTGAATCTTTACCATCTGCTTCAACTGGCCATTGTAAACTGTTATAGCCTTCTAAGCGATGGTATTTCACACCTGCAAACATAGGTGCTAAATCAGACGCCTCGTCCATAATTTCTGAAGGGTGTTGGTAACCCCAATCAAATCCCATTTCTTTCGCAATCAGTTGCGTAATTTGCCAGTCTGGTTTCGAGTCACCTAATGGTTCAAGTACTTGGTATAAACGCTGGAAACGTCGCTCTGTATTAGTAAATGTACCTTCTTTTTCTAAAGATGGACTCGCCGGTAAAACAACATCTGCGTATTCAGCTGTAAATGTTAAAAACTCATCTTGTACAACTAGGAAATCCACTTTTTCTAATGCAGCTTGAACATAGTTGATGTTGGAATCCACAATCCCTGTATCTTCTCCTAAAATAAACATGCTATGCACGTCACCTGCATGAATGTGATCCATCATTTGGTGGTTGTCATAACCCGGTTTACTTGGCAAAGTGACACCCCATCGCGCTTCATAACGGCGTCGCGCTGCATCGTCTTTTACACCTTCATAACCTGGCAGTTTATCCGGCATACTACCAAAGTCAGAACAACCTTGCACGTTATTGTGTCCTCTTAAAGGATAAGAACCTGCGCCTGGCTTCATATAATTACCTGTTGCAAGTAACAAATTAGAAATGGCAGTACTCGTATCAGAACCTGTTTCCTGTTGCGTTACACCCATAGCCCAACAAATCGCTACAGTATTGACACTTACAATCTCTTTCGCAAGCTGAATTAAGCGTTCTTTCGCAATACCAGTCGTCTCTTCAGCAAATTCCATTGTATAAGGCTCAAGTGATTGATAATAATCATCAAAATGATCTACCCATTGTGTGATGAAAGCTTTATCATGCCAATTTTGATCAATAATATATTTCGTTACCGCAGAAAGCCAAACTAAATCTGTACCCGGATGAGGTTGGTAAAATTCATCCGCACGTTGGGCCATTTCATGTTTACGAATATCGAAAACGTGCAATTTTTGACCAAACAGTTTATGCGAACGCTTAATGCGTGACGCAATGACAGGGTGAGCTTCAGCTGTATTTGTACCGACAGTAATTACCATTTCTGCATTACCAATATCTTCTATTGAACCTGAGTCACCGCCGTGCCCTACTGTACGGAATAAACCTTTCGTTGCAGGTGCTTGGCAGTATCTTGAACAATTATCTATATTATTCGTACCAATGACTTGGCGCGCTAATTTTTGCATTAAATAAGATTCTTCATTAGTGGCTTTTGAAGAAGAAATAAATGTGAGTGCATCTGGACCATAGTTGTCTTTAACTTCTTGCATGCGTTTAGCAACGTATGCAATGGCTTCGTCCCACTCTACTTCTTCAAATTGATCGTTACGACGAATCAATGGTTTTGTTAATCGCTCTTCAGAATTCACATAATCCCAACCGAACTTTCCTTTTACACATGATGAAATTTTATTCGCAGGTGAATCGTGAGACGGTTGTACTTTTAAGATTTCGCGGTCTTTTGTCCACACTTCAAAACTACATCCTACACCACAATATGTACAAACAGTTTTTGTCTTTTTAATCCGTTCTTCACGCATTGCCGCTTCCGAGTCGGATACAGCGAATAATGGACCGTAACCAGTCTCGGCTTTTTTAGTTAAATCAATCATGGATGCCAAAGTGCCTGGTTCAATGTCTGTCATATAACCGGCATTACCCACCATGTTATTTTCCATCATCGCATTACAAGGACAAACAGTGGCACATTGACCACAACCTACACATGATGAATCATTAATAGAGACATCATTATCCCAAATAACACGAGGTTGTTCACGTTCCCAATCGATGGAAAGGGTTTCATTCACTTGCACGTCTTGACAGACCTCTACGCATCGACCACATAGTATACATTGGTTTGGGTCATATCTATAAAAAGGACCGAAATCGACCTCGTACGGTTTCGGCTTATATTCGTAAGATTGATGCTCCAATCCCCATTCGTCCATTGTATTGTGAATTTCACAATTTCCATTATTATAATCACATACCGTACAGTATAATTGGTGTTTCTCTAAAATACGATCTAATGCTTCTTTTTGGCTGTCTTGAACACGTTGATTCGTTGTATTAACGACCATTGAGCGATTAATCGTTGTCCCACATGCACGTACAATTTCACCATCAATTTCAACAGCACATGTGTCGCACGTTTGTATAGGGCCTAACGATGGATTATAACAAATCGAAGGTACAAACGTATCTTGTTCTTTAATCAGCTCAAGTAAGTTTTTGCCCGGTTCTACAAGATAATCTTTACCATCTAAAGTGACTACCAGATGCTCTTGCATAATATCCCCTCCATTATATTTTTATCTTTCCTAAGATGCCCCCACATACTTAGTTACTTTTATTTTATACCCTTCATAAGAAAATGTTAACTATTTATGAAAATGCCACTAAAAAAATTTTATGTGTTTAAATATGTATCTTTATCATCAATTTTTACAACAAATAAAAAAGATAGGTAAAACGACTGACAATTTTAAAATAATCCTTACTTGTCATCGTATGACCTATCTTTAATGTTATATTTTAGTGTGTTGCTCCGTGTACAGTTTGGATATCTGAATCATATTTAAGGCACACTTTAATTGCCGCTTCTAATCCTTGAACCATTAAGTCAACAGACATAGACGGTTGTCCTGGCTTATTAATGACTTGCTTAGGTGTGAAAGGAACATGAATGAAACCTGTCTTTAAGCCTGGATAATCACGCTCTGCCGCATAAGCCAATTGATACATAATGTGGTTACAAACAAATGTACCTGCACTATTTGATAAGCTTGACGGAATACCTTCAGCGCGAATTGCTTCCACTATTCGTTTGACAGGAAGTGTCGCAAAATAAGCAGGTGCACCGTCTTCTTGAATAGGCTGATCAATCGGTTGTTGTCCTTCATTATCCGCTATTCGCGCATCATCCACATTAATCGCAACACGTTCAGGCGTAATTTCAAAGCGTCCTCCTGCTTGACCGACTGCAATCACAACATCATAATGTGTTTGTTCTAACTTTTCTTTAATGACAGCCATACTTTTATGAAAAACAGTTGGAATTTCCAACTTATCAACTTGATGGCCTTCTATTGTATCAGGTAATTTTTGAACCGCTTGTAATGCCGGATTGATTGATTCGCCGCCAAATGGATCGAATGCAGTAACTAAAACGTTCATTGATAAAACCTCCTATTTTAAAATGCGAATGTATACATAAAAATGATATGAACTAAAATTAAGATGAGCGCCATCGGTATTTGGGCTTTGATCACTGCAAGCTCATCTTTCATTTCTAATAATGCGACCGGTAACGTATTGAAATTCGCCGCCATCGGTGTAAGTAAAGTACCACAAAAGCCGCCTGTCATTGCCAGCGCACCCGCAACTGCAGGATCTCCACCAATTGCCATGACGAAAGGTACACCTATACTTGCAGTAATCACCGTGAATGCCGCAAACGCATTCCCCATTAACATGGTAAACAAGACCATCCCGAATATATAAGCTGTCACACCAATCAATGGATTCCCTTCAGGTAAAAAGCTAGAAATTCCTTTAGAAATCGTTGTGCCCACCCCACTGACAGTAAATAGTATGCCTAACGCTGCAAGAAATTGTGGTAAAATCCCAACGGTTCCGATTTGTTGTACGAGTCGATCACTATCATATAAACCAATTTTTGCTTTTGGCCGTAATACCAGATAAGCAACAATAATCGCAATCACTGAGGAAGCCCCAATGCCAATGGCACCACCCAATGGCGTCCAAGTAGATATTACAATCGCAACGACCGCCAATACAAGTGCAGGGATAAATAAGCGATTACCAAAGCGCGTCGCACCTTCAGATTCTTCTCGATGTTCGACTTCTACAACTTGACCGACACGAACATTTTTCGTTATCGTCAACAATCCCATAAATAAAACGAGACTCCCATTTAGCCAGTTGGGTATGTATGGCCCTACCATAAATAATGCACCTAATAGACACCAAAATAAAGCTGTTCCCATACGTTTTTGATTGAGTGGATTGCGGTATACACGCCACGCTGTGTAAATAAACTGTAGTCCAATTAAAATATAAAAAATTTCTAAAATTTGATTAATCGTGTGTTGACTCATGACGTGTCTCTCCTTTCACACCATATTTACGTTCCAATTTACGATCAAACAGCTTATTTTGAATGACACCTATAATTAAAGTGGCTATCGCAATTGGCGCGGAATATAAAGCAATTTGAATTGCTGTCACGTGCATGTCAAGAGACTTAAACGTCGCTACAATTAAAAGCACACCCGATGCACCAACGAATAGGTTTTGACCGAAAAAGTTACCATAATTTTCCATTGCAGAAATATGGGCTTTCAATTTTTCCTCATCTTCTGGCTCTAAATCTCGCTGATATTTCGCTTTTGCTGCAGCCTGTACCATTGGATTCATCAGTGGCCGTACAAATTGAGGATGACCCCCAATACGAATAGATGCCAGACCTGCTATTTCTCGAATCAATAAATAGATGGACATAATTCTGCCAGAGGTCACCCCTTGTACTTTATTAATGAGTCGCGTCGCTTGTGTCTTTAAACCAAATCGTTCTACCATCCCCACCATCGGTAAAGTAAGAATAAATAGCGACACCATACGATTATCTACGAATGCTTTTCCTAATGTATCCAGGATTTCAATCAAGCCCATATTCGAGACGAGACCTGTTGCAACAGCAGCAATTAACACTGTTCCAATTGTATCCCACTTAAAATAAAATCCTAATACGATAATGACAATACCAATAAGTTTAAGCCATTCCATAATAAACCTCCTTCAATAAAGCCGATGATGCACATTTCTTTCGTTATAGAAACACAGGTCATTCACTGTTTATTTTTAAATAACAGTCAACCCAATAAAGAAAGAATCGCATGGCTTCAAATCAAATTTTTCTTGCATATATCTTTTATTTTACTCCGTGCCCCCTTTTTATTTCAATGAACGTTCTGTTAGAAACGATACTCTCCTTAAAATTGTCGATTTTATTGTTCAAACTAAAAATCGACATAGACATATATTCAGCGAAATCAAATGCCCGCCTTGTAAACAGTGAACAAATCTTCATTTCGATTCATGAGGGTCAATACACGGTCCAATTTTTCCTCATTATCTTTTTTCATAGTTCATTAAGACAAATGCACAATAAAAAAGGCGGGAGAACGACATTGAGTCGTTTTCCCACCTTTCCATATTTAACTATAAACCTAGATTTTCTTTGTACATTTGTGCTAATGATTGTTTTTGACCATCATCAGGCACGAAGTAATAAAGTCCATCACTTTGGATACCACCTGAACCATCGAGTTGATGACGTTTCACATGGTCATTGGCATCGCTATATTGACTTCGAATTTGATTTAATTCTCCAATCGTTAAATCTGTTTTAACATTTTTACTTATTTGATCCATCAATGAATTAAAATTAGTGATAGATGAAACACTTGTCAGTTTATCCGCAATACCTTGTAAAACAAGTTGTTGGCGCTCTTGTCGACCGAAATCTCCACCAGCACCTTCTTCTTTACGGCTTCTTATGAAAGCCATCGCAGTTTCTCCATTTAAATGAACTTTCTGACCTTTTGTAAAAGAATGGCCTTCTGCTGTGAAAGTGGCATTGCTTACGACATTAATGCCATCAAGTGTATCTATCATATCTTTCAAGCCGTCCATGTCTACTGTCGCATAATGGTCAATCGGCACATTCATAAGTTTTTCTAAAGACTTAACCGCCATATTGGGACCACCATAAGCGTATGCGTGATTAATCTTTTCAGTGGTTCCTCTTCCTACAATTTCAGCTTGCGTATCACGAGGAATACTAATCAATTGCGTTGTTTTCTTACTTGGATTTACGGAAAGTAACATAATCGTATCGCTTCTTTTACCAATTCCCTCGGTTTCACGTTTAGCATCTGAGTCTACACCAAATAATGCGATAGAGAAAGGCTCTCCCTTACTTAAATCTACTTTACCTGAACGTAACTCTGAATGATTTCTATCTAATGGATTGTGAATGGCGCCACCTACTGCAAATATTTTAAACGCAAGATAGGCAATGGCTATGATGGCTAATACGAAGAGAATTCCAACAAACCAAAGCATCCCCTTCATAATTGGGTTCATGCGTTTTTTAGCTCGTCTATATTCCAAATAATCACTTCTTTCTCGTTTATAATGGTCAATTCTGCTTTAAATTTAGTAATATCATATAGCATTGTATCTCAAATCGAGTGACTATCAATCGGGCTTTAGACGCAACTATGATTTTTTGTAACCGCCGTCACTATTCAAAATATTTAAAACCGCATCGTAGCATCCAGGATTACTAATAATATATGGACCACCTGTTGTAAAATCAATCGGCTGACGATTAAAATCTGTCATTTTCAGTCCTAACACTTCAGCAAACAAAAACTGTGCACCAATATCCCATGGTTTGGCATTTGTATGTATATGGGCGCCGAATTGTCCCATAATGACTCGGGCTGAATCTAAACCGCAAGAACCAATGAGACGATAACCAAATGATTCATTTAATAGTTGCTGAATCGTAGTTTCATTTAAAACCTTGTTATTAAATGAAAGGATGGTGTCTTCGATAGCCATTGACGTAGGTAGCTCAATTTTTTCTTCATTTAAATAGGCACCCTCCCCTTTGATAGCACGATAGAGCTTTTCTCTAGGGTAATCATATATATAAGATAATTGTGGTATACCATCGACAAAATAACCTATAATCATACAAAAATCATCTTGTTGCTTGACTAAGTTGGCCGTTCCATCAATGGGGTCAATCAACCACGTATGTCCTTCTTTTAATCGTTCAGTTTGATGGTGGGCTTCTTCACCATATAATTGATGGTCCGGAAATTGAGATTTCAAAAACTGTTCGAAACGTGATTCGATTGTGCAATCTACATTCGTAACTAAATCAAAACGGTTGGATTTCGTATCCGTTTTCATATGTTGTATCAGTTGTGGAAGTTCACGCCGCATTTCAGAAATCCATATCTGTACTTGCTGATCTATTTCTCGCAATGTCTTTATCGTCGACATGATGAATCACTCCTTTTCAAAGTCATCTTCATTATACATAATGTCGCTTTAATGAAACAGTTAAATACGAAAAGAAAACCGGTTGGATTTAACCAACCGGCATAGAAAGGAAAGTAAGTAATAAATATTGAAGATGTTAAACTAGAATAAGTACAACCTATCATTTTCAAACTTTACTATCAATCACGATAGCTACCCCTTTTTGAATATGCTGTGTACCATCCCCCTGTAGCTAAATACAATATAACATATCCACAAACAAAATGTAAGCGTTTTCTACAAGTTTTTTATTCTTTTTATTTACAAATATCACTTTTGTAGTCGTATTGCTCAAAATATACGTTGCGCTATATTTATCTTATAATTATGATATAATATTAATAACTATGGTAGGT
>NZ_PPQN01000059.1 GCF_002901995.1 Staphylococcus coagulans | reverse complement strand
GTTGGTTGATTTTCTCAGTGCCCTTATAAGGGCTGGTCAGTAACAGAGGCTTTCAGCCGAAGAACAAACCACCCGTTCACACGGGTGGTTTTGATTGTGTTTTTGCTTTAATTAAGCCAAATTGAGTTGAGACTTCAGCACCTAAGCAAGCAGTTCACGAAGGCAAGGTCTTCAAATTTTTCTGCCCCAACTTCTCATTTATTAAATCAAATTATTCAGCGATTTCTAAAGCAACTTCCATCATTTGTGTAAATGAATTTTGACGCTCTTCGGCAGTTGTTGCTTCATCACGTAATAAATGGTCACTCACTGTAAATACACCAAGAGCTTTTTTACCCGCTTTTGTTGCATTTAAATAGAGACCTGCTGATTCCATTTCTACACCGAGAATACCCATTTCAATCCATTTTTGATTGAAATCTGGATTTGCGTTATAAAATGTATCAGATGAAAGGATATTACCTACGTGTGCACGCGCACCAAGAGCATCTGCTTTTTCTTTAGCTTTCACAACGAGATCAAAATCAGCTAACGGTGCAAAATGTCCTGGAATTTGGAACTGATCAACATAATTAGAGTTTGTTGAAGCACCTTGTGCAATAATGATGTCGTACAAGTGAATATCTTCTTGCATTGCACCACAAGAACCAATACGAATAATCGTGTCTACATCGAAGAAATTGTAAAGTTCATAAGAATAAATACCGATACTTGGGATACCCATTCCTGAGCCCATTACAGAAATTTCTTTTCCTTTATATGTACCTGTATAGCCAAACATATTACGTACTTCATTGAATTGTTCAACATTTTCTAAGTAGTTTTCTGCAATGA
Organism: Staphylococcus coagulans; assembly: GCF_002901995.1. Lineage (GTDB taxonomy): Bacteria > Bacillota > Bacilli > Staphylococcales > Staphylococcaceae > Staphylococcus > Staphylococcus coagulans. The sequence goes on along the minus strand of NZ_PPQN01000059.1, from coordinate 71,428 downwards.
ATTTAGCACGTAATGGATCACCAGGCATAAGTACAGTTTTTGCAATTTTAGTACCATTAGGTTGAATGTGTGGTGTGCCTTGTTGTGTCATTTAAAACATCTCCTTAATATCTTATATCATTTTAAAGATAACAGAACTATAATGAAAAGTCGATAAAACATATTAACAAAGAGAAGTGTAATAGGTACATCAACGATTGGACCGCATGTTGTCGCTTCTTTGATAAGTCTATTTAAGTCCGTATCTCTATAATGATTTGGTTTTACCAATAGATAGATTTTGGTTTATAATAAAGGTGAATTCAAACATATTGTAAAAAATAAAAATCCATATAGAAATGAGGAATGACCATGAGAATGGTAGATATTATTGCAAAGAAACGCGATGGACATGTGCTTACAAAGGAAGAAATACAATTTTTTGTAAACGGTTACACAAATGGGGAGATTCCTGATTATCAAATGTCGAGTTTAGCGATGGCGATTTTCTTTCAAGATATGACGGATGAAGAGCGTGCGGATTTAACGATGGCAATGGTCGCATCTGGAGATCAAATTGATCTTTCAAATATAAAAGGAGTCAAAGTGGACAAGCATTCAACTGGAGGGGTAGGTGATACAACGACACTTGTATTGGCACCGTTAGTTGCTGCGTTAGATGTCCCTGTAGCTAAGATGAGTGGACGTGGTTTAGGTCATACAGGCGGTACGATAGATAAATTAGAATCGGTTAAAGGATTCCATGTTGAAATATCGGAAGAAGAATTTGTACGACTCGTGAATGAAGATCATGTCGCTGTAATAGGTCAAACAGGTAATCTGACACCAGCTGATAAAAAAATCTATGCTTTACGTGACGTTACAGGTACAGTGAACTCAATTCCTTTAATTGCATCTTCAATTATGAGTAAGAAGATTGCTGCGGGTGCGGATGCGATTGTACTTGATGTTAAAACAGGTAATGGTGCCTTTATGAAAACAGTGGAAGATGCAGAAGCTTTAGCACATGCGATGGTTAAAATTGGAAACCAGGTGGGACGCCAAACAATGGCAATCATTTCTGATATGAGTCAACCTCTAGGTTTTGCAATCGGGAATGCCTTAGAATTAAAAGAAGCGATTGATACGTTAAAAGGTGAAGGGCCAGAAGATTTAACTGAACTTGTTTTGACACTCGGTTCACAAATGGTCGTATTAGCTCAAAAAGCGAACAATTTAGAAGAAGCACGTGAAATGTTAAAAGAAGTCATTGAAAACGGTAAAGCGTTAGAGAAATTCAAAACATTTTTAAGTAATCAAGGTGGCGATGCAAGTATCGTTGATGATCCATCACAATTGCCAACAGCACAATATCAATTCGAATTACCTGCGAAACAAGCTGGTGTTGTTGCAGAAATGATTGCAAATGAAATCGGTATCGCATCCATGATGTTAGGGGCAGGACGCCAAACGAAAGAGGATGAGATTGATCTTGCTGTAGGTCTCGTTTTGAATAAAAAAATAGGTGATCATGTTGAAGAAGGAGAATCCCTATTAACGATTCATGCGAATACACAAGATGTTGAAGCAGTAAAAGAAAAATTGTATGATAATATTACAATCTTAGAGCAAGCATCACAGCCGAAATTAATCCATACAATCATTACTGAATAAAGGGTGTTGAGATGAAAAAAGTAGGTCGCATATTAATAGGTATTGGATTTTTGATTATTGGCGTTTTACATTTTACGAGAGAGCGTCGATTCAGAAATATCGTACCTCATTATTTACCATTCAGAAAGGCTGCTGTACTAGTTACAGGCGCATGCGAAATATGGATAGGTATAAAGCTACTTTTGGCGCGTCCATCTGACGCATTAAAACGTTGGATTAACTTTTTCTTATTATCAGTTTTTCCAGCAAATATTTATATGGCACGGCGTCGATTGCCACTTGGTAATAGAGAATTATCAGATACGGCAAGATATGGGAGACTACCGCTTCAATTCATTTTCATGTATCTCATTAAAAAATTATAATTATAAACTTTAAAAAGGCATTTCAAGTTGTGAATCACACACAATTTGAAATGCCTTTTGTTCAGTCAAAGTGACTTATCATTATTTTTACATCGTCATCCTATTTTAAAATGTTACATTATATTTAAACGTGTGCACCTGTTCCAAAAACATCATGCCATTGGTCACGTTTATCTAAAAATGATTGTGCAATTGCTTGAGCGCCCTCTAAAGAATGTGAAGCAGCCCAGCCACATTGTAATTCATTGCAAGCAGGAACTTCTTTCGCATCAAGTACATCTTGTATTGTTTTTTCAATAATATTTAATACATCGTCATAATCATCATGATTGATAAAAGAAACATAAAAACCAGTTTGGCAACCCATAGGACTTAAATCAACCACTTTATCTGTATGGTTTCTAATATTCTCGGCCATCAAATGCTCTAGAGAATGCAATCCAGGCATGTCCATGTGCGCTTTATTCGGCTGCTTAAAACGAATGTCATATTTATAAATTTCATCTCCGTTAATCCCTTTCATTTTACCAGCCAAGCGAATATAAGGCGCAACCACTTTAGTGTGATCCAAGTTAAAACTTTCAACGTTCATTTTTGGCATTTGTACAAACCTCCTTCATGTGTAATTTCATTTTAACACAATTTAGTATGATTGAAAGTAAAAAACTGAGCTTATTACTCAGTTATACAAAAAATAAGATAGAAATTTTTGATTTATCTGTAAAAAACACATGACAAATTGTCCTAAATCCGATAAAATAAGTACAAATTTAATAAATATTTATCAAGAGTGGTGGAGGGAATTGGCCCTACGAAGCCCTGCAACCTCATCGTAAAGCGATAAAGGTGCTAAATCCAACAGCCTATAATGGACTGAAAGATAAAAACGACAAAGATGTTATCACCGGCGTACATCAACCACACTTGAAAAAATATGTGTTGATAGTATAGGATGATAACTTTTTTTGTTTTGGAAGGAGTTTTAATTTGGTATCAGTGAGACAACGGATTTTAGATTATATAGATAACAACAGATTGAAATACATTGATATGAGTCATCAAATTCATGAAAGACCTGAGATTGGAAATGAAGAGTTATTCGCTTCGAGATTGCTCATTGATCATTTAATTGAGTGCGGTTTCGAAGTCGAACGCGACATCGCTGGTCATTCAACAGGATTTATAGCGACATATGAATCCTTAAAAGAAGGGCCTACAATCAGCTATCTTGCTGAATATGATGCACTTCCGGGATTAGGTCATGCCTGTGGCCATAATATTATCGGTACAACGAGTGTCTTAGCAGGTACAGCACTCAAGCAGGTCGTCGATGAAATTGGAGGGAAAGTCGTCATCTTCGGTTGTCCAGCTGAAGAAGGTGGTGAAAATGGAAGTGCCAAAGCGAGTTATGTTAAAGAAGGCATATTTGACGATGTAGATGTTGCGTTAATGATACATCCAGGCAATGAAACATACCCAACCATTCACACCCTTGCGGTAGATGTACTAGATATTAAATTTTATGGTAAAAGTGCGCATGCTTCAGAGAATGCTTATGAGGCACGAAATGCTTTAGATGCAATGATTAGTTTTTTTAATGGTGTCGCTCAAATTCGTCAACATATTAAAAAGACTGAACGCGTCCATGGTGTAATATTAGATGGTGGCAAGGCCGCGAATATTATTCCAGATTTCACACATGCACGTTTTTATACGCGTGCGACCACACGAAAGGAACTGGATGTGCTAACTGGACGTGTTCATGATATTGCAAAAGGGGCAGCGATACAAACGGGTTGTGATTTCGAGTTTGAGCCTATTCAAAATGGCGTCAATGAGTTTGTGAAATCACCAAAACTCGATTTGTTATTTGAACAATATGCAACAGAACTAGGGGAAGAGGTAAGTCATGATGATTTTGGGTATGGTTCAACAGACACGGGGAATGTCAGCCATGTTGTACCAACGATACACCCACATGTCAAAATTGGACCAAGAAGCTTGGTGGGGCATACCCATCGATTTAGAGAAGCTGCTGCAAGTCCAATGGGAGATAAGGCGCTGATTAGAGGTGCAAAGATCATTGCATTAATGGGGGCTACATTAATTCAAGATAGAAATCTCTTAGATACAATTCAAAAGGAGCATCAAATTAAAAGGGAGAAGTTATAAATGACGGTACAAAATAAACACGCACCCCGCTTAACAATGGGTGATATCTATGAAACAAATGTGGTCTATACTTCTAGACCTTCTTATGTTTCCAATCCTTGGTTAGAACCAGATGAACATCAATCCAACTTTTTAACTGGGAGAGAGTTGTTGATTGCCAATTTACCAGTCATCGTTCATGAGGCCAGTGTCACGCATAAATTAACACAGCTTTTTCAAATGATTGGACGATCCATACCGGACAATGTCATCACATTTAGAGACCAAGAGAGTTATGAAGGTGCACTTAAACGTTTGGCAACTATCGAAGAACGTCAGATTTATTTTCAATATGTTCATGACGACTCGATTGTTGATGCAGCACACTATGCTATGGATAAAAAGTTATTTGTTGAGTTGAATAATAAGTCCTTAATTCCAAAATGGACTCAGAATCAGTTTTTACCCAAACGAGAAATCGTAACATATGAAAATTTTAAGTCAGCCATTCAGTCTTGGTCACTTCCAGTTGTAATAAAGCCTGGGGATGATTTGCCTACTGCTGGAGGGTATGGTGTGATGATATGTTATAACGAGCAAGAATTAAACGAAGCGATTGCGCGTGTGGAAAAAGCACAAGAAGCGACGAAAACGCTGATCATTGAGCAATGTATTGAAGCGGTGGATAACTATTGTGTGCAGTACGCTTGGCATCCTGTTGAGGGCATTATATACCTCGGTGCAGCAAAACAATTAACAAATGAATATGGTTTTTATAATGGAAATGTGAATGCTTTAGAGGTACCTGAAAAAGTAATTGAAGCAGGCCGGAAAATAATGGAAAATGGTGTTTCTCAAGGGTTTATCGGTATTGCAGGATTCGATATTCTTGTCGATGCTGAAGGCGATGTCTATGCAATAGATTTAAACTTCCGACAAAATGGTTCAACAAGTATGCTCTTACTAGAACCGCAATTAACAGGAAAGCATCACAAATTTTATAGTTACTTTGCAAATGGAGATAATGAACGGTTCTTTAATGCCATTTATTCCTTTGTAGAGCAAGGTGTTTTATATCCTTTATCCTATTACGATGGAGATTGGTATGAAGATCAACATGTCAATTCAAGATTTGCATGTATTTGGCATGCTGATAGTGAAGCAGACATTCAAGCATATGAGCAACAATTTATAGAAATGGCTGGGCTATAAACAATTCTACTTTGATGTATGATATATTGGTTATATAGAGAAATCAAATCAAGTTTGATGACCGGATAGAAGTGAGAGACTTGTATTCGTGATACATTTTGAGTTGAGAAAAAGGAGCAGAGTCATGTCTTACAAAAACGAACGCTTTTATAAAGATATATTAACCAATGAACAGTTTTTCATCGCTGTTAAAGATAAAAAGATTATTAAGCATAGTCATAATGGGAAGTCATTATTTTGTTTTTGGACACGTGAATCTTTAGCGAAAACCTACTTAGAAACATCCGATGTGGCCTATGACAAAATCAAAGCGATGGATATTGATCAGTTTGCGACTTATGAACTTGATGATATGTTTGATGAAGAAGATGAAGCACTCGTCAATGTGACAGACCGTGCGCAAGGCCATGAGATTCGAATTATCGAAGTGGTCAGTGACTTGATGACTGATTTAGATAACATTCGTATCCGTGAATTTGTACAAGATGTTGCTAAAAGTGACACGGTGTACGGCTTAAGTCAAAAAGACAACAAACAATTTATGATTGTATACGATGAGAACGATAATTTTGATCAATCGCACTTTATGCCAGTATGGAGTTTAAATAAACGTGCGGAAAAAGTCGCAGAAGAAGATTTTGAGACCTTTGAATTGATTGATGTAGAAGGAGAAGTTTTTGCGGAATGGTTAGATGAGCTGCGTGATGATAATCGCTATGTAGCCATTGATGTCAAACCAGGAGTAGTAGGTACGATTGTTTCGGCGCAGAAACTTGCGAATGAATTAACTTTTTAAAGGCATAGATTATTTTCAATTTTTGACCTATTCATAAACAAACGCAGATTAGAAGCCATGTATGACGGTGGTTTTCTAATCTGCGTTTTTTAAATGAATTAATGAGATAAGTATAATGTGCCTAATGCGCCAGAAAAGGCACCATTTTTTAAATAGTGAGGGTTGAAACCTCTCAATACTGTATAATCAGTGACCACTTGTTGTAAGAGTGGATTATCATGAAATGATGAACCAATATAGACCACATCTTTCACTTGATGTTCTCTTGCGACATGAATGGCTACAGTTGTAATGCTTTCACCAACGACACCGATAACGGAAGCAAGTTTATCGGCATCCGTAAAGTTTTGATCGATATTTAATAAGACATGACCAAAATTAGCAGCAGTGAGTTCTCCAGAAATAGGAGGGGTATCATTTTTATAAATATGCTTCACTTTCAAGTCGATAATGTCACGATTCCCTTTTAATGCGAGATTCGTTAGTGTAGCATATTCAGTAATACCAGTGAGGAGGTAACCCAACCCTTGGATCATGCCACCTCCTGTACCTATGCCACCTACGCGTTCCTGTTCTAAGCCATCTGTTAAATGAAGTGATGTGCCAGTCCCTACATTTGTGAAAATGTATCGATCAATATGAATATCTTGTTCTTCTAAGAAAATCTGAACGCCTCGAGCCGCAGCGTCAAATTCGATATATGTTTGCGCATTACATGTTAAACGCTCACTTAATGTTTTCGCGTTTCCTCCTGTAATATGTATATCCTGGCAAGGCTGTTGATTCAACCATTCAGCAACGGTTTCTAGTTCTGTTGTCTGATAGACCTTAAATGATCGTTCGCCCTCATTTTCTATTGCAATTTTTATCAAAGTACCGCCAGCATCTATGCCAATACGCATGATTTGTCACCTCGAATTATTGTTTATCACCAATATATACTATACGATAATGACAAAATTACAAGCGTTAATTCAAAGTTTAATTTTAAAATAAATTAGAGTGCAAGCAATAAAAAGGACGAAGTTGGGAGCGTATTCCCAACATCGTCCGGTAGTGTCGCATGCACAAATGAAATTGGCTTCATTAAAGTAAATTTTGATTACATTTCATGATCGCGTTCCCGATCTTCTATTGTTCTTGAAAAATCTTTATCATCATCAATGTGTGTCATTTTGAAATACTTAGTTGGTTCACGACGTAATGCATTCATCAATGAAAAAATCATGAGAAACAAAATAATCGAAAAAGGTAATCCTGTAACAACTGATGCAGTTTGTAGACTTGTTAAGCCGCCTGCAACGGTTAGAGAAACAGAGATTGCACCGATTAAAATGCCCCAGACCAATTTATGTTTACGTTTAGGATTTTCTACACCGCCTGTTGCCATTCCTGATACGATATGTGTTGTCGAGTCGGCACTCGTAACAATAAATGTAAAAATAAGAATGATAGCCAATGCGCTTGTCACCTCATGTAAAGGAAACTTACTCAATAATTCAAATAACGCAACTGTATAATCTTTATCTACTATTTTTTCAATACCATCATTGTGGTGGAGTGCCCAGTTAATTGCAGTGCCTCCAAATCCTGAAATCCATGCGAATGAAATACAAGGTGGAATGATAAGTACACCGATAACAAATTCTCGAATTGTACGTCCTCTTGATACACGTGCGACGAAGCCGCCAATAAAAGGAGACCAAGATATAACCCATGCCCAGTAGAAAACTGTCCATTTCTGAATCCAAGTATTATCCCCAGAATACGGGTCCATTCTTAAGCTATATTGCACAAAGTGAGAGATATAATCCCCAATTGAAACCGTAAAAGTTTCGACAATAAAGCGTAAATCACCAAAAATAAAAATAAACAAGAGCAAGATTGCACCAACAATAATATTTAGATTACTTAACCACTTCACACCACGATTGATGCCTGTCAAAGCTGAACCAAGAAAAATAATCGACATCAATAATGTAATTAAAATTAAAGTTAATGATGTATTAGGTACTTTGAAAACGTGATTAAGGCCACCTGCAATTTGTAGTATACCCAGTCCAATAGATGTTGCAATCCCCATTACGGTCGCAATAATCGCTAAAATATCAATAATATTTCGGAAAGGGCGTCGGTACGTCTCACCGAAAACAGGTTCCATTGCAGTAGAAATTAAGCCATCTCGACTTTTACGAAATTGGAAATAAGCAACAATTAAACCGCTCATCGCAAAAATAGACCATTGTGAGATGCCCCAGTGGAAGAAGGTATAACCCATGGCCAGTCGAGCTGATTCAACAGTCTGACCTTTAACTGCTTTTGGAAATGGAGAGTGCAAATAATGCGTTAATGGTTCTGCTACACCCCAAAAGACGATACCTACACCTAAACCTGCTGAGAACAACATACCAATCCACGAAATAAATGAAAATTCAGGTTCTTCATCATCGCGACCTAATTTAAATCGGCCATATCTTGAAATAGCTAAAAAGATTAAAAACACATCTAAAACAAATACGATAATTAGAAATAGCCAACCAAAATTAAGTGCCAATATATCATATGTATGCTGTGCATATGCACCAAATATCTTTGGAAAGATGGCTGCAAGTAATGTGAGAATCAAAATAATTGTGAAAGAAACAATATACACAATATTCCGATTTTTTTCTTTAGTACTTTTATGATTTCCCATAATATCCCCTTTCAAATTTTGCAAACGTGAAATCAAGCGTTGACAGATTGCTTTACCTTTTACAAAGAAAATCTTTATTGAGAGAAGTTAGATTTAAACTCAATAAAACAGCAGTTATCCTTGTAATCTTGTCATTTTAATGCCCTATCAACATTTAAACGAAATAACGTTCCAACAGCGGTAAATCAATCCAAAGTAATACACTGGCTTTCGTTATTTTTAAATCACATTTTCTCTAAAAACTTGTTTGAACGTTACTAATTGTGTCAACATAAGTATTAGGAAAATGTAAAGGGATGGTAAAAAATGACCCAAAAAAGTAAGCGCTTTGATGATATTACTATACAATTATATGAAGAGCAATACCGAGATGCACTCTACCATTTTCAATTAAGTGAACGTCAACGAATCTATTCTTCTTTACCCAAAGAAGTTTTAGATGATGCATTAGAAGATAAAAATAGAGAAGCAAATATCGTCTTAAATGATCAAAATGAAGTGATTGGTTTCTTTGTATTACACCAACGTTATCAACATGAAGGCTACGATACACCTAAAGAAGTCATTTATGTGCGTTCATTATCTATCAATGAAGCATATCAAGGCCATGGTTATGGTACTAAAATGATGATGACGTTGCCAGAATATGTCCAATCCATTTTTCCAGATTTCAACCATTTATATTTAGTGGTTGATGCAGAGAATGAGGCGGCTTGGAATGTTTATGAACGTGCAGGTTTTATCCATACGGCTACGAAAGAAGAGGGACCTATTGGTAAAGAACGTCTGTACTATTTAGATTTAGACTCTAAATATGTATCATCGTTAAATCTAAAACAGAGCGTATCATCTGAAGAAGGCACAATCGAGGTGGTTGATCTTATTCTTGATCATCAAAAAGTAGGTTTTATTGCGATTGAACAGTTTGATCAAAGATTAATCATACGTGCACTATACGTAAATGATGCATATCGAGACACAGGTATTGCGCAAAGTGCATTACGTCAATTAGCGACATATGTTCGTAAACAAAATCAAAAGATTAAGGTTATCGAAATCACATTATTTGGTCCAAATCATCAATTAAAAACTTTGTTTGAGAAAAGTAATTTTGTTGAAACGCTATCAACAGAAGATTATACTACGTTAGAAAAGTATATTAACTATTAATATTTAAGCGCTGTGAATTAACGCCATGTTCATGAATTAAAAGTATACGATTCGCTGTTGAAAATTCATACTTCAAGTCTTAATGATGACTGTTTTCTAGTTGCGTAAAATGACGATAAAGAAGATATAAGAATGAAGTCATGGAAAATGTGATTGAACATATTGCGAAATGACGTTGAGTGATTTATAATTTACTTTTGTTAATGTCAGTGTTAAAACACCAATGTTGCAATGAATGTGCAACTGTTTTGACACTAAGGAGTTAAAAGGGAGAACGGCAACGATACGCGATTTCCTTTAAAGATGAAAGAAAGTGTTTGAGTCATTGAATAATTAGAAATGCGAACCTTTGAAAGGAAGATATGCTGATGAAATTACAAGATTATACACAAGAGATGGTGGATGAAAAATCATTTATTGATATGGCCTATACGTTTTTGAGTGAACAAAATCAAACAATGAATTTGTATGATATTATTGATGAATTTAAACGTATCGGACATTACGAAGACGACCAGATTGAAGATCGTATCGTTCAATTTTATACTGATTTGAATACAGACGGTCGTTTTTTAAGCGTCGGTGATAATATTTGGGGCCTACGTGACTGGTATTCAGTAGATGACATTGAAGAAAAAATTGCGCCAACAATTCAAAAATTCGATATTCTTGATGAAGATGATGAAGAAGATAAAAACCTTACATTATTGGGTGAAGACGATCCTGAAGGTGATATTAATATTCCAAATCATACTGATGATCAAGAAGGTCTTGCTGACCCTGAAGATGAACGTGTAGAAGATGAAATTGAAGACTCTGATTTAGTTGTTGAAGATGACGAAGATGAAATCGATGAAACATACGATGATGAGGATGAAGAAGAAGAGGACGAAGAAGAATTTTAATTCACTCATTTTTGCAAGAAAGATGATTGACTTTTTATGTCAAAGTGATAAAATTTTATTCGGGCTCCTTTAATTAGGACAGATAAATAAATGAGACGTTAATGTCTAAAACTTAAGTATTAAGTTGGACATTTAATATAAGTAAACGTTGAGGTTCCCCTTACAATAATACCATTGTGAGTGGGAACTTTTTTTAATTTCATATGAATGATTAGGGTTAAGATGTTTTTAATCAAACTAAACATTTTATATTCAGATCCACCCCCTAATATTTGGAAAGCATTTCTGATGATCAATGAGGAGGAAATAAAAAAATGACAAAATTTATATTTGTGACTGGCGGTGTAGTTTCTTCGTTAGGTAAAGGGATTACAGCAGCTTCACTGGGTCGATTACTTAAAGATAGAGGATTAAAAGTAACGATACAAAAATTTGACCCTTATTTAAACGTGGATCCGGGTACGATGAGCCCTTATCAGCATGGTGAAGTATTCGTAACAGATGATGGGGCTGAAACGGATTTAGATTTAGGCCATTATGAACGTTTTATTGATATTAATTTAAATCAATATTCTAACGTCACAGCAGGAAAAGTGTATTCACATGTCTTACAAAAAGAGCGTCGTGGTGATTATCTTGGTGGAACCGTGCAAGTGATTCCGCATATTACAAATGAAATTAAGTCACGTTTGCTGCTTGCTGGTGAAAGTACAAATGCAGACGTTGTCATTACAGAGATTGGTGGGACAACAGGGGACATTGAGTCACTGCCTTTCATTGAGGCGATTCGTCAAATCAAAAGTGATTTAGGGCGCGAAAATGTGATGTATGTACACTGTACATTACTTCCATACATTAAAGCGGCTGGTGAGATGAAAACGAAACCGACACAACATAGTGTTAAAGAATTACGTGGTTTAGGTATCCAACCTGATCTTATTGTTGTACGTACTGAGTATGAAATGGGACAAGAGTTAAAAGATAAAATCGCTTTGTTCTGTGATATTGATAAAGAAAGTGTCATTGAATGTCGAGATGCTGAATCCCTTTATGAAATTCCATTGCAGTTAAGCCATCAAAATATGGATGATCTTGTGATTGAACGTTTAGGATTAGAGGCGCAACGTGATACACAATTAGATGAATGGAATCACCTCATTCAAGTTGTTAATCATTTAGAAGGAAAAGTAACAATTGCTTTAGTAGGGAAATATGTGGCATTACAAGATGCTTATTTATCTGTTGTTGAATCTCTCAAACATGCAGGTTATCCGTTTATGAAAGATATTGATATTCGCTGGATTGACTCTAGTGAAGTCACTGATGAAAATGCGGCTGACTACTTAAGTGATGTTGACGGTATTCTTGTACCAGGTGGCTTTGGCTTCCGTGCAAGCGAAGGTAAAATTTCAGCGATTAAATACGCGCGCGAACAACAAATTCCATTCTTCGGCATTTGTTTAGGGATGCAACTCGCAACAGTTGAGTACGCACGTCATGTTGTCGGCTTAAAAGATGCGCATTCAACAGAACTTGACCCGAATACGCCTTATCCGGTAATTGACTTATTACCTGAACAAAAAGATATTGAGGATTTAGGCGGAACATTGCGCTTAGGTTTATACCCTTGTAGCATCAAAGAAGGGTCATTAGCGAATGAGATTTACGGACAAACATCCGTAGAAGAACGCCATCGTCATCGCTATGAATTTAATAATGAATTTAGAGCACAACTTGAAGAAGCGGGTATGATATTTTCTGGAACAAGCCCAGATGGTCGTTTAGTTGAAATGGTAGAGCTTGAAAATCATCCATTTTTTATTGCTTGCCAATTCCACCCAGAATTTTTATCAAGACCTAATCGTCCGCAACCGATTTTCAAATCATTTATTGAGGCGGCAATTCAACAACAAAATCGTGAGCAATAAAGGCATTGGCTGCTGATAGTGGTTAACATTGGCGATTTATAGATAATATGAGCCATACGTTAGAATAGAACTTGTAAAAGGTGTGGGACAGAAATCGATTTGATTTTAATGTCCTACACTTTTTTTATAGGGGTTAAAGCGCATGGATGGAAAGCGATTACAATATTGTCACATCATGCAAAAATAGGTTTGACAAAAGTTATGTTTGTTAATAAAATTAACAAAATATTAACAAAATATTAATAAAATCAAGGGGGTTCGGTTATGTTTCGATTTCTAAAGCCACCTGCACACGTCAAACCGATTGCTAGTGATCAGCAGGATGATACATATCGTAAAATGAGACGGCAAGTTTTTTTAGGGATATTTATCGGTTATGCAGGCTATTATTTATTACGTAAAAACTTTTCTATTGCGATGCCTTATCTATCTGAAATGGGGTTTACAAAAGCAGAGTTAGGGTTTGCTTTGTCTGCTATCTCTATTGCATATGGGATTAGTAAATTTGTTATGGGAACTGTCAGTGATCGTAGTAATGCACGTACATTTTTAACATTAGGATTATTATTGACTGCTATTGTTAACTTATTGATGGGTTTTATTCCTGCTTTGACCTCTAGTGTCACTATGATGTTTTTGATGTTATTTTTAAATGGTTGGTTTCAAGGTATGGGTTGGCCACCATCAGGACGTGTACTTGTCCACTGGTTTAGTGTGAGCGAAAGGGGAAGTAAGACCGCCATATGGAATGTCGCGCACAATGTGGGTGGTGGATTGATGGCGCCAATCGCCTTGCTGGGTATATATTTAACCGGAACGTTGAGTTTTGGTTATTTAAAAGGCTTTGAAGGTGCCTTTATTTATCCAGCTCTATTAGCCATTATCATTGCGTTGATAGCTTATTTACTTATTCGAGATACACCACAATCTGTAGGTCTGCCACCGATAGAAGCGTATCGAGATGACTATCCTACACATCAAAAAGAGACTTTTGAAACAGAACTCACGACAAAAGAAATTTTGTTTAAATATGTCTTAAATAATAAGTGGGTTTGGATTATTGCAGTTGCGAATATCTTTGTCTACTTTGTCCGTTATGGCGTGTTAGACTGGGCGCCTTTATATTTAAGTGAAGTGAAGCACTTCGATATGAAAGGATCAGGATGGGCTTATTTCTTATATGAATGGGCAGGTATTCCGGGGACTTTAATTTGTGGATGGCTTTCAGATAAAGTGTTTAAAGGGCGTCGAGGTCCAGCAGGTTTTATCTTTATGATTGGTGTCACTATCGCTGTGGTTGTATATTGGTTAAACCCACCTGGGAATCCGCTTGTTGACAACTTGGCACTTGTCACGATTGGATTTCTTATATATGGCCCTGTCATGTTAATTGGTTTACAAGCGTTAGATTATGTACCGAAAAAAGCAGCTGGAACTGCAGCAGGTCTGACAGGCTTATTTGGCTATTTAGGCGGTGCGGTAATGGCTAATATTGTGATGGGGGCTGTTGTTGATCATCTTGGTTGGAGCGCAGGCTTTATTTTACTCACAATCATCAGTATTCTAGCGATGATTAGCTTTATATTTACATGGAATAAGCGTGGTCAAGAAGTCGTACATTAATCGACTTCATTAAAAAATGAGATGCACAGTTTATTGACAAAGGAATTATCATACAACTTTGTTCAATCGCTGTCATCTCATTTTTATTTAAGCTAAGTCTAAATCACGAATCATCTCAATCATTTGTGTATATATTTCATAATATACATAGTTAAGTGCCATAAGGTGAGGTGTTACGACTTTATCATAATCTTCCGTATATACGATCGGGCGTGGTGTAGAAAGATTGATAAAGTGCATCATTTGATCTGGTAAATCTTGATTTTTAGGTTTATTGGTGATGACAACAACGTCGCGGTCATTTTTCAATAATCGAGCTAAGTCACTTGCCATTTCTTCACTATATTCTGCACCAAAGAGTAAGACGCGATCTGTTGAATCAAGCTGGTCAAAAGTGGCATCGTCTTCTAATGGTAAACTTGAATGTAACTTTTCAAAACTGTTTAATATGTATGTCTCGAAACATTTCAAATCGCCATACCCCTTAATGTAAACATGTCCTTCACCGCCAATAGCTTGAATAAGACTTTGAGCCGCCATTTGAATATCAAGTGCTTGGTCATCTAAACGGTTAAAAACACCAGTTAATTGTGTCGTCAGCATTTTTGACATTATGATAGTCCTCCTTAGTGGATATATCTTGCGTGTGCATTTTAGTGCAAATCTTTATTATACATTTTCATTTAATAAAATCATTTGCCCATTTCATAATATTTTCATCTGCCTTTTCATTTTATAATAATCCGTTGTTGTCGTTCAAATATCTTTGCCGCGTATATGAGGTGAATGTTTATGTTGAATTTTTATGGTCGGGAGGTACCTCAAATCAAGTGATGATAATGGATGCGTTTACATTTGAAATTACGATATTTTTCACAAATTTAACCTGATTTGACGATGCATTCAAGGTTGGGTTTTGCTATACTGTAGTTATAAATAAACGTGCGAATTGCACGCAAGGAGGAACTTTCATGCCTTTAGTTTCAATGAAAGAAATGTTAATCGATGCAAAAGAAAATGGTTATGCAGTTGGGCAATATAACCTTAACAACTTGGAATTTACACAAGCTATCTTACAAGCTTCACAAGAAGAAAATGCACCTGTTATTCTTGGTGTTTCAGAAGGTGCAGCAAGATATATGGGTGGTTTTTACACAGTTGTCAAAATGGTTGAGGGACTATTACATGACTACCAAATCACAATTCCAGTGGCTATTCACTTAGACCATGGTTCAAGTTTTGATAAATGTAAAGAAGCCATTGATGCTGGTTTTACTTCAGTTATGATTGATGCTTCTCATGAATCATATGAAGATAACGTAGCAATCACTTCTAAAGTAGTTGAATATGCACATGAACGTGGAGTTTCTGTTGAAGCTGAATTAGGTACTGTAGGTGGCCAAGAAGATGACGTTGTAGCTGATGGCGTGATTTATGCAGATCCGATCGAATGTCAAAACTTAGTAAAAGCGACTGGTATTGACGCATTAGCACCTGC
The DNA here is from genome assembly GCF_002901995.1 of Staphylococcus coagulans. Lineage (GTDB taxonomy): Bacteria > Bacillota > Bacilli > Staphylococcales > Staphylococcaceae > Staphylococcus > Staphylococcus coagulans. The sequence continues at coordinate 55,432 of NZ_PPQN01000059.1, read as the reverse complement.
ATTAGGCTCAGTTCACGGACCTTACAAAGGTGAACCTAACCTAGGCTTTAAAGAAATGGAAGAAATTGGTGTATCTACTGGTTTACCGTTAGTTTTACATGGAGGTACGGGTATTCCTACACATGATATTAAAAAGGCGATTTCATTTGGAACAGCTAAAATTAATGTGAATACTGAAAACCAAATTGCTTCAGCGAAACGTGTTCGCGAAGTATTAGATCAAGATAAAGAAGTGTACGATCCACGTAAATACTTAGGACCTGCACGTGAAGCAATTAAAGAAACAGTTATTGGTAAAATTAGAGAATTTGGTACTTCAAACAAAGCAGAGAACATTAAAGGGTAATTCATTGTAAATGTCCTTTTATGAGTAGAATTAGAGTGACTATTTGAGGTAAGGCTGAGGCTGCCCCTCGAAATACGAAGTCGTACCATACGAAGTTTTATCATAAAATTGAAGCGCTAAGGTGATTTTCATGAAATATCATCTTAGCGCTATTTATTTGGGATTTATCCTCCAACCTCGTCTTTTTAGTTTGTATTTTATCAATTTTCTTTTCAGCGTTCGAAAAAAGGTAAAAAATTGATACTTCATTTTGCAAATTGAAAAAATTTACATTATAATGCTTTTGATGCAATTTTTATCGATAAATAGAGTAAGGGAAAAGGAGTTCAATGACATGGCACAAGAGGTAATTAAAATAAGAGGTGGTCAAACTTTAAAGGGGCGTGTAGATATTAATGGTGCAAAAAATAGCGCTGTAGCGATTATTCCTGCAACAATTATGGCGGAAGCACCTGTAACACTAGAAGGTTTGCCAAAAATCTCTGACGTAGAAACTTTAGTGAGTTTATTGGAAGATTTGAATATTAAAACAGAACTTAATGGTACAACGTTGTCAGTCGATCCTACTCAAATTCAAAATGCACCTTTGCCAAATAACAAAGTGGAATCTTTACGCGCTTCCTACTATATGATGGGCGCTTTGTTAGGACGCTTTAAAAAGTGTGTCATTGGCTTACCGGGTGGTTGTCCATTAGGGCCTAGACCTATCGATCAACATATTAAAGGTTTTAAAGCATTAGGTGCGACAATTGATGAGTCGAGCTTGACGTCTATGAAAATTGAAGCAGATCGTCTTGTAGGTGCTAATATATATCTAGATATTGTCAGTGTAGGCGCAACAATTAATATCATGCTCGCTGCTACACGTGCTGAAGGACAAACAATCATTGAAAATGCAGCAAAAGAACCAGAAGTCGTTGATGTGGCTAATTTCTTAAACAGTTTAGGTGCTAAAATTTCAGGCGCTGGTACAAGTACCATTAAAATTTTAGGCGTTCCGCATTTACATGGAAGTCGACATTCTATCATCCCTGATCGAATCGAAGCCGGTACATATATGTGTATTGCTGCTGCTTGTGGCGAAGAGGTCATGATTGATAATATCATTCCAAAACATATGGAGCCTTTAACTGTTAAGTTAAAAGAATTAGGTGTTAAAATAGAAACAGGAGATGATTATGTCATTGTAAAATCGTCTCAACCTTACCAAAGTGTCGACATTAAAACGCTGGTATACCCAGGGTTTGCCACTGATTTACAACAACCGATTACACCGCTTCTGTTTTTAGCGAACGGACCAAGTTTTGTAACGGAAACAATATACCCAGAACGTTTTAAACATGTAAAAGAATTACAAAAAATGAATGGATTGATAACAGCTGATCGAGGTACAGCAACGATAAAACCGTCGCAATTAACAGGTGCAGAAGTTTATGCTAGTGATTTACGTGCAGGCGCATGTCTTATTGTGGCCGGTTTATTTGCAAATGATGTAACAACGATTTATAATGTTACTCACATTTACCGCGGATATACAGATATTGTCAAAACACTTAAAAATTTAGGTGCCGATATTTGGACTGAGCAAATAGAAGCTTAACTGAGCGTGAAATGTTATCACAAATTCAAAGATTCGAGGTGATAGCTATGGAAGTATGTCCATATTTAGAAGAGACGTTTAAAATATTGGGGCGTAGTTGGAATGGATTAATTTTGCATTACCTATCTACCTGCGATGAGCATAAAGCACACTTTTCCGAAATGAAGCGAGATTTAAGCCCGATTACGAATAGGGCATTATCTTTGAAAATGGCAGAGTTGTGTCAAGCACAACTTATATATAAAGATGTGATTTCAGAAACACCACCATCAGTTTGTTATCATTTAACTGAAAAAGGTGCAGCACTGGCTCAAGCGTTAGAACCCCTTGAAACGTGGGCGCATGACTATATAGAACTGAATGAAAGTGCACAATAAAACAACTTAAATAATATAAAAGAATGAGACAAAATGGATGCAATTCTATAATGTCTTGTTCTTTTGTGTTTTTTAAGTATGTTTAAATAATGTAATTCGTGGAAATACAACAGATATGATAATGATAAGGAGTGTTTGTTCATGAGAGATCAAACGAAACAATATATAAACGGTGAATGGGTTGAAAGTCATAGTGGTGAAACTATAGATGTGATTAACCCAGCAACTGAAGAAGTGTTTGGACGTATTGCGAAAGGTGACAAAGAAGATGTTGATCGCGCTGTCCAAGCTGCACATGATGTATATTTATCATTCCGTCATACTTCAGTAAAAGAACGTCAAGAATTATTAGCACGTATCGTGGAAGAATATAAAAATAGAAAAGAAGATATAATTGAAGCCATTACTTTAGAATTGGGTTCACCAGTATCAAAATCTGATAAAGTGCACTATGAAGCAGGATTAAATCACTTCCAAGCTGCACATGATGCTTTAAATGATTTCCAATTTGAAGAACGCCGTGGCGATGATTTAGTTGTTAAAGAAGCCATTGGAGTTGCGGGACTAGTAACCCCTTGGAACTTCCCAACAAACCAAACATCACTTAAACTTGCTGCTGCATTTGCTGCGGGTAGCCCAGTGGTGTTAAAACCTTCTGAATTAACACCATTTGCTGCTATTATTTTAGCAGAAATTTTTGATAAAGCTGGCGTACCTAAAGGCGTATTCAACCTTGTTAACGGTGATGGAGAAGGTGTAGGAACTCCGTTGAGTCAGCACCCTGATGTACGTATGATGTCATTTACAGGTTCTGGTGGTACAGGTTCTAAAATTATGGAACAAGCAAGTAAAGACTTTAAAAAAGTTTCACTTGAACTTGGAGGTAAATCCCCCTATATTATTTTAGACGATGCAGATATTAAAGAAGCTGCACAAGCTGCTGTGAAAAAGGTCGTTAATAATACGGGTCAAGTATGTACTGCAGGTACACGTACAATTATACCTGAAAGCATAAAAGATCAATTTTTAGCACAAGTTAAAGAAGAAATTGCAAAAGTTAAAGTTGGCGACCCACAAAATGCTGACACTGAAGTGGGGCCAATTGTAAGTGAAAAACAATACAATCAAGTTCAAGACTATATTCAAAAAGGGATTGATGAAGGTGCCGAACTATTATATGGTGGCACTGGCAAACCTGAAGGATTAGATCAAGGTTATTTTGCAAAACCAACTATATTTGCAAATGTTGATAACAAAATGACAATTGCCCAAGAAGAAATTTTTGGTCCAGTTATGTCTGTAATCACTTATAAAGATTTAGACGATGCGATTAAAATTGCAAATGACACAAAATATGGCCTTGCAGGCTATGTTTTTGGTAAAGACAAAGATAAATTAAAACAAGTTGCACGTTCTATTGAAGCGGGTACTGTTGAAATTAATGAATCTGGACGTAAACCAAACCTACCATTTGGTGGCTATAAACAATCAGGTTTAGGTCGTGAATGGGGAGACTATGGTGTTGAAGAATTTTTAGAAGTTAAAGCGATTGCAGGTTATTATAAAGGCGAATAACCCACTTAAATGTAGTTTGTCACTGTTCTGCTGAAAACAGATCAAAGTGGCAAACTACTTTTTCTTATTAAGATAATCAGCGAAACCCTTTTGAATAGTCGAAAATTGAAATTTTGTATTAGGTTTTTGTTGATATTTTGTCATAATGAATAATATTTGATATAGTATTTCTTGATCGTATGCACATGCGGTTAAAGAATTTAATATGAAATGAGTGTTTAACATGTCAAGGGAAAGAACATCTCCACAATATGAATCTTTTCATGAATTATATAAGAATAATACAACGAAAGCCCTCACAGAAAAGGCGAAATCTCTTAAACTTGTTAACTATAGTAAATTAAACAAAAAAGAACTTGTACTTGCTATAATGGAAGCCCAAATGGAGCAAGATGGCAATTATTATATGGAAGGAATCCTTGACGATATACAGCAGGATGGCTATGGATTCTTAAGAACAGTCAACTTTTCGAAAGGCGAAAAGGATATCTATATATCTGCTAGTCAAATCAGGCGCTTCGAAATCAAGTTAGGCGATAAAGTAACAGGAAAAGTTCGAAAGCCAAAAGAAAATGAAAAATATTATGGATTACTTCAAGTAGACTTCGTTAATGACCACAATGCAGAAGAAGTCAAAAAACGTCCTCACTTCCAAGCACTTACACCTTTATACCCAGATGAACGAATTCGATTAGAAACTGAACCTCAAAATTATTCAACACGCGTGATGGATTTAATCACACCTATTGGTTTAGGTCAACGCGGCTTGATTGTTGCGCCACCTAAAGCCGGGAAAACCTCTTTACTTAAAGAAATTGCAAACGCGATTGTTAAAAATAAACCCAACGCTAAATTATTTATTTTACTCATAGGGGAACGTCCTGAAGAAGTGACAGATATAGAACGCTCTGTTGATGAAGCGGAAGTTGTTCATTCTACTTTTGATGAACACCCAAAACATCATGTCAAAGTAGCAGAACTTTTATTAGAACGTGCTAAACGTCTAGTAGAAATTGGAGAAGACGTTATTATATTAATGGATTCTATTACAAGATTAGCGCGTGCTTATAACCTTGTTGTGCCACCGAGCGGCAGAACTTTATCTGGCGGTCTAGATCCTGCTTCCTTACATGGTCCAAAAACATTTTTCGGTGCAGCGAGAAATATTGAAGCTGGGGGTAGCTTAACAATTTTAGCGACTGCACTGATTGATACAGGCTCACGCATGGATGATATGATTTACGAAGAATTTAAAGGAACAGGTAATATGGAATTGCACTTAGACAGAAAACTATCTGAGCGACGTATTTTTCCTGCGATTGATATTTCAAGAAGTTCTACTCGAAAAGAAGAATTATTACTCCCTAAAAGTGAATTAGATAGCTTATGGCAATTGAGAAATATGTTCTCAAGTGCACCTGACTTTACAGAGCGCTTTATTCGAAAATTGAAGCGGACAAAAACGAACGAAGATTTTTTTGAAGTGCTACAAAAAAGTGCAGCTGAAAGTACAAAAACGGGTAAGCCTATTATTTAAGTCGAATAATTAAAAAGTAGGGTTGCATTTTCGGGATACGCCATTTATAATGTTTAAGTATTGGGTAAAAACTCACAAATAACTCTGTTCCAGATGGTTCAGGGCAAAGGAGCTGAAAATTATGAAACAAGGCATTCATCCAGAATACCGTAAAGTCATCTTTTTAGATACAACAACTGATTACAAGTTTTTAAGCGGTTCTACTAAATTTTCAAATGAAACAATGAAATGGGAAGATGGAAATGAATACCCAGTTATTCGTTTAGATATTTCTTCTGATTCACATCCTTTCTACACAGGACGCCAAAAGTTTGCTGCTGCAGACGGTCGTGTGGAACGTTTCAACAAAAAATTTGGTCTCAAATCAAACAACTAATGCAATATTCAAGCATTCTCTTAGACGAGAATGCTTTTTTATTCGTTAAGGTTTCTTTGTGACACCATTTTGATACATAATGATGAGCATGTGCGAACAATTGTAGCAGTGATACATAAAAATTTTTAAAGTTCGATTAATAGGGGATGAAAAGGTCACCTATTATATTTTTAGGTTTTTAATTTATAAATACATAGCTGTAGCACTTATGGTTTAACTTGTTCAGTCACTTAAATTTAAGTACAGAATCGATTACAATTTAAGCAAACGGATATTTCATTTTATGATATAATGAAGTGATTTTGTTTTGGAAAAGGTGGAAAAAACGATGTATGAAGCGTACCATTCAGGTTGGATAGAATGTATTACCGGAAGTATGTTTAGTGGTAAGTCGGAAGAACTGATAAGACGATTACGCAGAGGTGTTTACGCCAAGCAAAAAGTTATCGTTTTTAAACCGGCCATTGACGACCGCTATCATAAAGAAAAAGTGGTATCACATAATGGTAATGAGATAGAGGCGATTAATATTTCTAAAGCAAATGAAATATGGCATTATAATTTAAAAGATGTAGACATCATCGGTATTGATGAAATTCAATTTTTTGATCAAGAAATTGTAGAGATTGCAGAAAAACTTGCAGAAAAAGGTTATAGAGTAATTACAGCAGGACTTGATATGGATTTTAGAGGTGAGCCATTTCATCCTGTTCCTGAAATGCTTGCTGTAAGTGAACATATTACAAAATTACAAGCAGTATGTGCCGTATGTGGCGCTTCATCAAGTCGGACACAGCGATTAATTGATGGTAAGCCTGCAAAAGTGGACGATCCGATTATTTTGGTTGGCGCAGACGAACGTTACGAACCGCGTTGTCGTGCGCATCATGTTGTATTACCGAGCGAAGATACTGAGGAGGGACAAGAATAATGTTTGATCAATTAGATATCGTTGAAGAACGTTATGAGCAACTGAACGAATTGCTAAGTGACCCAGAAGTGGTCAGCGATTCAGATTTATTGCGCAAATATTCAAAGGAACAATCAGAACTACATAAAACTGTGGAAGTCTACCGTCATTACAAACAAGTGAAGGAAGATATTCAAGAAATTGAATTGATGCTTTCAGAAACAGACGATAGTGATGAAGTGGCAATGTTAAAAGAAGAAGCTGCAGACTTAAAAGCAGAAGTCCCAGAACTTGAAGAAAAACTCAAATTTTTATTAATTCCGAAAGATCCTAATGACGAGAAAGATGTTATTGTCGAAGTACGTGCGGCGGCTGGTGGCGATGAAGCAGCCATCTTTGCAGGTGACTTATTCCGGATGTACTCTAAATTTGCTGAAGCGCACAATTTTAAAACAGAAATTGTGGAAGCAACTGAAAGTGATCACGGTGGATACAAAGAGATAAGTTTTTCCGTTTCTGGTGATGGCGCCTACAGTAAATTGAAATACGAAAATGGTGCGCACCGTGTTCAACGTGTTCCTGAAACAGAATCAGGCGGACGAATTCATACATCAACAGCAACCGTTGCTGTACTGCCAGAAGTTGAAGATGTAGAAATAGAAATACGCAATGAAGATTTGAAAATCGATACGTATCGTTCAAGTGGTGCAGGTGGACAACACGTCAATACTACTGACTCAGCCGTACGTATTACACACTTACCAACGGGTGTAATTGCGACATCTTCTGAAAAATCACAAATTCAAAACCGTGAAAAAGCTATGAAAGTTTTAAAAGCACGTCTCTATGATATGAAAGTTCAAGAGGAACAGCAGAAATACGCAGCGCAAAGAAAGTCAGCTGTTGGGACAGGGGACCGTTCTGAGCGTATTCGAACATATAATTATCCTCAAAGCCGTGTGACAGACCATCGAATTGGTTTAACGTTACAAAAGTTAGATCAAATCATGGAAGGGAAATTAGACGAAGTTGTCGATGCATTAACAATGCATGAACAAACAGAAAAGTTGAAAGAGCTTAATTCTGGTGAACTATAATCAGTGGATAAAAAACGCTAAACAGAAAATGTCAGCACAAGGCTATGAAGAAAATGCTGTCGAATGGCTCGTGATGGACATGTGTCAATGGTCTCGGACTCAAATGATTTTGAATGAGAAAGACGTTTTATCGCAAGATAGATTGAAGCAACTTGAGCAAGGTTTGTCATTATTATTAAAAGGAATGCCTGTTCAATATGTTGTGGAACAAGCGCATTTTTATGGACGTATTTTTAAAGTCAATCCTAATGTATTAATTCCAAGACCTGAAACAGAAGAAGTAGTGCATTACTTTTTGAATCAAATTAGACCGACCATGACGGTTGCCGATGTGGGTGTAGGTAGTGGTATTATTGCAGTGACTTTAAAAGCAGAAATAAATGATTTAACTGTCTATGGTAGTGATATTTCCAAGTCTGCCTTATCTGTTGCTCAAAACAATGCGAAAAAGCATAACTGTGAGATTCATTTTATGGAAGGCGATGCACTTAAACCGTACATTGAACAAGGTATTCAATTGGAAGGTTTAATTTCAAATCCACCTTATATTAGTAAAGAAGAAGTGAATGTGATGGGAAAAGATGTACTAGAATTTGAACCTCATTTAGCACTTTTTGCTGAGGAACAAGGCTATCAAGTTTATAAAGCACTGATTCGCGATTTACCTGCTGTCATGTGTGACGGTGCACCTGTTGTGTTTGAAATCGGATATCAACAAGGGGAATTTCTAACCCAACTGATGCAAACGTGGTTTCCTCACATTAAAACGCAAGTGATTGACGACATTAACGGTCAACCACGTATCTTTACATTTAACTGGCATAAGATTTAAAATTTTATATTTCATCTAAATAAAAGGGGTGAGGCATAGAAATCCATCATCGAGGTATGGATTTCAGTCTCACACCTTTTTTAATTTGTAGTAAAATATGAGGAAAGGAGAGGTGGCTTTCAATGATGGAAACCAAAATATGGGATGTCCGTAACTATACAACGTGTTTAAACACATATCCCGAGTTAGATGCAATTATTGAGACTTATCGACGAGGAGGGCTTGTCGTTTTACCAACTGAAACTGTTTATGGTTTAGGCGGAAATGCAAGAGACGATGAAGCTGTTCGTAAAATATATGAAGCAAAGGGGCGCCCATCTGATAATCCATTAATCGTGCATATCTATGACACGGATCAACTTGATGATTTTGTATCGTCTATATCTGATGCTACAAAAAGGTTAATGGAAGCGTTTTGGCCAGGTCCTATTACTTTTATTTTGCCTTTGAAAAAAGGTTATTTATGTGAACGTGTGACAGGAGGCTTGGATTCTGTAGCTGTTCGCATGCCGAGTCATCCAGTAGCAAGGGCGCTGTTGGAAGCTGTTGACTTACCTATCGCTGCACCAAGTGCAAACCTTAGTGGTCGTCCGTCACCGACAACGTTTGAACATGCATATGAAGACTTAAATCACCGGGTTGATGGTATCATTCAATCCACTCAGAGTGACGCCGGATTAGAAAGTACGGTATTAGATTGTACTTCTTTTCCATTTCGTATTGCGCGTCCTGGAACGATTACGAGAAGCATGTTGAATGAAGTCATGCCTTTAGCGATTGATGAGCATCAAATAACAGCTACAGAGAAACCAATTGCGCCGGGGATGAAATACAAGCATTACGCGCCGAATACACCGCTGAAGATTATCCAGCAAATTAATGCACCGATTAGAAAAGAAGCGCACGAAGATTGGTCTAAAATTGCTTTTATAGTACCTAAAAATAAAATTCCTTTTTTACCAAAAGAATCAAAAGTTTTAATCATAAGTGAAGATGAAAATGATATAAAAGGTGCGAACCACCACCTTTATAGTATTTTACATCAATTGGATCAAATGCCATCCATTGAACTTGCTTATATTTTTGGTTATGAAGATAATTTTGAAACGGAAGCATTAAGAAATCGTATGTTAAAAGCAGCAAATCAACAAGTGATAAAGGATGAAACACTATGAAAATTGTTTTTGTTTGTACAGGTAATACTTGCAGAAGTCCAATGGCAGAGGGAATCGCTAAAAAGCTAATGCCAGAAGTAGAGGTTGTTTCTAGAGGATTGATGGCGCAACAAGGTGATCCGATAGCTCAGCATAGTCAACAACTCATAGAACGTCACGGATTTGATGTTCATGGTGAAGCAGAGCGCTTTACCGACGAAGATACAAAAGCAGATTTAATTTTAACGATGACACCAGAACATGAAAGCATCATTCGCTCAATGTATGGGAGTCACGTTAACGTGGCGACTTTGAGTGAATATGTAGGAGAAAATCAAGCCGTTGATGATCCTTTTAGTTCAGGCTATGAAACTTATGAAAAAACCTTTGATCAACTTTGGGATCTCATACAAAAGTTAAAAGATAAATTAATGGCAGAATAATTAAGTAATCAGTATAAGTTGAAGAAAAAATAAGTTATAATAAGGGGCGTATAGCATGTTTTTACAGTTCTTTAATTATTGTTTTTTCGCTCATACGTATACTTTAAGGGGGTTACAATATGAAGGCATTAAATCAATTATTAGAAGAACTTCAGGCCCAATCGTTTTTTAAAAAAGGTGAAGTTTGTGTCATCGGTTGTTCAACATCAGAGGTCCAAGGTGATCGGATTGGGACGACAGGTTCTTTAGAAGTTGCTGAGACCATTTTTAATTCTCTTGTTAAAGTTCAGCAAGAAACAGGTGTCGCTTTTGCATTTCAGGGTTGTGAACACATTAATCGTGCAATCACAATTGAAAAAAAGGACTTTGATCCTTACCTGATGACTGAAGTTTCTGTCGTACCGGACACGCATGCAGGGGGCTCGTTGTCCACATATGCTTATCGTCATATGGATGAACCGATTGTCGTTGAATATATTAAAGCAGATTCAGGCATTGATATTGGTCAAACTTTAATCGGAATGCATCTTAAACACGTGGCAGTCCCTGTTCGTACATCAGTGAAGCAAATTGGTGAAGCTATCGTGACCGTGGCTAAAACAAGACCCAAAAAAATCGGAGGCGAACGTGCTAAATATCAACTATAAAAGAAAAGAGGGAATTGTCTATGTCATTTATTGCAAAACAAGATAAGTCTGTATTTGAGATTATTCAAAAAGAGTTTAATCGTCAAAACAGTAATATTGAATTAATTGCATCAGAAAACTTTGTATCTGAAGCAGTAATGGAAGCTCAAGGTTCAGTCATGACGAACAAATATGCTGAGGGGTATCCTGGACGTCGTTATTATGGTGGCTGTGTTTTTGTTGACCAAACTGAACAACTTGCTATTGATAGAGCGAAAGCGCTTTTCAATGCTGAACATGTTAACGTACAACCGCATTCAGGTTCACAAGCGAACATGGCAGTCTATCTTGTCGCACTAGAGCACGGAGATACAGTGCTAGGTATGAATTTAAGTCATGGTGGACATTTAACACATGGCGCACCTGTTAATTTTAGTGGTAAATTTTACAATTTCGTAGAGTACGGTGTCACTAAAGATGAAGAACATATCGATTATGAAGAAGTGCGCAAATTGGCAAAAGAACATCGACCTAAGCTGATTGTAGCAGGTGCTTCAGCATATTCACGTGCAATTGATTTCAAAAAGTTTAAAGAAATTGCCGATGAAGTCGGTGCCAAACTAATGGTAGATATGGCGCATATCGCAGGACTTGTAGCTGCTGGCTTACACCAAAACCCTGTTGAATATGCAGACTTCGTTACGACAACAACACATAAAACATTACGCGGCCCTCGTGGTGGTATGATTTTATGTAAAGAAGAATATAAAAAAGATATTGATAAGACAATTTTCCCTGGTATCCAAGGTGGACCATTAGAGCACGTTATTGCAGGTAAAGCTGTCGCATTTGGTGAAGCGTTACAACCAGAATTTAAAACGTACCAAAAACAAGTCATTAAAAATGCACAAACACTTGCAAAAACATTACAAGATAACGGCTTTAGAATTGTATCTGGTGGCACTGACAACCATTTAATCTCTGTAGACGTTAAAGGTTCAGTTGGTATCACAGGCAAAGTCGCAGAAGAAGCACTTGATGAAATCGGTATTACTTGTAATAAAAACACAATTCCGTTTGATCAAGAAAAACCATTTGTTACTAGCGGTATCCGCTTAGGTACACCAGCAGCAACAACACGTGGTTTTGATGAAAAAGCATTTGAAGAAGTTGGACATATTATTAGTGATGTACTTAAAAAACACGAAGATCAAAAAGTTTTAGAAGAAGCAAAAAAACGCGTAAAAACTTTGACAGAGCAATTCCCTTTATATCAATAAACAGATTAATTTATAACAAACGGAGGCAATAAAATGGGTAAAGTACATGTTTTTGATCACCCTTTAATTCAACATAAACTGAGCTATATCCGCGATGTGAATACAGGTACCAAAGCATTTCGAGAATTAGTTGATGAAGTTGGTATGCTGATGGCATATGAGGTAACACGAGATTTGGAACTTCAAGAAGTTGAAATCGAAACGCCTGTAACTACTGCAGTTGCTAAGCGTTTATCAGGAAAAAAACTTGCATTTGTTCCAATTTTGCGCGCAGGATTAGGTATGACGACTGGTATTTTAAATTTAGTGCCAGCTGCTCGTATTGGGCACGTGGGACTTTATAGAGATCCTGAAACACTCAAAGCTGTCGAATACTTTGTGAAATTGCCACAGGATATTGAAGAGCGAGAAATTATCGTTGTTGACCCAATGCTTGCAACAGGTGCTTCAGCAATCGAAGCAATTAATTCATTGAAAAAGCGTGGTGCAAAGCACATTCGTTTCATGTGTCTTATTGCTGCCCCTGAAGGCGTTGAAAAACTCCAAGCAGCACATGAAGATGTGGATATCTTTATTGCCGCACTCGATGAAAAATTAGATGAAAATGCATATATCATTCCAGGTCTCGGTGATGCAGGAGACCGCCTATTCGGTACAAAATAATTCATAATAAGGAGCTTTTGTAATGAAAAGGATTATGACGATTTTTGGTACTAGGCCAGAAGCCATCAAAATGGCACCTCTTGTTTTGCAGCTTAAAAAAGATGAACAACTCGAACCGATAGTCGTTGTCACAGCCCAACATCGTGAAATGCTAGATTCTGTGTTGGATACTTTCGGCATCGAACCAGATTACGATTTAAATGTCATGAAGCAAGGGCAAACATTATCAGAAGTGACGTCACGTGTACTTACAGGTTTAGAAAGTGTCATTAAGCAAGCCAAACCGGATATGATTTTGGTTCATGGTGATACGACGACAACGTTTGCGGGCAGTCTCGCTGCTTTTTATAACGAAATCAGTATTGGCCATGTTGAAGCGGGATTACGAACTTGGAATAAGTACTCTCCATTTCCTGAAGAGATGAATCGTCAAATGACAGGCGTCATGGCAGATATTCATTTTGCACCTACTGAACAAGCAGCGCAAAATCTTTTGAATGAAAAGAAAGATCCCAATAAAGTTGTTGTTACTGGGAATACGGCAATTGATGCTATGCATACAACAGTTGACGAACAATATCATTCTGAAATCATTCAACGGCACCAAGGTAAACGCATCATACTGCTAACAGCACATCGTCGAGAAAACATAGGGACACCTATGGAAAATATCTTTAAGGCAGTTAGACGAATCGTGGAAGAAGTAGAAGATGCAGTTATCGTCTATCCAATGCATAAAAACCCAAAAGTTCGTGAAATCGCTTATCGACATTTAAATGATCACGAGCGTATTGAATTAATTGAGCCGCTTGAAGTGGTAGATTTTCATAATTTCGCGCATCAAGCACATTTTATTTTAACGGATTCCGGTGGTGTTCAAGAGGAAGCACCGTCATTAGGAAAACCTGTACTCGTTTTAAGAGATACGACTGAACGACCTGAAGGGGTTGAAGCGGGGACACTTAAACTTGTAGGTACCGAAGAAAATGATGTGTATGAAGCAACAAGAGCATTATTAACAGATGAATCACTTTATCAAGCAATGAGTATCGCTCAAAATCCATATGGTGACGGTCAAGCCTCAAAACGTATTTGTGAGAACATTAAATATATGTATGGCTTGATCGAAGAAAAACCAGAAGGCTTTAAAGTGAAGTAATCAAATATGGGGGTCAAATGTGTCAAAATTGTGACAATTTAGAGTACAAAATCGAAGCCTTTTCACTGTGCAATTGACACGCTTTTCCCCCTATATTATCATGAAAGTTGTATGTGTGGAACGGTTTTCAAAATTGTGTCTTTAGGCAGAAATGAGGCTCAATATGAATCGTTTTTCTAAAATGTTTCAGCCGTTTTTAACATATTACTCTACGATTTTAGTAGGGCTTCTAATCCTATATGTTTTCAAGATCCAACCACCAATTGTACTTGGGCTCATCGTAGGAATAATTGCATCCTTTGCGAATACATGTATTTTTGAATACTATTTAGAGCGATCAAAGAAAACCAATGTTGGTCACATTTCAACTGGAAGTGGTTGGCGATTTTTAATCGCAATTTTAGCATGTACTGGATGGGTATTCTTTCAAGCACAAATACATATTCTTGGCGTCTTGATAGGGTTGATGGTTTCATATGTGTTAATGGTTTTTCGTCCTTTTATTAAGAGCGAAAAAGACGAATTATAATTTGAAAAGAGGTGAAATCAAGAATGGATCATAAACAACCCGTGGTGACATGGAATTTTCTCGGAGTGGACATTAATTTCAACTTATCTACAATTATGATGTTGATTATTACAGCAGTCATAGTGTTTATTATTGCAGTCTTATGTACACGCAATCTCCAGAAGAGACCTAAAGGTGCACAAAACTTCATTGAATGGGTTTTTGATTTTGTTCGAGGAATTATCGAAAGTAATATGGCTTGGTCGAAAGGTGGACAATTTCACTTCTTAGCAGTCACTTTAATACTATTTATTTTTGTGGCGAACATGCTAGGGCTTCCATTGCAGTTTATAAATAACCATTATTTATGGTGGAAGTCACCTACAGCAGATCCGCATGTCACTTTAACACTCGCAACGATGATGGTTCTGTTAACGCATTACTATGGTGTTAAAATGCGTGGTACAAAAAACTATCTAAAAGGTTATGGTCAACCATACCTTGCATTGTTGCCAATCAATGTTTTCGAAGAGTTTGCATCAACACTAACACTCGGTCTTCGTTTATACGGTAACATATATGCGGGTGAAATATTATTAGGTTTGCTTGCAAAAGCGACGACAGGAGTTGCTTTTGGCTTCTTAATAGGTATTCCTGGTTTAATTGTTTGGCAAGGTTTCTCAATCTTTGTAGGCTCAATCCAAGCCTATATCTTTTTAATGTTAGCAATGGTTTATATGTCACACAAAGTGCTTGACGACCATTAAAATAAAATTAATTTAAATTTAAATTTAAAAACACTTTTAGGAGGATTTATATAATGAATTTAATCGCAGCAGCAATCGCAATTGGTTTATCAGCATTAGGTGCAGGTATCGGTAACGGTTTAATCGTTTCTAGAACAGTCGAAGGTGTAGCACGTCAACCAGAAGCACGTACACAATTAATGTCAATCATGTTCATTGGTATTGGTTTAGTTGAGGCACTTCCTATCATCGGGGTTGTTATTACATTCATCGTTTTATTCATTTAATAACAGCGCAAATTAGACGCACGACATTTTCAAAACATGTGTGTTGCCCTACAATACATGCGTAACATGTGTCATAGGCGAGGTCTAGTATTGATTAGACTTTCGCCGTTCGTTTTTATTGTTTAATAGATGAAATGGTTGAAAGGAGTGTACATCATAGTGACTGCTAATTTATTTACCTTTGCAGCTGCAACTGGCGTAAATATTGGTGATATTATCGTTACAGTGGTAACGTTTATTATCTTGCTTGCGCTATTGAAAAAGTTTGCTTGGGGACCACTTAAAAAAGTCATGGACGATCGTGAGCGTTCGATTAATCAAGATATTGATGATGCAGAACGTGCAAAAATGAATGCTCAACGTTTAGAAGAAGAAAATAGACAAAAATTAAAAGAAACACAAGACGAAGTGCATAAAATTCTTGAAGATGCTAAAGTTCAAGCTCAACGTCAGCAAGAAGAGATTATTCACGAGGCTAACCAACGTGCTAACGGTATGATTGAAACAGCCCAAAGTGAAATTAAGAGTGAAAAAGAACGTGCATTGGCAGAAATTAACAATCAAGTTTCTGAACTTTCAGTACTGATTGCATCGAAAGTATTGCGTAAAGAAATCTCTGAACAAGATCAAAAAGCTTTAATAGAGAAGTATGTTAAAGAGGTAGGGGATAAGTAATGGCTGACGTTGCTCAAAAATATGCCCAAGCACTTTTTGATGTTGCGATCGATCAAAATGTGTTAACAGAAGTTTACGATGAATTTACGGAAATTAATACGGCGATCCAAAGTCAAATTGATTATTTAAAAGGTATCGATTACGAGCCTAAAATTACAATTGCAGATCGATATCATATCGTAGAGAACGTGTTTAAAGGTGTACATCCATACTTATTGAATACATTAAAAATCATTGGATCACACCGAAACTTACATTTGCTTATTGCAATATTTAAAGCATTTGAAGCGCAGTATTATAACTTCCATGGTTTAGCAGATGCATATGTGGAATCAGCAACATCTTTAACAGATGATGAATTGATGCAAGTTAAAAATGCATTGTTAAATCGTACAGGACTTAAAGATTTAATCATTCATGCTGATATCAATGAATCCCTCATTGGTGGCGTGCGCGTTAAAATTGGGACTAAGGTCTACGATGGCAGTGTACAAAATGATTTAAATCAACTTATTAAAAAGTTTAACAGAGCACATTAATTAGATTAAATGGAGGAGTGACATAGATGGCCATAAAAGCTGAAGAAATTAGTGCATTACTTCGCTCACAAATTGAAAACTATGAGTCAGAAATGTCTGTAACAGATGTAGGTACAGTTATTCAAATTGGTGACGGTATTGCATTAGTTCACGGATTAAACGACGTTATGGCTGGTGAATTATTAGAATTCCATAACGGCGTACTTGGACTGGCACAAAACTTAGAAGAAACAAACGTGGGTGTCGTAATTTTAGGTCCTTATGATGAAATTAAAGAAGGCGACGAAGTAAAACGTACTGGACGAATTATGGAGGTTCCAGTAGGTGAAGAATTAATCGGTCGTGTCGTAAACTCATTAGGACAACCTATCGACGGACAAGGTCCAATAAATTCGACAAAAACACGCCCTATCGAGAAAAAAGCAACAGGTGTTATGGCACGTAAATCTGTTGACGAACCATTACAAACAGGTATCAAAGCAATTGATGCGCTTGTTCCAATTGGTCGTGGTCAACGTGAATTGATTATTGGTGACCGTCAAACTGGTAAAACTACAGTTGCCATTGATACGATTTTGAACCAAAAAGATCAAGACATGATTTGTGTCTATGTTGCGATTGGTCAAAAAGAATCAACAGTACGTGCAGCCGTTGAAAAATTACGTCAAGCTGGAGCTTTAGATTACACAATTGTTGTTTCTGCTTCTGCAGCTCAACCAGCTCCAATGTTATACATCGCACCGTATGCAGGTGTATCTATGGCTGAAGAATTCATGTTTAACGGTAAACATGTTTTAATCGTATATGATGATTTAACAAAACAAGCAGCTGCATACCGTGAGTTATCATTATTATTACGTCGTCCACCAGGTCGTGAAGCTTATCCAGGTGATGTGTTCTACTTACACAGTCGTTTATTAGAACGTGCGGCGAAATTAAATGATGATTTAGGTGGCGGTTCAATCACTGCCTTACCATTCGTTGAAACACAAGCAGGTGACATTTCTGCTTATGTCCCAACAAACGTTATTTCGATCACAGATGGTCAAATTTTCTTACAATCAGACTTGTTCTTCTCAGGTATTCGACCAGCGATTAATGCAGGTCTTTCAGTATCACGTGTAGGGGGTTCTGCACAAATTAAAGCAATGAAAAAAGTTGCTGGTACATTACGTTTAGACTTGGCTTCTTATCGTGAATTAGAGTCATTCGCTCAGTTTGGATCTGACCTTGATGAAGCAACAGCCCGTAAATTAGAGCGTGGTAAGCGTACAGTTGAAGTACTTAAACAAGATCAAAACAAGCCATTACCAGTTGAACATCAAGTGTTAATCATTTACGCATTAACACGTGGCTATTTAGACGATATTCCAGTTGTTGATATTACACGCTTTGAAAGTGAAATAATTGAATGGACAAAATCAAATGCTAATGATATCTTCACTGAAATTCGTGAAACTGGCGGATTGCCTGCAGATGATAAATTTGAAGCAGCAATTACGGAATTCAAAAAAGGATTCAAAGTTTCAGAAGAATAATCGATCATTAAAATAGATAAGGTGGTGAGATAGTGGCTTCATTAAAAGAAATTGATTCTCGTATAAAATCAACGAAAAAGACGAAGCAAATTACAAACGCGATGAACATGGTTTCTAGTTCGAAATTGCGTAAAGCTGAAAAAAATGCAAAAACATTTCGACCTTATATGGAAAAAATGGAAGATGCGATTACAGCGATTGCGGGTGCGAATACGAATAACACCCATCCTATGCTTGTTGAACGTGAAGTGAAACGTGTTGGTTATATGGTTATTACAAGTGACCGAGGCCTTGCAGGTGCATACAGTGCCAACGTTTTAAAACATATGATTCGTGATATTGAAAAACGACATCAAAGTTCTGACGAATACAGTATTATTGTGCTAGGACAAATCGGTGCTTCATTTTTAAAAAATAGAGGATACGAGATTGAAAATACATTAACTGATATTCCAGATCAGCCTTCATTTAAAGCCATTCAAGCTATAGCTAAACGCGCTGTTGACTTATACGCAGAAGAACGTATTGATGAATTACATGTCTACTATAGCCATTACATGAGTGTAATTGAAAATAAACCAAGAAGTAAAAAATTATTACCATTATCTCCTGAGGATTCGAGCTTAGGGCATGGCGCGTTATCATCATATGAATTTGAGCCAGATAAAGAAGCGATATTAAAAGTCTTATTACCTCAATATATTGAGAGCTTAATATATGGCACGATTCTTGATGCTAAGGCGAGTGAACATGCATCTCGTATGAATGCGATGAAGAATGCCTCTGATAATGCAGCAGAAATGATTGATGATTTATCATTACAATTTAACCGTGCGCGACAAGCAGCCATTACACAACAAATCACTGAAATTGTTGGTGGTTCAGCAGCGTTAGAATAATTTGATTATAAGGAGGAAGAAACATGGGATTAGGCCGTGTAACTCAGGTCATGGGGCCAGTTATTGACGTGCGTTTTGAACATAATGAAATTCCAAATATTAACAACGCACTTATCATCGAAGTGGCAAGAGATGGTGAAACTGAGAGTTTAACTTTAGAGGTCGCTCTTCATTTAGGTGACGATGTTGTACGTACAATCGCAATGGACTCTACAGATGGTGTTCAACGTGGTTCAGAAGTAAAAGATACTGGCGCACCAATTAGCGTACCAGTAGGAGATGCAACACTTGGACGTGTCTTCAATGTTTTAGGTGAACATATTGACTTAGAAAGTGAAGTTGACGCTTCAGTACGTCGTGACCCGATTCACCGTTCAGCACCTCAATTTGATGAACTTTCTACAGAAGTAGAAATTTTAGAAACTGGAATTAAAGTTGTAGACTTACTAGCACCTTACATAAAAGGTGGTAAAATTGGATTATTTGGTGGTGCCGGTGTAGGTAAAACCGTATTAATTCAAGAATTAATTAACAATATCGCTCAAGAGCACGGTGGTATTTCAGTATTTGCCGGTGTTGGTGAACGTACACGTGAAGGTAATGACTTATACTATGAAATGAAAGATAGTGGTGTTATTGCTAAAACAGCGATGGTATTCGGACAAATGAACGAGCCACCTGGTGCACGTATGCGTGTTGCATTATCAGGTTTAACTATGGCTGAATATTTCCGTGATGAACAAGGACAAGACGTATTATTGTTTATCGACAATATTTTCCGTTTTACACAAGCAGGTTCAGAAGTATCAGCATTATTAGGCCGGATGCCTTCAGCAGTAGGTTATCAACCAACGTTAGCGACTGAGATGGGTCAATTACAAGAACGTATTACATCTACAAATAAAGGTTCTGTTACATCAATTCAAGCGGTATTCGTACCAGCCGATGACTATACTGACCCAGCGCCAGCTACAGCTTTCGCGCACTTAGATGCAACAACAAACTTGGAACGTAAACTTAGTGAAATGGGTATCTACCCAGCTGTGGACCCATTAGCTTCAACGTCACGTGCGCTTGAACCGACTGTAGTTGGACAAGAACACTATGATGTTGCACGACAAGTTCAATCTACTTTACAAAAATACCGTGAATTACAAGACATCATTGCTATTTTAGGTATGGATGAATTGTCAGATGAAGATAAGAAAACTGTTGAACGTGCGCGTCGTATCCAATTCTTCTTATCACAAAACTTCCATGTTGCTGAACAATTTACAGGTCAAAAAGGATCTTACGTCCCTGTTAAACAAACTGTACAAGACTTCAAAGCAATTTTAGATGGTAAGTATGACCATATTCCTGAAGATGCATTCCGCTTAGTGGGTGGCATTGATGACGTGATTGCGAAAGCAAAAGACATGGGTGTAGAAGTTTAATACAAATTAGGAGGCTTGGATAATGAATACATTAACCTTAGATATCGTCACTCCTAATGGTTCTGTTTATAAAGAAGAGAACGTAGAAATCGTTGTCTTACAAACAACAGCAGGCGAGATGGGTGTGATGTACGGTCACATTCCGACGGTTACACCATTAAGAATCGGTCATATCAAAGTGACTAAAGATGGTAAAGCAGATTATATCGCTGTAACAGAAGGGTTTGCTGAGATTAGACATGAAAAAGTAAATATTTTAGCACAAGCTGCTGAATCAGCAGAAGATATTGACTTAGAGCGTGCAAAATCAGCAAAGCAACGTGCAACTTTTTATCTTGAAGGAGATCAATCAGATACGGATTTAAAACGTGCAGAACGTGCATTGCAACGTGCTGATAACCGTATCGAAGTTGCTAAATACAAGTAGTTGGCTTTTACGAGCTAACAATAAAAAGCTCGATGTGTATCTATCCACACATCGAGCTTTTTATAATGGTATCAATGCTGCAATCTAGCAATCATAAGTCTCTAAAACTATTATTGTCCATTATATTTCATTTCAAAGCTATTATAGAAAAAGTGTGTTTGTATAAGGCGCTAATAGTATGAATTGTACTATAAATCATGTAGAATTAATGAAGAGAATGAAATTGTGAAGGAGCAAAGTAACAATATGGATTATATGGGTCAATTTGCTATCGCACATATTTTAACGCACGTGCTGTGTATTTGTATTGCTTATTGGGGCTTAAATGCAATTAGGCTAGATCAGTTTTTTAAAAAAGGATATCCTATGCAAGTTCAAGTCATTATGATTTTTGCAGCAATTTTATTAGGCACAAGCGTAAGTAATTTTATTATTGATTTACTACATTTTTCTACGCAAATCAGATATTTATTTTAAAAATTCAAATCATGATGTTTAAAATAAAATAAATAAGTTAAATAGCTAATAACAGGTGTATTTGCTCAAGTAGTGACCAATTAAAAAAATAGAACAGAGTTGTAAACTAGTGGAGGATTAATGAAGATGGATAGAATTATTGTTAAAGGCGGTCAAACGCTTAAAGGTGAAGTAACGGTAGAGGGGGCTAAAAATGCAGTCCTACCGATTATTACAGCTTCATTATTAGCAAGCAAAGGGAAAAGTGAATTACTTAACGTACCTGCTTTAAGTGATGTCGAAACAATTAACAACGTACTTAGTGTTTTAAATGCTAAAGTGAAATATCACGAAAAAAAGCAATCAGTAACAGTTGATGCTTCTAAAGATTTAAATGAAGAAGCCCCTTATGAATATGTGAGTAAAATGAGAGCTAGCATCCTTGTTATGGGACCTTTATTAGCAAGATTAGGACGTGCAAAAGTAGCATTACCTGGAGGGTGTGCAATCGGTTCGCGTCCGATAGAGCAACACTTAAAAGGACTTGAAGCATTAGGTGCCAAAATATATCAAGAAGCAGGTTATATTTATGCTGAAGCGCCTCAAGGTTTAGTTGGAAATGAGATCCATTTTGATTTTCCAAGTGTAGGCGCAACACAAAATGTGATTATGGCAGCAACCTTGGCAAAAGGACGTACAGTCATTGAAAATGTTGCAAGAGAACCTGAAATTGTCGACCTCGCAAATTACATTAATGAAATGGGCGGGGATGTTAAAGGTGCAGGCACAGATACTATTATTATTAACGGTGTTGAATCATTAAAAGGGGTCCAACATTCAATTATCCCTGATCGTATTGAAGCGGGAACACTGATGATTGCTGCTGCTATTACGAGAGGCGATGTATTGGTTAAAGGTGCAATTAAAGAGCACATGACAAGTTTAGTCTATAAATTGGAAGAAATGGGTGTAAACCTCGAATATCAAGAGGATGGTATTCGTGTAACTGCACCAGAACAATTACAGCCAGTTGATGTTAAAACACTCCCTCACCCAGGTTTCCCGACAGATATGCAATCACAAATGATGGCACTGCTTTTAACAGCTGAAGGCCATAAAGTCATCACTGAAACGGTGTTTGAAAACCGTTTTATGCATGTGGGTGAATTCAAGCGTATGAATGCTAAAATATCAGTTGAAGGCCGTAGTGCAAAAATAGAAGGCAAAAGTGAGTTGCAAGGTGCGCAAGTCAAAGCAACCGATTTACGTGCAGCAGCAGCTTTAATTTTAGCTGGCCTTGTGGCAGATGGAGAAACAACAGTAACTGAGCTGAAACACCTTGATCGTGGTTATGTGAATTTTCATGGAAAGCTTAAATCATTAGGTGCTCAAATTGAAAGAGTTAATGACTAAGCGAAATAACTGGTTACAAGTCCTGACGCATTCACTCAGTGCTAAATTGATTCTTTTTGTAATTGTTGCTGTGATTTTATTTTTTGTGGGAATCATGACAGGCTTTATCATTAACCATGACAACGTCATTAAAATGTTTGATTTGAGTTTTTGGCATCATATATTTGAAACAATTGGAGGAGAAGATTAATGGAAACCATCTTTGATTATAATGAAATAAAAAATATTATACCGCACCGTCAACCCTTTTTGTTGATAGATAAAGTTGTTGAATATGAGCCGGGTCAACGTTGTGTGGGAATTAAACAAGTTTCAGGTAATGAACCATTTTTCCAAGGTCATTTTCCAGAATATGCAGTTATGCCAGGTGTCTTGATTACAGAAGCTTTAGCACAAACAGGTGCTGTCGCTATGCTTAATAGTGAGGAGAATAAAGGGAAGTTAGCCCTATTTGCTGGTATAGATAAATGTCGTTTTAAAAAGCAAGTGGTCCCTGGAGATACGCTACGATTAGAAGTAGAAATCACAAAAATTAAAGGACCGATAGGAAAAGGAACTGCTAAAGCAACAGTTGATGGCCAAATTGCATGTAGTTGTGAATTGACATTCGCATTGCAAGATCCTAATGCTTAATTAAAAATTAAATATAATGACATGAGGAATGTCCAATATAAAAAAGTAGATGTCTGGGTGATGAACAGCTTGAATCAAGTGTAACCTAGACATCTACTTTTATTTGAAGAAACGACGATATTCTTCTTGTTCAAATAAATTTGAGATGTTTTATTCATTTTATTATTTCTGCTACGTTTAATTTTTACGAAAAGTCGTTGTCGAAAATGATAAATCTTGCACTATTGCCGTTCGTCTTTTAAACGTGGTTTTGATTGCATCATACGGTTAAATGTTGTGATTAATTCATCACCTTCAAGACCTTCATTCACTAATTGCTCAAGTAAACTTTCCGCGTAAACTTGTCGCAATGTATAGATGTGACATTCAAATACGACAGAGATATACTCTTTTAAAGGTGTAATATGTTTGATAGTTGCATCAAATAACGCAGGATCATTGGAAGGGCGTGTAATGACGACACGAATGTCTAATAACTTTTCTTCTGCCATATATTGTTCCATTTGTTCCTGATGCACATCGGAAATGACAATTTCCAATAACCAACCAGTTCCACTATTTTCTTTATTAATAATAACGCCATCTATCAGTTCATATTCTGTCACAGTACTGTTTTCAGAAACGATTTGGAAGCGGACAGCCTTAAATGTTTTCATTCAACCAACCCCTTAAAAGATTAAAGAACTTTTCGAAAAAATGGATTCATCGCTTATTATAACTCAAAAAGTAAAAAAATTCTTTACCTGCTTGAACTTTTAAATGGGATTGCACGGTTGTTTTTAATTTATTGAACATTGTTTTATTGTAATAAACCGACTATATTACGGATATAGGAGGTGAGCTCAATTAACCAATTTCAAGCAATCGGTTGTATAAATCGTCCGCCCCAGCATTATGAAAAAGAAGACAGTCACTTTATAACTTTTTCAGTCAAAGTTACACGTAATTATTTAAGTCGCAACCAACGACCTATGTATGACTTTTTAAACTGCAAAGCTTATGGAGAAGTGGCAATTCAAATTAAAGAAGTTTTTAAAGAAGACATCATCGTAGCAATCAGCGGACAAATTCAAACAAGACGGTTTTTTCATAATGATGAAAAACGTTATGCTACGGAACTCCTCGTTACACAATTTTATCCCTTAATTCCCACTCAAATGAGATCAACATGTGAAAACCTAACAAGCCCAACACAAATTTAAATATCTATGATTTATCACCCACTATGCTTTCAAAATCAACCTTCTCAAATTATATTTCCCCTTACAAAATATAATCGAATTTACCTCACACAATCATTTAACTGATCTTATTCATTTACCTTCAAAGACATTCCCAAATATTATTTTTGAATGGGAGTGGGACAGAAATCTATAGATTTCGTCGTCCCACCCCGGCAAAGATGACTAGGGTTGCGCCGAGCTAAAAAGCGAAAAGCGCAACCCAGACATCAACTGCGAAGAATACATAAGTAACGGTATCAAATAGTAGAACAACAGGTTCATGCTGATAATTGGTTAATCAAACTATTAAAATAGAATATTCAGAATAAAAGTCGACTCTAATTGAAATTAAACAGTCTTTTTGATACATTAAGTATAAATAAATAAGACTACTAGGGGCGCCTTAAGGCTGAGATGAATGGCAATTCAGACCCTTCGAACCTGATTTGGTTGATACCAACGTAGGGAAGTAGCGGTATAACATCATTCACCGTGGTATGTTAT
The DNA here is from genome assembly GCF_002901995.1 of Staphylococcus coagulans. Taxonomy (GTDB): domain Bacteria; phylum Bacillota; class Bacilli; order Staphylococcales; family Staphylococcaceae; genus Staphylococcus; species Staphylococcus coagulans. The sequence continues at coordinate 30,173 of NZ_PPQN01000059.1, read as the reverse complement.
CAAGGCTGCTTTTCTTAGTGGTCTTTTTTCATATCAAAGGAGAATAAAAAATGACATTTTCTGAACGGTTAATGCAAGAGGCAGAGCCAATTATTGAGCATATTTATAATGATGATTTTATCCAAGGGCTAATTACAGGGCAAATTCCTAAAGCAGCAGTTAAGCATTATTTACGTGCAGACGCCCGCTATTTAAATGAGTTTGCGAAAATATACGCGTTGTTAATACCTAAAGTCAATTCAAAAGAAGAAATACAATTTTTGACTGAACAAATTCAATTTGCAAGCTCAGGAGAAGTGGAACCACATCATATTTTAGCTGATTTTGTAGGTGAAGATTATCAATCGATAATCGCTGAGGGGGAATGGTATCCCTCTGCTGATCATTACATTAAACATATGTATTACAATGCTTTTGCATTTGATAATGTAGCATATACGATTGCCGCTATGGCACCATGTCCATATGTTTATCAACAACTTGGCAAACGTGCAATGGCACAGTACGATTTTTCAAATTCAAACCCATTGAAATCATGGTTTGCATTTTATGCACAAGAAATGGACACTTTAATGTCATACATTCAACGATGGTTAGATGAATATGCAGAAACGAGTTCTACTCAAGTTCAAAAAACTTTACGACAAAACTTTCTACAAAGTACGACTCATGAACGCCGTTTCTTTAATATGTCATATCATTTAGAACAATGGGAATTTGGAGGGTAAAAAATGGAAAAACCAAAAATAGCTTTAACAATTGCAGGTACGGATCCTAGTGGTGGCGCAGGTGCAATGGCAGACTTGAAATCTTTTCATTCCTGTGGCGTTTATGGCATGGCAGCAATCACAAGTATTGTAGCGCAAAATTCTTTAGGTGTTCAGCATATCCATAATTTAGATGCTGCATGGCTGGAAGAACAATTAGAAAGTGTATTTAATGATGAAAAGCCACATGCATTAAAAACGGGTATGATACCTACACCGGAAATGATGGAAGTAATCGAAATTTATTTGAAAAAGATTGATATTCCTTATGTCATAGATCCCGTGATGGTCGCCAAAAGTGGGGATTCATTAATGGAACAAAGTGTACGTCAGAGTTTAAAAGAATCATTATTACCCTATGCAGATGTTGCAACACCTAATCTTCCTGAAGCTGAAGAAATTGTTCAAATGACAATTGATAGTGAAGAAAAAATTCTTCGTGCAGGTCAATATTTTATCCAAGAAATTGGTTCTAAAGGTGTCATTATTAAAGGTGGCCATTTAGAAGGTGATGCTATTGACCATTTATTTACTAAAGAGGGTCACTATGAATTTAAAAGTGAACGTTTCCCAACACAACACACACATGGGACAGGTTGTACTTTTTCGGCAGTCATTACAGCAGAATTAGCAAAAGGAAAGTCGGTTTTCGAGGCTGTAGCTAAAGCGAAAAAATATATTTCGTTGGCAATTAAACATACGCCTGAGATAGGAAAAGGGCGTGGCCCGGTGAACCATTTTGCATATGAAAAAATCAATGGGTGGGATTAATATGAATTTTTTATCAAAGTTAAGAGCACAACATCCTTTAGTTGTTTGTTACACAAATGATGTTGTTAAAAACTTTACGGCTAACGGTTTGATTAGTGTCGGTGCAAGCCCTGCAATGAGTGAAGCACCGGAAGAAGCAGATGATTTTTTTAATGTAGCGCAAGCGTTATTAATTAATATTGGGACATTGACAAAACAACGCGGTGAAGACATGTTAAAAATCGCAAAAACAGCCAATAAGAAGGGCGTGCCTGTAGTGTTCGATCCGGTTGCAGTGGGCGCATCTCAATTTAGAAAAGATTTTTGTCAACGCTTCTTAGAGGAAATAGATATATCGGTTATTAAAGGTAATGCATCTGAAATAATGACTTTAGTCGATACGACAACAACGATGAAAGGTACGGATAGTGCGGATGATATCGATGTTGTAACAATCGCACAAGAAGCGTATAAAAAGTATCAAACTGCCATCGTTATTTCTGGCCAAGTCGATGTTATTATTCAAAAAGAGGGTATTGTTACGTTATCTAATGGTACGCCGCTCCTTACTAAAATCACAGGAGCTGGATGTTTACTTGGAGGTGTGATTGCAAGCTTTTTATTAGGAAAAGAAACACCTTCAATTGAACAGCTGACACAAGCAGTATCTTTCTATAATATTGCTGCAGAACAGGCTGAGCTTAGAGAAGGCGCAGATTTACCAGGGACTTTTCTTGTCGCTTTTATTGATGCATTGAATCAAACATCTGCTGAATCTTACCAATTAGAGATCAAAAAGAGAGAAGTGATTTAAAATGGGTTTTGATCGAAAGCAATTACGTATTTATTTTATTGCCGGAACACAAGATGTGAAAGAGGGCAGTCTTGAGTCGATACTTAAAGAAGCGTTAGAGGCGGGTATTACAATGTTCCAATTTCGTGAAAAAGGACCCTCTTCTCTATCAGGCAATGAGAAAAAGTTGAAGGCTATAGAGTTGCAAAGGTTATGTCGTGCCTATAAAGTGCCTTTCATCGTCAATGATGATATTAATTTGGCGATAGAAATTGATGCTGATGGTGTCCATGTAGGACAAGATGATGAAAAAATAGCCTCATTCTATTCTAAGCTCAAAAACAAAATTATAGGATTGAGTGTAGGTGACTTTGAAGAGTATGATCAATCTGATTTAACACATGTTGATTATATTGGTGTCGGTCCTGTCTATGAAACGAGTTCAAAAAGCGATGCCAAAAAACCTGGCGGTGTTGAAATGATTCGTCGGATGAGAGAATATGATGAAAATATTCCTATCGTGGCTATAGGTGGGATAACTGAAGAAAATGTGTTGTCTATTATTAAAAATGGTGCCGATGGTATCGCAACAATTTCGTCAATCACACACAGTACAAATATTGAAAACTCTGTGAATCGTTATATGCAATATTTCAAATAAAATCATTTTTATGTTTGAATATATTTCCACCATTCCAATTTCTATGATAAAATATCATTTATGTGAATATTACTTTAGAGGTGGAAAAATGAAGAACAAAGCTTTACTGACAACGCTTCTAGGCGTAGTCTTATTTTTAGCTGGATGTGATTATAGTAAGCCTGAAAACCGAGACGGTTTCTTTTTTAATACCTTTGTCCAACCTATGGATAAACTTATACACTGGTTAGGTCATACATTAGGTGATAATTATGGCTTAGCTATCATTATTATTGTATTAGCGGTGCGTGTTGTACTCTTACCTTTTATGTTGTCTAATTACAAAAACATGCATATGATGCGTGAGAAAATGAAAATAGCTAAGCCGGAAATTACAGAAGCGCAAGAAAAAGTAAAACGTGCACGTACACAAGAAGATAAATTGGCTGCCAACCAAGAAATGATGCAAGTTTATAAAAAGTACAATATGAATCCAATGGCCAGTATGTTGGGATGTTTGCCTCTTATTTTACAAATGCCGATTATTATGGCACTGTTCTTTGTATTAAAATATCCATCTGGTGGCGGCATAACTAAGTATTCGGATTTTCTATGGTTCCATTTAGACAAGCCTGATATTTGGATTACCATTATTGCCGGTGTTCTTTACTTTATTCAAGCTTATGTTTCAAGTTTTAATATGCCACCTGAACAACGACAAATGGGATACATGATGATGATTATATCTCCAATCATGATTGTTTGGATTTCGTTAAGTTCTGCTGCGGCATTAGGTTTGTATTGGTCAGTTTCTGCCGCATTCTTAGTGGTTCAAACACACGTAGCGAATGTTGTATATGGCAAAAAAGCAAAAGCAGAAGTTGCACCATTGATTAAAAAGTTTGAACAAGAAAAAAAGCCAAAATCAGCTAAAAACACACAAGTTGTGAAGAAAAAGAAAAAATAAGTACGGTCCTTAAATATAAAAAAGCACAGTGCCATGACTTTTAACATAGAGTCAAGGCCCTGTGCTTTTTTTATATGGGATGGAAGAAAACACGCGATACTATTAAAATAATAAAATTGTAAATAAAATAACACAATTGTAAGTCTTTTACAATCTTTTAAAAAAATAATATTGACTATCAAAATTCAATTGACTATAATTAATCGTAATCATTACGATTAAAGGAGATAAATCATGAAGAAAACTATTGTTACATCCATGCTTGTTTCAAGCGGCATTTTATTATCATCCCATTCTGCATATGCTGATAGTGTAGAAAACAGTGGAGAATCCTCTAGTGGCCCGAATTCAGCAGAAATTGAGCAAAATGTTGATAGCCCTCAATCAGTAAATACAGTACAACCATCTGCGCAACAAAAGTCTCAAAATGTAGCAATGCAACCCAAATCTAGCATAGATACGAAAGTGCAAAATGAAAATAACGTATCCACAGAGACGGAAGCACATCACGGTGCTACCGAAGTAACACCCCATAATGATGCACATGTAAATCCTCAAACTGAAACAGTAAGCCCTCAAGTTGAACATGATACACATGAACATGTTGGTCATGCACACGATGGTCATCATCATGAAGAGATTCACCAACATCATCCTATTGAAGAAGAACGTGAAGCACACCCCGAGCAAGAAAAAGTTCAAAATATCGGTCCTGTTGACCATATCACACGAAATGAAAAGGATTTAAAAGATAATAAACAGGTTGTTGATCCTAACAATTTTAGCGCTATTAGTTTTGAATTATATGATCCTTTTAAATCAAACGCACAATTAATTATGCCAGAAGGACAGAAAACGTCTTCGTTTGGTTATTATGTTTTAAAACAAACAAATTGGAAAGACGTACCATTCCAACTTCCACAAGTAAGTATTCCCGATGGTTACTATCTTAAATATTGGTCTTACGATTTACCCAAAGAAGGGCAAGTAACGCGAGATCGCGCATTTAGAGCACATATCGGTTTAGAAAAATACAGAAACACGCCTCCAGTCCTAGGACCATTCACAAATGCAACTTCTGTTGAAGTAACTGAGCGCTTAAAACAAGTCGATCGCGATGATTATGCACCTGTTTTCTTCAAAGCATTAAACAACGGACATTTTATTGCGGGTAAGCAAGTATCTAATAATATTGTTTATTATTTAAAACATGGCCAAACATGGCAACAATTAAAAGAAAATGGTTTGATTATTCCTACACCTGTACCGAATGATAACAATACAGAATTTATAGAATGGCGTAATGCGCTACCTCAAGATAACGAATATCCGACAGTTAATTTTTATCTCGGTGCATTCGGAACAAAAGATTTATTAATTGACTCATACGTACCTACTGACGTAAATCATCCGTTAGATGATAACGATCCAGCTCGACCACACCCAAGAGATATTACGCGTCCATATGATAAAAATCATTACACACCAATCGCATTTGTAGCAGATGGACCAGGTTATTTAGATGACTATACTTCTGTAGAAAAAGCATTAGTTTATCTTGTAAGAAATAATCCGACATGGAAAGATTCCGCTTTTGGTGCACCTACACCGATTCCTGATGAAGGTAGTGTGTTTGTAGGATGGGATAGTCCTATTTCTGATTCAGGTGATAATAAAGTAGAGCGAAAAGTATTTAAAGCCATATTTAAATCAAAAGAAGAATTAGCTGCAAAAGATTGGGATACACCAAACGCACAAGAAGGTAAAGCAACAGAAGATGCACATGCAGAAGCATGGGAAAAAGAAGCAGAAACAAAAGATTGGGATACATCAAACGCGCAAGAAGGTAAAGCAACAGAAGATGCACATGCAGAAGCATGGGAAAAAGAAGCAGAAACAAAAGATTGGGATACACCAAACGCGCAAGAAGGTAAAGCAACAGAAGATGCACATGCAGAAGCATGGGAAAAAGAAGCAGAAACAAAAGATTGGGATACACCAAACGCGCAAGAAGGTAAAGCAACAGAAGATGCGCATGCAGAAGCATGGGAAAAAGAAGCAGAAAAACATCAAGCTGACTTTCCAAATGAAAATCATCAAAATCAACCAGACATGTCATCACATGATAAGCAAGCAATGGATCAAAAATCATCTTCCAATGCCATTTCTAAAGATAAAATGCAATCACAGCAAGTAGCGCACGAAAAAAATATGGATCAACCTCAAACTGAACACAAGTCAATGCAATCCACTGTTCAAGCTCAAATGATGAATACTAGGCCATCAAAAACACAGAATGTGAATATGATGAGCAGTGCAGGAAGTCACGACGATGCTCAATATCCATCTCCTTCCATTTTAAATGCAGTGCCAAGCGAACCTCATGGCGTGAATATAATGACAACTGAGATGCAAACTGTGAAACAAAGCCATTTAACCGATAATTTACACAAAAATGATATGGTAACTGCTTCTCAACAACATGAGGAGAAGATGTTACCAGAAACAGGCCAAAATGGTCGAAGTTTCCCAATGTTGTTATCACTTTTATTTACAACTATGGGTGCATTCATTTTAAGAAAAACAAAATAATGATGACTTATTTACAAACATTTGAATCAATAATTCATAAATTGTTTAACTTAAAGCTCCAAAGGTTATTGACACCTTTGGAGTTTTTATGTATATTATTTAAAATAAAATAATTATCAAATAGATAAAAATAAAATTTAAGGAGACAGTATGAAAGAAACAATTAGGCAAATTTTTCATGAAGACAACCGTGTGAATAATGATGCATTAACTTTACGATTGATTAAAGGTATTATATTCATGCTCATTTTTGTAATTTACATTGGTGAGTCATCTGTTTTAGAGACCCTTTCTCTAAAAGCCTGGATTTACTTTATAGTGCTTGCATTTCTTATATATATGTTAAAGTACTTCAACATTAATTTATTCAGTTTTAAAAAGTTAACAGCTAAGGACATTTCGATTATTGTGATTGTTACAATTGTTGTGAAATTACTTGATTATTTATTTTCTTATCTTTACGCTGGATCAACATTAAATCAGGAAAATATAGAAAGCAGTATTCAAGGTATTTCAATATTAAATTTTGCAATATTTTTTGCATTACTTCCAGCGCTCTTGGAAGAAATTGTTTTTAGAGGAATTATCTTACGTGTATTATTTAAAGGACATTTGTTTATAGGGTTAATTGTCAGCAGTGTTCTTTTTGGTTTTGTCCATGAATATAGTAATTGGATAGAATTTTTACCTTATTTTTATTCAGGTCTTTTCTATGGCCTTGCATACTTAATAACAAGAAGAATCGAAGTGGTGATATTAATCCATTTTCTGGGGAATTTTAGTGCTTTTTGGATATAACAATAATGTACATATAAAAATGATTTTTGAGGCTATTGGGATGACTGTAGCTGTTTGATTGGAATGCGTCACTTACTTGAAAAGGTGACTTAAATTGAGAAAAGCTTTATTTAAAGCAAAAAACTCAATTTAAGTCACCTTTATTGATTCTTGTTGCTTTCATGAGCTCAGTCATATGATTGAGTGAGCCCAATTATAGAAGTGAAAGTATATATCGTTATTATTTTAAGAGAAATAGAGAAGTAATGAATTAGTGATGTATATCAGAAAGCCATTCAGCCATAAACTGTGTCAAAAAGAGTTCTAAAAAAGCATGGCGCTTCTCAGCCATTTGTCGTGCAGTTTGAGTATTCATTAAATCTTTTAACTTTAATAATTTTTCATAAAAATGCTTAATGGCAGAGGGGGGAAGGTGACTAACATCTTCTAATTCGTTTAATTGTTTTAAAGTATATTCACCTGTCCACATAGGTTCATTGAAATGACCGGCAAATTGAAAAGTTCGTGCAATACCGATGGCACCCATCGCATCTAAACGATCAGCATCTTGTACAATTTGAGCTTCTATTGTTTTGAGTGTACCTACAGAATTTGATTTTCTAAAACTCATATGATCGATAATGTAGAAAATGGCTTGTTGGTCATCAGAAGGAACTTTATGTAAATGTAAAAACTGCTCTAATTCTTGGTGCGCAGTAATGCTATCCACTAATTTATCATCGACTGTGTCATGTAGAAGTGCTGCCATTTCAATGATGAAACAATTTGCTAAAGGATAGTGTTGCGCAATTTCTAAAGCAAGATGTCGCACACGTAAGACATGTGCAACATCATGACCACTACGATCTCCCTCATGTTTAGACTTCATATAGTTTAATGCGGCTGTGATTGCATCTTTCATCTTTATTTCAACTTCCTTTTTATAGAATAGGGGCAAGTAATTGGCTGATAGCCTCTTTAAATTTTATCCATAAACTTCTCTCGTCATAGCGTTCTTTTGTAAGTTCAGAACAAACTTTTAGATCGGTTTCAAAACTTTTTCTGACTTCTTTAGCTAATTTTTCATTATATACGAAAGCATTGACTTCAAAGTTCAAAGTGAAACTTCGATTATCCATGTTCGTAGTACCGACGCTTGTAATTTCATCATCAATAGTGAGTGTTTTGGCGTGTAAAAAGCCATTATCGTATAAGTAAACGCGTGCGCCGGCTTCAATCAAGCTCGCCACATTTTTAAATGTTGCCCAGTAAACAAATGGATGATCTGGTTTACTTGGGATCATAATATTGACATTGACCCCACCCAGTGCTGCGATTTTTAATGCATCCATAAAAGCTTCATCTGGAACGAAATAAGGGGTTTGAATATAAATATCTTTTTTAGCCATAGAGATCATTTTAAGGTACCCATATTTTACTTGTTCCCACAATTCATCTGGGCCACTAGATGCAATTTGAACGCCCATACTGCCTTGTTTTGACCCTGTGTGTTTAGGGAAATACTTTTCATTATAAACCATATTGTCACGACTTGCTTGCGAATTCCAATCCAAAATATATCGTAGCTGTAATGCATGAACAGCTTCTCCTTGTATTCGAAGATGTGTATCACGCCAATATCCAAACTTTTTGGATAAACCTAGATATTCATTACCTACATTAAAACCGCCTACATAACCTATTTGACCATCAATAACAACAATTTTACGATGATTACGATTGTTCATACGCAAGTTAATCAGAGGCAACTTTGAAGGAAAGAATGATTCAACATGCCCGCCTTTTTCTTTGAATTGCTTAAAATCTCTCAACGTTAAGCCCCTTGAACCCATATCATCATATAACATTTTAACTTCGACGCCCTGTTCTAATTTTTCCTCTAATAAAGCCATAATACTTTTACCGAGTGCGTCGTGTCGGAAGATGTAATATTGGATATGTATGTAAGATTGTGCTTGACGTATATCTTCTTTTAAGTGTTCGAATTTTTGATAGCCGTCTGTTAACAATTCAATTTCATTATTTTTTGTATAAAAGGCAGCGTTATTATAGAGGAGCATTTGTATCATACGACTGTAATTTTGTATATGAGGATTGTGTGGCTCAAATTTGTTATTTTTGATGGCCTTTAATTGTTGGTTAACGATGTATTCAAGGCCAATTCGATCCCTTTGATCTAACTTAAAGATAGATTCACGTTGAATTTGTCTACCGAATAGCAAGTAAATAACAAATCCTATCAATGGAAACAAGCCGAGTACAAATATCCACGCCCATATGGATCCTGCACTTCTTCTTTCCATAAAGATAATTGTAAAGATAAAGGTTAAATTTAATAAAAAAGCCCCTATCAACAGATAATTGATAATCACATTATCATTAAAAAAGAATGTATAGAAAATTTCAGGCATAACTTCTATCTCCTTTTATATGAAGTTTTTATCATTGTAACATAGAATATAATGTTCGATACAGAAACATTGACATATACCTGTACAGGGTATATGATACACAATGTAAGAGAAGTTAAACAGATTTGAGGGATGTGAAATGATAGAACAAGCACACCATTCAGATGAAATTAAACGTAACTTAAAATCACGTTTAAACCGCATCGAAGGTCAGGTCAAAGCAATAAATCGTATGATTGATGAAGATGTCTATTGTGATGACGTACTTACACAAATTAGAGCAACACGTTCAGCTTTAAATAGCGTTGCGACACGTCTCCTTGATCACCATATGAAAAGTTGTATTATGAATAAAATTGATTCCGGACACCAAAGTGAGGCAATGGAAGAATTACTTGTGACTTTTCAAAAATTAATGAAAGACTAAGAATGATGATGGGGTGAAAATATGGAAACAGGTCATGTTAATGTTTCTAACCTAACAACGCTTGAGGAAAAAGAGAAACTGACACAACGATTACTGGATATGATTGGGGTTGAAGCGGTTAATATCGATCTTGATACTCAACGCATTATACTCACTTATCAAACACCAGCTAATCTTAATACTTTAGAGAAAGAAATTTATGATGCAGGTTTTCCTGTTATCCAATCACATAAAGGAGTGTATGAAAATGAGTAAACATGTTATTCAAGTTGAAGGGATGAGTTGCGCCCATTGTAAAGCAGCAGTTGAAGGTGCAGTAAAAGATAATCCAGATGTTGTCCATGTAGAAGCGTTTCCAGCTGATAATAAAGTTGAAGTGGATGTCAAAAAAGATGAGGCCCTCGATGATATTAAGCAACGTATTTATGATCAAGGCTATGACGTTGTTTCGTAAAATTTAGGGGAAATACGTAGGGGTTATTTTTCATAGAAAGACGAAAAATGACCCCTCATTTTAAATGAAGAATATACCCTGTATAGGTATAGGAGATGAAAATATGGCACAAGAAACTTTTAAAATTTCAGGAATGACCTGTGCGGCTTGTTCTTCGAGGATTGAACGTGTGTTAGATCGTGAGGAAGGTATCGATCAAGTAAGCGTCAATCTGGTTATGGAGAAAGGGACAGTCACATTTGATCCTAATCAAATTTCAATAGAAGAAATCTATGAACGTGTCGCGAAAATTGGTTATCAAGCATTTCCAATGGAGACTAAAAAAGAAGCGGATCAACGTAAACATGATGAGCTTAAACGTCAGAAATATAAATTTATTGTCTCGCTCGTTTTGGCTTTACCGTTACTTTATACGATGTTTGCACATTTTTCATTTTTAAGCTTTATTCCAGTACCAGAATTATTACTTAATCCTTGGTTTCAATTGATACTTGCGACACCAATTCAGTTTGTTTTAGGTTGGCAATTTTATGTAGGTGCATATAAATCATTAATAAATAAAAGTGCAAATATGGATGTTCTTGTAGCGATGGGTACTTCAGCTGCTTATTTTTATAGTATTTATTTGATGTTCACAACACCACATCATCATGGGCATAGCCATACACCACTTTATTTTGAAACAAGTGCGATTTTAATTACATTAATTTTATTAGGTAAATATTTTGAAAAACGAGCAAAAGGGCATGCTAGTGATGCAATTAGTAAGCTCGCAGCTCTACAAGTTAGAGATGCAGAAGTTGAACGTCACGGTGAAACTGAAATGCTACCCATTGAAGATATTAGAGTAGGAGATATTGTCCGAGTGAGAACAGGACAACAAATTCCACTTGATGGCGAAATTATTGAAGGTGAAACGACAATCAATGAATCTATGTTAACGGGTGAGAGTATTCCGGTAGAAAAAACAGTAGGCGATCAAGTGATTGGTAGTACAATCAACCAGACGAACTTCATTAAGTTAAAAGTGACACATGTGGGTGAAGATTTGATTTTAAATCAAATTATTAAAGTCGTTGAAGATGCACAAAATGATAAACCACAAATTCAAAGATTAGCGGATAAAATTTCTAATATTTTTGTGCCATCAGTTATCGCAATTGCGCTCGTCACATTTTTAATTTGGTATTTAGTGATTACACCATTTCAACTCACTGAATCTCTTGAAATTTTTATTGCTGTAATCGTCATTGCTTGTCCGTGTGCATTAGGTTTAGCTACACCAACTTCTATTATGGTAGGTTCAGGTCGAGCAGCAGAAGCGGGTATTTTATTTAAAACAGCGGAATCATTAGAACAGACGAAGCATGTTGATACAATTGTATTTGATAAAACCGGAACGCTAACACACGGTGAGCCAGAAGTCGTTCATGTGATAACTTATATGCAAGATGAATCATTAGGTGCTTACATTAAAAGTATGGAAGTACAATCAGAGCATCCGCTTTCTAAAGCGTTAGTCCAACATTTTAAAGATGCACAAACTTTGGATGTGCAACAGTATCAAACACATGCAGGAAATGGTATTTCCGGTGTGATACAAAATCAACACATTCGTATTGGTTCAGTTCGTTTTATATCAGAAAACGTTAAGTTAATGGAATCTGAATATACACAAGTGCGTGACCTTGAGCAACAAGGGGCTACAGTTGTAGGTATGACAATTGATAATCAACTTGCAATGTTGATGGCGTTGCGAGATGAACCGAAAGAAGACGCACAAACAGTATTAAGTCAATTAAGTGAAAATCATACGCTCATTATGTTGAGTGGTGATAGCGAACAAACTGCACGTGCTATTGGTCATGAGCTTGGCATCGATCATATCATTTCAGAAGTCAAACCCGATGAAAAATCCAAAGTCATACGCGATCTTCAAAGCCAAGGGAAACGTGTAATGATGGTGGGTGATGGAATTAATGATGCACCTGCACTCATGACAAGTGATATCGGTGTTGCTATGGGTTCAGGTTCAGATATTGCACTTGAATCAGCAGATATAGCGTTAGTTAAAAATAAATTAGCTTCTATTGCAGAAGCATTAAAATTGAGTCACCTCACTATAAAAAATATTAAACAAAACCTCTTTTTTGCATTTTGTTATAACTTAATCGGCATTCCAATTGCAGCTGCAGGTTTCTTAGCACCATGGGTTGCAGGCGCAGCGATGGCATTTAGTTCTGTTTCTGTTGTTATTAATGCACTTCGGTTAAAAAATATAAAAAAATAATTTTTGTAAATTTAAATTTTGGTGTAGTAATATGTCGAAATTTGGGGTAATATAAAGGTAGTAGATAAGCAAAGTATGGGGTGATTTTATGGCAAAAAAGAATGACAAGCTTCAAAATGTAGTTCAAATGTTGTCTTCAATCGGTGTCAAGGTTAAGAAAACCAAATCCCGATTTGATATTATGCGTACGCTACCTAATCCCAAACCTGCAACTGAAAATATTAATCGTATTAAATAAAAAAACGCTTAGATGTACAAGCTTGATGACATCTAAGTGTTTTTTTATACATGTTTACGATTTGTGTATCAATTGTGGGTAGGGCTCGCAGTTTTTGTTGTGTTGAGATTTTCATCATATTTTTTAGGCGTATGATAATGAATGCTTAAAATCACGCCTACCCCTGTCATTAAACTCCACAACGAACTTCCTCCATAACTTATAAATGGTAACGGTATACCCGTAATGGGTAATAATTGAATCGTCATGCCTATGTTTTGAACGATATGGAATAGTAATAAGCTTGCATAACCAACAATAAAAGATTTATTAAATAAATCATCGGCATTCGTCGCCATGCGTAGTAAATGAATCAACAATAGTAAAAAGATACCTAATAAAACGACAGCCCCGATAAAGCCAAACTCCTCACCAATAACTGAAAAAATAAAGTCTGTATGATTTTCTGGAATGTAGACTTCTCCGTTATTCAAACCTTTTCCTATTAATTGACCTGAGCCAATGGCTTTTAAAGATTCCGTTAAGTGAAACCCGTCCCCCGAACTGTATGAATAGGGATCTAACCATGAATTAATACGGCCTAATTGATATGTTTTAATGCCAGCCACATTTTCAATTAAATTCGGCTTATAAATAATGGATAAAATTAAGGCGGATCCAATTATAATGACTGTACCAAATAGAGGTGCTAAAATTTTCCAAGTCACACCGCTTACAATCACAATACCAGCGATAATTGCAAGTATTACGAGTGTTGTTCCTAAATCGTTTTGTAACAGAATAAGGGCCATTGGAATGATGCTCACAAAAGCGATCTTAAATATTAACATTAAGTCCGTTTCGAAAGATTTATTGAAAGTGAAGCGATTGTGTTGGGCAACAACTTTTGAGATGGCTAAAATCAATACGATTTTCATGAATTCTGAAGGTTGAATGCTAATAGGGCCGAAACGATACCAACTCTTAGCACCGTTAATCACAGGTGTTATTGCAGATTCAGGCATAATGATTAACCCTAATAACAGAATAATAAATATAAAGTAAATGATATAAGTATATTTGCGTATTTTTTTAGGTGAAAATAACATAATTATAAAAGCAATGATTGCACCAAGTATGTAATAAAAAATTTGCCTTAAACCAAAATCTAAGCTATATTGGCCGCCTCCCATTGCCGAATGAATTGTCATAATACTAATTACAAAAAGGACAGTAATAAGCGTAATTAACTGCCAGTCTAACCGTCGCAAAAATGACTTTTGCGTTTGTTGTCGAGAAGATACCATGTCAATCTCCTTTACACATTATTTCTTTTATTTTCATTATATACCGATTTTACATAAGTTGTAATCAAATTGCTAATAATGCCGAAAAATAAATGCAATACAAATGTTTGTCGTGGTAAGATGTAGATTAGATGAAATATATGGAGGCGGGTTTATGTCAAAGGAAGCTTTATGTATCATTTATGGTGGTAAAAGTGCTGAACATGATGTGTCTATTTTAACAGCTCAAAACGTATTAAATGCGATAGATAAAGAACGTTACCACATTGATATTATTTATATTACTAATGAAGGTAAATGGAAGAAAACAGAAAACATTACCGAAGAAATTACAAGTACGAATGAATTAGAAATGACAGATAACGTAGAAGGTGATATTTCTACGATGTTAACAGAAAGTAGCCAAGGCGGCCGTTATGACGCTGTATTTCCGCTCTTACATGGGCCTAATGGTGAAGATGGCACTATTCAAGGGTTATTTGAAGTATTAGATCTTCCGTATGTAGGCAATGGTGTATTGGCTGCGTCTAGTTCAATGGATAAACTTGTTATGAAACAATTATTTGCCCATCGCGGTTTACCACAACTCCCATATGTAAGTTTTTTACGTAGTGAATACGAAAAGTACCGTAAAAATATTCTTAAGTTAGTCCATGATAAATTAGAGTTCCCTGTATTTGTTAAACCAGCAAATTTAGGTTCAAGTGTCGGAATTAGTAAATGTGAAGATGAAGCAACTTTAATTCAAGGGATAGAGGAAGCATTTCAATTTGACCGTAAACTAGTAATCGAACAAGGTGTGAATGCGCGTGAGATTGAAGTGGCAGTGCTCGGAAATGACTATCCAGAGACAACATGGCCAGGGGAAGTCGTGAAAGATGTTGCATTTTATGATTACAAGTCAAAATATAAAGACGGAAAAGTGAAGTTAGCGATTCCTGCAGAGTTAGACCCAGAAGTACAAATGACTTTACGCAATATGGCGGTGGAAGCTTTTAAAGCGACTGATTGTTCTGGATTGTTACGCGCTGATTTCTTTGTTACAGAAGATAATCAGATATTTATTAATGAAACGAATGCGATGCCTGGTTTTACGGCTTATAGTATGTATCCAAAATTGTGGGAAAACATGGGTGTTTCTTATTCAGAATTAATTACTAAGTTGATAGATTTAGCAAAAGAACGATATGCAGATAAACAAAAAAATAAACATCGCATTGACTAGGAGTTTTGAACAATGATTAATATCACGTTAAAACAAATTGCTGAATGGATAGATTGTAAAATTGATTCACAATATTTAGATGTAGAAATTAAAGGCATCACTATTGATTCTAGAAAAATTGAAAAAGGTCAGCTCTTTATTCCTTTCAAAGGTGAAAATGTTGATGGTCATCAATATGCTGAACGAGCATTACGCGACGGGGCTGGCGCGACTTTTTTTGAAGCACAAAGTTCAGTTAAATTCCCACAAGCGGGTCCGGTGATCGTAGTTTCAGATACACTAGTGGCGTTACAACAATTAGCAAAAGCTTATCTTCAATACGTATCTCCAACTGTTATTGCTGTTACAGGTTCTAACGGTAAAACGACAACGAAAGATATGATTGAAAATGTCTTAGCCGGACATTACCGTGTACAAAAGACACAGGGCAATTACAATAATGAAATCGGTATGCCATTAACGATTTTAAATCTAAATAAAGATACAGAAATTTCGATTTTAGAAATGGGAATGTCTGGTTTTCACGAAATTGAATTATTATCTACAATTGCACAACCGGATTTTGCGATTATAACGAACATTGGTGAGTCACATTTGCAAGATTTGGGTTCACGTGAAGGTATTGCAAAAGCTAAGTTTGAAATCGTTAAAGGTTTAAAACCAGGAGGTTACTTCATATATGATGGGGACGAGCCTTTATTGCAACCTCATGTTGACACTTTAGAATCAGCTAAAGTCATCAGCATCGGCCGAAATGCTTCCAATGATGTACAATGTGAAATTGTTTCGCATCATGATGAAGGGATTGTATTTAAATTAAATGGTAATGAACAATACTCAATTCCAGTGTTAGGCGAGCACAATATGCGAAATGCAGCGATTGCGATTACGGTTGCACGTGCTTTAAATATTCAACATGATGAAATTCAACAGCAACTCAATCAATTGCAGTTGACTGACATGCGTATGCAAAAATTTAAAGCTAAAAATGGTGCGCTGATAATCAATGACGCGTATAACGCAAGTCCTACAAGTATGAAAGCTGCAATTGAAACATTGACACTTTTAGAAGGTAATAAAATATTAATCTTAGGTGATGTTTTAGAGCTAGGGGCGCAATCTAAAATCATGCACGCAAGTGTCGGCCAATATTTGGAGGGTAAAGGGATTAATGGTCTGTATACGTTTGGTGAGGCAGCAATGGAAATTCATGAAAAAGGAAAACATCATGTGGACGAAGCGATTCATTTTGATACAAAAGACAAGATGATTCGTTATTTGACTTCTATTGTAAATCAAGGTGACGTTGTTCTTGTTAAAGCATCAAGAGGCATGCGTTTAGAAGAAGTGGTAGAAGCGCTTGTAAAGGCGTAATCTAAAAAGTTTGATATCAGTCCCATTTTAGTTGTTAGCAATATCATTTAAATCCTTAGAAAATATATAAGAATTTAAATGATATTGATTTTTCGTTTATTGCGGTATTGTGGCTAAGATGGTAATATGTAGAAGTTAGATTAAACTTATTTGACAAAAATATATGAGAATTATGATTCAAAAAAGGAGAATTACTTTGCAAAATTTTACAAATTTAGGTGTTTCAGAACGTACAGCTGAAACCCTCGAGGCAATGGGTTTTACAGAGCCGACACCCATCCAAAAAGATAGTATCCCATATGCACTCGAAAACATCGATATATTAGGACAAGCGCAAACTGGAACAGGGAAAACAGGTGCGTTTGGTATTCCACTTATTGAAAAAGTAATTGGAAAAGAAGGTGTGCGTGCTTTGATCTTAGCACCTACACGTGAATTAGCGATGCAAGTGGCTGAACAATTAAGAGAATTTAGTCGTGGGCAAAAAGTTCAAGTTGTCACTGTTTTTGGCGGTATGCCAATTGATCGTCAAATCAAATCTTTAAAACGCGGACCACAAATCGTTGTAGGTACACCTGGGCGTGTGATTGATCACCTTAATCGTCGTACTTTAAAAACGCAATCTATCGAAACATTAATTTTGGACGAAGCAGATGAAATGATGAATATGGGTTTCATCGATGATATGCGTTATATTATGGATAAATTACCGTCTGAAAACCGTCAAACAATGTTGTTCTCAGCAACAATGCCAAAGGCAATACAAGAATTGGTTCAAAAATTCATGAAATCACCAAGAATTATTAAAACGATGAACAATGAAATTTCTGATCCACAAATTGACGAGTATTATACAATTGTGAAAGAGTTAGAGAAATTTGATACGTTTACGAACTTCTTAGACGTTCATCAACCTGAATTGGCTATTGTATTTGGACGTACAAAACGTCGTGTAGATGAATTAACAAGTGCATTATTATCTAAAGGTTATAAAGCAGAAGGTTTACACGGTGATATTACTCAGGCGAAACGTCTTGAAGTTTTGAAAAAATTTAAAAATGATCAAATTGATATTTTAGTAGCTACAGATGTGGCAGCGAGAGGACTTGATATTTCAGGTGTAAGCCACGTATATAACTTTGATATCCCTCAAGATACTGAAAGCTATACACACCGTATTGGCCGTACAGGACGTGCAGGTAAACATGGTATCGCTGTTACTTTTGTTAACCCAATTGAAATGGATTATATCCGTCAAATCGAGCAAACGAATCGCCGTCAAATGCGCGCATTAAGACCGCCACATCGTAAAGAAGTTTTAAAAGCACGCGAAGATGAAATAAAAAGTAAGGTTCAAAATTGGATGGAAGCTGATAAAGAACCACGTGTAGAAAATATTGCGAAACAGTTATTAGAAACTTACGATCAAACTGAACTTGTCACAGCATTATTGCAAGAACTTGTTGAATCAAATGATGAGGTTGAAGTACAACTTACATTTGAAAAACCTTTAGCACGTAAAAATCGTTCGCCAAAAGGAAATCGAAAAGTAGGCAATAATAAGCGTCACTCTAAATCAAATCGCAATTTTAAACAAAACAATAACAACAAAAAAGGTAACTTCAAACATAAAAGAGAAACAAAAGTGAAGAAGGGCCGCACTTTTGCAGATCATCAAAAATAGGTAACTTTATTATAAACAATACGTACAACACGACTATTAGTTAAAGTGTTTATGTCATTGTGTTGTGATGATGACCATCAATTTTAAAGAGGTTAGACAATCAAGTATACAGAAGCGTTCAAACAGACACTGATGAGTAGTGACTATAACGCATCTGTCAGGTATTGTTTGGCCTCTTTTAATCATGTTCAATAAAGCAAAATGCTCTTGAAAAGGCATTGAAACGCATTCAGCCTACATAAAGATTTATGATATAATGATGCTAAATTTATTGAGGAGTGTTAAATCATTATGGAATTTGAATTTCTTCACCCCCCTAAGGTGGCATTGACATATATGAAAATATTATGTGTCATACAATGTAGCATCGTGATCGTCTTGATTGGCGTTGCAAGTTGGCTATGGTTGTATTTTGACTTATGGATGATTATGATATACGTTTTTGCCATAATAGCAGTCATGGCGCTCATCTTTTTTATAGCGAAGCCTTTTATTTATTATCGCTATTATACATATCGCATAACAGCGCATCATATTGAAATTCAAAAACGATGGTGGTTTAGAAAATATGAAGTCATTCAAATAGAGCGGATTCAAAGTATTTCGCGTGAAAATGGACCGTTGCAAAGGCATTATCAATTACAACAGTTGCATTGTACTACCGCGGGTCATAGTATCCAACTTCCTCTTGTTCTGGATGAAGATGCGAAACGTATTGAAGCCTATTGTATGAACCAACTTAAAGGTGGTGATGCAGATGTATAGTCCACAAAAATTGCATCCGATTTCATATATATTATCATTGATTACAGCGATTAAAGATAATTTTATGTTTATTATTATCTTTCTTATATTTCAAATAGATTCATTTGATTTTTCAGATCTTAAAAACTATGTGTGGCCCGGAATTCTTATAATTTTGTTTGTAATGAGTTTTTTAAGACGTTCTGTTGAAATTTTTCGTACTCGTTATTGGATAGAAAATGAATATTTTGTACTTACAAGTGGTCTTTTTAATTTAGAACGTAAAGAATTAAATATTAAGCGTATTCAATCTGTTGATATCACTCAAAATATTGTTCATCAACTTGTAGGTGGCGTAAAACTTACAATTAAAACACCTAGCGATGGCATTAACTTAGACATGGTCACAAAGCAACAAAGCGTTTGGATTCAACAAGAAATAGAAAAAACGAAGCGTCAAATTGAAGAAACTGAAACAGTTGAAAAAGTGGATGAACATACTCACTTTGAAGATGCGAATTCTAATAGTGTACAACATGAAGATATACACGTTTATCAATTGTCATTGAAAAACTTATTGCTCATGAGTATGACGAGTGGGGCGCTTTTTGTCACATTACTTACGATATTACCGATACTATCAGCACTCTCTGATGTGATTCCTTGGGACAAAATCTTTTCTCAAGTCAACGGTTTTGTAGCACATATTACTATTGCCTCGGTTATCGTCATTTTTGCGATTTTGTTCATTGCCTATATTGCCGGTGTGCTGATGAATATGATTCGATTTTATCAATTCACCCTTATACGTAATGGCGATTTCTTAAAAGTTAAATATGGTTTGTTTAATGTAAAAACCATGACCCTCCCAATTTCAAGGATACAAGCGATTGAAGAGAAAAAGTCATTTATTAGACACATGCTTGGTTATACTGAATATGCGTTTATGATTACAAGTGATATGGATTTGGACACAGAAGACGATACAATCACTGGTTGTATAACGGTGTTACCATTTATCAAACAAAAAGAAGCACAAACGTTAATTTCGTCATTGGTTCCGAACATGGCTTTTCATCAAGTCGAAAAAGGGGTGCCGTGGCGTGGGTTTCATAGACGTTTTTGGATACTTTCACTCATTCTCATAAGTGTTATATGGGCGTTTAATGATTATTTATGGACATGGATTTGGATCCCGACTGTCATCATCATTGCTTATCTCGTATTACACAGCTGGGTTACGACACTTTATTCCGGCGCATACTTCAGTAAAGATGAGGCGGCAGTATGTAAAGTAACAGGATTCGGGTTTAGAACGACTTACTTTAAAAAAGACAAGGTTTTAGGTTATCAAGAAAGTGCGCATCCTTTTATGAGACGAGCAAACCTTACACATTTTCGATTTATTTTAGCAAGTGGATCAATCAATAAAGAAGTTGGATTAAATTTTGAAGATAAAAATAAAGCGAAGGCATATAATCATTGGTATCTAGGAGGTGCAACAGTGTATCATGGAAAAAATGAGTGAGCAGGGTCCTAAAGCAATGCGAGTTGTAGCGGTGATTGTTGCAGCAATCATCTTGATAGTACTCATTGCGAGTCTTGTGGCAGCTTTTTATTTAGAGTGGAATAAATGGATGCTTGTTTTAAGTGGTTTGATTGCTGTAATATGGCTGTTGTACCTTATTATATATGCATGGATAAACCCTATTTATCAATATCGAATATTTGGATATCACTATACAAAAGATCTAATTACAGTGAGAGAAGGGTTTATATTTATCAGGCAAGATACGATTCCTCTCTTTAGAATTCAAAATGTGGATTTAAATGAAGGATGGATTATGAGGAAATACCATCTCGCAACATTAACACTTTCTACTGCAGGTGGAAATCACCAAGTATCTTATATTGATAAGCAAGTTGCATTAAAAATAATGAAATTTATTAAACGGGAAAGTCAAAATGACCTTGAACTTCCTCAGAATGCGACGTCGAATCAGATGAATGATGGAGATGAAGAGATTTCATGATATTTGGAATAGGAATAGATTTAGTTGAAATGTCACGAATGCGTAAAATACTAAGTCGCCAAAGTCGCTTTCCAGAGAGAGTTTTAACATCTGGTGAGCGAGAAACTTTCAACAATATCCAATCGGAAAGAAGACGACTTGAGTTTTTAGCTGGACGTTTTGCTGTAAAAGAAGCTTTTAGCAAAGCATTAGGCACAGGTATAGGGGAAAGCGTGTCATTTCAGGATATTCATTGTGAAAATGATGAAATGGGGAAACCTACGATACAGTATGAAGGGTTTAAAGTCCATGTATCCATTACGCACACAGAACAGTATGCCGTGAGTCAAGTGATTTTAGAAAAAGATGAATAGGAACATAGCGGAATGCGCTTTAATAATTGAGGAAGGTGACTTGAATGTCAGAAAAGTATTATCGTACCACCACATTGAAAATAGATTTAGATGCAATTACAGAAAATTATTATGCATTAACAAAATTGCAACCGAATAAAACATTGATGCCTGTTGTTAAAGCAAATGCTTATGGTTTAGGGAGTATACAAATTGCTCAACATCTTAGTCAATTAGGGGCAGAGTTCTTTTGTGTAGCAACGTTAGACGAGGCAATAGAGCTACGAATGCATGGTATTAAAGAGAAGATTTTAATTTTATCAAGCATACCACCTGATGCAATTAACAAAGCGATTCAACATCGTGTTGCGGTAGCCGTTCCTTCAAAATCATGGTTAGAAGCGGCAATTTCACATATCGATAGTGATACAGATAAATCTTTATGGATGCACATTAAATTGGATACTGGAATGAACCGATTAGGGATTAAAGATATAGAAATGTATCATGAAGTGAAAGCAATGATAGAAGCACATGATTTATTGGTGTTTGAAGGTGCTTTTTCACATTTTCATTCAGCAGATGAGGATGATGATTCAGCGCAAGAACAATATACACGTTTTGAAGAAATGATTGAAAGCACAGACCATCCACCGTATATTCATATTCAAAACTCTGCTGGCGCATTACGTTTTGATCCTGCATTATGTAATGCCTTTAGAGCAGGTATCGCGTTGTACGGTTATTATCCATCAACTTTTATAGAAGAAAAGGCAACAGCTAAGTTAAAGCCTTCAGCTAAGTTAGTGTCACAAGTGATGCAAGTTAAACACGTTCGTAAAGGTGAGGGTATCGGCTATGGCCATACATTCAAAGCCCTAGAAGATATGCACGTGGCTTTACTTCCTATTGGGTATGCAGACGGTTATTTACGTTCAATGCAACATGCACATGTGCGTTTAGGCGCTTTCCAATGTGAAGTGGTTGGGCGTGTAAGTATGGACCAAACAGCAATTCGTGTGCCGGGACATACGCAGCTCGGTGACGAAGTGATTTTGATTGATAACCAGGCGCACACATCACAATCTGTTGAAGCCTTAGCGGCCCAACAGCAAACGATTAATTATGAAGTCCTTTGTAATTTAGGTAGACGTATCGCGCGTCAATATGTGACAAAAGAAATGTCCGAAATCTCGAACGAATTGTTAAAATAGTATGGTACTTCCGACTGATTTTTGATATTATAATCAGTAATCAGAGAATTTTTTAATGTGTTGTATTGATATGGAGGTCCTATTTATGTCAGCATTCAATCAAACAAGATTTAAAAATTTAGAACAATCTTTAAAAGAAGGCTATGTTCAAATGGCAGATTTGAATCTCTCCCTAGCAACTGAAGCATATTCAGTTGAATGTGAAGCCTGTGATTGTAATGAATCACACTTGTTATCAGATTATAAGGATGACTAAATGAAGCGCGGGGACGTTTACTTAGCAGATTTATCACCAGTACAGGGCTCTGAACAGGGGGGAGTAAGGCCCGTAGTTATTATTCAGAATGACACTGGAAATAAATACAGTCCAACTGTTATTGTCGCAGCAATTACTGGTCGGATTAATAAAGCTAAAATACCAACGCATGTAGAAATAGAAAAAAATAAATATAAGCTCGACAAAGATTCTGTCATCTTATTAGAACAAATTCGAACGGTCGATAAGAAGAGACTTAAAGAGAAATTAACATTTTTATCTGAAGAAAAGATGAAAGAAGTTAATTACGCACTTGGTATTAGTTTAGGACTGAACATGAATCATCATAAATAGGCTTTAGGACAACTCTCCTAAAGCCTTTTAGTTGTTATAAAGTAAAGGGGGACGTCTAATGTCGGAAGATAGCAAATTGCGCTATTTTGAGCTCGTGCGTCAATTTTTAAAGCATGATAATAGAGAAAAAATATTAAAGCAAGCGCAATCGTTTTCGAAGGATTTATCAGACGATGCATTACTACCTGAAGATTTTGTGTGTATACATAAGCAATTTTTTAAAAATAATTCATTGAATCAATCAGAGATGATTGAGAGCCTAGACGTTCTAAAGACAGTCGTTGAAAGCTTCGGCTATGATTATCAAGATTATAAAAATTTAGTTAACAAAGTTGAAGTTCATGACAAAGAGTTGGATGTTGCTTCAAGATTACAGCAAACGATGTTAAAAACAAATATCCCTCAATTTGATAGCATTCAAATTGGTGTCATTTCAGTTGCAGCACAGCATGTGAGCGGCGACTATTTTAACTTAATTGATCATAAAGACGGCACGATGAGTTTTGCTGTTGCAGATGTCATAGGTAAAGGTATCCCAGCAGCGTTGGCAATGAGTATGATTAAATTTGGCATGGATTCTTATGGTCATTCTCAATTACCTAATGATGGCTTAAAACGTCTAAATCGTGTAGTTGAAAAAAATATTAATCAGAATATGTTTGTCACAATGTTTTATGGTTTATACGAAGATTTAAATCATGTTCTTTACTGTAGCTCTGCTGGACACGAGCCAGGGTATATTTTTAGAGCTAAAACCAATGAATTTGAAGAAATTACAGTTCGAGGACGCGTTTTAGGCGTGAGTCCTCATGTCCGTTATCAACAACAAGAGATAGCGATTGAAATTGATGATATGATTATTATTTTCACAGACGGTGTGACTGAAATACGCAAAGAGGATGGACATTTTATCAATACACAAAATATCCTTGATTTTATCCTTAAATATAAATCATTGCATCCACAAGATATTGTGCAACTTTTATACGAAGAGCTTTTAAGAGTACAAAAGTCTGGTAAACGTGATGATCTTACAATACTTATTATTAAGCGTGTACATTAAATAAGATAGTGAGATTACAAATGATTAGAAATGGGTAAGAAAGTTAAGTAGAGAATAAACGTAGGAGTGTAATCAATAATGAACCTTAATATAGAAACGCAAGAACACAAGACACATTACGATATTTCAGTAGCTGGTGAACTTGACGTTGCAACTGTACCAGAGTTAGAAAAAGTGTTGGTACCCATTCGACAAGCAGGGACACACGATATTTACGTAAATTTAGAGAATTTGACCTATATGGATTCAACTGGACTAGGTTTATTTGTCGGGACTTTAAAAGCTTTAAACCAACATGAAAAAGAATTATATATTTTAGGCGTGAATGATAGAATTAAACGATTATTTGAAATTACAGGTCTTGATGATTTAATGCATGTCAACGAAGGAACGGAGGTCGAATAAAATGACACATGCAAATGACTTCATTGAAATGAGACTTCCTGCTTCAGCTGAATATGTGAGTTTGATTCGTTTAACACTTTCTGGTGTTTTTACACGTGCAGGTGCGACTTATGATGATATTGAAGACGCTAAGATTGCTGTAAGTGAAGCTGTGACGAACGCAGTGAAACATGCTTACAAAGGCAAAGAAGAAAAAGGCTACATCAATGTCGGTTTTGAACTTGAACCAGATCGTATTAAAATCATTGTTTCTGACCAAGGTGATAGCTTTAATTACCAAGAGACTAAACAAAATCTAGGCCCTTACCAAGAAAATGAAAATATTGACTTCTTAAGAGAAGGTGGCTTAGGTTTATTCTTAATCGAATCGTTGATGGATGAAGTCACAGTTGATAAAGAAACTGGTGTTACGATTAGTATGATTAAGTATATTAGAAAAGAGCAGGTGCGAAATAATGGCGAAAGAGTCGAAATCAGCTAACGCTGTTTCACCTGAACAAATCAACCAATGGATTCAAGCACATCAAGAGCATCACGACGAAGAGGCCCAAGAAAAGCTCGTTAAACACTACGAAAAGCTAATTGAATCCTTAGCCTATAAATACTCAAAAGGCCAATCGCATCATGAAGATTTAGTGCAAGTTGGTATGGTTGGACTTATAGGCGCGATTAATCGATTTGATTTATCTTTTGATAGAAAATTCGAAGCTTTCTTGGTTCCGACTGTTATAGGTGAAATTAAGCGATATTTACGTGATAAAACATGGAGTGTTCATGTCCCACGTAGAATTAAAGAAATAGGACCGAGGATTAAAAAGGTCAGCGATGAATTAACGAACGAATTAGAACGATCACCTTCAATCAGTGAAATAGCTGACAGACTTGAAGTTTCAGAAGAGGACGTTCTTGAAGCGATGGAAATGGGTCAGAGCTATAATGCACTGAGTGTGGATCATTCCATCGAAGCGGATAAAGATGGTTCAACGGTTACATTATTAGATATTATGGGACAACAAGATGAAAATTTCGACTTAACTGAAAAGCGTATGATACTTGAACGGATTTTACCTATTTTATCTGATCGTGAGCGAGAAATTATCCAGTGTACTTTTATAGATGGATTGAGCCAAAAAGAAACTGGAGAGCGTATCGGTTTAAGCCAAATGCATGTATCACGTTTACAAAGAACCGCTATAAAAAAGTTGCAAGAAGCAGCAAAAAAATAAAATCCAATAGATTAACATTGAAGTGGCTATAAAAATAACGATAGGAATTGAAGCATTTCATTTATAAAGAGTTTAGAACATAAACTATTTAAAGCGTTGATTAACTCGACTCGCTTAGTTATGGAGGTTGAAGTTTCGCTTATTATGCGATTATGCAACTACAGAAGTGGATCAAAGTGAATGTAGCTTCAATTAAATATCGTTCATTTAGCTTTTGTCATGATTAATTAAAAAATACGGAAGTGGTTTATTTTTAACTTTAATAGTGAATGATGACGTGCATAAACGAAACCACATTATACGAAGTTTTATCATAAAAAAGAAGCGCTAAGACGATTTCTATTAAAAATCAACTTAGCGCTATTTATTTTGGGGTTAATGTCCTAGTCTGTTTTTTTACATTTATAAAAAAGTAGAAATGGCAATTGGTACTTATAAAAAACACCTATTTTGAGTGCATTGGATTAAACTATTAACTTTCAAATGTGAATGTTACAATAATGAAGAACGAGAAACGAGAAAGTGGGGATTTAACTTGACCAATCATTTTGTTCAAGAAATACATAATAAATATCAATTTCCAGTCAAACATATTAATGCTGTATTGCAGTTGTTAGAGGAGAAAAATACAGTACCTTTTATCGCACGTTACCGAAAGGAAGTAACCGGTGGATTGGATGAAGTTGAAATCAAACAAATAGCTGATGAATATCAATATATGGAAAATCTTCAAAAAAGAAAAGATGAAGTCATCCATAATATAGAGCAACAGGGCTTATTAACAGTTGAGCTAAAAAATGAAATTCAAAAGCAAACTAAATTACAGCGTGTCGAAGATTTATATCGTCCTTTTAAACAAAAGAAAAAGACACGTGCTACAGAAGCTAAAAGAAAAGGGCTAGAACCTTTAGCAGAGTGGCTATATCTACAACAACAAAATGCAAATATCGAGGAAAAAGCATCTGAATTTATCAATGAAGAAGTACCTTCAGTTGAACATGCATTGCAAGGGGCAAAAGATATTATCGCCGAGAAAATAGCAGATCATCCGCAATATCGGAAACAAATTTTAAGTCAAACGTTAAAAACAGCGAATATTACTTCGCAGAAAAAGAAAAATGCGGAAGATGAAAAAGCAACATTTGAAATGTATTACGATTATCAAGAGCCACTTCGCAAAGTTGCAAATCATCGTATATTAGCAATGAATCGTGGTGAATCCGAAAAAGTTTTACAAATTAAAATTGAAGCTAACCTAATAGAGCTCACGCAAAATATTAAAAAGTTAGAACTTAAAGCGCAAAATGATTTAACGACTTACGTTGAAAGCGCAATTGATGACGCAATGAAGCGTTTAATATTCCCTTCAATTGAAAGAGAAATTCGAGGCGATTTAACTGAGCGTGCCGAAACACAAGCGATTCACTTATTTAGTGAAAATCTAAAAAGTCTGTTATTACAACCGCCATTAAAAAATAAACAAATTTTAGGGGTAGACCCAGCTTTCAGAACGGGTTGTAAATTAGCGGTAGTAAATCCTTATGGCACTTTCATAGAAAAATCGGTGATATATCCGCATCCTCCAGTTTCGAAAATCAAAGAAGCAGAACGCACATTCTTAGAAATAGTGAAAGCATTCAATATTGACTTGGTGGCAATAGGTAATGGTACGGCAAGCAGAGAAACAGAACAATTTGTTGCGAACATGATTCAAGAAAATCAACTTGACTTGAAGTATATTATCGTCAATGAAGCGGGGGCTTCTGTTTATTCTGCATCAGACATTGCAAGAGCGGAATTTCCGGACTTTCAAGTAGAAGAAAGAAGTGCTGTGTCGATCGCGAGACGTGTTCAAGATCCTTTAAGTGAGCTTGTAAAAATTGATCCAAAATCCATTGGCGTTGGACAATATCAGCATGATGTAAATCAAAAAGCATTAGGTGGCGCTTTAGATTTTGTTGTTGAAACCGCCGTAAACCAAGTCGGTGTTGATGTTAATACAGCCTCAAGTACGTTGCTACAGCACGTGTCCGGTTTGTCTCGACAAATTGCTGAGAATATTGTTGCATATAGAGAAGAGAACGGTGCAATAACACATCATAAACAATTGAATAAAGTAAAACGTTTAGGCACCAAAACATTTGAACAAAGTATCGGCTTTTTGAGAATTGTCGAAGGCAAAGAACCGCTTGATAATACAGCAATTCATCCTGAAAGTTATCCTGCAACCTACCAGTTGTTAGAAACGGTAGGTTTAGAAATATCAGAAATTGGCAGTGGCAAAGCGCTAGAACAATTAAAGCATCTTGACATTGCGACGCAAGCGAATGCTTTAAATATTGGTGTTCCAACCTTAGAAGATATTATTAAATCATTAATTGCGCCACATCGTGATCCAAGGGATGATTTTGAGACACCAGAACTCAAATCGGACGTTTTATCTATTGAAGACTTATCCAAAGGCATGAAACTGAATGGGACAGTCCGAAATGTTGTCGATTTTGGCGCTTTTGTAGATATTGGTGTGAAACAAGATGGGCTAGTCCATATTTCGAAACTAGCCAAAAAGTTTGTAAAACACCCAATGGACATCGTTAGTGTAGGAGATATTGTTGAAGTTTGGATAGAACAAATTGATCGACAAAAAGGAAAAGTTGCATTGACTATGATTAATCCTAATGAATAATCAAGAGCTACAAAAATTAACAGAAAGTATTGCGATTAATGAATTTAATCAGCCATTTCAACATCAAGCGTTCTTTAATAATCGATTAAGAACAACTGGTGGCAGATATATGTTAGAGTCGCATCATATTGAAATTAATCCGAAGCAATATGAAACATATGGTAAGCAAGCATTAATAGATATTATCAAACATGAATTATGTCATTATTTTTTGCACATTGAAGGAAAAGGCTATCAACACAAAGATCAAGATTTTAAATTATTGGCTGAAAAGGTAAAGGCACCCCGTTTTTGTCAACCAATAAAAAGTTATCAATCTAGAGTTAAGTATGAATATCAGTGTCTTTCATGTCAGACCACATTTCAACGAATAAGAAGTGTAAATATCGAAAAAATGCGATGTGGAAAATGTGGGGGTCGTTTAAAATTATTACGTCAACTCAGATAATATATAAATAGAGAGTAAAGGCAATTTATGTACTCTGTATTGTCATAGGATTAAGATTTATGAGATTTGAGATTTGAGATTTAAATTGCACACGCATTCAATCATTTCAAACTTTTTATTAACAGTACTTACGTTGATAATCACAATGATTGAATGCTAATTTTGTTTTTTATAAAAATTTTATTGACAAAAATGGACCCCCTTATTATAATTATAAAAGTCGTCAAAACAAGAAGTTCTTTAAATTTATTAAAAGAAAAATTATTTGACATAGAACGAGTTGTGTAGTATTCTAAAATACGTCGCAAATTTAATGTGTTAAAACAAGATGACAAACATTAAATTAATGTTAAAAAAGTATTGACACTTCTAAAAGCGTATTATATAATGAATAACGTTCTGAAAAAAACCTATCGTTTGATTCCAAGCGGTCGTGGCGGAATGGCAGACGCGCTAGGTTGAGGGCCTAGTGGGAGAAATCCCGTGGAGGTTCAAGTCCTCTCGGCCGCATCAACCAATTTAATTTAATAAGCGGGTGTAGTTTAATGGCAAAACCTCAGCCTTCCAAGCTGATGTTGTGGGTTCGATTCCCATCACCCGCTCCATTTAATCAATAATGAAATGAACATTGAAAACTGAATGACAATATGTCAACGTTAATTCCGATAATTTGAGTACTTTAACGTACTTTGAAGAGTGATTGACTTAAACAATCA
>NZ_PPQN01000058.1 GCF_002901995.1 Staphylococcus coagulans | reverse complement strand
ATTAATATATTTGCGGTCTCAAATATTAATTTAAAATTTAATAAGTATTACAATATTAATGACATAATATGTCTACCTTGTTTATTACAATGTAGTTATGTCATGAGGAGGAGCGTATGAATCAACCTTATCGATTATTATCCATTTATACTGACTTGATACTAGGGAGAGAAGTTAACAAAGTCTATGTTGCCAACGAGTGGGGGGTGAGTTGTAGAACAATTCAAAGGGATATTGCACATATTCGGAATTACATGCATGAAAGTGAAGAGTGGCACATTCTTGATAACCCAGTAATATATGACCATGAAACAGATAGCTACTATTTAAATAATGATATAACAGAAAATAGAAATTACTATTTTGATCATGCTATAAAAATGATTATGAAAAACAAAAACGATTAACTGATCAAATAAAATTATTACAATTCAATATTTATATAATTATTATAAGCAAAGTAGAATCTCAGCTATTATCAACTAAAAATTTTTAACTAATACTGTATATCTCTTATTAAATTCCGAAAGAAAAGTAATATCCTAATAATCTGATTTTGTTTTGCATTGTCTTAAAAAATTAATTTCGATTTTCTATAGCCTTGTATAAAAGCGTATACACTATGCTTGATAAATTACAAGTTCGAAATTAATAATGCTTAATTTTTTTTGCAGTTTTAACTATTTACGTTAAATATTATAGCTTATATTTAACAATTTATATTTGGAGGAAATTTTATATATGAAAAAGAACCAATTAGGTGGTTTATCACCTAACAAACAAAATAAGTATTCAATCAGAAAATACACAGTAGGTACGGCATCTTTATTGATTGGATCAACATTAATCTTCGGTGTTCATGCTAAAGATGCAAGTGCAGCAGAAGAAGTTGCCAAACAAACATTATCTGCTGAAGAAAATAAAGAAGAATCTGTAGATCAATCAAAAGAATTAAACGATGAAGAAATTCCTCAAGTCAATGAGCAAAACGGCGATGTAACTGAAGAGGAAAATGTTGTAGAAGATTTACCAGAAGAAGAGAATGTGGGAGAAGAAGTGACTAAAGAGGTTGAGCAGCCTAAGCAAGATGAGAAGGTCGCTGAAAAACAACAAAGTGAAGATAAAGCTACAACTGAAAAGAAAGTCACTCCAACACAAAAATCCACTGAAGAAGAAAAAGCACCCACAGTTGATCAAAATAAAAAACAACAAGCACCAACACCTGAGCCTAAAACTACAGAAGCAGCTAGTGATGTAGCACCTAAAGCTGTAACTAACAGTACGGATAACAGTACGGAAACTCAAGCCCCTGTAGATACTGAAAAAGCAGCTTTAGCACCTCAAGCAAATGGCTTAGCTGAAACTGTAAAGCAAGTAGCTTCATTAACAAGCAATGAAGAAAAAGAAGCAAAATTAGTAGATTACTACTCTAAAAATGCAGGAGTGAATTCAGAAACTGCGAAACAAGTTGTAAAAGGTATGAACCTTGACTACCAAAATCTTGATTCAGATCAACTAACAGCAGAAATGTTAATTGCACTTACAAATAAACAAGAAAAACACACACCAAAAGCAACACCTGTTTCTTTAAGAAGTCCTAAAAATTTAATGCGTGCTGTAACTTTAGATAAATCAAACCAACAAGACACTAGGGGGGATAGAACAAGAAATAACGTAAACGACTTAATTACGAGTGAAACGAAACTAACAGTTATAGACAGTGATCAAAATGGGAAAATTATTCCATCACAAGATTACATTGACTTTACTTCTAAAATAAGTGTTGATGATAGTGTGAAATCTGGAGATTATTTTACTGTTCAATATTCAGATACTATTCAAGTATATGGGCTGAATCCTGAAGACATAAAAAATATCGGTGATATTTATGATAAAAATAATGGAGAGAGAATTGCTATTGCTAGGCATGATACATCTTACAATACAATTACGTATACTTTTACAGATTATGTTGATAGATTTAATTCTGTAAAAATGAATTTAAACCATTCTATCTACATTGACCCAACATCTATTTCTGAAAATCGTGAAAAGGTTCCTTTTGAAATACAAGTTGGAAATACAAAATTTTCAACAACAGCTGATATACAATATCCTGATTATTATTCAGAGGGCAAAAATTCTATAGGTGCAGCATTTACTGAAACAGTTTCACATGTTGGTAATGTCGATGATCCTGGATATTATAACCAAGTTATTTATGTAAACCCATTGGATAACGATTTGAAAGGGGCAAAATTAAGGGTTCAAGCATATCATCCAGATCCTAAATATACAGCTAATATTGGACAAATAAAAGAAGGTATCACTGATATTAAAATCTACAAGGTCCCTGATAATTATAAACTTAATAAGGGTTACGTTGTAAATGTAGATGAACTAACCGACGTTAGCAATAAGTATCAGCCTGTTTATGGTGAAAAAGAAAAAGTTGATATTAATCTAGGCGATATTGACTCTCCATATGTTGTAGTAGTTAAAACAAAATTTAAGCCTACAAATGATGAAAATCCTGTTTTAGTTCAAATGGCAACACTATCATCATTAAATAATAGATCAGCAACTAAGGGTAATGCCTTAGGATTTACTAATAATGGTAGCGGTGGAACAGGGGAAAAAGTCTATAAATTAGGTAATTATGTTTGGAGAGATACCAACAAAAATGGTATTCAAGAATTAGGAGAAACAGGCGTTAAGGATATTGAAGTTGTAGTGTATGAAAATAAAACCAATCGAGAGGTTGGTAGAGCTACAACTGATGAAAACGGAGCCTATTTAGTATCTGATTTACCTAATGGAGAATATAGAGTAGAATTTAAAAATATTCCTGAAGGATATATTATTTCCCCTAGTGAACAAGGTAATGATAGGGGGGCTGACTCAAATGGATTATCATCTGTTGTTAAAATCAAAGATGAAGATAATTTAACAGCGGATTTAGGAATCTACAAAGCAACATATAGTCTTGGAGATAAAGTATGGGAAGATACAAACAAAAACGGTATCCAAGATGATGGTGAAAAAGGCATCGGAGATGTCAAGGTAACATTGACAGATAAAGATGGAAAAGTGTTTGAGACAAAAACAGATGAATCCGGTAATTATAAGTTTGAAGGATTAACAAATGGAGACTATACAGTAAAATTTGAGACGCCATCAGGATATGAGCCAACAGGAAAAGATCAAGGCGGAAATGATGAAAAAGACTCAGATGGAACAGAAGTATCAGTAAAAATTAATGGTAAAAATGATTTAACAATTGATTCTGGCTTCTACAAAGCAACATATAGTCTTGGAGATAAAGTATGGGAAGATACAAACAAAAACGGTATCCAAGATGATGGTGAAAAAGGCATCGGAGATGTCAAGGTAACATTGACAGATAAAG
>NZ_PPQN01000057.1 GCF_002901995.1 Staphylococcus coagulans | reverse complement strand
AATTATTAAAGGGATGGGACATCATCATATTCATACACCTTCACACGTGCTAGGCTTGTCTTTATGATTGAATACGATATCCATCCCTTTTTATAAATGATTAAAAGTCATATGCAGTGATTTTTTGTAACCTGTTTCAGGACAATTCCAAACTGTATCACAATTGATTAAGGAGGCAGACTTCTACGTCCTGCCTCCTTATTTTAATAAGTTATAAATTCAATGACACAGCCTCCATTGGCCGTAGGGAACGGTACAACGCTCAGTCAGCTATTGCTCCTTATATGTTTAAAGCCTTTTGTAAATAAGATGCAAATATCACACTCTCGCCTTTTTACTTGAAATCAGTTGAATACCCACTCTGAACATCGCACATCTCTACCTTTTTAGCTATGTATCCACTATCAAATTGTAAATCAGTAAAATTGAGCTCAATTACACGTTCCCGTCCTCACCGGTGGAACCAATATACCATTTATCTCAAAATCTGAATTAAATCCTGAATATGTTGAATTGTATATGTGGGTTTGATCGCTGTTTTATTATGTAACTGACGATGATTGTACCAGCACGTGTCAATCCCTGCATTAATTCCACCTTGGATATCTGAAGTTAAAGAATCTCCAACGATTAAGAAATCATTTTTTTCATATTGATCAAATACGTTAAATACAGCATCAAAAAATTCTACACGCGGTTTTTGTGCCCCAATTTCATCTGAAATAAAAATGGAATCAACAAAAGTTTTCAGATCAGTTTGGGCAATACGTCGTTTTTGAGTATCTGTAACACCATTTGTCACAATAGCAATTTTATACTTACTTTTTAAATCATCTAATAACTTTTCAATGCCTTCTAACCATTTAATGGGCGCTAATGCTAACCCGTCACGAAAAGTTACATCTGCTTCGTATCCATCTACTTCCATCTGATAAGTTGAAAACGTTTCTATAAAACGATGACATAACACTTCTTGTTTTGTTATTTCTCCACGTTGGAATGCCTCCCAATGTGCTTGATTAATCTTTTTAAATGCTTTGTAATTATGTAATGCTTTAGGAACTTGATAGACGGCCATCAAATGATCATATGCTTTAACTTCCGCATCATCAAAATCAACTAATGTATCATCAAAATCGAATAAAATCACTTTATAACTCAATTTGTCCACTCCATTTTTAGTTAATCTGTTTTCAAGTTTACCAAAATCAACTTACAATTTTAAATAAAATGAAAGACAACAAGTAGGTTCTTTTCACCACTTGTTGTCTCACTATTATATTCTATGTTGAATCGAACAATATGAGCTATGTTTGATTGTTAATTGAAAGAAAATCTTATCCAAAGAAACCAGAAATAACGTCAATACCTTTTGCTACAATATCTGCGATGCCTGTCCCCATAGTAACCCAATCTTGATCAATACCTGCTTGGATAGTATCTTTAATTACATTGATTAAATCTGACATTAAAATACACTCCTTTAATTAAGATAAATTTTTGTAACAAAGTGTTGCATTCAACAACTTTGTTGTCTTTACCATAGCCTATTTATTTTAAATTGTGTTATTTATTTCTTGAATGACAACAAAACATGCACAACTGTACTTTTTACAATTTAATATATACAGTTACGCAACTTAATTGTCTTTACAAATTAATTTATATGCATATCTGTATAGAATAATGCCTAACTGTCATTGAATTTAACAATATTAGACACATACGCATAAAAATTTACTTATTAGGAAATATGTCACTTTTTTAATGACATTCCTTATATAATAAAAGTACAATTTATTCTAAGGAGGTCATTCTAATGACATGGGCAAGCATTATCTTAGGAATTATCAAATTAATTAAAGGTCTAGTTGACACATTTGCAAAATAATATTTTTTCTATTATCTCAATATTAATCTTTTATGATAAAGTAGGAAGATAGAGACACTTTTCTCGAGTGTATCCACTTCCTACTTTATTTTGTTGTTCAAAAAAGTAGAGACTTGTTTTTTCAAAATAACATGTTATTA
Source organism: Staphylococcus coagulans (assembly GCF_002901995.1). Lineage (GTDB taxonomy): Bacteria > Bacillota > Bacilli > Staphylococcales > Staphylococcaceae > Staphylococcus > Staphylococcus coagulans. The sequence goes on along the minus strand of NZ_PPQN01000057.1, from coordinate 2,821 downwards.
TATCCAAAAAAGAACTGAGGCTTTAATGATGTATAGTAAAAAACAACCAATTCAAATATATCTCACATTATTTTTAACTACCACGCTCATAGGAAGTATCCTTCTCTATTTACCGTGGACGGGTAAAAAGCCCATTTCTTTTATTGACGCAATGTACGTAGCAACGAGTGCTTTTACGGTTACAGGTTTATCAACAGTCGATATTACATCACAGTTTAATGTGTTAGGAGAAACAATCATCATGCTGCTTATCCAAATCGGTGGTATGGGGATTGTTGCTGTTTCAATATTGGCATTAATTATATCTCAAAAGCGGATTAGTTATCGAAATAATCAGCTTTTCAAATTGGAGTTAAATATTGACGAATCATTAAATGTCACGGATTTTTCCAAATTTATTTTCATATTCACAATCAGTTTCGAAACAATAGGTGCACTTGTACTTTCAACTGTATTTGTGCCTGAATATGGTTGGTCTTATGGCCTTTTTATTAGCGTATTTACCTCTGTCTCTGCACTGAATAATGCAGGATTTTCACTTTTTAGTGATAACTTAATTACTTACGCTCATGATCCCGTCGTTAATTTGATGGTGGCTATGTTAATTATTTTAGGTGGTATCGGCTATATCGTTTTATTCGATATTGTCACAACACATCAACTTAAAAGATTGCAGCTTCATACAAAAGTCACACTTTTTGTCACGTTTATATTAATTGTTGTTGGTACATTAGGTTACTTTGTCTTAGAATACGCACACGCTTTTAAAGGTATGTCATTTTCACAACAACTTCTAGCATCGTTCTTTCAATCTGTAAGTACGAGAACAGCCGGCTTTAATACCATTGATTTTTCACATCTCGCGCCAGGTACATTAATGTTGACGATGATTTTAATGTTTATCGGTGCTGGACCTATCAGTGCAGCGGGTGGGATTAAAGTTACGACGTTCGCACTTGTGATTTTATATGTCATCACATCATTGAATGGGCACCGCCACACACATTTATTCCGCCGATCTATTGATCAAAAACAAATTCAAAAAGCAGTTGCGATTACGTTAACAGCTATGATGTTCGTGATTATGATTATCTTTTGCTTTTCAGTGGCGCAACCTAACTTACAATTTGAAGCCATTGCCTTTGAGGTCATCTCTGCATTTGGTACAGTCGGTTTGTCTACAGGTATTTCGACGGAATATGGCTCAGTCGCTAAGTTGCTTATTATAATAACAATGATTGTGGGTAAAGTAGGTGTGCTTACACTATTAGGACTCTTGCAACATAGAACAAGAGAAACATTCCATTACGCTAAAAGCCACTTATACTTGTGATACTTCTTTCTAATTTGTCAGTTGTTGATAGAGTTTGTGTTAGCTTACAAAACTAACGCATATTTTAGTCAGCAACTGTCTTTTTAATTTAAAAATGGATTGCATATTAAGATTACTATGAGAACTCAAAATTTATTGTTTATAATCGCTTCATATTGTTCTTGTTTAATATTCCAATATACACTGACAAATTTATATTGTAATATTTTGTATATCGTGTTAATTGTATATAAAAGATTTGAAGACAATATTGATTTATCACAAATTGTTCGTTATAATTAATCTTGTGTTAAAAATGTCCTGGTAGCTCAGCTGGATAGAGCAATGGCCTTCTAAGCCATCGGTCGGGGGTTCGAATCCCTCCCAGGACGCTATTTACTGAAATTTAAGTACTTTTTAAAATTAAGAATCCCGTAACGACGGGGTTCTTTTTATTTTACCTATCAATAACACACCATATAAACCGAATTTTTAGGGACCCATTAAGAGCCGAGTCCTTGTTATTTCACTCCCACCTATTGCAGGCGGGGTTTATTTATTCATTTTCTTTCTCAAGTTGTTTTTGATAATTATATATTTTTCAGCATTTTCTAATATTAAGTTTTTAATTTTCCTTTTCAATGTTTGGAGGTTAAATGGGCGTGTCTATCAAATATCATTAACTACTCTTACCTTCTAAATATCCACAAATTGGTCGACACTTAGTTTTGGTGCTATACTCATTAACATATGAATATATTCTTTACATGCTCTAGCTTCTATTATTTCAAAACCCTTTCTATCGCATAACGCACGGTTTTCTTCTTACAGTAAAAAGCGCCATGTTTTCTAACAATTATTAGAAATCATGGCGCTCTTCATTGGATTAAATTAAATTTTAAACTTTCCTATCGCATAGACATATCAGTTATTGGTTGGTATAGGTTTATTGAATTCATTCTGACAAACTCCCAATATGTTAGCTTTAAAAAGTGTAATGTCATGAATCAAAATCTAGAAATAATCTAAATAATACTAAATTACTTAACTTTATATTTCAAAGCTTTATCAATTCTTTGTTGCAATGCATCCTTTTGAGATTTGTACTCAAAAGAAACAATGTTTACGGCTCTTTGTGCTTTTCGATGTGCTTGAACAGTATGTGTTTTTTCGAATTCAGTTACTAATTGTTTTGCTTTTTCAAGTTGTTGCTGTCTTTTTGGTGTTAAATTAAACTTATTATTTACATCAATTTTAGTAGTGATATTTGTTTTCTCTTTTGTTCCTTTAACTACGCTTGCATCAGCAGTTCCAATAAATGTTGTTGTTGTAATTCCAATTGTAGCAATAGCTAATAATGATTTTGTTATCAATTTATTTTTCATAATTTTTTTCCTCCAATTTTTATAACTAACAGATATATACAATACATGGTTTTCTACCATTTAGTAATTAACTATTAATTAACTATTCATAAATATTTATCATCATTATTAATTGAATTTAATG
>NZ_PPQN01000056.1:3528-26461 GCF_002901995.1 Staphylococcus coagulans | reverse complement strand
GTAATAAGCGTTGAGCATGCGAGCTAGTACCTTGCAGTCCTCTTCGCTTATATCGTTTTCAACGAAAAAAAGTTGAATTTTTAAAAATAATACTGGAATACGAATACCTTCAAATTCATCTTTAGTTAGCGACCTCAAATCTATCTTTTTCTCTTCCATAGTAGTCCCTCCTTAAGCTTTTTGTTCTTTTTTGGGAACGTTATTGGTAAAAAAAATATCAAGATTGTTCGTTTCATATCCCAATATTTTAGCCATTTTGATAAATTCATTAGCCCCAATATCCACCAAACCATTTTCCCTCTTTGCATATGGCGTTCTTGTTTTCCATCCCATTAAATTAGCCATTTCATCTTGTGTGATTCCACAAGCAATCCTTTCGGCTCGCAATCTTTTTAGATCAAGTACCATTTTGTCACCTCCTTCGTTCTCGTTTGAGAACTGTTTATACCTTAACATTTATCGTTCTCACATGTCAACATTTTTTACCCTAAAAAAATCATAAAGTTTTTTTCTTCTAATATATTGTATTCATTTGGGAACGGTGCTATAATCTAATTGTTCACAAATAAGAACAAATATTTTATACACAGGAGATACTTAAAATGAGAAGCAATGATGAAATAATCACAATTATAAAATCGGCAATGAAGGAACAAAATTTATCGCTTAGTGAATTAGCTCGTCGTGCCGGAATTGCAAAATCTGCAGTATCACGTTATTTAAATCTAACTAGAGAATTCCCTTTAAATCGGGCGGAAGATTTTGCAAAAGCTCTTAGTATCAGTACAGAATATTTACTTGGATTTGATAACAGTGGACAATCACAACAACAAGACAATCTTGCCGCTCATTTAGATGGCGATTTTTCAGAAGATGAACTCGCTAAAATTAGAGAGTTTGCGGAAATGGTGAGGAAATCACGCGATAAATAAACAAAGGGTGATATGTTTGAGCAAGTATGAAGAATTATTAATACAACACGATTACATCGACATTGAAGATAAATATAATCTTCCAGGAAATTTTAAAGGATTTTATGACAACGATGTCATACTTGTCGATAGTAAGCTTAATACTTATCAAAAACATGAAATTTTAGCAGAAGAAATAGCACACTATAAAATATCTGCTGGTAACATCTTAGATCAATCAAACATGCTTAATCGAAAATTTGAATTAAAAGCAAGACGCCTTGCAAATGAATCAGTGATTACTTTGCAGGGTCTAATTAACGCTTTTAATTATGGTGTGCAAAATATTTATGATTTAGCTACATATTTTGAAGTCACTAAAGATTTTGTACTAGATGCTATACAACATTACAAGCAAAAATATGGCTTAAGAACTCGATATGGTAAATACATCATTGAGTTTGAACCGCTGATAATATATAAAGATTTATAAAACTGGTTAAATCGCTTTATGCGTTTAATATAAAATTAAAATAGGAGGTTTTGCAAAATGAATTTACAAGCAAAACAGAACATGTCTCAAAATGATTTAATGATTTTACGTTCAGAAATGGACAAGAAAGAAAAAAGTAAAGGCGTTATGTGGCTGTTATGGTTTTTTACAGGAGGAATTGGGGGTCACCGTTATTATTTAGGTGATATAGGTTACGCTATTGCTATGACATTTACGTTAGGAGGATTAGGTTTTTGGTCTTTGATTGACGCCTTTTTGATAAGCGGGAGATTAAGAAAGAAAAACGAAGAAATTGAACGCGATATTATCGTTGACATGGGGCTAGGTCGTTAAAATAAATTAAAAAACACCTACTTAGTAAACGCTTTAAGGTGGTGGGGGGCATGCATACTAATTATAAAATATTCAAAAACACCCCCTATCTATAATAATTATTGATAAAACAAATCTACTAGTCAGTATCTAATCACAACATACGAGGTATAACATGAAAAATAAAATTATTGTATTTATATTATTATTAACTTTTACAATCTCATATTCAACAAATTCAGCAATCGCTTTACAAGAGGAAAGCATCGATTCTATCGGGCTAGAAGATAACACAATCAACGAGTCTTTATTAGATAATATGCCTGACTACATAATAGAGGAAGAAGCCACAATACAACCTAGAGTTATAGGACCTATTGTTAAATATGTAGTTAAAAACGGTATGACATTTTATAAAAGCATTAAATATGCACCGAAATTCCCTCGAAATTTTAGGGCAGTTAGTGGAAAAACCAAGCATCATAACGTGAATAATAAAACCTTACTAGCCAAACTTAGAAAGGTTGAAAAAGGACCATGGAAAAAAGTATATAAAGATGGATACATTGGAAAGAAAAAAGTTTCAGTTCATTATTTCCAAAGTAAATCAGGTTTAGTGTTCGATGTAAAAACTAAGTCAGGATGGAGTAATAAATAATGCTAATATTTGAAAACAAAGAACAACTTGAAAAATTCACTTTAATAACTATTCATGGTTTATTTCATCAACTTAAGCACAATCTTATTTCAATAGAAAATGCAGAACATATAATTTTCACACCCTATATGATGGAGGAACTTTCTTCTTTAAACGTAAATTCAGAAATAATCGATTTAATTCATAAAGGTACGGAACTGGAAGATTTAGAAGCATTTGATTTATCTGTTCAGGAAGCTGTTTCTGAATTTATAAAAAAAACAGAAAAGCTATTAAAGAACTATCAGCATGTAGATTTTAATGAAAAGATACTGAAAGATTGGAATATAGAAAGAAGTATTTAAGATGTTATACTAACATTTTAAATACAGGTAGCACCATCTATCCTTTAATAATAACATATTGCAGATTCCTGATATAAGATGATATAATTTAAATATATTAAAGGGGCATCCTTTAAAACACGTATATATTTGTTACCTTTTTGGTAATTAACAATGTAATCTTATAATTATAAGTGGCGTCTGTAGTTTATACAGGCGTCTTTTTTATACGGTTTCACGGGTACCACACGTACCCTTATTATTTTTTTACTTTTTTTGAGGAGGAATGACGAAATGCCGGTGTACAAAGACGACAAAAGCGATAAATGGTACTTTACTGTTAGGTACAAAGATATTTACGGCAATAACAAAAGGAAATTAAAACGAGGATTTAAGACTAAACGTGAGGCTAAAAGCGCAGAAGCTGAATTTTTAACAGAAGTCAACGAAGGCTATAGTGATTCGAACACATATGAATATACATTTTATCATTATTTAGACAATAGTGACCTGCGGCCTAAAACTAGAAAACGGAAAGAGAATGAATACAAACTGCATATAAAACCGAAGTTTGGGCACATCAAGATGAACAAAATTACTCAGCAACAATGCCAAGAGTTCAGAAAGTATCTTATGGATAATATCAATTCTTTTAACAGCGCGCGTACAATTTGGTCAGGGTTTAAAGTGGTTATCAATTATGCTAAAAAGTATTTTGGATTGCGCATCGACCCAACTATATCAATTAAACCTATCCCACGTACTAAGCCTAAACCAAACTTTATGATGAGAGAAGAATTTGAAGATCGTGTAAAAGAAGTAGAAGAACAAGATTATCGGGAACTATTTACTTTGATGTTTTATACAGGTTTAAGAGTCGGCGAAGCGATGGCTTTAGTTTGGACAGACTACAATAAATATAAAAAAGAAATATCCATCAATAAAACGATGGACATCTCTAATCGGTCAATATACCCTCGGCCTAAAACAGATAGTTCTGAAGATATAGTACCTTTACCTAAATTTATCAATGAAATGTTATCTGAACGCTACCAACGTGAAAAACAGATGAACAAATATTTTGATGAACAAAACTATTTTATATTTGGCGGACTTGCCCCTAAACATTATAGCCATGTTCATAAAAAATTTAACAAGGCTTTTCCTAATTATAGCATACATGCCCTAAGACATTCATATGCATCTTACCTAGCAAATAACGGTGTAGATATATTCGTACTACAATCATTAATGCGTCATGCTCAAATAACCGAAACAATGGGTACGTATAGTCATTTATATACTCAGAAAAAACATGATGCCATAGCCATTTTTGACGAGTAAATGGTATCAAAACGGTATCAGTACCCATGTTTAAAACATGAAAATCGCATAACATCAGTAGTTACAACTAGCCTATACTACCTTCCATTTCAAATTTGATTAATCGGTTCATTTCAACGGCATATTCCATTGGTAATTCTTTTGTGAATGGTTCAATGAATCCCATAACGATCATTTCTGTTGCTTCTTCTTCAGAAATACCACGTGACATGAGATAGAACAATTGCTCTTCAGAAACTTTAGAAACTTTTGCCTCATGTTCAAGTGAGATATTATCGTTGAAAATTTCGTTGTAAGGAATTGTGTCAGAAGTTGACTCGTTATCAAGGATTAAAGTATCACATTCGATATTAGAACGTGCACCTTTCGCTTTACGTCCAAAGTGAACGATGCCGCGATAAACCACTTTACCGCCATCTTTAGAAATTGATTTTGACACAATTGTAGAAGATGTGTTCGGTGCTTTATGAATCATTTTTGCACCTGCATCTTGGACTTGACCTTGACCTGCAAAAGCGATAGAAAGCGTGCTACCTTTAGCACCTTCACCTAATAATACACAAGCAGGATATTTCATTGTCAACTTAGATCCTAAGTTCCCGTCGACCCATTCCATGTTACCATTTTCATGAACGAACGTACGTTTAGTAACTAAGTTATAAACATTGTTAGCCCAGTTTTGGATTGTTGTATAACGTACGTGTGCATCTTTGTGGACAATAATTTCTACAACCGCTGAGTGTAGAGAGTTTGTCGTATACACTGGTGCTGTACAGCCTTCAACATAGTTAACAGAGGCTCCTTCATCAGCAATAATGAGTGTACGCTCAAATTGTCCCATATTTTCTGAGTTAATACGGAAGTATGCTTGTAAAGGTGTATCTAATTGAATATTTTTAGGCACGTAGATGAATGAACCACCCGACCATACAGCTGAGTTTAAAGCGGCAAACTTATTGTCACCAGCAGGGATAACAGATGCGAAATACTCTTTAAACAAGTCTTCATTCTCTTTAAGTGCAGTATCTGTATCTTTGAAGATAATACCTTTTTCTTCTAGTTCTTTTTCCATATTATGGTAAACGACTTCAGATTCATATTGTGCAGACACACCTGCTAAATATTTTTGTTCTGCCTCTGGGATACCTAATTTATCAAACGTACGTTTAATTTCTTCTGGCACTTCATCCCAAGAACGCTCTGAACGTTCTGAAGGTTTGACATAGTACGTAATGTCATCAAAGTCTAATTCTGATAAATCTCCACCCCATTGAGGCATCGGCATTTTATAGAATAACTTTAAAGCTTTCAAACGAAAGTCTAACATCCATTCAGGTTCATCTTTCATTCTTGAAATTTCGCGTACAATATTTTCTGTCAAACCACGCTCTGATCTAAAAATTGATACGTCTTCATCATGGAAGCCATATTTATAATCGCCTACATCAGGTGCTTTTTTAGCCATCAATCATCACTCCTATTTCTTAATTAATACATGAGTACCCTTTGAATACCCAATTCTCTATTTTGAAATACGTTTCCTCGTATACACCATTTAAGTGTTATTCTTCACTTTTACCTTCTTTTTCAACTGTACCCTTTTCAAGTGCCTTCCATGCGAGTGTGGCACATTTAATTCGTGCTGGAAATTGAGAAACACCTTGTAATGCTTCGATATCTCCCATATCTTCAGTAATCTCATAATCTTCACCAAGCATCATTTTTGTGAATTCTTGGCTCATTTGCATTGCTTCTTTTAAACTATGCCCTTTAATCGCTTCAGTCATCATTGACGCACTCGACATTGAAATCGAACAACCTTCACCTTCGAATTTCGCATCTTTAATGATGCCATCGACGATATCAAATGTGAGACGAATACGGTCACCACATGTTGGGTTATTCATGTCCACTGTCATCGTACCATCCTCGATTACACCTTTATTACGAGGATTTTTATAATGATCCATAATAACTGAACGATATAATTGGTCTAGGTTATTAAAATTCATATGAGAAAAACTCCTTCGTTTGTTTCAATCCTTCGACAAGTTGATCCACATCTTCTTTTGTATTATAGATATAAAAACTTGCCCGCGCTGTTGATGATACATTGAGCCATTTCATTAACGGCTGTGCACAATGATGGCCTGCACGAACTGCAACACCTTCCGTATCTAGAGCAGTTGCCACATCGTGAGGATGAACATCCTTGAGATTGAAGGTAATAATGCCCGCACGATTGTCTTTAGCTGGGCCATAGATATCGATACCTTCGATTTGAGACATTTGTTCGTAAGCATATTGCGTCAGCACTTGCTCATGCGCATGAATAGCATCAAATCCAATAGATTCAATGTACTCAATAGCTGCTTGTAAACCAATCGCTTGTGCAATCAGAGGCGTTCCCGCTTCAAATTTTGTAGGTAAATCTGTCCATGTACTTTCATACAAACCAACAAAATCAATCATATCTCCACCGAACTCTGTCGGTTCCATTTCATTTAATAGTTCACGTTTACCATATAAAACGCCGATACCTGTAGGTCCAAGCATTTTGTGACCACTAAAACTATAAAAATCAACGTTTAAATCTTGGACATCTACCTTCATATGCGGTACAGATTGTGCACCGTCCACTGAAATAATGGCACCATGTGCATGTGCTATTTCAGCAATTGCATTAATATCATTAATTGTACCTAAAACATTTGAAACATGCGCAATAGCCACAATTTTAGTTTGATCGGTAATGGTCTCTTTAACCGCTTCAATGGATAATGTGCCATCTTCTGACATCGGTATGAATTTGAGTTTCGCTCCTTTACGGTGTGCAAGCTGTTGCCAAGGCACTAAATTCGCATGATGTTCCATTTGGGTTACAACGATTTCATCACCTTGTCCCACATTTGCATCACCATAACTATGTGCAATCATGTTTATAGAAGCTGTTGTTCCACGTGTGAAAATAATTTCTTCAAAGTGTTTAGCATGTATAAAACGACGCACCGTTTCGCGTGCACCTTCATAACCATCTGTTGCAAGTGAGCCTAACGTATGCACACCACGATGAACATTAGAATTATATCGCTCGTAATAGTCACGTAATGTATCAATCACTTGCTTAGGCTTTTGACTTGTTGCTGTTGAATCCAAATATGCAAGACGTTTGCCATTGACTTTTTGGTCTAAAATGGGAAAGTCTTTGATAATTGCTTCTACATCTAATTTTGTATCGGCCACTACAATCACAGACCTTTCTAGAATTGTATTATTTGCCTATTTTTAATTCGATAACTTCTCGTAATTGACGCTGTACATCCTCAATTGGTAATTCACGTACCACTGGATCTAAGAATCCGTGAATGACAAGACGTTCTGCTTCACGTTGTGAAATACCACGACTCATTAAATAGTAAAGTTGCTCAGGGTCAACACGCCCAACAGATGCCGCGTGTCCTGCTTCTACATCGTCTTCATCAATAAGTAGAATAGGGTTCGCATCCCCACGTGCATGCTCAGATAACATTAACACACGTGATTCTTGGTTAGCAGCAGAACCTGAACCGCCATGTTTAATATGTCCAATGCCATTGAAAATGGATGAGGCATTTTCTTTCATTACACCATGTTTTAAGATGTAGCCATCGGTTTCTTTACCATATTGTACAATTCTTGATGTTAAGTTAATTGTTTGATCGCCACGTCCGACTACAACTGACTTCAGTTCAGAAGTTGAACGGTCACCAATTAAGTTTGTTGTGTTGTCGATGATTTGATCGCCTTCATTCATTAAACCTAAAGACCACTTAATTGTTGCATCTGCTTCTGTCACACCACGACGGATAATATGTCCAGTGAAACCTTTATCTAAGAAGTCTACAGAACCATATGAAATGTTAGAATTGGCACCTGCGATGACTTCAGAAACAATATTTAATTGATTTCCTTCTCCACTTGCAGTTGATAGATAATTCTCAACGTAAGTCACTTCGGCACTCTCTTCAGTCACTAAAAGAACGTGATTAAAGAAGCTCGCATTTTCATCGTCATGAAGTACAACATATTGAATTGGATGTTCAACAACGACATTTTTAGGAACGTATACAAAAATTCCGCCATTCATTAAAGCAGTGTGCAAAGCAGTTAAGCGGTGTTCATCTACCGTAACAGCATCTTTCATAAAATACTTTTGAACTAATTCACTATGATTGATTAACGCTTCGCTTATATGCTCAATGATTACACCATCTTGAAGTGCTTTGTCATTAACTTTTGTATATGCAGATGTATTGTTATGTTGAATCACAAGATTATCTGTGTTTTCAACGTTGATAATACGGTCAATTTCACTTGGTAATTCCTTTAAATCATGGAACACAGCTCCTTGTGTTTCATGCTGTTTGAATGAATCAAAATCCCATTTATTTAATTTTGTTTTATCAGGTTTTGGCATTTCCAAAGATTCAGCTTGTCTAAACGCTTCTTTTCTTAACTCTGTCATCCAAGAAGGTTCGTTTTGAGATTGGGAATAATCAACAAGTTGTGCTTCAGAAATATTTAATGTTTCAGTAGTCATAATTATTTCCTCCTATGATGATTATTGATTTGAAATGGCTGTTTCGTATTCTTCTTTAACCCACTCGTAACCTTCTTCTTCAAGACGTTTCGCTAATTCAGAACCGCCAGATTTTACAACGATACCATTATACATAACGTGAACGTGATCCGGTGTAATGTAATTTAATAAACGTTGGTAGTGTGTAATGATTAACGCACCAAATTCATCGCCACGCATTTCGTTAATTCCTTTTGATACGACTTTCAAAGCGTCAATATCAAGACCTGAGTCAATCTCATCAAGAATAGCAAACTTAGGTTGTAACATCATTAATTGTAAAATCTCGTTACGTTTTTTCTCACCACCTGAGAATCCTTCGTTTAAGTAGCGTTGTGCCATATCTTTATCCATGTCTAAGAAATCCATTTGTTTATCAAGTTGCTTAATAAATTGCATTAAGTTAATTTCGTTACCTTCTTCGCGTTGTGCATTCATAGCTGAACGCATGAAGTCTGCATTTGAAACACCTGTGATTTCTGATGGGTATTGCATTGCTAAGAATAGACCCGCTTTAGCGCGTTCATCTACGTCTAATTCTAAAACATTGACCCCATCTAATAATACTTCACCTTTCGTCACTTCATATGACGGATGCCCCATAATTGCTGATGATAAAGTAGATTTCCCAGTACCATTTGGCCCCATAATCGCGTGAATTTCCCCAGTATTAATCGTTAAATTGACACCTTTTAATATCTCTTTATCTTCAATAGACACATGTAAGTCTTTAATTTCTAATGTTGATGGCATTAATATTCCCTCCAAAATAATGTTAGATTCCATAGTTTAGTTTATAATAATTTTAATGTAACGTCAAAAAGTTTTCTTTGGTCTCTAATTGCTAATTATAACGGAAATGATGGGAATTATAAACCGTTTCGGGTTATATTACAAGACATCTTAAGAAAGCAAACCAGAATCCTTTTTAGAAAAGTTATTGATAATCACATCCCTCCTGTTCTCATTCGTCATTTTTGACACATATTATAGATGACATAGGATTGAAATCAGTTATAATGTGGTATGATGTAACGATAAACTAAGGAAAGGAATAGAATCATGTCGAAATTTAAGATTTCAAATATACCTAGAGGTTTTGCGATGGGCATTAGTGATCTAATTCCCGGTGTAAGTGGCGGCACAATCGCATTACTCCTAGGCATTTACGATGATTTTATCGCTTCTGTAAGTGGTGTTTTTTCAAAGCATTTCAAAAAAAGTATCTTGTTCTTATTACCTATTATTATCGGAATGGCTTTGGCAATCGGCATTTTAAGTAGCGTTATCAATTATCTGTTAGCAACACACTTAGTACCAACGATGTTTTTCTTTTTTGGATTAATTTTAGGGATTATTCCATTTCTATTGCGTATTTCACATTACAAAAAAACATACAAAATCCAGCATTGGGTTATTATGGGAGTGGCTATTATAGCACTTGCATTGATGGCATTTTTTAAAGGTGATACTTCACATGCTGCACCTAGCTATATTGATTTGTCCCTGCCAATGCTCATTAAATATTTTATTGCTGGTGTATGTGCATCAAGTGCGATGTTATTACCAGGGATTTCTGGATCATTTATATTATTATTATTCGGTGTATACAGTACTGTGACTTATTCCATTTCTGAAATTGTACGTTTCAATTTCGAAGCTTTACCTGTCATTTTAATGGTAGGTATGGGGATAGTTGTAGGGTTTCTAATCGCAAGTAAAGTGATTACGTATTTGTTAAAACATTACACTTATCTCACTTATGCAGCCATACTTGGTTTAGTGATCGGTTCACTATTTTCAGTCTTTCCTGGTTTGCCTAACCAGGGCCTTACATGGTTAGCATCGATAATCACGCTTCTCTTAGGATTTATAATCAGTTTTATTTTAGGTCGCTTTACTAATGAAGCCTAAATCATATAGAAAGGCGGGACAGAAATCGATTTGATTTCATTGTCCCGCCTTTTCATTGATTATTATAAAATTATTATTTGTTTAAATAGGAAGAAACTCGGTACATTTTTGATTGATTTCACTTAGCAGAAGCTTCATTTTCTCCCTATCAATGACAATCTTTAAGACTCTTATTAAAGAAGATGAAATCTGTTACTGAATCCGTATTATCGATTACGAGATGAAATTCTCAAACTGTCACCTTAATTATCAATGTTATTTTGCAGGAATCACTGCACCATCGTATTCTTTTTTAATGTAGTCTCTCACTTCAGCAGATTGTAAGGCTTTTAGAAACTCTTGATATTTCTTATCATTTTTATGGCCTTCTTTGACAGCTAAAATATTCGCAAATGGTGACGATTCATCCTCGACTGCGATAGAATCTTTAAGTGGTTTCAAACCATTGTCAATCGCATAGTTTGAATTCATAATAACCGCATCGCCTTCATTATTGTTATACGTTTTAGGTAAAAACTCTGCCCCTTGTTGGTTATCAAATTTCAAATGCTTTTTATTTTCAACAATATCATCCAATTTTGCATCTTCAATTTTAACGCCATCTTTGATTTTAATTAATCCTGCTTTTACGAAGAATGATAAGAAACGTCCTTCTTCTGCTGGGTTATTAGAAATATAGATTTTCGCACCATCAGGTAAATCTTTTAAGCTTTTATGTTTTTTACTGTAAACGCCCATAGGAGTTGTTAAAACTTTGCCAACTTCTTCAATTTTGTAGCCGTGTGATTTTTTCTCTTCTTTTAAGTAAGGAACGTGTTGAAATAAGTTAGCATCGACATCGCCTTTATCTAATAACTTGTTCGGGATTTTGTAGTCATTGACTTCGCGAATTTGAACATCGTAACCTTTCTTTTTCATAATTTCGCCAGCTTTTTTAGCAATTTCACCGTGGGGTGTTGGTGTTGCTGCGACAACTATTTTTTTGTCATCTGCTTTACTCGTTTTATCTTGTCCACAGCCCGTTAATACAAGTGCGAATACTGCAATAGATGTAAGTAATAGCGTTAATTTTTTCATATGTATGCTCCTTTCAAATAACAACAGCTTGATTCTGAGTGCGAATAGGTATAATAAATGCGTAGTACATTCACTTTCATACACTTATAGTCGATAATCGTTTGTACTACGCATTAAATTAAGTTCAAATCATTGATACATATCTCGCTAACACGCGTTCAAGTATTTGAAACACGTTTTCACAAAGATATTTATTTCGCTGGTTCAACTGCACCATCGTATTTCTTTTTAATAAAGTCTTTAATATCTTTAGATTGTAATACTTCCATTAAAGCTTTAATTTTCTTGTCGTCCTTATGCCCTTCTTTAACAGCAATTAAGTTTGCATATGGGTTATTATTTCCTTTTTCAACTGCAATAGAATCTTTTTGTGGATTTAATTTTTGCTCGATTGCAAAGTTTGAATTGATGATGACCGCATCACCTTCACCATTTTGATATGTTTTAGGTAAGAATTCTGCAGATTGTTTACTGTTGAATTTAATGTCTTTCTTATTTTCAGTAATATCATCAAATGTTGCGTCTTGGATTTTTACACCCTTTTTAATCTTAATTAAACCTTCATCAACGAAGAATTTTAAGAAACGACCTTGTTCAGCTGGGTTGTTAGAAACGAAAATTTCTGCTCCTTTTGGTAAATCTTTTAAGCTTTTATATTTTTTTGAATAAACCGCCATAGGTTCTAAATGAACATTACCAGCAGATTCGATTTTATAACCTTTGTCTTTTTTCTCAGTATCTAAATAAGGTGTGTGTTGGAAAAAGTTTGCATCTAATTCGCCAGCATCTAACAACTTGTTCGGTGTTGTATAATCGTTAATTGTTTTAATTTCCAAATCATAACCTTTATCTTTTAATAATGGCTTTGCTTCTTCTAAGATCTCAGCGTGTGGCGCAGGTGAAGCACCAACAACAATCTTTTTGTCTTCTTTTTTACTATCAGAACCATTTCCACATGCGGCTAAAGCAACTGCAACAACAAGAACAACAATAATCGATAAAAATCTTTTCATTAAAACAGTCTCCTCTTCACTATTATTAGCGTTTATCTATTTTATTCGTTATCCAATCCCCTAAGAATTGAATAATAAATACCAAAATTAATATTAAAATGGTTGAAACTAAAATAACGTCGTTTTGATTTCGCGTAAATCCAGTTAAGTATGCCAAGTTACCTAAACCACCAGCACCGATAACACCTGCCACTGCAGTAGATCCTACTAAAGCAATCGCTGTTACAGTAATACCTGAAATTAAGGCTGGTAGTGATTCTGGTATTAATACTTTTAATACGATTGTCCAAGTTGTCGCTCCCATTGATTTCGCCGCTTCAATAACGCCTTTATCAATCTCTTTAAGCGCAATTTCTACGAGTCGACCGTAGAAAGGAGATGCCCCAATGATTAAAGCAGGTAAAGCACCCGTTGGACCACTGATTGTACCTAATAGTAAACTTGTAAATGGAATTAACAATAAAATCAAAATGATAAATGGTATCGCTCTAAATAAATTCACAATGAAAGAAACAATACTATAAAATATACGTCCTGCTTTAGATTTACTTTTAGATGTTAAAAACAGAATCACACCTAAAATGAGCCCAAAAATAAATGAGAATGCTGTTGAGATGATTGTCATGTATAGCGTTTCATATGTCGCTACCCAAACATCCGGCCAACGTACATTCGGCATCGTTATCATCTCTTGAAGTATTTCGCTAAAACTCTTACCCATGACTGACCACCTCTACATCGATATTTTGTGACTCTAAGTCCGCTTGTACTTCATCAAAATTTGTTTTTGAGACATCTTGAATGTGAACGAGTAAATAGCCTATAGTTCCCGTTTTTGAATGTTTAATATTACCCTCTAAAATATTGGCTGAAAGATGATATTCTTGCGATAGATGAGACAATATCGGGCGTGTTGTATTATCGCCAGAAAAAGTCAATTTAATCAAAACATCATCTTTTGCTAGAGGAAATGTCGCTACAAGCTCATCACTTTCATCACTCGGTTTCAAGTCTTCTTGAACAAAGCGGCGTGTCACTGCGTGCTGTGGATTTTCAAAAATATCAGAAACTTTACCTTGCTCAATGACACGACCATTTTCCATTACAGATACTTCATCACAAATCCGACGAATAACGTGCATCTCATGTGTAATAATAATAATCGTTAAATTCTTTTCCTTTTTAAGTTGTAAAAGCAAGTCTAATATTTCATCTGTCGTTTGAGGGTCAAGTGCACTTGTTGCTTCGTCACACAATAATACTTCTGGATCATTGGCAAGTGCGCGCGCAATGCCGACACGTTGTTTTTGACCACCTGATAATTCAGAAGGGTACGCATGCTCTCTCCCTTTTAAACCAACACGTTCAACGAGCTCTAATGCTGTCTGCTTTGCTTCACTTTTTGCAACTCCTGAAATTTCTAGTGGGAAAATAATATTATCCATTACCGTTCTTGACCACAATAAATTAAAGTGTTGGAAAATCATACTGACTTTTTGTCGTTTTTTGCGTAAATCTGCTTTACTTAACTGTCCTATGTTATCCCCGCCGATAATCACATCGCCTGATGTAGGTGTTTCTAGATAATTAAATAATCGTATTAAAGTACTTTTACCAGCACCAGAAAATCCGATAATACCATAGATTGAACCCTTCTCTATCTTTAGGTCAACATGATCTACAGCTGTTACAGATTTTGATTTACTTTCGTACTTTTTAACGATGTTTTTAAGCTCAATCATACTGTTCCTCCTTGTGTTTCCCCTCTTATCTGCAAAATAAAAAATGCTTTCTCTTTTAAAAAATGAAAGAGAAAGCATTAACACAAATCGCTTTTCTCTCATCTTCAAAAGTAAAATTTTTACTTTATGTGAATTGGCACCATTTCTATATACTAGACGGTTGCCGGGCTTCATAGGGCACATCCCTCCACCACTCCGGATAAGAGTTTTCTGACTATTTAATTGATATTAATCTTATCATTGTAATCAACATGCGTCAATTACTTTTTTTAATTTTTCTAACAAGTACGGTACAGATTGAAAAGCATATAACCTTTCTACTTCTTGATCATAATGCATGATCATTAACACAGGCACAGACTGTATTTCATTTGCTTGGCTCCAATCTGGATGAAAATTTAAATCTATTTTCACAATAGGTAATTGTGTCATCTCATTTGCAATATCTAACATTCTTTCAGACATTTTACATGTCCCACACATCGGTGTATAACCAAATATGAGATGAACGTTTTCATCTTTATTTCTATATATATTGTTCAATTGCTCTGAAACACTCATGATATGAATACTTCCCTTTAACATAAAAATCTTTTTTTACTTTAAATCCAAAATGTTGTAATACATTAGAGAGGTAATCGCGTGGACAACGTGCCACTTCACTATAATTCGTATCGATGAAAATATCGATGCGCTCACTCAAATAAGTTGTAAACCATTTGCGGATTTTTCGACCTTCCGCATCTGAATCTACCAAAATGTAGACCTGTCTATCATACAAATATTCAATCATATTGTCTAATTTTTCAATTCCCATCGTTCCATGTGTACATATAATTTCGACAGGTTCTAACAACACCTCTTGAACACGTTTTTTATCAGATTTACCTTCTACAACAATAACCTTATTGATCATCGCCATGGTCTTCACCTTCTAAAAAATATTTGAGTACAAAAAACTCCTTGATAATCAGATTACCGAGGAGTCTTTATGCGGGCATTATTCACCAATCATTTGTTCATAATCAGCTGCACTTAATAATGCATCTAATTGGCTTTCATCGCTTAATTCAACTTTTACCATCCAAGCTTTTTCATAAGGTGATTCGTTAACCGCTTCAGGTTCGTCTTCTAAACCTTCATTCACTTCGATGACTTTTCCTGATACAGGAGAATACAATTCAGAAACAGTTTTAACTGATTCCACACTTCCGAAAGTTTCACCTTCAGTAAGTTCATCTTCTGCTTCTGGAAGCTCTACAAAGACAATATCACCTAATTCGCTTTGCGCAAAATCTGTAATTCCAATTGTCGCTGTTTGACCTTCAACTTTTACCCATTCGTGTTCTTTAGAATATTTTAATTCGCTTGGCACTGCCACGTTAATCCCCTCCTATAATGTTTACAATTACAATTTTATCATGACATATTGGAACGGTTCTATCAACTATTTTATGATAGCCAAGTATTGCGATAGACCTCTTCATTAAAGCCGACTGTCACTTTATCACCTAAGATTGCTAATGGTCGCTTTACTAACATGCCATCAGAAGCAAGTAAACTTATTTTTTCGTCTTCATTCATATTTTCTAGTTTGTCTTTAAGATTTAACGCTCTGTATTTTGCGCCATGTGTATTAAAGAACTTTTTAATATCCAAGCCTGATTTTTCTATAATTTGACGAAACTCTTTTTCTGTCGGTGTGTGCTGTACAATATCGATAGGCTCATAGCTCACCCCATGATCAGATAAAAATTTCGCTGCTTTTTTACATGTTGTACAATTTGGATAATGATAAAATTTGATCA
Organism: Staphylococcus coagulans; assembly: GCF_002901995.1. GTDB lineage: Bacteria > Bacillota > Bacilli > Staphylococcales > Staphylococcaceae > Staphylococcus > Staphylococcus coagulans. The sequence goes on along the minus strand of NZ_PPQN01000056.1, from coordinate 10,227 downwards.
TGCCTTTGACCTCCTTATTCCAATTAATTTTAATATATCAAATTATTAATTAAAATGCTTGTTTTTTTCAAAAAAATCATTGCCATATTGTTTTATATTGAATATATAGATGGGCGGAATATCGAATGGTTTCACAAGACGCCATCTGCTTCCATTGCTTTATGCTCTATATCAAAAATGTTAAATATTAGGAGATGCACGACCTTAGCCGTTGTTTATCAATGAATCACATAGATGACTTCATCTATGAAATCCGTTATAATGTCGTTACGTAATAGATATAAAGGAGATGTTTTAGATGCAACGCATTACTAACATGGAATCATTCAATCAAATCATCCAAAGCGAACAACCTGTTATTATTAAATTTGAAGCTGGTTGGTGTCCAGACTGTAAAGCGATGGATATGTGGATTGATCCAATTATTGAAAAATACAATCAATATGATTGGTATTCTGTTGATCGTGATGAGCTTGATCAAGCAGTGGAAGAATACGAGGTTATGGGTATTCCAAGTATTTTAATCTTTAAAGATGGCCAAAAATTACACCACTTACACTCTGCTAATGCAAAATCACCTGAACAAGTTGAAAACTATTTAGCTGAAAGCTTAGGCTAATCATTTGAGGGGCTAGGACGAGATGATGTCCTAGCCCCTCTATTTATCTATGCACACAAATATGTTATCCCTTATCTACTTAGAGTTGCGTTTAATAGGACGCTTTCGGTGATCCAATCCAAACAACGTTTTGGACTAAATATACTCTGTTAATATTCCTCTATTTTTGCGTTCTACTTTTGGAAAATCTGCCTCATCTTTTAAATCTGTTAAATAAATAAATCCAACAAGTTTTTCATCTGGCGCCACGCCAAAGATGGTTCTGATTTTGGGTTTAAAAATATAATCCGGTGTTTTCCAACATGTTCCGATGCCTTTTTCATACAATAACAACAATAGATTTTGTGCGAAAGCGCCAATAGCTAAATAGTTCTCATTTTCTTCTCTCTGTCTCGCATCACATGTCATAATGAGCGCTAAAAATCCTCCCAAATTTGTAACGGCCTCATAATGACTTTCTTGCTTCTCTTTATCTTTTGGGAATGCATATCTTGATATTTCTCGGCTCATTTCGCCTAATTTATTTTTAGGCACGTAGACAACGCGCCACGGTTCGCGCATACCATGATTAGGTGCGTCAGCCGCTTCTAATATTGCTTCTTTCAACGCAGATTCATCAATATACATATCCCTTTTGAACTTCTTAATACTTCTTCTTGAACTAATTGCTTCACGAAGCTCCATCTCTATCTACCCCTTAAAATGATAATCATTATCAATTATAAACGAGAGTCTTTTAACTTTCAAATAAACTGTGCAATGGAAGTACTTCTGCTAATTGTTTAACATGAAGTTGGCCGGGAGCTACCCCTTCTTCCAATGCACCGTATGAAAGTGCCCCACCAAAAGTGTTTTGGGCAGTTCGTGAAATCAAACCTAATTGCGACATTGAAATCCCTGTTACCCACTGTTGTAAGGCGTCGCTCGATTCAGAAAGGGCTTGTAATAGCACTAACACATCTTGTGTCGTTCTCGGCATGACTGCAATTTTTAAATGATTGGCTCCTAGTTGAGACATGTGATAGTAGGTTTTTTTCAACACTTCTATCGGCGGTGTTTCTTCAAAATTATGGTAAGAGGCAATCGAAACCATTCCAGCTTGATGAATTTGTGATACAATCTCCCCTCGCGCTTGTTGATCATGCGCCCATTCAACATCAATTAAATCAATTTCTTTTAATTGTGTTAATCCGCGCAACAGCTTAAAGTAGTCTTCCTTTTCGTAATGCCCTTCTCCACCTTGACTTTGTGTACGATAAGTCACTAAGATTTCGAACGGCTTAGTTGGATAGTTTTCTAAAATTTGGTCGATAAGTTGTTCTACAACAATGGTGCGACATTCTGCTAAGGCGTCAATTCGCAATTCAAGAATGTCAAAAAAAGCAGCATTTTGTTGAATCAATGCGCGTTGTTCATCCGATAACTGCTTTTGACGTGGCATAAAACTTGCTACAATTTGTGTTTTCAATGATGATTCACCTTTTCTCATTTATGGATTGACAATATTTACAGCTTGACCTGTCGTAATAAATGATAAAACATCTTCTAGTGGGATATCCACTAAATTTTTAACAGCTTCATCCGTATAGAATGCAACATGTGGAGAAACCAACACATTTTCGTGTTCTAACAACATTTGTAATACTGGATCATCTAATTTTTTATTTCCCCAATCATGTCTAAAATATGCCCCTTCATTCTCATAGGTATCGATTGCCGCACTTGCAACAATCCCTTCGTCTAAACTTTTAAGGAGTGCTTGTGTATCCAACACGCTACCACGGGCAGCATTAATGATAATAAGACCTGGTTGTGCTTGACGTAGTACTGCCTCATTAATCAAATAATGGTTTTCTTTTGAACCAGGAATATGTAATGTTAATACATCTACTTTTGAAACGAGTTCTTCCAAGCTATCCACATATGTCACAACATCCCTCAAATCATCATCAGGAAGTAAGTCATAAGCTAAAACCTCTGATCCAAAACCACTAAAAATTTTAGCAGCGCGGCGACCAATACGCCCGGTACCTAAGACCCCAATTTTTAGCGATTCAATGGTACGCCCCTGTAGATTTAAATTCCAAGTAAAGTCTTGTGCCACAATATTTTTATCAATTTGTGGTGTGTGACGTACTAATTCTAATGTACGTGTAACCGCAAATTCAGCAATGGATTGAGGAGAATAACTTGGCACATTGGAAATTTTAACGCCATATTGGTTGGCAACTTCTAAATCAAATTGATCATAACCCGCTGAACGCTGTGCGATATGATGAATCCCTTTATCTACTAATCGCTCATAGTAAGCACTATCAAATGATGTCGTTTGTGAAATTGTCACCCCATCGACATCATCTAATGTTTCAAGTTGTTGTTCATTTAAAGGAGACGCTGTTAATTCTACTTCAACTGTCCCTTTATGCACTTCAATCCATTGTTGAAGCGCTGGTAACTCATCTTCTCTAACATCAAATACTTTAATTTTTGTCATATTAATCCCTCCCGAAGTTGTCAGTCATTTCTGAATATACTCACTATAGCGTATCACTGCCTTTTTGAAAAGATGTGATGATTAAAAAACAAGTAAATGGGTAAAGATTGAAAGATACGTATTTAAGGGAGGAATCATTGATGTCAACAATTTATGAAACAACTGCAACCAATACAGGTGGTCGTAAAGGTCACGTACAAACAGACGATAAAAAATTGGAATTTGACCTAGCACCTCCTGATAACGCTAAAGAAAATGAAACAAACCCTGAACAACTTTTCGCAACAGGTTACGCTTCATGTTTCAACGGTGCTTTTGATTTAATCTTAAAACGAAACGGTTTTCGTAAAGCAGAACCCGTTGTCGATTTAACAGTTAAACTTCAAGAAGATCCTGACAGTGAAAGTCCTAAATTAGCCGTTGATATACGTGCTAAAGTTAAAAACATCTCACAAGAAGATGCTGAAAAATCACTAGAAGAAGCACATGCCTTTTGCCCTTATTCAAAAGCTACAAAGGGCAACATCGATGTAACACTTGATGTAGAAGTTGTTGAATAGATAAATCTATAAAAAAGCGGTGAAACAACGGATTTGATTTTCGTGTTTCATCGCTTTTTTATATTTCTAATTCATAGGCTTGATACTTTTAATCGTATGTCTCCATTTTAATCATAGCCTTGAACCTTATTTGCGCTACCTTCTATCGCTAATCCCTCTTTGATTTTAAATCTTTTCACTATCAGTTGAGTCATCTCACCATAAGCCAAAAATTTAATTCTATTACATTTTAACGAGACAAAGCAATAAAATCTTGTCCATTTATATATTAAATATATAAAATCTATAAAACCTAAAATAACATTGAAATTTTAAATGTTATTTACTATGATTGTAATTGAAGAAATTTTTTAAACAAGAAGCGGGAGGTTGCCTATGATTAAAATATTAACCGATAATGATGCCAGCCAATTTAAACAACTCATGACTGAAGCTTACCAGAATGATCCACTCACTTTTTTACACGAATTTAACACCCCTCCTGAAATTACAGACGAAGAAATCCACAATCTTCTCAACCCTGAAAATCATAATACGAATCTCGTTTTCGGTGCTTTTCAAGATGAAACGCTCGTTGGATTTTTACAACTTTACCATAGCCAGCACATCACTAAAAAACACAAAGCCCTTATCCAAAGTTTATATGTCACACCTCAATATCGCGATGAATCGTTAGCCCATCAATTAATCGATGCCTTTATTCAATATGCCAAAAATCACGGCATAGAAAATATTATGGTATCTGTTGCATCAAATAATATTACAGCTAAAGTATTCTTTGACAAAATTGGTTTCGAATTTTTAGGCTTAGAAGAAAAAGCCAGAAAAATCGACAATCATTATATTGAGGAACATTGGCTGATTTACTACACGTGTTAGCACGTAATCATATTTGACTCCCCCTACAATCACAATATATACGTTTTTTCCTCAATACACATCATGACTACATTTACAAAGCCAAACTTGAATCATTCATCTCAAAAGCATTATACGAAATCATTATCGATAGTGCGCCATGAAAATAGAAAAAGCATGAATGAGACAGAAATTCTTTTAATTTCATAATCTCATTCATGCTTCTTTTAGTTATTCGTTTGTAGCTACGGTTAAACCAGGATGATTTGTCACTTTATGCTGTTTTAAAATATTATAATAAATGTGTTTAATTTTAGCTTCATTTACATTAGGTTTAGGGTTCTCATAATTTGTTGCTAAAACGACGATATAATGGTCATTAAAATATGTCGTAAAGGTTTGACCATAAAAAATACCATTAATTCGGTTATGGTCAGGATAAGTGTAAAAACCGTAACGATATTTTTCGGGATATCGTGTTGTCATTAACTCATGAAGATAGGGCTTTGTATCTTTTGATGGGAAAACTTTATTCATTTGAAGTTTTCTAACGAGCACCCCCATGTCATGTACTGACATATATAAATTACCTGCTCCATAATATTGATTCAAAAACATAGGCGGTTTAAATACTGGCGCATTTTTATTTAATTGATAGCCTTTCGCCATATCTTCTTTATAACGTGCATCATTGTAAAATGCGCTATGTTTAAGTTGGAAAGGATTGCCAAAATATTTATAGTAATTTTCTGCATAAGTATGATGCGTCACTTCTTCAATCACTTTTGCGAGTACGAGGTAGTTTGCATCATTATAGAAGTGTTTGTGATAATGCTTCGGATCCACGCCTCTTTTTTGAATTGAATCGACAGCCTCGTCTAAATTTAGAATATCTTTAGAACCTTTGTACTTGTATAGACCACTACGATGTAACATCAAGTCTTTCAACGTAATTTTCGGTGTCGTTTCAAAATGAGATAAATATCGATCCACGTCATCATTAATATTAATTTTGTCATCTAATTCGAGTTTTTTAACCATCATTCCTGTTAAAAACTTTTGAGCTGAACCAATCAAGTAAAGAGTATTTGGATTATTCGGTTTCCCGTTCTCTAAATCTTGAAATCCATAGCCTTTGTTCATCTTTAACTTACCATTTTCAAAAACAGCGATAGAACCGTTAAATTGCACATTTTTTAAATACTGGTCAATTTGGTTATAATTCAGATTCTTTTGATCAAGTACCGTTTTTAAGCGGGGAATATAATCCGTATTCTCAACGCTATTTTTCTTTTTCTCTTGCTGACTCGCTTGAAAATTTGTCAGTTCTTGTTCATGCTGCTTTTTAAAATAACGGTATAAACTCAAACTGCCTATTAATATGACTAATGCAACAAAACAAACGAATACGTTCACTAATAATGATTTATTTTTTTTATTCACTCTCGTTTTACTCCTCTTATAATCATTAGACAAGTTCCAGATTTAAACAGCATCGATTGCAGTCATGATAAGTCTGTCTCAATCTAAAACTTGGTATTCGGTCACTGTTCAATAAGAGAAAGTGAATATCTCCCCATCATTGAGCTAGGACTGGACAATATAGAGTTTACCATGAACATAATACTTTGCAAAAATATTTAATAATTTTATTGTCCACTATGATTATTTTACACATTTAAAGCTTTATAAATCCGAAGTATTCATGCCTAAAAAATGATAAACTTTTAGGAAGCGCATTGAGTGAATGAACCTAACTTTATATACATTATTATTTCAAAGTATATGCAATAGCATTTTTATCTATTTAAAATAAAAAGGCTGAGACAATTTTTTCTGCCTCAGCCTTAACCATTTAGTTTCTTGGTTCACCGTGTACAAGGATGCTACTTAATAAGTCAAACACTTTTTTGATAAAACCGAAAATGTCAGCCATTTTTTTCATCTCCTTTTATTTAATTACATTTTTATTGTAATGCTTATTTCTAAAAATTTGTTACTTTTTGCGTAAATGGTTTATTTCTATTCCTAAGTGTAATATGTTTTTCTTTATGTTTAATCGTTTAATATTATTTTTATAATACATTGACTTTATTTTAAAAATACAACACCATTGTTTAAAATCAGTGCATTGATCATTCTTTTCAAATTTAAGTATGAAGACTTTA
>NZ_PPQN01000056.1:0-3489 GCF_002901995.1 Staphylococcus coagulans | reverse complement strand
ATCTTTAATATTTAATATTCATAGTAATTTGATAAGTATAGTTGACTTTTTAAAAGACACCCGCTAAAATACAAAATATATTATTTTCAGAAAATTCATATAAAACTTATCTAGAGAAGCGGAGGGACTGGCCCTATGAAGCTTCGGCAACAGGCTATATGGTACTGTGCCAATTCCAGTAACTGATGCGCATCTTCGTATCGGTTAGAAGATAAGATTACATGGCAATACTTCTTATCTTTAAAGTAAAGAAGTATTGCTTTTTAATTTTTAGGGGTCTATTTATGTCAAAGAAACAAATACATTTAAACGGTTTTGTCCAACAGTCTCCATCACCGCATTCCATAGGTTTATGGAAACACGAAAAAGATAAAGGGCATCTTCATGGAGATATCGAATATTGGACGCATCTTGCGCAAACACTCGAAAAAGGAAAGTTTGATGCCCTTTTTATGGCTGACGTTTTAGGGACTTATAGTGCCTATGAAAATTCTCATAGGGCTGCCACAAAATATGCAGTTCAATTTCCTGCTTACGATCCGATTGCAGCGATTTCAGCAATGGCAGCAGTTACGAAGCACCTCGGTTTTGCACCTACCGTATCAACAACATATGCAAAGCCTTATCAATTAGCGCGACAACTCTCTACACTAGATCACTTATCTAAAGGACGCATCGGATGGAATGTCGTTACCTCTTATTTAGAAAGTGAAGCTGTCAACTTAGGTCTCACAGAGCGATTACCAAAAGAAACACGCTATGACCGAGCGGATGAATTTTTAGAAGTCACTTACAAATTATGGGAAAAGAGTTGGGATGACCATGCTATCGTCAGAGATATTGACAGCGATACATATACAGATCCTGATAAAGTCAACTTAATTCATCATAAAGGCAAGTTTTTCAATGTTCCAGGTCCTCACCTTGTTGATCCTTCACCACAACGAACACCTGTTATTTTTCAGGCAGGCGCTTCTTCACGAGGGCGTGATTTTGCAGCGAAACATGCAGAAGCTGTCTTTACGACACAACACTCTTTAGATGCTTGTAAAGCTTATGTCGAGGATGTAAGAGCACGCGCAGAAAAATTCGGGCGTGATAAAAACTCATTGCTATTTTTACCGCTTATTATGCCAATTATTGGAGAAACTGAAGAAGCAGCTGAAGAAAAACATCAAGCATTAGTTGAATTGGTCAGTTATGAAGGAACCGCTGCTTTATTGAGTGGACATACCGGTATTGATTTCTCTCAATACGATCCAGATCAATATCTAGAAAGCATTGAAACTGGTGCAATTCAGCATGCTATGGATATGTATACTAAAGACCCAAATCGCAAATGGACGTTGCGAGAAGCGATTAAATTTCATGGCTTAGGGACAGGTCCAGTCCGCTTCGTAGGCACACCTGAAAAGATTGCAGATCAACTGGAAGAGTGGATTCGTGTTGCTGATGTAGACGGATTTAATGTTGCACAAGCCTATTCTCCGGGCACACTTGAAGCGTTTGTTGAAAAAGTGGTTCCAGTCCTTCAAGAAAGAGGCATTTATCAACAAGATTATGAAGGAGAGACACTTCGAGAAAACCTATTTGCTCAAGGTGCAAAATACATTCGTGAAGATCATCCAGCACGTCAACTTTCAAATTAAAAAACTACTGTAATTTTATTTTATAAAGGGAGGGATTATATGAAAATTTCGGTCTCAAAGCTTGGATTTCCACCTTCATTGTTATGGGGCTACGTAGGTGTTTTAATATTTATGATGGGAGACGGTTTAGAAGCCGCATGGATTAGTCCCTATCTTATTGACCATGGATTGACACTACAACAAGCTGCCCATGTCACTACCTGCTACGGTGTGACCATAGCCATTGCATCATGGTTTTCTGGTGTGTTAGTTGAAATGTTTGGACCACGAAAAGTGATGCTGACAGGTACAGTTATCTATATTATTGGACAAATATTATTTATTAGTTGGGCTTTACCTTCTGAACACTATTTTTTGATGATTATTACCTATAGTGTACGTGGATTTGGCTATCCTTTATTTGCATATGCTTTTCTCGTATGGATCACATATCGCTCACCTCAACACAAATTAGGAACCGCAGTCGGTTGGTTTTGGTTTGTATTTGTAGCAGGAATGTATGTTTTTGGCGCGTATTATTCATCTATAGCAATTAAAGTATTAGGGTATATTGGAACGTTATGGACCGCTTTAATTTGGGTCATTGTGGGTGCCCTGTTAGCAATTGTTGCTAACAAAGACATCTTTGTTAAAAATGAAAGTCATTCACATAAAAATAAATGGCAACAACTTTTAGAAGGCATCACAATCGTTGGACATGAGCCACGCGTCGTCGTTGCATGCTTAGTTCGTGTTATTAATTCTATAGCCACTTATGCTTTCCCTCTATTCTTACCTGTCTATTTGTCGGAAAAAGGAATCACAACGACCACTTGGCTGAACATTTGGGGCACAATCTTCACTTCAAATGTTATATTTAATCTTATATTTGGTTGGATTGGAGATAAATTGGGCTGGCGTACCACGATTCGTTGGTTTGGGGGTGTCGGCTGTGCCTTATTCACCATCGGCTTATATTTTGTACCTCAATGGTTCGGAGGAAATGTTATTCTTATCGCTATTATAGGTATACTTTGGGGAATTTGCCTTGCTGGGTTTGTCCCAATCAACGCTTTAACCCCTTCATTAGTTGGCGATAGTCATAAAGGTGCGGCCATGTCTCTATTAAATTTAGGTGCCGGTCTATGTGTATTTATAGGACCTGGTCTTGTAGGATTGTTACACGATACGATTGGAACACGAGGCCTGATGTGGTTAATAGCAGCTATTTATTTAAGTTCCGCTTTTTTAGTTCACCTTTTAAAAACACCAGAAGAACGCAATATCATTACAAAAGAACATTACGCGGAAGGATAATTGACCACTTTGAAAAGAGTCAGCCAATAAAAATCATTCCAGCCGCTATTTCAAAATTAAGACGCTATACTAAATAGGACTTGTGATGCAATCACAGGTCCTATTTTGATACAAAAGCGCGCAAGTAACTTTAAAATTAAAAGAATCTGATCACTCTTAATTAAGATAATAATGCGCTCATATTATATGAAATATACGAATTCCATTTAAATTCAATATAAAAACCATCCCTTTTGAAGAAAATATTGAAGCGAAGAAATACAAAACAGAATGTATCCACTACGCAAATGTTAAACCCCTTCATTTTCAATTTCCAATATTAGATGATTATACTTTTTAGAAAATCGTACAAAGTCTTCATTATTATTAAAAGCTACCCAAAGACCTCTATCATCATATAAATGATAGAGTAAATTTTTAGTTCTATTTAATATATATATTTCAGAAAAATTATAATCTTGGTTTATATTTGGAACTAGTCCTTTAAAATCTTGATTGGCTATAGCCTTTAATAGCTTCTTATATTTAATATCCTTTATAGAAC
>NZ_PPQN01000055.1 GCF_002901995.1 Staphylococcus coagulans | reverse complement strand
GATATATACAATACATGGTTTTCTACCATTTAGTAATTAACTATTAATTAACTATTCATAAATATTTATCATCATTATTAATTGAATTTAATGATTTTGAGAAATATTCATCATTTCTTTTAGCTTATGAATTCGCTTTATCAGTAGCAACAATAAAATAATAATGAACTCTCTTTACTTCCTACACATTAATTTCGAATTAAGAATTCTATATTCATATCACTTTCCATAAATTAAACAACAAAAAAGAGCCCGTTTAAAGCGAACTCTTTTTGCTTAAAACCTTATTCAAAAGATTTATTTCATACAAATACAATACTATTTTGTATGATGATTATTTTTTCTGCGACGTAGAAGTAACAGTCCAAATACGCCAATCATAGTACCTAAAACAACAGGAGTTTGATTTGCTTTTCCTTGTCCAGTAATTGGTAATGCTTTTTCATCAGTAGTACTATTTTGATTTTCTTTTGCATCTTCTGCTTGATTAATCTGTGATTTTTGATTTTCTGTTTGAACCATGGCTTCAGATTGATTAGTTTTCTTCGCCTGGCCACTAGTCATTGTAGTCTGTTTTGAAACAGATGACACTGTCTCTAAATCTTTAGGCGCCACTGGTGTTTTTGGATCATTAGCTGTTATGTTTTCCATTGGTGGTGAAGAAGGATGCGGTTGATTTGGATTTATTTCTTTATCCTCTTGTGGTGTCGGTGATTCTGGTTGATTTGGCTGAGTTTCTTCATTCACTGGTGGTGTTGGCATTTCTGGATCCATCGGTGTTATTTCCTCATCTGTAGGTGGCATAGGCGGTACGTTATCTTGAGGCGTGAACTCACGATCAACAGGTGGTTGCGGTTGATCTGGTGTTACAGTATCCTCTTCAAACGTTTGTTCACCTTGATGCTGACCACTGATTTGTGGTTGTGTGTCTTCAGTAATATCTACCGGACTGTGACCACCTTGTTGGATAACATCTTTATCTTCTTCTGTGTCTTCTTCAAATGTTTGATTGCCTGGATTCATTCCACCTTCATTTGGCAACGTTGTATCTTCGACTATTTCTTGACTTGAGCCAATTTGGTATACAGGTTTGTCCTCATCTGTATCTTCTTCAAATGTTTGATTGTCTGAATTCATTCCACCTTCATTTGGCAACGTTGTATCTTCGACTATTTCTTGACTTGAGCCAATTTGGTATACAGGTTTATCATCTTCTGTATCCTCTTCAAATGTTTGATTATCTGAATTTGTTCCATTTTCAGTTCCTAATTGACTATTTGTATCAATAAAATGATTTTCGTCAATTTCTTCAGTTTCTGTGTAACCACTATCTCCGCTTTCTAAGCCTAAACCACTTATTTCATTGTACTCGCCATTTTCAGTAATTTCTTCAATAGGTCCTTTAGCTTGACCACTCACATTAGGATTCAACGTATCTTCTAATTCAACTAGATTATTTTCAGTTGTGTATTCTTTTGTATCTTCAACTGTAGTATGGTCAGTCACAGCACCTGTCACAATACCTTTAGCTGTATCTTCATCATATTCAACGACATTTGATATATGTTGACTTTCACTGCCACCTGGATTTGTTTCTTCTTCAAACTCTACAACATCTGAATGATGTTCTGAATTCTCATGTGTTGATTCTGAAATTTCGATTGGATTAGAGTCTTCTACAGTTTCAGTATAGTCATAGCCACCATCTCCGAAATCTTGACCAGATTGACTTTCAAAAACAATTGGTTTACTGTCTTCACTTTCTTCTAAAACACCCTTTGCTTCATATCTTTCGGGTTCAGGTGATGTATTCATATCAATTATTATTGGTAAGCTTTGCTCAATTAATGGTTCGACAGGTTTGTCTTTACCTGAGCCTTTTGCATTATTTGAATAAAAAGCTACTCCGTTATCCCATGTTAAACTTTTATTTGTATAGTAATAGTAATTATAATTATTGTAACCACTCAAGACAGTTCTAAAGTTTAAATCACTATTCATAGATTTAAAATGCGATTCATAATCTATTAAGTAAGTATCGTTACCAATATTAGGAATTTGGAGTGTGTAATCACCATTATTGTAGATATTTAAAGAAACTTTTGATGTAACATCTTCAAAATTAGATTGGTCACTGAAATCTGCATAAACACTTTCTGCTATTTTTTCTGTTCCCTTATACTTATAAACTTTTATAATTGGTTGTTTATTTAGTTCAGGAGAACCAACAGTAATTTTCCCGTAAATTGTTCCAGCTTGAATATTCTTTTTATATTGATTTATATATGCTAAATGTTTAAAAGTTGTTTTATCTTTATCTATTTCATATATTCTTCCATTAACATTAACATTTTTACTATCCTTAACGCCCTCTAGATATAAAATATTGAATGAATCACTAGTCTCTTTATCTCCTAATGTTGAAGAAACTTTTTGCACACCTGAATACTTTACTTTTTGTGGATTAATGAATAAGTTTATAGATAAATTCGCATTTAAATCACTCTTATTTATAACATAATCGCTGAAGTGGTATCTTACATGTCCTTCACCTATAATTTGTCCAATCGCAATTGTTTGTTCATTAGCATCTTTTATAACAGGAACTTTTCGTACAATAGATACTCCATGTGTATCAACATTATCACTTAATTTAAAATCAAAATAGTCTCCTACTTTAATGCCTTCTTTAAATTTCAATTCATAATTTAAAGTAAGTCTTTCAGCATTATGTGGATTTACAGTTTTATTTTGATCTTTCCCCGTAATAGAACTGTTTACTACTTCTACTTTATTCGTAACGTCTTGACCTTGTTGGGTATTGTTATAAGTTGTAGCCCTTATTTGCGTTGATGTGGATTTTTGTGTTTCTGCGCTCTTTGGTGTAGTGGGTGCTGTTAATGATTGAGGTGCAGTTTGATTCTGATTTGCAGGTTTCCCCTCACCTGTTTCTTCAGATTTTGTCTCAGATGCTTCAACTGTTTTATTCGAAGGCACTTGCTCTTGTGCTTCTACTTTAACAGGTTGTACTGAAACAGCATTCACTTCTGATTGATTTTCACTTTGGCTTTGTTGATTTTCTGCTTGTAGTTTTAAATCTTGGTTTTGCTCTTGCTCTATATTTACTTGTTCTGCAGTATTTTCATCTATTTCACTATTATCTTCATTTCTATTCCCTATTGTATTTTGCTTTCTAACATCTTCTGCGGCTTCAGCTTCATGATGATGACCGATTCCTATAAATACCATAATCCCTAATAAAACCGAGGCAGCACCAAATTTATGCTTTCTAATACCGAATTTTTGAGTTTTTTTCACTAATTTTTTCTCCCTTATAATCAAATGTCTACAATGTTTCAATTGCATTAAGCTGTATTATATAGAGTTAAATATAATCAAGCAATCTATTTGTTTAGATTTAATAAAAAGTTTATCATTTTATAAATAATCAGTAGTTTGCAATCTAATTC
>NZ_PPQN01000054.1 GCF_002901995.1 Staphylococcus coagulans | reverse complement strand
CATAGGCACAATATCTCCTTAATCGTTGGTTTAGGCACTTACAATTATAGAGATATTTGTGCTTTTTTAATATCAAAAATTAAAATAACGGTCAGTGAATACTTCACCAACCGTTAAATGATATGCCCCCATTACACCGGACACATAAAGTGAAAAGTTGAATAGAGACGTTTTTTAAGTTCTGAGACGTATGTAAAGTTCGGTCTATAGCGCTATGCATTTTTCCATAATCCTTTGTATATTATGAATAGCCTCAATCAAAGGAGAAAATTCATGAAGAAAAAAAGATTTGGTGTAGTGCTTATTGTTTTTTTATTTATTAGTATATTCGTTTATTTAGTATCCAGTTTTTATATGCTTCATAAAAAAGAAGTGTTTTATGGAAAGCGTGGGCATAAAAATCAACCCATCACACTCCACTCTGAAGATGATCAGTATCAAATGAAAATAGGGGAGAAACTGCGTTCAATTGAAGAAGGCAAATGGGTTAAAGTCGTATTTGCAGATCAAAAAGGTGTGATTATTGATATTACAACTACAGATAAAGAGCAAATCCCTAAAGAGATATTACAAAAAATAGAGGGCAGTGAATAAGATGAAGCAATCTATATTGGGGACAGGCAATGGCGTTTTTACATACTCATTGCTCAACAAGGTCTTAAATAGGCAATTTAAAAATAGATGGGACAGTTGTAATATCAATAATCCGTACACGCTCTCAAATTGTTGCACAAGAAGCGGTACATGAGTGTATCGAAGGAAGCGCTGAGTGATGTTAAAACAGAATACAGTGATTATATAAATGCTTTTATTTAATCACTGTATTCTGTTTTAGATAAGGGCTAGGACATGGACGTCTAGTTCCCTTCAAAAATAGCCGTTAAAATCCATTTTAAATTTTAACGGCTATTTATGCGTAGTCCCATTAAGACGACACCAAGCTTGTTATAATCAGGTGGATTCATCAATCCAGCTCTTACTACCATTTTATTATTGATTGGCGCAGCTTTTCTAGCGTTGCTAACGGACGTTACTTTCTTTATAGTGTTGCTTTTGCTGCTTCAACTGTTTCACGTGTTAATTCATGACTGTTCACCCAAAATTCAGTTACCTCTGCACCACGATCTTTAAAGATTGAGCGAACGTGCTCACTTTCCGAGATAGGTACGATAGGGTCATTTTTACCCATTGAAAGGTAGACTGACTTACCACTTAAATCGATATCTTTTGGTACTTCTAAAGGATAGAGTGGTGCAAATAATAGGCCTTTTTTATATGGCATCGCTTCATTCAACATTAAACTAATCGCAATGTTAGAACCGTTAGAAAAACCAACGAGAATCACTTCATTGAGATCAAATTGATAACGCTGAGCAGCTTCTTGTAAGAACTCGTGTAATTCTGTCGTTCTAAATTTTAAGTCTTCTACGTCATATTGACCTTCACCGTGACGTTTGAAGAAACGGTTCATCCCATTTTCTGAAATGTTACCACGTACACCTAAAGCATTGTACGTTGGATCAAGTAATTCGGCAATTGGGAGTAAATCATGTTCATCGCCGCCTGTCCCATGCAGTAGGACAAAAGTTGGTTTTGATAAATCACCTTGTTTAAAAATATGTTCCATATCCATTCACCTCTTTATCATTATCGGGGTCTTTTAATTGTAAAAGTTTCACCTAATCGTGCATAATCATCGCCTGCAAGTCGACTTACAGGTTTAAGATTTTCAACGTCAATATAGCCCTTATCAACGTCGAATAGTTGTTCATCTATTGATACTTTTTGAATTTCTAACAGTAATAAATCATTTGCGGTTTCAGTTTCTGATTGAATTTCAATATGCTGATAAAGTTTTACTTCAAAACGTATAGCACTTTCATTCAAACTTGGAACAGAAACGTATTCGGAATCAGTCGTCGTAAATTGCGTGAGATCTAACTCGCTTTCATTAGCAGACAATGGCGCAGCGGTTTGATTCGCATCTGAAACATTATTTTCAGTCACAACATGAATGACTGCTTCTTGTGAATTTATTATATTTCTCGCTGTATCTTTCATGACACCTTCTTTGCGTGATACAGAAATTGAGAGTATCGCAGGTTCCGAAGATACAATATTAAAGAAACTGAAAGGTGCAACATTAACAAGCCCTTCCTCAGACTGACTTGTGACCAATGCGATAGGGCGTGGTACGACAGAGCCTATTAAAAATTTATACATTTGCTTTTTGGATAGTTCAGAAGCGCGAAACGTGTACATTATTGACCCTCCAGTCTACATACAATTAATTTTATGAGCGTGTTGTATCAAATTCACGAATTTCTGATTCAATATAATCTCTTTGATTTTCTAAAAATGGTGGAAGTGAAAGTGATTCACCAAGTGTTTCATAAGGTTCATCTCCAGCGAATCCTGGTCCGTCTGTTGAAAGTTCAATTAAAACATGACCGATACGTGTGTAAAGTGCTTTAAAGTAGAAACGGTCAACGATACCAGAGCTACCTACACCTAATTGGTTATATTTTTCAAACCAAGAATTAAGTGCATCATCGTCTTCAACACGGAAAGAAACGTGGTGAACTTGACCGTAACCTGGTCGACTTTGAACGCCTTCATCTTTACGTAGGATAACTTGACCTCCATTACCGCCTTTACCTACTTCTAATAGTGTGACGTTTTCTTCTTCAATAATAGGCTTCATATCATAGAGTTCCATCAATGTTTGTTTGAATTCATCGTAGTAGCTTACTGTAATTTCAATTGGGCCTAAACCATAGATTGCTTTATCTTGTGGGACAGGGCCATTTTTCCAAGAAACACCTGGTTCAACACCTGTATTGTTTTCATCAGAAATCAATTGATATTTTTGACCGTCTTCTTCTTCAAAACGTAAGATTTTTTTATCAAATAGTGTGTCGATGTCGTCGTGTTTTACTCCGAACTCATCAAAGCGTTGTTGATAGTATTCAAGTGCTGCATCATTTGGCACACGGAAAGCAGTACGACTGATAGAATTTGTGCCTGATGCACCTTTTGGATTATTTGGAAAATCAAAGAAAGTCATATCTGTTCCTGCGTGACCTTCATCATCTGCAAAGAATGTGTGGTAAGTGTAAATGTCATCTTGGTTAACTGTTTTTTTAACAAGTCTCATACCAAGTACGTCAGTAAAAAAGTGATAATTGCGTTCTACATCATTTGTCATTGCAGTTACGTGGTGGATCCCTTTAAGTGGATATTGTGTCATAAGAAAAACTCCTTTATTCATTAATAATTATCTCTAATTCGAACTAAATTTGTGTGAAAGAAAAGTACACGTAAACAACTTAGTTGTCGGTTGGTGTACTCAATGTTTTTAAAGTCTGCTGTAAAGTATTTAACTCTTCCGTTGTTAGTTCTGAAAAGGCTGCCTCAATTGCTTTAGCGTGTTGTGGAAAAATTTGAGTCATGAGCGCTTGCCCTTTATTCGTTAAGGCTGCATAGCTTACACGTCTGTCTTTTTCGCATTGTCTTCGCTGTAATAGTCCTTTTTCCTCTAGTTTTTGCACAACATAAGTTGTACTACTACTTGCAATTAAAATGCGTTCTTGGATTCGTTGAATGCTGTGTTCGCCCTTATTGTACAAAAGCTCAAGTACAGCAAATTCGGTAATATTTAACCCATAAGATTTCACATCATTGCGTATGATTTTATCAATCATGTCATTTGCACGTTTGAGTCCAATAAGTGTTTTAAGCGCAATGTCCGTTCGTTGCAATTGACAACCCCTCCTTTTATTTCGAATTCGAAATAATTATAACTTGTAGATTTAGCAAAGTAAAGAATTAAGTTTAATTTTTATACCTGCATCCAACATACAACGGCTCAATGTTGATTTGATGCGGTTTGTATCTTTACAAGTTATAAAAAGTGATTCCTTTTAAAAGGAGAGTACGCTATATATATTGCCGGTTTTCACATTATAAAACTTTTTAATCGAAACCATTGATGAAACGAATAAAAAAAAAAAACAAATCATCGGCGTAGCATACTGCCTTTAAAAACGTCTATAGGACATTTCAGTATATGAGCGCGCGATGATTTGTTGAGATGCATTAAGCTTCGATAGCAAATTCACTATCAAGTTCAAATTGAATGTCTTTACCTAACATAACGCCACCAGTTTCTAGTGTTTGGTTAAAGCTAATACCGTATTTTTCTCGGTTGATCGTACCTCTTACAACAAAACCAGTGACTTGGCCACCAGTCATTGGATTTGCGCTCACACCGTTGTGTGTAAAATCAAACGTTTCTTCATGTGTTTGACCTGCAATTGTAAGATGACCTGTAATTTGGTTTTCAGTGATTTGAGTAGATTCAAATTTGATTTCTGGATATGTTTCGCTATCAAAGAAATCTTTTGTTTTTAAGTGTTGGTCACGATCCGCATTACCTGTGTCAACAGAGTCTACTTTAATTGTTGCTACTGCTGATAATGAAGAAGCATCTTCTACATCACCAGTTAATTGAATATCGTAGTCTTTAAAAGTACCTCTAATTTTAGAAACCATTAAATGTTTAATTGAAAAACCAAAAGTACTGTGTACAGTATCAAGATTAAATTGTGTCATTATAAATGACCTCCCTTAATTTTTGTTGTAGTTATTTTCTTTTTCTAAGTATAAAAAATATACCATTAATAAAAATTAATAGCAAGGATGAAAGTTTGAATCGTATTTTTTAATGTAAAATCAAGCAATAATTGTTTAACTATGCATGTTTATATTGCTATCCTATAATAATTTTAATTTAAAGTGACGGTTTCATGATGGATGAGTAACGTCAGACATTTGAAATATGGTAAAGTAAGGATAGTAGAAAAATGAATAGTTTCTATGATTAAAAGGTTGTAGACCTATGAGAGTGAAATTTTTCGTATTTTACCTCATGAAAGCGCGGATAAAAGAATAAATATGAGACAGCGAGACTGGGTGGGGGATGTCTCACATCTTGTGCAATATTACTCATTTTTGGCGAGTATAATCATATGTTTTAATAGCTATTGCGCGCAACTATTAGTGTTTTGTTATTAATTCTTAATTGAAGTTTTGTTTTTGTACGAAAACAATGAATGTGAAGATAATGTTAGGAGATGAAATTGATGATAGTAGAAGAAATTCAAGGTAACATTGCACAACTTTCTCAAGATGAAAAAAATATACATATTGAGAAGGTTTATTTAGAAAACTCAGACCTTGTGAAACGAATTCAAAGGGTAACTTCAGATCATGGCACTGAAATTGGCATTCGTTTAAGTCAGCCAATTGATCTTCAGTATGGTGATATTTTATATCGTGATGATCAAAATATGATTATTATCGATGTCAATTCAGAAGATATTATAGCAATCCGTCCACGTACGATTAAAGAAATGGGAGAAATAGCGCATCAATTAGGAAATCGCCATTTACCGGCTCAGTTTACGGATGAGAATGAGATGCTTGTTCAGTATGATTACCTCGTAGAAGATTTATTGAAAGAACAAGGTATTCCGTATCAACGAGAAGATCGTAAAGTCAATCAGGCCTTTAAACATATAGGACATTCACATGACTAACTTAGCGAAATTGAAGTTGTTCCAATTTTGTGATTCACAATTTCCAACAGGCGCTTTTAGCCATTCTTTTGGGCTAGAAACTTATATCCAACGTGGGGCGATTTATGATGGCATGACTTTTCGGAAATGGTTGGAAGTGTTTTTAACAGAACAACTCACGTATACAGATGGCTTGGCGATGCGTTTGGTTTATGAAGCGATTGAATCGAATACCCCAGAGGTTATTGAACGGTTCGATCAACTGTTGTTTGTGCAAAATATTCCTCGAGAAACGAGAAATGGAACGAAACAAATGGGGAAACGCATGATTCAACTTGCGCATACGCTTTACGATGATGAATGGTTGGATTGGTACTATGAACGTGCGAATGCATATGCGCTTCATACACATCCAGCTGTTGTTTTTACATTGTTGGGTCATCATTTAAAGATACCAATTGAGGAAATTATTGATTATTATTACTATCAAAATATTTCCAGTTTAACGCAAAATGCTGTTCGTGCCATCCCACTTGGACAAACAGAAGGGCAGAAAATTGTAGCGCAAATGATTCCTTTTATTGCACGGACACGGGAAGCTGTAATGCGATTAGATGAAAAAGATTTTGGTATTACAGCACCGGGTATTGAAATGAATCAGCTTGAGCATGAACATGTGGATGTACGTATATTTATTTCATAGGAGGAATAGAAATGAAACCGATAAAAATTGGTGTAGGGGGTCCTGTAGGGGCCGGCAAAACCCAACTTATTGAAAAAATTGTTAAACGTCTCGCATTAGAGAAAAGCATTGGCGTTATTACAAATGATATTTATACAAAAGAGGACCAAAAAATCCTAGTCAATACAGGCGTACTTCCTGAAGATCGTATTATTGGTGTGGAAACTGGGGGTTGTCCGCATACAGCTATTCGGGAAGATGCTTCTATGAATTTCGCAGCAATCGATGAATTGATGGAAAGACATTCTGATATTGAACTTATATTTATTGAATCAGGTGGCGACAATTTAGCAGCGACTTTTAGTCCGGAACTGGTTGATTTTTCGATTTATATTATTGATGTGGCACAAGGTGAAAAAATCCCACGTAAAGGTGGGCAAGGCATGATTAAATCGGATTACTTTGTCATTAATAAAACAGATTTAGCACCCTATGTAGGAGCTTCTTTAGAACGTATGGCTGAAGATACTAAAAAATTCCGTAAAAATCGTCCATTCGCATTTACAAATTTAAAAACGGATGAAGGTTTAGACCAAGTGATGGATTGGATTAAAAAAGATATCTTCTTTGAAGGGCTAGAGTAATGGCCATTTCAAAATGGACGGGTGAACTCGACCTGACCTTTAAACATGATGGGACCCGTACCGTTAACGGGAAGACATATTATCAGGGCGGTTTGAAAGTATTACGTCCGACGTATTTAAATGGAAGCCCACATCCGACAATGTTTTTAATCAACTTAGGTGGCGGTTTTGTAGACGGAGATCGGTATCGTACTGCGATACACTTTGAGCCTCGTGCCCATGCCGTGCTTACAACACAAGGTGCTACGATTGTGTTCAAGACTTTGGAAGATAAGGTGGAACAATATCAAACGTTTCACTTAGAAGATGAATCATTTATGGAATATATTAGTGATCCGATTATTGGATATACGCATGCAAAATTTTATCAACATAATCGGTTTCATCTGAGTTCCACTGCATCAATGTTTTATACTGATATTTTGACACCGGGCTACGATCAAGAGGGAAAACCATTTAATTATCATTATTTACAATTATTAAATGAAATCTATGTAGATGATCAGTTAGTTGTTTATGACCATTTAAAGTTAGATACACAAAAAAATAAAGTGACGGATATGGGTTATATGGAGGGATTTACACACATGGCGGCCTGCTTTTATATGAGTCCGGGTGTAAATCAAAAAGTGGTTGAAGCGGTTCAAGAAGTCGTGCAACCTTTTATGCGTGAAGATTGTCGTGTTGGCGTCACTTTATTGCCTACAAGCGGCCTAACATTTCGTATCTTAGCGCATTCAACAGGGATGATACAAGAAGTGATTAACGCTGTGCACCAATTTGTCATGACAACTTATCATGAAGAAGATGCACAATTTTTAAGAAAATATTAAAAAAACTGTCTCTCAGAAATTGAAGCTGAGAGACAGTTTTTTAATAGAGATGATAACGTAAGATCTCTTTATTCATTCGGAACGATAGCAAAACTTCTTACAGGAAAGCCAGGGGCCTCATCTGGTTTAGGACAAATATTATAAATGACAGCGCCACGACTAGGAACTTGGTCTAAGTGAGCCAACAATTCAATCTGGTAACGGTCTTGTCCAAGGACATATCTTTCACCGACAATATCTCCATTTTTTGCGATATCAATGGATGCATCGGTATCAAATGTTTCATGACCAATGGCAGCGACGTGACGTTCTTCTATAAGGAAGGTTAACGCATCTAATGACCAACCCGGTAAATGTTGCTGCCCATTTGCATCTTTATTTTCAAAAGAGGTGTGATCCGGCCAGCGTTTGGACCAATCACTTCGAAAAGCGACAAATGTATTCGGTTCAATCTTGCCATGTGTCTCTTCCCATGACGCAATGTGCGCCCGTGTTAGACGGAAATCTGCATCTTTTGCGACGGCTTCTGAGAAATCGAGTACAATGAGTGGTAAAACCAATTCTTGTAATTTTAATTCATGTAAATAACGCTGATTTTCAACAAAATGAATAGGTGCGTCGATGTGTGTGCCATATTGTGTGACAAATGACCATTGTTGAACGAAAAAGCCATCTTGTTCTACTGTAAAGGGTGTTTCAACTTGTGCACCTTCAAATGCATTAAAATGTGGGGACTTTGCATTGAAAGTATGTGTTAAATCGACCCATTTTGCTTCTTTAAGTGCGTTGAGTTGTTCCCAAAGTGGATATGTCATGCTATCAGACCTCCTTTATTAACTCCTTATGCTGACGTTTGTGGGGATTCAATATGATCTTGACGTAATTTTTTAGCGCTATTAACGAGTACGCTTAATGCTGCTTTTACTTCATCTTCTTTACGTGTTTTGAGACCGCAGTCTGGATTTACCCAGAATAATGAACGATCGATTTCTTTTAATGCACGATGGATGGCTGTTGTAATTTCTTCTTCAGTAGGGATACGCGGGCTATGAATGTCGTATACACCTAAACCAATACCTAAATCATAGTTAATATCTTCAAAGTCTTTAATCAAATCACCGTGACTTCTTGATGTTTCAATTGAAATCACATCTGCATCTAGGTCATGAATCGCATGGATAATCTGTCCGAATTGCGAATAACACATATGCGTATGAATTTGCGTCTCATCTGCAACGGAAGATGTCGCGAGTTTGAAACTATGGACCGCTTTCTCTAAATAAGCAGCATGGAATTCTTGACGTAAAGGTAAGCCTTCGCGCAATGCAGGTTCATCCACTTGAATGACTTGAATGCCGGCTTTTTCCAACGCTAAAACTTCTTCATTAATTGCGAGTGCAATTTGATCTTGAACCGTTGCACGCGGGATATCTACACGTTCAAATGACCAGTTTAAGATGGTTACTGGACCCGTAAGCATTCCTTTTACAGGTTTGTCTGTTAAACTTTGCGCATAAACCGTTTCTTTAACAGTTAATGGTGCAGTCCATTTTACATCACCGTAAATGATAGGTGGTTTAACGGCACGAGAGCCATAAGATTGAACCCATCCGAAACGTGTCACAAGGAAGCCTTGTAATTTTTCACCAAAGAATTCAACCATGTCATTTCGTTCAAATTCACCATGTACAAAAACGTCTAAACCAATTTCTTCTTGAATTTCAATCCAACGTTTAATCTCATTCTTTAAAAATGTATCGTAAGCTTCATCTGTAATACGTTTATTTTTCCAGTCTGCACGCTGTTTTCGAACTTCAGGTGATTGTGGAAATGACCCGATTGTTGTTGTTGGTAAATCAGGTAAGTTTAAGCGACGTTGTTGTAATACTTTTCGCTCAGAAAAAGCAGAAGCACGTTGAGAACGGACGCTTTCAAAATCATAGTCAAGGTTTTTGAAGTCTTGGCTTTGGAAACGTGTATATTGCGCATGTGATTTATCATATTGTTCTGTTTGGTTATTGTTAATTGCATTTTTTAAAGCTGCTAATTCTTCTAATTTTTCAGTCGCAAAGCTTAATCCATCGCGTACAGTTTCATCTAATGTCTCGTCGTCTAGTGATACAGGAACGAGTAGTAGGGAAGAAGATGGGTTAATGTACAAGTCGTCGGAATATTGAGATAATTTTTCGATGAGTGCTTTCTTAGCTTCCACATCTGCAGCCCATACATTTCGTCCGTCAATGACACCTGCAAATAAAGTTTTTGAGGAATCAAGATCGCCATTTTCAATTTGTCGAAGGTTATGCCCGTGATCATGTACGAAATCAAGACCAATCCCTTTTACAGGTAAATCGCTTAAAAACTTAACATTGGCACGTTCGAAATAAGTTTGGATAATGAGCTTTTGCGCCACTTCAGCATCTGCAAATGCTTGATAAGCTTCTTGAGTAATCGCTTCAAGTTCAGTGCTTTTATCAGTGACTAATATAGGTTCATCCACTTGAATCAACTCTGCGCCAGCTTGAATGAGTGATTCAAAAACTTCGATATAAAGCGGTAATAAAGTACGAACTTTGTCTTCGAACGATTGATTGCCACCTTTCGAAAGTGCGACGAAAGTAATCGGTCCGACAATAACAGGATGCGCATTAATGTGTAGCGATTTTGCGTAATTAAAGCGTTCAAGTAATGTATTTTTACCTACTTTAGGAGAGACATTGTCCCATTCAGGTACGATATAGTGATAGTTCGTGTTAAACCATTTAATTAATGCACTTGCGACATTCTCTTTGTTCCCACGAGCAATGTCAAAAAGGAGATCGTCATTCACTTCACGGCCTTGAAAACGTTCAGGAATGATATTAAAGAGTAACGAAGTATCTAAGATATGATCATAAAGTGAAAAGTCACCGACAGGCACACTATCTAGACCATAATGCTTTTGTAGTAATAAGTTTTCACGATGTAAATTTTGTAATTGGCTATCTAATTCTTCTTTAGTGATTTTTTTATTCCAGTAGCTTTCAATCGCCTTTTTCCATTCACGTTTACGTCCAAGTCTTGGGAATCCTAAGTTTGTTGTTTTAATTGTCATAATATCGCCTCCTGATGGGTTTGTGTAATTGATTTTGAATAAGCTGCAAGTTCTAGTGAATAGTCCACACGTTCAAAAGGTGTGATTAAATAGAGACCATTAAAATATGTGTGAACTGTATCAATGATTGACTTGCAAAGTGAAATGCTAAGTTGGTAGGTTGCTTCTTTGTCACTTGCTACTGCTTTAAATTGCTCGAGTATCTCTTCTGACATTTTGATACCAGGCACCTCATTATGTAGAAATAAAGCATTATTGTAACTTGTAATCGGCATGACACCTATAAAAATAGGGACATTGAGGTGCTTTGTTGCTTCATAAATTTCAATAATTTTTTCTTTTGAAAATACAGGTTGCGTAATAAAGTAACTCATTCCGCTTTCGATTTTTGTTTCCATTTTGCGTACAGCGGCTTTAATGTTTCTTACGTGTGGGTCGAAACCACCAGCGATGTTGAATTGTGTCGTTGTTTTCAGCGCATCACCATCCGTATTGATGCCTTTATTAAATTTGAGTGCGAGTTCAGTCAGACCTTTTGAGTTCACATCGTAAACATTGGTCGCACCAGGTAAATGACCGATTTTAGAAGGGTCGCCCGTAATCGCAAGAATCTCATGAATGCCTAAAAGCGACAATCCGAGTAGATGGGATTGCAAGCCAATGAGGTTACGATCCCGACATGTAATATGAACGAGGGGTTCAATATCAAATCGTTGCTTAATCAAACTTGCTGCTGCAATATTTGAAATACGCACTGTCGCAAGGGAGTTGTCTGCTAAAGTGACTGCATCAATATTCGCTTCATCTAAAGCTTTGACATTGTTAAAAAATTTCGTTGTATCTAGGTGTTTAGGCGTATCGAGTTCAACAATGATTGTTGGTTTTTGCCGAACCCGATCAGCTAAATTAAGTTGATGCTGATTTTGGGCTAACGTCTCTCTTTTTTTATCAATAGGGATAACCTTTTTATTTTGTATCGGTTTAAGTCCTTTTACGGCAGATTTGATGTGCCGTATATGTTCTGGTGTCGTACCACAACAGCCTCCAATCAAGCGGACACCTTCTTGGATCAGTTGTTGCGCCGTATCACCAAAATATTGGGCATTATCACTATATTTAAACGTATGCTGATCCAAATCGAGTAAACTCGCATTCGGGTAACAGGAGAGATACGCTTTGTCCGGTAGTGCAATATGACTAAACGAGTGTTTCATATGGTGTGGCCCATGATGGCAGTTCAAGCCGACAACATTTGCGCCAGCAGCAACGATTTGCTGTAACGCGTCATTAATTTCAGTACCATCTCTTAAGTAATTCGTATTGGAAGCTGTGAGTTGGGCAATGATTGGAATATTGTAATTTTGACGGGTTTGAGTAATGACTCTAATTAACTCAGTTAAATCATAATAGGTTTCAAACAACAGCCCGTCTACACCTGATTCGATAAGTGTATCGACTTGAATTTCTGTATGGTATTGAATGGCAGACAAGGATAGCTCACCTTGCTTTACACCTCTAAAACCACCTACAGTACCTAAAATAAACGTGTCAGGACGGGCAGCCCGTTTCGCAATGGCTACTGCTGCTTGATGAATGGCCTTTACTTTATGTTCGAGTCCAAAAGGTTGCAACTTTTCGAAATTGGCACCATACGTATTCGTTTGAATGACATCTGCACCAGCTTCGATGTAAGAGCGATGAATATGCTCGACCTTTTCAGGGTGCGTCAGGTTATATGCTTCTGGACAGGTATCTAAGCCTTCAGAGTAAAGAATCGTTCCCATTGCACCATCAGCCACTAGAACGTTGTTTTGTAGCGCTTTTAACAACCGACTCATCATATCCCTCCTTTAATGCATCATCTAAATCCGCGATTAATTCTTCAACATTTTCTATACCGACACTTAATCGGAATAAACCGAATGTAATCCCTCGTGCTTCACGAATATCCTCTGGAATGCTCGCATGTGACATGGTGTTCGGGTGAGAAAGAATCGTTTCAACGCCACCTAAACTTAATGACACAAGTGGAATCGTGAGTTTTTCAGCAAATTGTTGCGCGTAGGACTCATCTTTTAAGCGAAATCCGAGAACGGCACCGCCACTATGGGCTTGTTGCAGATGAACGGTGCTATTTCCTGGGTAATAGACGTACGAAATGGCTGGATGTTGTTCTAAAAAGCGACAGACTTCTTTAGCATTTTTAACTGATTGTTGAAAACGAACATCCAACGTTTTAATGTGCTGGGTCAGCGTCCAACTGTCGTATACAGATAAACCACTACCTGTGCCGTTTTGAATTAAATAAAGTGCGTCGGCAATTGCTTTATCATTGGTAATGACGGCACCAGCGATAACATCACTATGTCCACCTAAAAACTTCGTAGCGCTATGAATGACAATGTCAGCACCGAGATCTAAAGGATTCTGTCCAAGAGGCGTCATAAATGTATTATCAACAGCAACTGTAATGCCATATTCTTTAGCAAGTTGTGCCACTTGTCTAATATCAGTAATTTTAAATAAAGGGTTAGAAGGCGTTTCAACATAAATCAATCGTGTTGAAGGACGAATCGCTTTACGAATCTCGTTAATATCTTCAGCATTGACCGTAGTAAATGAAATATTAAAACGAGACAAGATGCTTTCAGTTAATCGAAATGTCCCACCATAGACGTCATCAGGTAAAATTACATGATCACCTGCTTGCAATGTTAGGAAAACAGCTGTAATCGCTGCGATACCAGAGTTAAAAGCATATCCAAACTGACCATTTTCTAACTGAGCTAATTTTGTTTCAAGCAGCTCACGATTAGGATTGCCACTTCTGGCGTAATCATATTCGTAAGGGCCACCCAACTCTTGTTGATGATAAGTAGAAGAGTAATAAAGTGGGATATTGGCGCTTTTATATTTGTGGCCTCTGTTCGTATCATGGATTAATTCAGTTTGTTTCGTGCGCTTCATAAAGAACACCCTCCTTAGATTTCTCAAGTGCTTGGATTAAATCATTTTCAATATCTTCGTAAGCTTCAATACCAATGGATAAACGTATTAAATGTTGATCGATACCGCGTCTATCTTTTTCATCATCTGGCATATCGACATGGGTTTGTGTATAAGGAAAAGTGATAAATGTTTCAGTTCCACCTAAACTTTCTGCAAAACGGCAAACTTGGATATGTTGTAACAACGCAGCCACTTGATAATTAGGCGCAAGGCGTAAACTTAACATCCCTGTTCGCCCGCTGTACAACACTTCGGCAATCCCTTCCAATTGTTGACATCGCTCTGCGAGACGTTGCGCATTCTGTTGTGCACGTTCCACGCGTAAATGTAATGTCTTCAGTCCACGTTGCAACAAATAACTATCAATAGGTGCTAGGGTAGCGCCAATCATATTATGTAGTTGCGTAAATTGTTCAGCTAGAACAGGATCTTTAACAGTGACGACACCTGCTAGTACATCGTTATGACCTCCGATATACTTCGTCGCAGAATGTAAGACGATGTCAGCCCCATCTTCTAGTGGCGTGGACAAATAAGG
>NZ_PPQN01000053.1 GCF_002901995.1 Staphylococcus coagulans | reverse complement strand
ATGTTCAATCCAGTCAGCTACTGCGCTTTTTATTTCTTTCGCACTCTTATCATGCAGGACAGAAATCTATTTGATTTCGTCGTCCTGCCCCGGCAAGGTTGACTAGGGTTGAACATGCTTGAAATGCGATGTTCAATCCAGTCAGCTACTGCGCTCTCTTAGGTTTACCATCAACATTAGTGCACTCAACACTATCTAACAAATAGAATTCCATACTAAAAAAGACCATACTACCTATTAAGTAGAATGGCCATTATGTAGATTTATCCTTATATGACAGACATATATTATTGCGCAATTGCTTCTTGTTGAAGTTCTTCTTCTACAAATGAAACTTGAACGTTTTCAGTCAAAACGTCAGCATACGTGTAAGATACACGCTCAAAATTATGTTTCTCAGGGTCTAATTCAACAACGAACACTGATGGATACGTTTCAGTAAGAACGCCACAACGTTCAATTGTTTTTTTACGACCTCCATTAGCTTTAAGTACAATACGATTTCCTAATTGACAATCAAGAGAATTTTTGATGTCTCCAATAGATTTTGGCATATTGCTCCACCTCGCTACAAGTGTATTATAACACAATTGAGTAAGATGCGTCAAATAAAATTTTAATTTTAGCAAGGTGGCGTGCCAATGTCAACAAATTTAGAATGTTAATTGAGGGAAATTTTCCAATTCTTCATACAATCGTGCATATTCTTGTATTGACAATGTTTCCCCGCGTCGTTTCGGATCAATTCTAGCTTTTTCTAACCATTGTAAAATTTCATTCCGCTGCGCTTTTCCATCATCAAAGAGATTCTGATAATTGTTGAAAATCGTTTTACGTCTCTGACTGAATGCACCTTTTGCCATTTTGAAAAACGCTTGCTCATTTTTCACTTCGACAAGTGGATATTGGCGCTTCATTAATTTAACGACAATAGAATCTACATTAGGTGGTGGCATAAAGACCGTTTTCGGAACGGTCAGAACTTTCGATGTTTCTGTATAATACTGGGTTACTATTGATAAAGAACCATATGCTTTAGAGCCCACTTGCGCATTTAAACGCTCACCCACCTCTTTTTGCATCATGACCACGTAACCATCAATATTCAAATCTTGCTCTAATAGTCGGAGTAGAATTGGCGTCGTAATATAATACGGCAAATTAGCGACAACCATTATTTTTTCACATTTCGATAAATACGTCTGCATCGCCTCTGAGACATTTGCTTTCAAAATATCTTCATTGATGACTGTAACATTGGGATAGGGTGATAATGTATCTTTTAATACAGGGATTAATCTTTGATCAATTTCAAAGGCTAAAACATGCTTCGCTTTTTTTGCTAATTGTTCTGTTAGCGATCCCATCCCGGGCCCAATTTCAATGACGCCCGTCGTTGCATCAATGCCACTTGCATCAATAATGCGATGAATAATATTCACATCTATTAAAAAGTTCTGACCTAAACTTTTTTTGAAGTTAAAACCATATTGATTTAATAATGCACGTGTTCTCGATGGTGTTGCAATATCTTTATCATGCATAGATTTACTCCTCTTCCCCTAATGCCCTTCTTACATCTTCTTCTGTATAACCAAAGGCATTGAGTTTTTTTAATAATTGCTTTCCATTGGAATGACCAATATGCAAACGTCTCCCTAGAAGATCTCGTCGGCGACGTGCATCTGGCCCAATGATTAATCCTAATTCAATTAGCACGGTTTTATCTATCGTTTCTTGTGCTTCTGATAGCGGCGAAGAAACGTGCATCAATGCTTCACGTATTGTTTCAAAGTCGGCGTGCTCGACGCCTATTTTACCCCGCCTATTTTTAGCTTTATCACGGTCGATAAACGCATGTTTCACACCGGGTACCGCTTCACGTATAGTCGTCCGTATTTTGTCACCCGGGAAATCAGGGTCAGTTAAAACGATGACACCTCTTGTTTCTTGAGCTTGACGTATGACATCTAAAGTCTGTGAATCTATGGCACTGCCATTTGTTTCAATGGTATCGCAGTCAACCGCTCTTTTTACGCGTTCAGTATCATCTCGCCCTTCTACAACAACAAATTCATTAATTTTCAACGCTGCACCTTCTTTATCTTCTATGAACCGACCTATTTCAATCCGAATAAGCGTTCTGCATTTTGAGTTGTTTGTGCGGCCACTTCTTCATATGAAATGCCTCGTAAATCCGCAATTTGCTCAGCCACTAGCGTGACACGCGCCGGCTCATTTCGTTTACCTCTATATGGGTGAGGTGATAAGTATGGCGCATCTGTCTCAACTAATAAACGGTCAAGCGACACGTGCTTCGCTACTTCTTTCGGTTGCTTCGCATTTTTGAAAGTCACAGGACCACCTAACGAAATATAAAAGTTCAATTTATTCGTTACGATATCAGCAATTTCTGGAGAACCACTAAAACT
This sequence comes from Staphylococcus coagulans, assembly GCF_002901995.1. GTDB lineage: Bacteria > Bacillota > Bacilli > Staphylococcales > Staphylococcaceae > Staphylococcus > Staphylococcus coagulans. The sequence goes on along the minus strand of NZ_PPQN01000053.1, from coordinate 9,896 downwards.
ATGCATAATACCGCCGACCTCTTCGGCATGTTCCTCCATTAAAATATCAATACAGTCTTGTGTCGCTTCTCGATTATGGATAATAATCGGTAATTTCACGCGCTTAGCTAATGCAATTTGCTTACGAAAAACTTCTTTTTGTACGTCTTTTGGCGATTTATCCCAATGATAGTCTAATCCCATTTCTCCAATCCCGATCACTTTAGGATGCTTTGAAAGTTCTTCAATCCATTCTAAACGCTCATCTGTAAAATCAATGGCATCAACCGGATGCCAACCAATAATAGCGTAAATAAAATCGTATGCATCGATTAATTGCATCGCACGTTCAATCGTTTTTGTATCGAATCCTACGACAAACATACGGTCTACCCCTGCGTCTAGTGCGCGTTGTATCACTTCTTCTAAATCTTCATCATATTGATCTGCATTTAAATGTACATGTGTATCTATAAGCATTGTTCATCCTCCTTATCATTTGATTCCTCTGTTTTCTATTTCATTTCAAAATTCTATACCCGTGTCATTGACTTTAAGAAACACACCAGTCAATACGTATAGTTCCTGTTAAATCGTTGAAAATGAATCTATCCGCGATAAAGTTGGGCTAACCTTCCGCCTCTCATCATAAACGAAAGAGTGAGACGTAATCAAAATCTACTCCGTTCGATTTTGTCGTCTCACTCATTGCATTAGCGATTAGATAGATATCATCAACTTGAATTAGAACCTTGCTCGCATCACGCATACACTGTCAAAAACGTTTCTATGCATTACGCTTTGCGTGCCATTTATTTAATGATTGCGCCGTTCGGTACCGCATTCGGTAAGCTAATTAATGTTAAGACATCATCTTTTTCAGCGGATAAAATCATACCTTCAGATTTTTGCCCCATTAATTTTGCAGGTTTTAAGTTTGTAACGACAGCGACTTTTTTACCAATGATATCATCAGGCTGGTAAAATTGTGCAATGCCTGAAACAATTTGACGTTTCTCATGCCCAAGATCCACTTGAATTTTGAGAAGCTTATCTGATTTTTTAACATTTTCTGCGTCAATAATTGTTGCAGCTTTAATCTCAACTTTATCAAAAGCTTTAATATCAATTTGTGGTTTTGATGTCTCTTCTACTTGCGTTTCTGCCGCTTGTTTTGGTGGTTGCATTGATTCTCTAATATAGCTAACTTCAGCCTCTACATCCAATCTTGGGAAAATAGGCTTCGGTTGGCTTGTCACTATGATAGGCTCCGTCAAAAGACCATAGCGCCCGAGACTTTCAAAGTCATGAAGTTTCTCGCTATTAATATTCAATTGATCAAAAATTTGATATGGTGCATGTGTTAAAAACGGTCGTAATAAGACAGCTGCGAAACGTATATTCTCTACTAAGTGTGCCATCACACTGCCCAGCGCTTCTTTTTGTTCAGGATCTTTCGCTAAAATCCATGGCGTTGTTTCATCAATATATTTATTCGTACGGCTAATGAGCTTCCAAACCGTTGACAATGCAACTGAAAATTGAAGTTTTTCCATATGATCATGATACACTTCAACTGTATCTAAAGCCATTTGTTCCATTTCTTGATCAACTTCGTGCATAGGTCCTTGATATGCTGGAAGTTTGCCATCGAAATACTTGTTGATCATTGAAATTGTGCGGTTTACAAGGTTTCCTAAGTCATTCGCCAAATCAAAGTTTGTGCGATCAATAAAGGCTTCTGGTGTGAAAACACCGTCAGAACCAAATGGGAGCTCACGCATTAAATAGTAACGTGTCGCATCTAAACCATAACGATCAATTAACACATTTGGATCCATGACATTCCCTTTAGATTTACTCATTTTGCCGTCTTTCATTAAAACCCAACCATGTGCAAAAACCTTTTTAGGAAGCGGTAAATCTAAAGCCATTAAAATAATTGGCCAAATTATCGAATGGAAACGAACGATTTCTTTTGCCATTAAATGAATATCTGCTGGCCAATACTTACGGAATAATGTATCGTCTTCTGTTAAATAACCTAACGCCGAAATGTAGTTAACAAGCGCATCTAACCAAACGTAAACAACATGTTTTGGGTTGGATGGAACTTTCACCCCCCAGTTAAAAGAAGTACGTGAAACAGCTAAATCTTCTAATCCAGGCTTAATGAAATTGTTAATCATTTCATTTTTACGAGATGGTGGTTGTATAAATTCTGGATGCTGATCATAAAATTCTAACAAGCGATCCGTATATTTCGACAATTTAAAGAAGTAGCTTTCCTCTTTGACTAATTCCACTTCATGTCCAGAATCTGGGCTTTTACCACCTACAATTTTGCCATTTTCATAAACTGGCTCTACTAATTGTGTTTCTGTGTAAAAAGTTTCATCTGGAACCGAATACCATCCTTCATATTCTCCTAAATAAATATCGCCTTGCGCCAATAATTTTTCAAATATCTTTTCTACCACTTCTGCATGACGACGCTCAGTTGTTCGGATAAAATCATCGTTAGAAATATCCAATTTTTCCCATAATGCTTTAATGTCTTTGATCATACTATCAAGGTAGTCGAGTTCTGACTTCCCTGCTTTTTGAGCTTTTTCTTGAATCTTTTGACCGTGCTCGTCTGTTCCAGTTAAATAGCGAACATCAAAGCCTTGCAAGCGTTTATATCGAGCAATCACGTCACCCGCAACTGTTGAATATGCATGCCCGATGTGTAAATTACCACTCGGATAGTAGATCGGTGTAGTAATATAAAATGTCTCTTTCACCATCAGCGCTCCTCCTCAATTCTTATCTTATCTAATATATCTAAATTTCGTTTTATTTTCAATGTTACAATTCAATCCCTATTGTACTAAAATGAGTTTAATTGATGTTGTGGAAAATATTATAAACTTCTTTACTCGACATTTGACGATCTTGCGCTACATGCTTGATTGCTTGTTTAGGTTTCATATTTTGATCAATATAATAATTCACATGCGCTTCAATCGTCATATCCTCAAACCATGATGTAGAGGCCTTTGCCATTGCACCCTCAATAATTAATACAAACTCACCACGCAACGGGATTGTATCGTCTAATTGGGCAATTAAATCGTCCACCCGGCCTGTTTGAATTTGTTCAAATTTCTTTGTTAATTCTCTTGCCACTGTCATCATACGCTGATTATCCACCTTAGCAATTGCCTCTAGTGTTTCTTTTACACGGTGTGGCGATTCATACAATAATAAAGTACTCTCTTGAAACATTCTTTTTTCAAGCACTTCTATCTTTTCGCGTGTTTTACGGGGTAGAAAACCAAGAAAAGTATATGTAAATGATGGCAACCCACTTGCCATAAGTGCTGTCAGTCCGGCATTGGCTCCCGGAATAGGGATAACATTAACGTTTTCTTCGCGTGCACGTACGACCAATTCATAACCAGGATCAGAAATCAAAGGTAAACCTGCATCTGACACAAGTGCAATATCATCTCCGGCACAGAGCTTTTCGATAAGACTTTCTGTCACACGCTGCTTATTATGCTCATGGTAAGATTTCAAAGGCGTCTCTATCTCAAAATGATGACATAACTTTTTAGTAACACGTGTATCTTCACACGCAATTAAATCTACTTGTTTTAAAATATCGATAGCTCGAAAAGTCATATCATCTAAATTTCCTATGGGCGTTCCTACCAAATATAAGCTTCCCATTTCATCACTCCTCAATGAGTTGGATTTTTTGTTGCCGTGTCATTTTTTTAATCGCACATTCACGCTTAAGTGCTGCTGATTTTGTTTCAAACGTTTCATAATAACGCAATTGAACAGGACGTCGGCTTTTTGTATATTTTGCGCCTTTTCCTTCATTATGTTTGGCGATTCGCGCTGCTAAGTTGTTCGTATATCCGGTATAAAGTGAAGCATCTTTACATTGAACAATGTAGATATAATGTTTATCCATAATACACCTCTCGCATTTCAGGCGTATATTGTTGATTTTCATCGTATACATAAAAAGGCGGGGAAATCTTTAGACCTTGCCGTCCGCCTTTTCGACCTTCAACGACAATGGTTTGCGCAGATTGCCCAGGTTTACTGTAAACCATGTGGAGTTGCTTCGGTTCAATACGGTGTCGACGCATTGCTTCAAAAAGATCAAGCAAACGTTCTGCACGATGAACCATTACAATACGTCCACCCTCTTTTAGTAAATGCTTTGCAACTCGAAAGCAATCGTCTAAAGTACAAAAGATTTCATGTCGCGCAATTTTATGCGCTTCAATTTGGTGTTGATGCGCTTGATTTGCTTTAAAATAAGGTGGATTGCAAGTAATCAAATCAAACTGCGCGGGTTGAAATGTTTCAATCAAGTGATTAATGTCCATCTCAAGCATTGTGATGCGTTCATCTAATTGATTATATGCAACACTGCGACGCGCCATATCAACGAGTTGGGGCTGAATTTCTACCCCTGTAATGAGGTTAAGACCTTTCGCCGAGAGCAACAATGGAATGACACCATTGCCTGAACACATGTCTAAAATACGATCTCTCTTTTTAACCTTTGTAAAATGACCGAGCAACAGCGCATCTGTAGAAAAAGAAAAGACTGCATCATTTTGAATAATGCGCAAGTCTTCTCGAATTAAATAGTCTAATCTTTCACCTGTTTGTAGCATGGTTCTTATTTTCACCTCATTTGTCATTAAGCACATTCAAACAAAACATACAATCCTCGCCGTGGCGATGCTTTCCAAATACATCATGACAAATATGAAAACCTTCATGATACAATTTGGCAAAATATTCCCGACTTTGTAGTTGTTTTTTAGTGGGCTGTGAGGTTGCATTGCGCGTTTCTTCAATGGGCGTTTCGATGTTCTCCTCTTCCTCTTGCTGCATCAAAGCTTTAAAATTATCATTTTCAATTTGTAATGCCACATTTTCTTCTACGAGTTCAACAGTTAAAGCTTTTAACTCTTGCATATCCTCATGAATACGCGCTACATTTTTTTCTAGTCGCATTAATCGGTCGAATAGTTCATTTCGATCCAACAGATGAACCTCCCTACTTTAAAGTTTCTAATTCTTCAATATGGTATTCTGTCAGTTGTTCCATTCCGTCAAGACGGACTTGCATAGACACATCAATAATATTTAAACCGACGACTTCTCCTTGACCTTCTGGTGTTTGAATACGCTCTCCTACGTCGGGCAAATGTGCTCTTGCTGTTTCGTAATAATCATTTTCATACTTCAAACAACACATTAAACGCCCACATGCACCAGAGATTTTAGTAGGATTGAGTGATAAATTTTGATCTTTTGCCATTTTAATCGATACCGGCTCGAAATCTCCTAAAAAAGTGGCACAGCACAATGAACGGCCACATGGTCCAATCCCTCCGAGTAACTTCGCTTCATCACGCACCCCGATTTGGCGCAATTCAATTCGTGTTTTTAAGCGTTGCGCTAACATACGCACTAGTTTTCGGAAATCGATACGCTCATCCGCTGTAAAATTAAAAATAATTTTAGTGCGGTCAAGAATATATTCACAGTTCACAACACGCATATCTAATTCCAATTGATCAACAAAACCTTTACACATCTCTAAAGCACGATCCGCATCTTGCGCATTTTTTTCATAACAGGATAAATCTTCCTCAGCAGCGACTCTTAATATAGGCTTTAAAGGTAGGGTCACATCTTGATCTGACACCGCTCTTGGTAGATGTTTAATCACACCGAGTTCGTGTCCTCGCTTAGATTCTACAACCACATATTGCCCCTCTGTTAATGGCGTGTCAATTGGCTCATAATATTCTAATACGTTTGCTTTTTCAAAATATACACCTGCGACAAAGTGCATAAGCGTCACCCCTTCACCTTAATTGCAATTTGTTCAAATACTAACGTTGGATTCACATTTTGATTGAGTTTTTTGTGCGCCTCAGTAATTTGTTCAATAATATATGTTAAATGACGATAGCTCATTTGTGTGGCTAACGTTTCGTACTCTTCTGTCATGCCAGAAAACGTAATGCGCTCGGACATCTTTGTTTTAACATACAATAAATCTTGAAAGTAGGCATTAATTCCAGATAATGCCATCAATTGGAGCTGTCTATTTTTAGCATGCTTGAGTAATTCAACAACTCCGATTAGCGCCATTTCGCGCTGCTTCACTAAACGGTAACACCACTGCAACAATACCTTGCGGAAAGGTGACAGTTCGAAATCCTGATTAAGTTGCATCGCCACTTCAATTTGTGTCGTATATGTACTGAGTAACTCTGCTATCGGTTTTGTGACAGTTTCATCGTGCGCCATTAAACGCGACGCGAACGTAGCTCTGGACATCGGTTTAAAATACACGTGTTGGCACCGAGAGTGAATCGTATCTAAGATTTGCTCTGGCTTTGTGGACATAATCACCGCAATCGTCTTTTGAGGCGGTTCTTCTAAAAATTTGAGAATACTATTTTCACCTTGTACCGTTAATTTTTCAAAATCTTGAATCACATAGACTTTAAAATCCCCTTCAATGGGTAACTGATTCATATGATGAACGAGCGCCTCAACTTGCTCTTTTTTTATCGTTGCTTCGTCTGTCATCACGTATTGAAAGTCAGGATGATTATGCTCAGTTACTTTGTTCCTACATTGCGCTTGATCTTGACATAAGATAAATTGCGCAAAATCCATTGCCGTTGTTTTCATCGTTTCCGCATCGTCACCTTCGAATAAATAGGCATGTGACAGCTTTTGATTATGATACGCTTTTTTTAATTGATCAATTACTTCCATGAAACTTTGCGCTCCTTTATGAAAATGAATCCTGACATCTTAACACACTTTAGGCTGTTTTTACTTAATTCCATGATGTATGACGAAGAAATAACTTGTAATTTAAACTGAGCTACTACTCATGTAAGTCATACTTGATACAGGCAAAAAAACAAAAAGGTTGAAACAACGTAAACGAATTTTGCTCGCCAACACTGTCACAACCTCCATTTTATTCTAAAATTGATGGAATGATTCTACTGGCATTACAAAGACAGTTGCGCCACCGACTTCGACTTCTACAGGATAAGGAATATACGAATCAGCACTTCCGCCCATTGGTGTGATTGGTGATACAAGTTGTTCTCTATTACCACATGTGCCACCGATAACTTCTAGTATTTCATCAACTCTATCGTCATCAACACCACTTAAAAATGTCGTATTTCCAGCTCGCAAAAAACCACCTGTTGTCGCTAATTTCGTCGCACGAAAATTGTTTTCAACAAGTTTATCCGAAAGTTCTTGGCTATCTTGATCTTGAACAATCGCTATAATCATTTTCATTTTTACAAACACCTCTTAGCGTATATTATAACATATCTCGTATCACTGCTTCACTTCAATCCTAAGTAAACAACTGAATGACTTTTTAATCTGCCAATTGCTGTAAAATGGCTTTTACTGATGCATCAACGACTGCCTCAATCGGTTGACTGGCATCAATTACTGCAAAACGCGTTGGATCTTGCTTGATAATATGTTGATACCCTTCGATTACACGTTCATGGAATAACATACTTTCTTTATCTAAACGATTTTGCTCGCGTTGATTACGTTCAATTCGTTCTCGTCCAACTGCTGCTGGAATATCGAGGTATATCGTTAAATCTGGATAACGTCCTTCTATCGCAAAGTCATTAATAGTTTGTACTCCTTTTACCCCGATTTCACGCGCATAACCCTGATACGCTAAAGAACTATCAATAAAACGATCACAAATCACTAATTGTCCTTTTGCTAATGCAGGCAAAACTTTTGCGACAAGATGCTCTCGTCTTGCAGCAGCAAACAACAATGCTTCAGTTCGACCATCCATGCTATCGCCGTTTAACAATATTTGACGAATTTTTTCTGCTGTTTCCACACCGCCTGGTTCGCGTGTCGCCACGACATCATAATCACGTGACAACTGTTTAACCACAGCTTCGAGTACTGTTGTTTTCCCCGATCCTTCTGGTCCTTCAATCGTGATAAATCGGCCCATTTTACTCATCCTCTACTTTAATTTTTCCATTTGTAAGGCCTTCAACGCGTATCCCACGTGTTTGCCAATAATGAATTAATTTTATCATATCTTTAGTCATTTTTTCGCCCCTTAATAATGAAGGTACACCAGGCGGATACGGAATTAAATGTGCCGCTAATATTTTGCCATATGCATGTTCAAAAGACATCTCAACAAATGAATTGGGTGCCACCGCATTGTATTCTCCTGCTTGACTGTAAAGCATTGGCGCCTGTCCATGCTGAGTTATTTCCCTAACAGCGCCTATTTTCATTCTTGCTATACGTTGTAACAACAACGCAAAAGGATAACGATCATCAACATGCCATAAGGGTAAAACCCATAAAACGGACTGTTCGTCAGCTAATTCAACATAGATTGCATTTTCTTCCATGAGTGCCTGAATTTCTTGACCAGACCACCCTTTACAACGAATCACCAGTTTAAGCGGGTCTTGTGACTCTATAACCTCAAAGGCGCTTTCTTTTAACTTTTCAATCAATATTTCACGCTTTTTAAAAAAATAGTCACTTTGGTAGTGTCGATAAAAAGTTTGTGCTGACTCTAAACTTTCTAATAACAAGTATGAAGGACTAGAAGATTGGAAAGTTTGCAAGAGTAATTCTATTTGAGCACGGTAAGGTGCATCCTTATGTATCCATAATATAGAACTCATGGTTAAACTTGGTAGTGTTTTGTGATAAGATTGCACGACATAATCAGCGTCATCATTCATACTTGAATCTGGAAAACCATCCAAACCAAAATGTGCGCCATGTGCCTCATCTACAAGGACTGGCACACTAATCGCGTGATAATCTCGAATTACTTTTCCGATATCATACGTCTCACCATAATAATTCGGATATGTCACAACACCTAATTTATAGTCCGTTTTAATTGACGTATTAACCTCTGGCACAAGATACTGATTGGTTTGTGCACTCATTGACGTTGGCATGATATTAGCACTTTGCCCACCAATATCTAGCGCATTAAATACCGATTTATGTACATTTCTAGCGATACTCACTGTGCCTTTTCGATTGGCAAACGCATGAATAACCGCTAAAATACCACTCGTCGTCCCATTCACTAAATAATACCCTTTATAATTCGGGTGCTGGTCTAAAGTCTGCATACTTTGATATAAAACATCATCTGCATGATGTAAATCATCAAATCCTGTTATCTCCGTTACATCATATTGCGGTTTTGTGAAAGAAAGATCACCAATTGTTCCATTTTTATGACCTGGAACATGCATGGAAATGGGAACACTTTGCCCCCATGATTTCATTTTTTGTCTTAATGGTTGATAAGACATACTTCAATCCCTCCTTTACACATTTATTAACTTACTCAAATTTAATACATCTATTATAACGAACTTCTTGGGGGACGTCAGAAATTTCATGGCTAGCCCTTTTAAAATACGTACATATGTTCTATATTTTTTATGGAGGTGATGATATAGATGGAGATTCAATTAGATTGGGATAAAGACTTTCAAGAATTTCAAGAAATTTTAAACAGTGGGATTCACCCCAAATGGCTTTACGCATCAATGACAAATATGATTTTAGAACCCGCATATACTGGACAAGGCAAGCAGTTTTTTTATACTCAGGATATTATCGAAGCGAGCAAAGAATTACCATTTTTCTAATATACTCAAACTTGAGGTGCTAAAAAAATTACCAATAATATTTTAAATTTTTCGCTTTTATTTTAATCATTTCTGATATATCATTACACATAGGCACAATATCTCCTTAATCGTTGGTTTAGGCACTTACAATTATAGAGATATTTGTGCTTTTTTAATATCAAA
>NZ_PPQN01000052.1 GCF_002901995.1 Staphylococcus coagulans | reverse complement strand
ATTATGAATAGATTCAACAAAAGATTTCATAGAATTCTTAAAATTTTACAGGTATTTTTTGAGCCTAAAAGTTTTTATGTACACTTTTAGAATATTTTATACGCATTTGAATTTCAAAAATCCTGCTTTAAACTTCAATCTTTACATATCTTAAAATAAAAAATTCTATTGATTAAGATATAAACCGGGGATAGAAATAATGATTTTTTCACGCTTCCATTCCAGATAATATAAAAAAACGAGACAGAAATCTTGTTGGATAAGATTTCCGTCTCGTTTATACATCTGTTGACAATCGTACATTGCTTTATGCATCTTTATAATTATTTAACTGATCAAAATCAACCACCACTTGATCCATACGTTTCGCTGTTTCTTTCAATACATTTCTAGCCACTTTATTATTTGGATCAAGCTTTAAGATTTGTTTTGCAACACTAAAAGCCTTTTTATCAGAAATAACAGGCTCTGGAATTGCATGCAACAGTAACATTTGTAATAAACTTTTTACTTCTTTACCTTCAGTCAAATCAATTGATGATTTAGCATGGTAATATGCAGCATCTAATGCGCCTGGCACATCACTTAATGGATATACAAGTAATAAGAAAGCTAAATCATGAATTTCAGCTGTTTCTTCCGCTTTAATCATATCAAGCAAACATGTATAATACATGACACTTTCTTCCTCATGGGCACTAGAGATATACGCTTCTTCAAAAGCTAAAAAGTCAGTTGCAGACATTAAGTTTTTTACCGCTTCAAATTCGCCGTTTAAGACATGTTTCTTTATTAAATCTTGCATGGCTTGTCCTCCTGAATGTGCCTATGTCCGTTTACCACTATCTTAACATAATTACATTAAGATTGCAGTTTGACCTGCCACATTAAGTTATATTTTTATCGTATCATCTCATATATTTATATTCTAACATATTTTATATCTATCACGCTCAGTCTAAGGATTGAAATCATACAGAACGTGTTCGATACATTAAATATAAAAAGTAAGGCGCACCAATCACAGCTACGACGAGACCTGCTGGTACGCCGCTTGGTTGTAATAAAATTTTCCCTAATGTATCTGAAACAGTCAACAGTAAAGCACCAATGACAATTGAAATCGGTATAAATAATTGATGTCTTGGCCCTACCAATGACTTCGCGATATGAGGCCCCATTAAGCCAATAAATCCAATTGCACCCGCCACTGACACTGCAGCGCTAGACAAGAGAACAGCAATCAAAATTAATAAAATACGTGCTTTATTAAGCGGAACACCCACACTTTTAGCAATCGTATCACTGGTATTTAAAATATTTAAAGTTTCAGATTTAAAGATAACAATGGGCACTAAAATAATAAGCCAAGGTAAAAACGCGAACACAAAAGGCCATGTATCACCCCAAATATTGCCTGCCAACCAAGTGGCTATAAATTCAGATTGATCTTTGTCAAATGTCGACATCAGCGTAAGCGCGGCACCTGACAACGCAGTCGACATCCCGACACCAATCAATACCATACTTGCTGGAGAAAGACCTTTATCCCCTTGATAACTCAAGATGAAAATGGCAAAAGCTGTCAAAAGTCCGCCTATCATACTGATGATAGGTAAGACATAAACAAACTGAGCTGCTTGAATTTGACCAATTGCGATAAACAATGCGATAGCAAAGCCACTTCCTGCATTAATACCTAAAATACCAGGCTCTGCTAATGGATTTTTAGTCACACTTTGTAAAATCACGCCACTCAAACTTAGAGCGATACCCGCCATAAGTGTAATCAACATACGCGGCAATCGGAAATCAATCAATATCAATTGATCTGCTGCATTGCCTTGGCCTAAAAACGTTTGAATAATACGACGATAGGACATCGCATATTCACCAGTTGTGAGATTCCAGACTATAGCTAAACAGAGCACGATAATAGCAGTCACTAAAACAATGCGTTGCTTCCGTTTCAATTTTGGATGAATCATATCGTACTACCCCCTTTTCGAATGAGGTAGAAGAAATAAGGGACACCTATAAAAGAAATAATAGCACTCATAGGCGCTTCTCCTAGTAATCTTGCAACTAAATCTGCCAATAGAACTAACGTTCCACCCATGACCGCTGCCATTGGGAGTACTTTAATATAATCAGTTCCTACTAAATAACGTACGATATGGGGCACAATCAATCCTATAAAGGCAATCTGACCTACCATTGCCACTGATATACCCGCTAATAACATTGAAAGCACTAAAGCGAGTGTACGGATCCATTTTACATTTTGTCCTAAACCAGTTGCCAACGTTTCACCTAAACTTAAAATCGTCAGTTGGCGACTTATAAGAATAAATAAAGCTAAAACAACTAACACAATGGGCGCACTAATCATAATTTGTTGCCAGTTTGTACCGGACACACCGCCAGCACTCCAAAAATTAATAGACTGATTCAGACGATAAATTAATGCAATCCCTTGACTTAATGCAGTCAAAAGGGCACTAACCGCGGCACCCGCAAGAATCAGCCGCATTGGATTAAATCCATCACGCCTTGACGATCCAATCATCATTACGATTGTACCACCAAAAATAGCGCCTATAAATCCGGCCAAAATAAGCACCGTAAAAGGCACAGAGGGGATAAATGCATAAGTCACTGCCAACGCAAAAGCAGCCCCAGCGTTTAAACCAATTAAACTGGGGTCTGCTAATCCATTTTTTGTGACGCCTTGAATCACTGCACCCGATGTGGCTAAAGCAATCCCTACTAATACCGCTCCAATATTACGCGGGATACGAATTTCAGAAATAATATTATGTGCTTGAATCGATGGATCATAATGAAATATGGCTGCAGCAATCGTTGACAAATTGATATGCGCCTCTCCTAATAAAATAGAAAGAACAAACACAAATATGAGTATTACAAGTGCACAAATCAGTTGCAATGCATAATTTAATTTAACGATTTTAATTTTATTTAACATTTGAATACGCCATGCCTTACCGCTTTATGCTTTCTCATAGTGCTTACATAATAGATTATAAGTCACTAACATTGGTTTGCCTGTTCGAGGATCCGTGCTTAGTTCCGCATCAATATTAAATACTTTTTCTAAAATCTCGTTCGTTAACACCTCATGCGTTTCACCTTGCTTAACAATATCACCATTTTTCATCGCAATCAGATGGTCAGAAAAACGAATCGCTTGGTTAATATCATGTAAGACCATAATAATCGTTGTCCCATGTTTCGCATTCAGTTCTTGTACGAGTTCTAAAATTTCAAGTTGATGTGAAATATCTAAATAAGTTGTCGGTTCATCTAGAAAAATAATATCTGTTTTTTGAGCCAAAGCCATCGCAATCCATACGCGTTGACGTTGACCACCACTTAAATCATTGACTGCACGATGTTTAAAATCAATTGTTCCTGTTACACGCATCGCCCAATCAATTTCTTTTTTATCTTCTTCATTAAGGCGACCAAACCCTTTTTGATGTGGAAATCGACCGTAAGAAACCAATTCCCCCGCAGTTAGCCCATCTGCTACATCTGGTGATTGAGGTAATATCGCGATTTTTTTCGCAATTTCTTTTGTAGATTGTGTATGAATATTTTTACCATCTAAAGAGATTTCGCCACTTTTAGTATTCAGTAATCGTGATAAGGCTTTCAGTAACGTAGACTTCCCACAACCATTTGGGCCTATAATGGACGTAATTTTCCCATCTGGTATAGCAACGTCTAAGTTGTTCACAATAACACGTTCACCATATCCGATAGAAACCTCTTTACCTATTAATCTGTTCATCGTCATCCTTCTTTCTTAAAACGATTCCGCTTCAATTCATATTATGAAAAGCGTTATTTGTACTTTACGAGATAGACGTGACCAGTTATTTATTAATATCACGCTATTTTGTAGATCTATTTCATCCAATTGATAATCATTATCATATATTTGTTAGTATATCATTCTTTGCTAGAAATTTCTAACTGAAACTTAATTGATATACATACATTAAACAAAACGAAAAACGTCTGTTTGTTAAACGATAGATGCTTTTATTTAATAAAAATAAAAAAGCAGGATAGTCCAAACCATTTGATAACTATCCCACTCATACTACTTATATCCACTTTTCTTAAAAATGTTCTTTTAAATTAGTCTTCTACTAAAAAGCCATTGCCGTATACATCACGAACGTCATGGACGACTACAAACGCGTTTTCATCAATCTTTCGAATCATGCGCTTCGTCCGTGATAATTGCGTTTTACTAATCACTGCATACAACACATCTGTTTCTTTTTTTGAAAAGTAACCGCGACCGTTGAGTATAGTAATACCTCTGCCTATATCTTCATCAATCATTTTAGCAATGCGATCTGGCTCTTTAGAGATGATGGTTACAGCTTTTTTAGGATTTAAACCTTCTATAACAAAGTCCATTACTTTTGTACCTATGTACAAACTAATAATTGTTAACAATGCACGGTCTAAAGGAATGACTGTCAACGAGATTAGCACAACAATTAAATCGAAGAAGAGTAAGGCATTAGGTGTGCTCACATCTAAATATTTATTTGCGATACGTGCCAAAATGGTTGTCCCTGCAGTCGTACCTCCCGCTAATACAATAATACCGATTCCTAATCCTACAGAAAAACCACCGAATATCGCATTAATAATAACATCATCTGTTTTTACATGCCATGACTCAGTTAAACTAAGGAAAATAGAAATCAATACCGTCGCTAGTATTGTTAAATACATACTTCTTTTACTTAAAAATTTATACCCCACACCGATTAAAATCGCATTCACCACAAAGTTAGTGATGGCTGGAGATAAGTGAAATGCATAGTATAAAATGATTGCGAGCCCTGTTACACCGCCTTCACCAAGATCCGCAGTGATAATAAATGCATTTACACCGGCTGAAAATATAAACGCACCTAAAACGACTAAAATTAAATCTCTAATTGTTCTGCTCACCAAACCATTCCCTTCATCTTAAGATTGTCTTTTTATATTGTCATTAGCCATATTATCACAACTTTATGACAATTCGTACCCTTGAATTCCGAGTTAATGTAAAAGATTTTATTAAAGTTTTAAATTTCTGAATATTTAGTTTACTTGTGGTGTAAAAGTGTGTATAATATGAATTACCTTATTTGTTGCTAGTTTACTAGTCAACAAGAGGCCATCTCCTTTGTGTTTTTTATAGTAAGAGAGATTTTTTGCTCGAGGTTGATATCATGCTCGAATATCAATCTAAATTATTCATTTCCCGTCTAAGGCAGTTCAGCAAGCGCTGAGCTGCTTCTTTTATGCGCTAATTCATTTGGGATAATGGGCTGATATGGGCTACTCACAGTTTAAGGCATTAATCTTTTAACATAATCACTTACACATAAAAAAGAGAGCGGACAATCATGTCCTGCTCCCTCTTTTTTCATTCCGTCGCTCACCGGAATCAAAATTACCAAGCGAATAAACCTACAAAACCTGCTGTTAATAACGAAACTAAAATACCCGCTAATAACATCATTGGAACATATTTAGAAACAAAATCAGACGTCTTTTCATTAACAATCCCTTTTAATGTACCGATAATCATACCAATTGTTGAGAAGTTAGCGAAAGAAATTAAAAATGTAGAAATAACAGCGCGGTGATGCGGTGTATAACTATTAATTTCACCAGTAATTTCACCCATTACAACAAATTCGTTTGTTACAATTTTCTTCGCCATATTTTGTGCAACTTTCCACACTTCATCTGACGGTAAACCTAATAAGAATGCAAACGGCCACATAAATACACCTAAAACTTGATCTAGACCAATGCTTCCTTTTAAGTGGAATAAGTGTGCAATACCACTACTGATAAGGTGGATCAAACGGTCTGCCAATTCTGCTAAAGCAACAAAACTAATAACGAAAGCAATAATAATTAATACAAGCTTACCAGCATTTAATACTGAATCTCCCAAGAATGAGAAGAACGGTTGACGCGCTTCATTTTCACGTAAGTCATAAATAACATCGTCATCTACTTCAACTTTAACTGGATTCAAAATTGAAGCTACAATCATCGCATTAACAATATTTAATGGGATGGCTGTCAATACTAATTCGCCTGGAATCATTGTGACGTAAGCCCCAACAATCGCACCAGATACAGAACTCATTGACATCATTGCAATCGTTAACACACGTGTTTCTTTCATGCGCTTTAATTGTTCACTTGAAACCGCAAGTGCTTCAGTGTTACCTAAAAACATCATTTCAATACCAAAGAATGCTTCAAATTTAGGTTGACGTGTAATTTTGGCTAACACCCAACCAATTGCACGCATAATCCATGGCAAAATACGGAAATACATTAAAATGTCAAACAAAGGCACAACTAATAAAATAGGGAAAAGCGCAGCAACAGCCATATCTAACTGTTTGACTTCTATCCAACTCTTAAATGCAAAACCTATACCTGCAAATGCAGCATCTATTACCCAAGAGATACCTTCTGCTGCTTTTTTAACGGCTAAAGTTCCAGCAGGGAAGTATACGAAAAACCAAGCTAAGATAAGGTTCAATACAACTAAGACAGCTATAGAACCCCATTGTATATTTTTACGGTCACGTGAACACAGATATGCAACACCCAAAAATACAAACAAACCAATAATGTTAATGATCAAATACATAAGGATTTACCTCTTACCTTTCAACTGTTTTTAACACAACAAGTATACCATGCGTATGAGATAGTGAGAATATGTTTTTTTAATAATATTTAGGTCAGAATCCCCTCTTTCTTCCATTATGTATAGACCACGACAAACGACTTTCTAATGTGTCGAGATGAACAATGCGGTTCATCGAGGCATGCCGACCTAGCTACCTATCACACACATATCCAAACTGATTCGCACATTGTTAAACTGAACGGATTGTGCATCCGCCTTAAATAAAATGACGAGTAAAACTTGACTATTTCACGTCACTTAGACTCTAAAGACCGGCTGAATGTCGTTCCAGCCCAAACAAATTTTTTGATTAAATTCAATAATTTTACATATTCTTTCTAAAATCACTATTGCTTACAAATATAATTCAAGGTATTCTATAATTAAATGAAAATGATTATCATTAACGATAAGTAGGTGGGAATAAGTTACATGTTGCAAATGCTGAGGTTGGAAGAAACTATCGTGTCAAAGCTTTAGAAACGCAAAACATTAATTTGAAGCATCGTTTACGCGCACTTGGATGTGTGGAGGGTTGTTGCTTATCTATTCATCAAAAAGGTTTATTTAAAGGGCCTTGTACTTTAAAAATTAATGGCCAACAAATTTGTATACGAAATTGTGATGCTTGTGACATCCTATTGGAGCAAGCCTATGAGTAATGCATATTGTATTTTAGGAAACCCTAATGTCGGGAAAACATCATTGTTTAATGCACTTACCGGCTCTTATGCTTATGTTGGCAATTGGAGTGGTGTCACCGTTGAAAAAAAGGTCGGTCAATTAAAAAAGAAAAATGGTCATTTAATTGATTTACCCGGCATTTACGATTTAGTTCCTATTTCACGTGACGAAACTGTTGTAACTGACTTTTTATTACATGAATCATTCGATGGCATGATTAATATTATAGATGCCGCACAAATCAAACGTAATTTTAATTTAACGATACAATTGTTAGAATTCGGCGCACCTATCCTCATAGGTTTAAACATGATAGATGTTGCTAATAAGCGTGGCATTCGGATTGACTATCAGAAACTCATGAGGAAATTACACGTCCCTGTCATTCCTGTCATTGCAAGAACTGGAAAGGGTAGCGATGATATGCTTAACGCCCTGACAGATCATCATATTTCAAAGCAACGTCCTTTAAAAATCAACTATGGTGAAGCGATTGAAAACTTGCTTCAACAATTACAACAAGCAATGCCATCTCAATTGAAATTAGAAAAGGCACAATATCGATTTTTAGCGATTCAATATTTACTCAAAAATCCATCTGTTTTAACGTACTTAGATTCTCAAACGTGCGACGCATTTAATGACATTAAAAATGCATTTATGTCTACACATACAATAGACATTGAACATCATATTGTTCAGTGTAGACAATCCTACATTGACGCTATATTGGCTGACATTGTTCAATATCCAGATACGCAACGACACTATGTTACAGAACGCATAGATGCGTTACTGACACATAAAATTTTAGGGATTCCTATCTTTCTTGGTATCATGTGGCTGATTTTTCAAACGACATTTACATGGATAGGCACACCCTTATCAGATCAACTAGATGAATTTTTCGGTGGTCCTTTAACTGACTCTGCACGAGATGCTATGACACATCTCGGTATATATCCAGCACTTCAAGATTTAGTCACAGACGGAATTATCGCTGGTGTCGGAGGTGTGCTTGTCTTTGTTCCTCAGATTCTTGTCTTGTTTTTCTTCATATCTTTGTTAGAAGATTCTGGCTATATGGCACGAATTGCAGTCATTATGGATCGAATTATGGAAAAATTTGGACTAAACGGAAAGTCTTTTATCCCTATGATTATCGGGTTTGGTTGTAATGTACCTGGAATTATGGCCGCAAGAAGTATCGAAGAAGAAAAGGAACGTTTAACAACAATTCTGATTGCCCCTTTTATGTCTTGTTCGGCAAGGCTTCCTGTATATGGATTGTTTGTCGCTATATTTTTCGCGCAACATCAAGCACTCGTTGTTTTAAGTCTTTATGTGCTTGGTATCGTCGTAGCTCTATTTGTCAGCTGGGGCCTTTCAAGAACAATTTTGAAAAAAGACACCTCTATTTTTGTAGTCGAATTACCTCCATATCGCTTGCCATCTATTAAAACTTTATGGAGAAGCACATGGGAAAAAGGAAAAGGATTTGTTAAAAAAGCAGGAACATTTATTTTTGCTGGTTCTGTTATCATTTGGTTGCTCAATTATTCTGGACCATCAGGGTTTCATGTACCGGTAGAACAAAGCTTCTTGCATTTAATCGGGGCTGCTATTGCACCTCTTATCGCCCCTTTAGGTTTTAGTTCATGGCAAACGGCTGCTACATTAATACCAGGATTTTTAGCCAAGGAAGTCGTAGTCAGTGCTATGGCGATTATTTATTCAGTAGATGAAAACGCCCTTGTTTCAATGATTTCATCACATTTTACAGCTTTATCCGCTTATTCATTTATGGTTTTTATTTTGCTATATACACCTTGTCTAGCTACTGTCGCGGCGATTCGTAAAGAAACGACATCATGGAAATGGACCTTACTCGCACTCGTTTACCCAATTACAATTGCTTATGTCTTGTCACTCGCAGTTTATCAAATCGGTTCAGTTTTCTTTTAAGGGGGAAATCATTAATGGCATTACTTTTAAACTTACTACTCATTGCACTTATTTTTTGTTACGTTGTCTTAGTAACGATACGTTATATTAAAAAATCTAAGCAAGGACAATGTAGCGCTTGTGAGGTCAACAAATCTTGTTCTACTAAACAGTTACCAAAACATTTGCAGTAATACAAAAAGGAGAATTTCATTCGCTGAAATTCTCCTTTATGGATATAACAATTTATAAGGTGAAACGTTGAAACGAAACAACATACCACCCCACAACATCTCGCCACGAAGCATGTCAATTGCAACAAGGGCATGCCATAAAAACGCTTGATGGATAAAACCCTCCACAAAATTACGCATCACGCTTTGTTGTTTTATAATCAGTTAAATTTTGTGTTTCTACAAATTGTTGATATTTTTCATGGGTCTGCATTAGTACTTCATGTCGGCCTTTACCTGTAACACGTCCTTGATCTAAAAAGATGATTTGTCCTGCTTTTTTAATTGTAGATAGACGGTGTGCAATGACAATCGTAGTGCGATTTTCCATTAATACATCTAATGCTTCCTGAATCTTACGCTCACTTTCACTGTCTAAATTCGCCGTTGCTTCATCCAGTAATAAAATATCTGGATTTTTTACAAAACTACGTGCAATGTCAATACGTTGACGTTGACCTCCTGATAATTTCAAACCACGTTCACCCACAATAGTATCGTATCCTTGCTCAAATTCCATAATAAAGTCATGACAATGTGCAAGTCGTGCATAATGGATAAGCTCTTCATCAGAAACTTCGCGATCAATACCATATAAAATATTGTCTTTAATCGTTCCATTCATCATCGCATTACTTTGCATAACGTAACCTATTTTTCTTCTCCAATCCGTTAGGGAAAGATCGTAAATAGATTGATTATGATATGTAATATCGCCACCGTTAACATCATACATACGCTCAATCAAACTAAAGATTGTACTTTTCCCTGAACCTGATGGTCCAACGAACGCTGTCACTTCACCTCGAACGACATTAAATGAGACGTCTTTTAAAACGGGCGCAACATCGTAGCTAAAATCAACGTGTTCAAATGATAAATCTCCTGATTCAATTAGATGTGTCTCACTCGGATCATCAATGACTTCCATTGGCTCTTGTAGTATTTCATAAATTCGACTACTTGCCCCTACTGCTTTTTTATAATCCGTAATAAGTGTGGATAAATTGATAAGTGGCACTGATAAATTTAATACATAAAATATCATGGCTACAAGTGTCCCAGCAGAAATGGCACCAGAAGCAATACGCAAGCCACCAAAACCTAAAATAATCCCAATTGTTAATAACATTATAATGCCAGAAACAGGTTGAACAATTGCTGCTATCTTGGCTTGTTTCAACCCTAATCCGTAAATTTTAAGTAAATTATCATGTGCAAGATTTAATTCTCGCTTTTCTGTGTTTGCTACTTTCACTAAGCGCATTTCAGTTAAAACACGTCCCAATAACCCACTAAAATTGGCAATCTCGGTTTGTGTATTCGTTGAGATTTTTTGCATAATCTTACCGAGTGGTATCATAATCAATACAAATATAGGTATTGTTATAAATGTTAATAGCGTCATTTGCCAATCTAAAACAAACAATAAAATTAAAGAACCAATCAACGTAATAATGGATGGGAAAAAGTTAGGCAATTTTTGCGATATAAAATCATTAATCACTTTCGTATCATCAGTTAAACGACTCATCAATTGGCCACTTTCATTTTTGTCAAAAAATGGCATTTTTAAATGAATAATATGCTGCCACAACACTGAACGGATAGCGTAAATGATTTTTTCACCAATTTTATTCAACAAATAATATCCGATACCACTTAATAATGCGTTTAAGATAAACACGACGAGCAATATAACAATGAAAATAGGATTAATTGATGCAACTGTGAACTTATCTACCATCTTCCCAGTAAAGAGTGGAACGAGCAGGCCGCTAAGGCTTCCTAATGAAGCGATAATCACAGCGATAATAATGAGACCCACCGGCCATGAAATCTTTTTCAATAAATATAGGAGTGGGTTATCTTTTCTCATAGTGACATACCTCATTTATTCGTAATTTTCTTCGCAATAAGTAATCCGTGAGTCTTCCTTCTTTGTGCGAGCAGTCTACCTCATTAAATTTTAGTCATTTTTACCTACCATGATTAAAATCGGTATTTTTTGTTAAACCACAATGTCTATGACTCGTAACTAAAACAAGGGCACCTTTGCAAAAAATCAGCCAAAGTACCGATTTATTAACAACAAGCTTTATGATAAAATGACGTTTGTTGTTTATCCATTTATAGTTTTAGATTGAGGAGTCTGTATGCAAATGAAAAAAATAATACTATCTATCGTGGTTGTATTCTTCGCTACCACAATTATAACACCTTTCGCGCGTGCATATACACCTTCACCTGTTGAACTTGCACAACAAAGTGGTTATCCGGTGACTTTGCCGTTCCAACCTGAAGGTGTCATCAATATCAGTCAAACTGGCCAAATTTTATACGACTATAATAGTCAAAAAGAATGGTATCCAGCCTCAATGACAAAACTTATGACAATGTATTTAACACTTCAAGCGGTAAAAGAGAAAAAATTATCATTAAATGACACAGTTAAAATCACACCTGAGCATTATAGAATGTCAACACTACCGGAATTAAGTAATACAAAGCTTTTTCCGGGTGAGACTTATACAATAGCAGAGTTACTTCAAATTACTGTTTCTGCTTCAAGTAATGCGGCTGCACTTATTTTGGCTAATCAAGTTTCTGACAATACATCTGATTTTGTAGATAAAATGAACCAGACTGCAAAATCTTTAGGTATGAATCACACGCATTACGTGAATCCAACTGGTGCAGAAAATCGACTATTATTAGAATTTGTTCCTAAAAGATACCAAAATGAGTCTTCCTCTACTTCAACAGCCCATGATTACGCCATTTTAGCGCAACATACCGTTCAAGATACACCTAAAATTTTGCATTTCACTAAACAAATTGCGCCTACTCAACACGGCGTAACCTATTATACTTTTAATGATTTACTAGAAGGTGGCAATATGAGCTTAGAAGGCACGGATGGGTTAAAAACAGGTTCTAGTGATATTGCAGATTATAATAATTCCTTAACAACAAAACGTGGGAAATTTCGTATATTTCATATCATTATGGGGGCTGGCGATTACAAACATCTCGGAGGCGAAAAACAACGGAATATGATGAGCGCGAGTGCGATTAATTATAGTTTTGCATTATATGACTATAAAAAAGTCCTCTCTAAAGGAAAGCATAAAATCGATGGTAAAACATATTACGTCACAAAAGATTTATATGACGTCGTTCCTAAAAACCTAAAAAAACCTTATCATTTTATAATTGATGACAACCAAGTACATCTTGATTATGATCGTAAATTCATCACAAAACATGATGGACCACCTAAAGTAGAGGTAGAAAATCCATTTATTTATGAATCTAAATCTGTCGTCATTTCAAGCTGGCAAACACATCCATGGATGACAATCCTCGCTTTCGGTGTTATTGTCGTCTTTCTATCTATCGTATTTTACAGTCTTATGAGCCGATTCCGTCGTAAATAAAATAAACTCGTTGTTTTACACGGAGTCTCAAGCAACCTATGCGACAATCAAAAAAGCTTAGAAATTTTGGTAACTTCAAAATTTCTAAGCCTTTTTTAATTTATGACTATTTTGCATCTTTACCATACAACTCTTTCTTAATTTGAGTTGTAGAAATGCCTTCTGTACGTTTTAAATAAATCACTTCACATTTGTCTTTTAAGAAATCAAATTCGCCTTCCCAGTCATGACCCATTACGAAAGTATCAATTTCATACTTTTCTACGTCAGTTTCTTTTTGACCCCAGTCATTTTCAGGAATCACAAGATCTACATAACGAATCGATTCTAACATCATTTTACGTTGTTCAAAATTGTAATATGACTTTTTATTTTTGATTCGATTGAATTCATCACTTGAGAGCGCAACAACTAAATAATCTCCCATTTCACGGGCACGTCGTAGTAATTCAATATGTCCATAGTGTAAAAGATCGTATGTTCCATATGTAATGACACGTTTCATCTTTACATCTCCTTAATAATCTATTAATATATTTACATTTTGTTAAAATTATAGCATAAACAATTCTTAATTCCTAAAATATATGAATATAGATTTTAAATCCTCACGAGTTTTTCTACATAATTGACCACCTGATTGAGACTCTCTCTTGTATTAAATTGGTGCCACTTTTCAAATAGTGGTTTTAAGTTTCCTTTTCTAATACGTGCATATAAGTCATGCTCATTATAAACTTTGTAATCTTGTGGAATGGCTTGATAATATTCATTGAGCCCTCTGACCTCATCATATTCAGCCTCATCATAGACATAAAAGAGTGCAGGCGTATCGATGATACTCGCTTCTATAGCAAGTGAGCTATAATCTGTAATAATTAAATCTGCCATAACGATCAGATCAAGTGTACATACTTTCGTATTGTTCACTGCAGCGGGAACCGTGGGATGATACTTACTTAATAAAGTATATCCCGGCACAGTCGTTTCAAAAGTCACTTTATCGATAGTACGATTATTTTGACCTTGCTCTCTGTAGGTTGGTAAATAAACAGCTACTTTATTTTCGATGCCGAGTTCCTGTTTTAACTTTTGCTTATGTGCTTCTATATCTAATTGTCGATATGTGGTCAAACGCGGACTCCCAAACCCAATCAACTGCTCGTATTCCGCTTCAAAAGCTTTTTCAAAACAGTGTGACATTTGTTGGCCACCTACGAGATATTTATCTGTCGCTTGATAAACAGCACGATACTGTTCGACTAATTTGTGATTGTTTAAATCTACTGAGCGATCTTCTAAACCAAACTTTTTAAGCGCACCTGCCGCATGCCAAGTTTGAATGACTGTCTGTCCACTCTTTTTATTTAATCCTGCCATTAATAAATAATACGTATCAATAAAGATAATCTTAGCGGTTGCTAGCGCTGACAACTGTTTCAAAATGGAAGAAAATTTAAGTGGGTGATAAGTAATATTTTGTCGATTCTCTAAAAAACTGAAATCCTTCTTTTTCGCAAAAACAGTAACGCGAAAACCATTTTCACTTAATTGATAGATAATGGGTAATTCATCTTCTTTAAAAGTCATTAAAAAAACAATATGGTTAGCATCCACACGTAAATGACTGTATAAACG
>NZ_PPQN01000051.1 GCF_002901995.1 Staphylococcus coagulans | reverse complement strand
AAAATTAATGGTAAAAATGATTTAACAATTGATTCTGGCTTCTACAAACCAACATATAATCTTGGAGATAAAGTATGGGAAGATACAAACAAAAACGGAATCCAAGATGAAGATGAAAAAGGTATAAAAGGTGTTAAAGTCACACTCAAAGATAGTACAGGCGAAGAATTAGACACTACTGTAACAAATGATAAAGGTGAATATGAATTCAAAGACCTTCCAAATGGTGAGTATCAAGTAGACTTTGAAACACCAGAAGGCTATCTCCCAACAGTGGCGAATACAGAAGATGATACTAAAGATTCTGATGGACCTTTAAATGCAAAAGGTGTCATTAAAGATGAAGATAATTTAACAGTAGACCAAGGTTTCTACAAAAAAGAAGAGCCACCAGTCCAAAAACCAGCAACATACAAAGTTGGAGACAAAGTATGGCACGATACGAATAAAGATGGTATCCAAAACGTAAATGAGCCAGGCATCAGTGGCGTAACAGTAACATTAAAACAACCAGATGGCACATTGATCACAACAAAAACAGACAAAGACGGCAACTACATCTTTACAGATTTACCAAATGGTAAATACGAAATCAGCTTTGAAACGCCAGAAGGTTATGAAGCAACAACAGAGAATGTAGGGGATGACGCATTAGATTCAGACGGAACAAAAGTTGAAGTCGAAGTGAACAATGCCGATGATCTTACAATCGATAGCGGCTTCTACAAACCAACACCAGAAGTACCAGCGCCGGAAGTACCGGAACAACCAGGTAACCCAGAAGTACCAACGCCGGAAGTACCGGAACAACCGGGTAACCCAGAAGTACCAACACCAGAAGTGCCAGAACAACCAGGCAACCTAGAAGTACCAACACCAGAAGTACCAACACCGGAAGTGCCAGAACAACCGGGTAACCCAGAAGTGCCAACACCGGAAGTACCGGAACAACCAGGCAACCCAGAAACACCAGCACCGAATATGCCAGAACAACCAGGTCAGCCTAAAGTAGAAAAAGCGATGCCTTCTACACCTCAAAAGGCTGAAAGTAAGCATAAGAAAGAAACATTACCTGAAACTGGACAAGAAAATGCCGGTCAAACGACATTACTAGGTAGCTTATTTGCTGCATTAGGTGGCGCATTCTTACTAGGACGTCGTCGTAAAGATAAAAAAGAACAATAATCAGGATACTGAATGATTAATAATGTTTCACCCCTAAAGTGAGTAATCCCTTCGCTTTAGGGGTGTTTTTTAACATACAACATTTTATAATATAGATTTATAAGCGATACTATTTTCGTTGAAATAAGGGTGATTATGATGGATATTATCGAAATGGATCAACTAGAAGAATCACAATTGAAGTCTCTCTTTAACCACTATTGGCATGATGATTGTATGATAGTGAGTTCAGGTGTGTATCATCTATCAAAACTCCCAGGTTTTGTATGTGTTGTTGAAGAAAAAGTTTACGGTATACTTACACGGTTAGAAATACAGTGGTTGAAATCATCTCAATTAATAATATTGAAAGAGTTAGAGGAGTGGGGGCAAAGTTATTGAAGGCATTAGAGCTTAAAGCACAAGCCTCATCAGCTGAGGAGATTCAAGTTATCACTACAAATGATAATCTGCGTGCACTTGGCTTTTTTCAGAAGCATGGATATGAGCTTGAAAAAATAATGAAAAATGCTGTAAATGATGCACGACGTATCAAGCCTTCGATTCCTTTATTAGGGGACCATCAAATACCAATTAAGCATGAGATTTTGTTGTTTAAAGCAATTAAATAAGGCATAAATAAAAAGCACTTTTAAGTAATGGATTTTACTTAGAAGTGCTTTGTTGTTTATAAAGACATTAATTTTTCTTCTTGTTGTATACGAACGTATAAGAAGTAGGCATATGGAAGTAACAATAAAGAAGTGTATGAAGCGTGTGTAAGTAGGATGACCCCTATTAATTCCGGAATGATATTTAAAAAATAATTCGGATGTTTGGTAATACGATATAGACCTGATTTGATAATCGGATGTTCTGGTAAGATGTAAAGTTTTAAAGTCCAAATCGGTCCTAATGTTTTAATAACATGGAATAAAACGCCATACGCAACGATTAAAATGATTAGTCCTAGTGTGTTAAAGAAACTCCATGTTTCATGAGTGATGACAGTTTCTACCCCAGCCGCAACGTAGATTAAGATATGTGTGAGTGCAAGCCATTTTGAATTTTTTTGACTGTATTCTTTTGCGCCTTGTTGTACAAGCTTTTTCGCGTGTTTAACGGATATTGCAAGGCTGACTAAGCGAATGATAAAAAAGATGATTAAAATAATTAAAGTCATGAGGTCCTCCAAAATAATATATTCAATTTTAATTCTATTGTTATAGACATCGTTTTAATAATAAACAGTTAATCAAAAAATTACTATTAACTATTTATTAAATTTATAATTTTTGATTTTGAAGAAGGTTAACGATGCGCTCGATTAGATTATTAAAGAAAAGATATTTTTGATGATTAAGTGTGAATTAAATTTGATTTCGATAACAGTTAAGCATTGAAGTATATAAAGTAGGCAAAGATGAAATAATATACGTTACAAATTGATAAATTGATTATAGAAACTAGATTATTAAGGAGGGTTTTTATGTTTAATCATCAGCAAGACCATACATATGCTTTAAGAACACGAAGTGTCAGTATCTCTACCATACTGCTCGCTACAAGTTTATTCGTATGGGTAGGACATGATGCGTATGCAGATGAAGTAGATCAAGGTCATTCACTTAATACATCTCAAACGTTGCACACAGAAAGTAAGAACGTGATGAGGAATCCCCTTCGACAAAACAATGAGACCCATGCCTCACAAGTTGAATTATCAAAAACTCCAGAAACTCCTCAGAAAGCAACTACTTTAAAACAAAATGTCACATATACGAATAACCATTTAGCGCAAGAAAACTCAGCACCTGAAAGAAATCATTCTGCGAGTGATACAAAACTAAAGGCACAAAATAGTACATCTAACCCAAGTAATGTTGTTCATGCGCCAAAGGTTGCTTCTCATCAAAACAATCAAAATGCCGGTTTAGATCCGGGATTTTCTGTGATTGATCGTCGTAATGCTGAAACGACACCCAATCAAGTCGATCCTGAATTTAATAACGTGAATACACATAAACAAGAAATTAATTATGAAAAAGGGTCTGCGCATACGCCTAATTTAGAAATGATCGATAATGATAAGAAATCAACGACGACTCAAAATTTAAGTGCAAAAGAAGAAACGCAACCTCGTGAACCTCAAGTGACGTCAACAAAGGAAGCATCTGTGAAAAAGGCAACACAAGCGCCTCAACCAGCACAGTATAAAAATAAAAAACCCATCATTTTTGTGCATGGTTATGGGGGCTTTGTAGGTAATAATGCGCCTCCTGGAACCCATTATTGGGGCGGTAAAAAATACGACATGATGAATCAATTGCGCGCATCAGGTTATAACGTTTATGAAGCAAGTGTTAGTGCTTTTGGGAGTAACTGGGATCGTGCTGTAGAGCTCTATACTTATATCAAAGGCGGTGTCGTCGATTATGGACAAGCTCATGCAAACAAATATGGACATGCGCGATATGGTAAATCATATCCAGGCATTTTACCCGGCTGGCAACCGGGACAAAAAATTCATCTCATTGGCCATAGTATGGGAGGACAAACGATTCGGATGTTAGAGTCTTTGTTACGAAAAGGAGATCCTGAAGAGATTGCGTATCAAAAGGAACATGGTGGTACGATAAGCCCTCTTTTTCAAGGGAATCACGATCATTTAATTTCGTCAATTACAACAATAGCTACACCGCACGATGGGACAGTCGCTTCGGATGAATTAGGTAATAAAGATATTATTAAGCGACTCATTTACGATTACGGTTTGTTTGAAGGGCGTAAAAATTCAGCTGTAGATTATGGTCTTAAACAATGGGGCTTAGAACAACGTCAAGGGGAAACATTTGCTGAATATGCGAAACGTGCAAGTAAGAGTCCACTGTTTACTTCTGAAGATACAGCACTTTATGATTTGACGCGTGAAGGTGCTAAGAAAATCAATCAACGGGCAGATATTAATCCAAATATTTACTATAAAGCCTATACAGGATCTGCGACGAACAAAACACGATTAGGTATTCAAATATCAGATGTCCATATGAATATTGAACATAAGGTGACAGGGGATTTAATAGGACGAACACGTGATACAGCGTGGAGAGAAAATGATGGCTTAGTTTCTGTGATTTCAGGCCAACATCCAGATAATGAACCTTTTGAATATGTTGATGATAACACAGCGCCTAAAAAAGGGATTTGGCAAGTGACACCTACGTTGAAAGGATGGGATCATACAGATTTCACAGGACAAGATACATTAGACTTCCATCATACAGGTGCAGAATTAGCTCGTTTCTATCTGGGAATTATGAACGAACTCGTGCGTGAAGAGGCACTTGAAACTGCATAAAAAGAGATAAAAAAAGACGTTCAAAATGAAAATTCATTTGAACGTCTTTTCAATACTATCAATCCATATAGGTTGAATTAGTATTCAATATTTGGCATTTTATTAACATGCTCTTGATAGCGTTTTAAAGCGACGAATGCTGCAGTGAGTACAGTTGCAACGATAACTAATTTTTTCATATTGGCAACTCCTTTACTCGTAGTAATTTAATTCTAAGTCTTTTGAAGTTTGTTTACGTGTTTTTCTCATTAAATCAACATCTTCAATTAATGATTTACCGTATGAAGGAATCATTTTTTGTAACTTAGGTTTCCATTCAGCTTCGTATTGAGCGAAGTTTCTTTCTAACACTTCAAGTGCGACAGAAACTGATGTTGAAGCCCCTGGTGATTCACCAAGTAAAGCGATAACAGTGTGGTCTTCTGAGTTAACCACTTCAGTACCGAATTGGATGAAACCTTTACCGTATTCTTTAGTATCTTTAATAACTTGAACACGTTTACCAGCTGTGTATAATTCCCAATCTTGATCTTTAGCTTCTGGGTAGAAAGTACGTAAGTGGTTCATACAACCTTCTTTAGTCATTAAGATTTGATCGATTGAGTATTTGATTAATGGTAAGTTTTTCGCAGCTGCCGCAAGTAAAGTCGTGATGTTGTATGGTTTAACTGATTTGAATAAATCTAAGTTTGAACCATTTTTCAAGAATTTAGGGCCGATGCTTGCGAAAGGTCCGAATAATAATGCTTTTTGACCGTTAATGTAACGTGTATCTAAGTGAGGTACAGTCATTGGTGGTGTGCCAGGTGGCTCTTTACCATAAACTTTGACACCGTGTTCTTCGATAACGTCTGGGTTTGTACACATTAAGAATTGACCTGTAATAGGGAAACCACCTAAGTGTTTACTTTCAGGGATACCTGTTTTTTGTAATAAAGGAATCGCACCGCCACCAGCACCAATGAAGATGTAATCAGCAAGTTGAACTTGTTTTTCTCCAGTGTTGCGGTTGATGATTGTAACTTCCCATTTACCATCTAAACGACGGTTAAAATCTTTGACTTCATGGTTGTAGTGTACGTCTGCATTTTCATGTTTTTCGATACTTCTCGCCATTTTACGTGTTAATTCACCAAAGTTAACGTCAGTACCTTCATCGATTTTACTTGCAGCCATAATATCACTAGAATTGCGACCTTGCATCATTAATGGCATCCATTTTCTCATCACTTCAATATCTTCAGTGAATTCGATATTGTCGAACATTGGAAATGCTTTCATTTTATTGTAACGATCTTTTAAGAATTGAACGTTATTTTTACCTCTTACAAAACTAATGTGAGGAAGTGGATTGATGAAATCTCTTGGTGTATCAATGTTTTTACTTTTAACAAGATAGCTCCAGAATTGTTTAGAGATTTCAAATTCTTCGTTAATCTCTTTTGCTTTTTCGATGTCAATTGAACCATCTGGTTGTTTAACAGTGTAGTTCAATTCACAAAGTGCTGCGTGACCTGTACCGGCATTGTGGCGTTCGTTTGAACTTTCCACACCTGGACGATCTAAACGCTCATATAATTTAAGATTCCAATGTGGCTCTAAATCTTTAATCATTGAGGCGAAAGTCGTGCTAAGTACACCGGCACCGATAATGACGATGTCTTTTGAATCTGATTGTGTTGGCATACATAATCACCTTTCATTGTTTGTATAGTGAGGAATAAACATAATATCCCTGAGTAAATATGATTGATGTCACAGACCTTAAAATTACTCCACAGTCTATTATAATACATTTTTATACATAACGAAAACGAATAACTCACGTATAAAAAAATAAAGTAATTGGAGGTTGATTCATCTAATTTTAAAGCGTTACTTCAATAATAATGGTATTAAAGTCATGAATCAATGCTTTTTCTATTCATTCGTAGTAATTTCTAAAATTTATTGTATTAATACGCGCGTTTGTCATGTGAGTAAGGTAGAAAATAAATGGTAAAACATCATTTATCTGAAAAGATGGTGTATAAATACATTGAAAGCAGTGGCTGAGTTGAATGTAGAAATACTTTATTAATATTTTTCTACTTATTTGCTAAATCCATTTAATTAATTATTAGTTTAAATTTAATAAACTTTTTATAACGCATCCCTCAATGTTCTAACTTTCAGAAATACCTCGTTTAACAAACCCTTTAAACATAAAGAATTCAATAGAGTCACATCTCTATGCTTTTTAAATGCAAATTCCCATAAGAACAAATAAAAAGTAATTTTATATAAATAGGTATTCAAAATCTGAAATAGATTATATTACAAACTAGATTTCATTTAATATTTTATTGCACAGTTAAATAAAAGGTATTATTATCTTATATAGGCTGCGATGACAAGTTCAAGTTTTATGGAAATTATTTAATGGGAGTTTTGCAATGACAAGAAAATTTAGGGAATTTAGAAAAAGTTTAGGACAAGAAAAAGCAAGAGTGAAACTATACAAATCTGGAAAGGAATGGGTAAAAGCCGGTATTAAAGAGATTCAACTCTTAAAAGCCATGGGTTTACCTTTTTTAAGTAGAGATATTGTAAAAAATGAAGATGGCGAAGTTACAACGCGTTTTGGTGAAAAAATTAAAAAGCATGCAATGCAAACAACGGCAATCGCCGGAGGGGTGTTTACTGTTAACATGTTGCATGATCAACAAGCATTTGCCGCATCAGATGCTCCGATGACTTCAGAGTTAGCAACAAAGAGTCAAACAATTGGGGATCAAACATCAATTGCAATTGAAAATTCAGTTTCTAATGTAGAGGCGAGCGCGAGTACTGTTGAAAGTGATAGTGTCGTTACTTCTGAAAGTGAAGTATTAAAACAAGATATAGAAAGCACTTCTTTATCGGAATCAGACTCAGTATCATTATCAGAATCTGCTTCTACTTCAACAAGTACTTCAGTATCTCAAGTATCAAAGCATAAGCAATCAGATGAAAAACAAGTTTCAAATTCTGAGAAGCAATCAGAATCAAATGTGGAAAAATCTACATCTGTTTCTAAAGCATCAGAAACTTCAGAAGCAATCACATCGAAAAGTGAAGGCAAAACTTCTGCGTCAATTAATCAGAATAGTCAAAATTCAATGCAACCTGCAAGTGTATCTGTAAGTGAGAAGCAGTCATCTTCTCAAGCGTCATCACAGTCATTAGCAAATACAGAAGCGCTTGTGTTAAACTCAACAATTTCTCCGGTTCATACAGTCGCTACAGAAGTTGGAGAAACAGCATTTAGAGTGGCACTTTCAAGTCGTTCTGAAAGAGATAGAAACCAAGGCGATGGTAGAGATACTCGTAATAATGTAAATGTTTACTATGAATTACAAGTTGATAGTGACGGTCATAATGCAATCTTTAAGTATACAATATCTTACGACAATGTACACACAGCGGGAATTGACTCTCCATCAAGTTTATATTATCCGAGAACAAAAGTCAGAAACACCTCTGATAAAAACATAGGCATGCTAAAGTTAGGAAAAGATTATGGTAAGCCAACTAAAATTACGCAAGGTATTACGGAAAGGGGTTGGAGAACTAGATTTGCCTCTACGGATCAGACCTATCCTTTACGCGGAGATGCAAAGAATGGTTATTATTGGCAATCAGGTGTAATGGATGCTGATCAGATTAAAGCAGGGTACGGTTTAACAACTGTTATTGAAGTACCAATTTTAAATCCTAATGGAGACGTTTCTTATAACTTCACACCATTTGCTTCTTACGACGATATTGGTGGTAAAAGAGGGCAAAACTATTTTTCAGACGTCGTTAGTAATGTTGACCCATTTAAAAGAAAGAATCCGAGTGGAGCAAGGGCGATTACAGAAAGCCGTAATGCTTCTACTTCATTGGTTAAGGCGCAATCTGAAAGCGTAGTTAGAAGTCAATCGGTTGCAGAGTCAGAGAGAATAAGTGCATCGAAATCGACATCAGTAAGTGAGTCTGAATCAACTTCTGCACATCTAGCAAGTGAATCAGCGTCAACAAGTACTTCAGTTTCCGAAAGTGAATCAACTTCCGAGTCAGCAGTTAAGAGTGCGTCGACATCGACAAGTAAATCGGTTTCAAATTCAAATCGAGTAGCGAGTGAGTCAACTTCAACAAGCGAATCTGTGTCAAATTCAAATAGAGTAGCAAGCGAGTCAACATCGACAAGTGAGTCCGACTCGGCATCAGTAGCTAAGAGCGAATCAGCATCAACAAGTGAATCGGTTTCAAATTCAAAT
>NZ_PPQN01000050.1 GCF_002901995.1 Staphylococcus coagulans | reverse complement strand
GTGATGAACACACTTAAAGATCATGACTATGATGTCATTGCCATCGGTAAAATCAATGATATTTTCGATGGAGAAGGTGTCACAGAAGCAGTACGTACAAAAAGTAACATGGATGGGATGGACCAACTGATGCAAATCGTACAAAAAGACTTCAAAGGTTTAAGTTTCTTAAACTTAGTCGATTTTGATGCGTTGTATGGGCATCGTCGTGATAAACCAGGTTACGCACAAGCCTTAAAAGACTTTGATAATCGCTTACCGGAATTAATGGCTGCGATGCGTGAAGATGATTTACTCATCATTACAGCCGACCACGGCAATGATCCAACAGCAGAAGGCACAGATCACACACGTGAATACATTCCAGTGTTGATGTACAGTCCAAAATTTAAAGAAGGTCAAGCGCTCGATACGGATACAACGTTTAG
>NZ_PPQN01000005.1 GCF_002901995.1 Staphylococcus coagulans | reverse complement strand
ATCTTTTGCCATTCCAGTAGACATTGCGGCATCTCTTAATACAATGACTCCAACACCATCATCATTTAGGTTATTTAATATACGGTTTACAAATATCCATTCAGAAAATTTACTTCTTGTTTTTAAGTAATTTGTAGCTGCATTTTTTTCGATTTTTTTCAATCTTTCGTTATCTGCATTCAAAAAGAGTGCGTCTGAATATATATAATCAAATTTATCTTTATTTGCAAAATTTAAAGTAGAATCCGTGTTAATGATTTCAATA
The DNA here is from genome assembly GCF_002901995.1 of Staphylococcus coagulans. Classification (GTDB taxonomy): domain Bacteria; phylum Bacillota; class Bacilli; order Staphylococcales; family Staphylococcaceae; genus Staphylococcus; species Staphylococcus coagulans. The sequence goes on along the minus strand of NZ_PPQN01000005.1, from coordinate 46,613 downwards.
TTTGGTTTTGATTTTGAAAGTAGTACTTTACTAGCATTGGCAGATTTGGTATTAATTTCTTCACCACATAAATATTTAAATTGTCCCTCAATACTTGATCTCCACAACATATGCCCTTCACCAGACCCTAAATCTAAAAGTGAAGTTCCTTTGTTATGTTTTTTAAAGATGGCTAACGCTAAAGATTCAATTGATTCAGTGTAGTTAGAAGTAGCATTTTTATTCATTATTTGAAGGTTGTAGTAAGTATTTTGTAATTCAGAAAAAGTAGCATTTTTTAATCTTTGAATTAATTCTTTCGCTATTTTATCTTTAGATTCCTCTTCTATATCTTCACCCTTTATAATATTAATTATTAACTCTTGTACTTCCTCTAATGTCATAGTTCCTCTTAATTTATCAATATAATTAAATAATTCCAATTGACTATCTCCTTTCGGTTAATGTTAACCTTATTATAAAACGGTCAATCATTTTTGTGAAATCATTTTTGTGAATGGTTAATGTTAACCTTTTTAAACATATATAGATTAATACTTTTTTATAAGTTGTTGAATGAGATTAGATTTGTCCAATATTGAAGGTTTAGATGGCTATCACTTATATATTTGATAGTGGGTAAGTGAGAATATATCATTTAAATAAGTTGTCAAATATGAGCATTAGCGATTATTAAAAAAGTAAAATTATGATTAAGGAATTTTAGCAATATCATTGATAAGGGGAGCCTTATCAAAAACCGCATCATTTATGATATGCTTCTCCCCTCATGATCTTAAATGCTCGATATACTTGCTCTAACAAGATGACGCGCATCATTTGATGTGGAAATGTCATTTTACTAAATGACAGGGCGAAGTTGCTGCGGTTTAAGACGTCCTGGTGTAAGCCATTCGATCCTCCTATCACAAAGGTAAAGTCACTCGCCCCTTGAGTCATGCGTTGATTTAATGTTGTAGCTAAGGCTTCAGAACTGAGCATTTTGCCTTCGATTTCTAATGTGATGACAGTAGATTGGGGTTTGATTTTGCTTAAAATACGTTGCCCCTCTTTTTGTTTGACTTGCTCCACTTCTTTATCGCTCATCGTTTCAGGTGCTTTTTCATCTGGAACTTCAATCATTTCTAATTTTGTGTATGCCCCTAGTCTTTTGCTGTACTCTGCAATAGCTTGCTTCCAGTATTTCTCTTTCAGTTTTCCAACTGCGACAACAGTAATTTTCATTTTGACCTCCATTGTGAATAAACGTAAAGTTATCCACAAGTTATTCAGTTATTCACATGTTTATACCCATTATAACGTTTTTTGCATAAAGTTTGTACACAGTATTTTAGAAATTGCATCCATTCATTGTGTATAAACCTGTTGATATGTGGATAACTTTGTTAGTAACTACGTTATTAACATGTGAATTGTGTGTAAGTCATATACTTTGTGCACACATTTGGGGATAAGTGCGCCACATTTTGCACTTTTATTCACTTCCGCAGATGCTCTTTCCTATTCCTATTATTTCATCCCTTATCTCATCGCTTTACATGATATTTACCCTTTAAAACGCTTTGTATAAAGATAACATTTTAAATATTTACCGAATTTTTCTAGTTTCAAATAGATTCGCCACTATCACTTAATGCTGCACTACTTCTTTTGTATATCAATGTCTTATAAAAAAAGAGATTGAAACACTAGAATGTCTCAATCTCTTAATTTCTTCAGACTCATAAATTCTCAAGCCAAATGTGCTCTCTATTCAATATAACTACGTCCATAAATACCCATTAGGATCTTAAACAATTACTACTCTCTCGTTGCATTCATTTTCAATTCATATTCAGCACCCTCAAAACGATTGAGTACATATGGATCATGAGAGATGACTATCATTTGTAAACCTTCTATATTTTGTAGCATATCGAGCATCAAATCTTCATTCATTACATCTAAATTCGTAGTAGCTTCATCTAATATCAACACTTCAGGCTCAACGATGAGTGCCTTCGCAATCCATAAGCGTTGAAATTGACCGCCACTTAATGTTTGGACCCGTTGTTGAAGCATTGATTGCGGGAGTAAACATTGCTTAAGGACATCGTCTATTTTTTGACTGTATGTCGCCTTATCAAATTTAAAATTTTTCAATGGAGCTTTCAAAACGGCTTCGACTGTTTTGTGATTGTCTAACGTGTCTCTTTCATATTGTGGGACATACTGCACGCGCTTCATCCAGTCTTTTGAAGCAAATTCACGACAGCGCTGACCATTCCACCAGACTTCCCCAGAATAATCTTGATCGAGCCCTGCGATAATACGTGCGAGCGTCGATTTCCCGCTTCCACTTTCACCTTTAATGCGTAAATGTGTGGTGGTCATTGTGATGTCAATATGGTCCAAAATAGTACGCCCATCTATTTTTTTAGTAAGATTTTTAATACGTAACATAGGCATTTCTCCGATTGGCTGCTTCAATAAGTTGTTGGGTATAAGGATGTTTCGGGCGTGACAATATTTGTGTTACAGGGCCAGACTCTATCATTTCTCCTGATTTCATGACACTGAGATGCGTGGCGTAACGCCGTACGAGGTTAAAGTCATGTGTGACAAAGAGCACAGTGAGGTCACGCTGACGGATGACTTCCATTAAGTTATGCATGAATTTTTGACTGTTCTCTTGATCCAGTGCACTTGTGGGTTCATCTAAGATTAAGCAGTCGGGTTGTCTGACCAATGCCATGATAAATGCGATACGTTGTGCCATGCCCCCACTTAATTCAAAAGGATACCGTTTTAACAACTGTTCAGGTTGTGATAGACCTAATTGTGTCATCATTTGATGAATCTCACTTTGTTGATCTGTGCGTGATGGTCGCTTCGATTTTGTCGCGTATAATGCATTAAAATGCTTTTGTAACGTCACATTTTGAAACATATTACTTTGGGCATCTTGAAAAACAGCATCGACTTGAGCTAAGTCTACAGCGATGGTACCTTTCTGCTCGAGTTGTGGCGCATTCATTTGTAAAATCGCACGTGTCAGCAAAGTCTTCCCGCTTCCACTTTCTCCTATGATGCAGTGAAATGCACCTTTTGTGACTGTCAAAGCAATATCTTTTAATAAGATGCGATCTTGATGCGTTATTGTAAATTGATCCACGCTAATTATTTCATCGTTTGAACGTACTTTTTGTTGAGTAACTGGCATATTAACGCATAACCTCCTAATAAAAGACCTGGATAGAAAAACAGCCACGGCGCTGTATTGAAGTAGCTCTTGCCGTCGAATAAAATGGTGCCCAGTTCAGGCGTAGGGGGTTTAAGTCCTAATCCTAAAAAGGCAAGTCCTGAGATGCTTAACATCATTTTTCCAAAATCTGCAGTGACTAGCGCAAAAATATTTCGTATCATGTGTGGCATGATATGCGTCATTGTCGTTTGAAATTTTGAATAACCACTCAACACCGCAAATTGTACGAAAGGTCGTTTCTGTAAATCACGGGCTAAATTTCTGAAATAGCGTAAGTAACGACCGACCCATCCGATTGTAAGTGCAAAAACAAGTCCAAAGACTGAATCACTTAAAAAGCTAAGGACAACGAGTGCGATAATAAATGATGGAATCGCGAGTAACATATCCGCTATAAACATGAATGCTTTATCTACCCAACGTCCTAGCATCGCTGACGTAAGTCCCATAATCAAGCCAATCGTCACACTAAGGCAAACCACACAAGCCGTTAAACTTAATGTTACGCCACTTCCTATGATGAGACGGACTAGAAAATCTCTGCCACGTTGATCTGTTCCCAGTAGATTTGAAAAGTTCGGGCTTTGAAGTTGAGGATGTCCTTCATTTGGTTGAAACCATACATATAAGATTAAACTGATAAGGAACAGTCCAATACTACCCCATATGAGCCATTGTTGATGCTGCTTATTCATTGGCTTCTTCCTTTCCTAACTTCTTACCTCGCTTCATACGTACACGCGGTTCGCTTTTCAAAATCATCATATCTCCCACGTAATTGACCAGCATGATACTGAAAATAACTATGATGATAATCCCTTGTATTAGCGGGTAATCACGTTGATTAATAGCGTTGATTAGTAGCTTTCCTAAACCCGACATACTGAAAATCACTTCCAAAATAACTGCTTTTCCAAATAAATGAATGATACTATTCACAGAAATGGTTAATAACGGCGCAAAAACAGCTTTTATTTGAACATAAAGACGATCTTGTAATCGGTAATGACGTAACTGTGCTAACCGGTACGCCTCTAACGTTGTTGTACTTTCGATTAAATGTGCTGTCATTAACAAGATATGACAACCTTCAATTAATACGATGACAGCAATCGGCAAGATGAAATGTTGCCATGTCTGACTGCCTACAAAAGGAACAAGATGCCATTTCACGCCGAAATAATATACAAATAAAATGGCGAGCCAATATTCTGGCATCGATGTGATGACTTGTGCGAAACCACGAATAAAACTTGCGATACGTGTATGCGCTTGGACGCCTACAAAATAGCCTATCGCATAACCGAGTGGCAATAAAATACACGCAGATATGATGATGAGCTTCAACGTCGGTACAATCGCTTGAATCATCAACCCCATAACACTTTCGTTCGTGATAAAACTGTAGCCTAAATTTCCTGTCAAAGCATGGCCTAGCCAATCGAAATAGCGAAATAATAGATTGCCACTTAAACCTAAATGATGTTCGGCTGCTTCAATATTCGCTTGCGTGATATGTGTGTATCCATGTCTTTGCAAATACAATAAGGCTGGGTTACCCGCTGTATGCTCAACGAGACAAAAGATAATAAATGAACTCACAATCACATACACAAAAAGTCTCATCGTACGTTGGATCACTTTATTGTTTCACTTTCAATTTTTCATAATCAATCGGTGCATCTGTTAATCCTGAGAATTTGAAGTTTTCGATGCGATCACTTGTGACAAATGTTTCATTCGGATAAGCAATTGGCACACCATAGTAACCTTTGTTGAAGTGTTTAAATATTTCGTTAAAGGCTTGTTGTTGATCACCTTTAGATAGCTCTTTCGGAAACGCTTCTAATTGTTTAGATAGTGTCGGATCATTTGCGAGTACACCTGGTTGGTTATTTGCATTTTTAAAGACAGAATTCATAAACTGATACGGCATTAAAGCATCTGAATAAGTTCGATAGAAAATCATATCGTAATCTTTTTTCGTCCATAGAGTATCGTAATAAGATTGTGTATCTAACGTTTTAATTTGAACTTTGATGCCTGCTTTCTTTAAATCTGATTGAACTTGTTCTGCTTTATCTTTCCAATTTGGAAATTCTGCAGTTTGAATAACAAGATTAAATTGTAACGGTTTGCCCTCTTTTTCAAAAATACCATCTTTATTTTGCTCATAGCCTTCTGATTTCAGCGCTTTTTTCGCAGCTTTGACATCAAAAATGTGCTTTTCTTGGTTATTTTCATTGATGAACTGCACGTCTTTTTGGAAAATCCCTTTCATTTCTTTATCCGATAAGTGCTTCGTATCAATGCTTTCACTGATGGCTTGACGTATTGCTTTATTTTTTAGAACCTCTTGTTTCGGATTAAATGCCATAAAGTGACTCACAGTGCTTGGCGCATCTTCCACGTGTAAGTCTTTTTGATCTTGGTGTGACTTAATTTGTTGTTCTGTTAGCATTCCAAGTGCGCCTCCTGTTACGTCAATGGAACCACTTTGTACGGCAGCATTTCTAGAATCGCCGTCTTCAATCGTTTGGAAGTTCAAATGATATTTAACTGGGTGATCATTGTTAAAATGCGGGTTCGGTTTCATAGAAGTTTGTTCTTTACCTGTTTTATCTACCATTAATGCGCCTGTACCTATTGCCTTTTTAAACTTTCCTTTTGTTTTTTCTCCTTCAACTGCATGTGGACTCATGATTCGGAGTGGTCTAACTTGTGTTAATTCATTCAAAACTTGATTAGACGGTGTTTTCAAATGAATTGAAACTGTGTGTTGATCATCAACAGTCACCTTGTCTAGTTGTTTTAAAGTTTCGACCGTTGTTTCTGGGTTCATTGCTTTCGCACGTTCAATGGAAAATTTAACCGCTTCAGCATTCAAAGGAGAACCATCAGAAAATTTCACGTCTTTTTTAAGATGGAATGTATAAACTTTCCCTTCACTGTCTACTGACCATTTTTCAGCAAGTTTAGGTTTAACCCCGCTCTTTTTATCATATTGAACTAATGGTTCATACACTGCACTATACACAGGCATTGCTGCATCATAGCTTTGTGCATCTAATTGATTCGCTTTTGCTTCTGTAGGTAAGGATACAGAGATCACTTCTTGTTTTTTATCATCATTTCCGCACGCTGTGAGCATGAGTGACGTTGTCGCAACTGCTGCGACGAATATTCTTTTTTTCATATTTAAGCCCCCGCTTTCAATGTCGCTTTAATTAAAAATGACTCTTCATAAATATTACGTAAATAATCATTTGGTGTGAGATAGAAGTCTTCATAATGCGTAATATCAATTTCTGCAGGGACTTTTTCTTTCATCACCGACACGTTAAAGCCCGCTTGCACAAAACTATCAACGACATATTTTAAAGTATGGTCTTGTGAAGGTGTTGCGCCGTATTTATTAATAGTTTCTGCCATATATTCGCGACTCGGATTATTTGTCACATCTGAAAAAGTCGCATAATAGACCCCATTCGGCTCCAATACCGCTTTAATCGCTTCAGCGTGCGCATATACATCTTCAATTAAATATAAAACTGATGTACTTAACACTGTGTGAAATCTTTGTTTTACGTCTGCCGGTGTGTCTGTTAAATAAAATTGTAATGGCCGGTTGCCTGCCATCTCTTTCGCTTTTTCTAACGATACTTTAGCTAAATCGATGCCTACACCTTGTTGAAAGGGAATCGTATCATAAAGTAAACGTAGTAAACCGCCTTGATTACAACCAAAATCTAAAACCTTTTTATCCTTAATATCTGCTTGATCTATTTGTGAAATTGTGCGATACCATGCCGCTTCATGATCACGTGCCATATCGTCATCTGTCTCGTTCCCTTTTTGCCACCAAACATCATAATTATCTTTCATAGTAGACTCCTTTACATGTAAATCATAATTGTTACGATTTACAATTGTACTATAGGAAGTTACTGAAAACAATATTCAATTACTGACAAATTGAGGCTTAAAATTTTCAATCTGTAAACGACATAAAAAAACACATGAACCTCAAGACTTTTACTTGAAATTCATGTGCTACTGTCTATCATTAATTTCATTATAATGTATATATCGGTGTAGGTATCGCTTTATCCGTGTCACATAACTTCACTTCATTTTGAGTATCAATGTCATGTTCTTGCAAGATTTGTCCGACACTCATTCGTGCCAAATCTTTCATATTGTTATCCTGTGATAAATGCGATAAATAAATCCGCTTCGTTTGACCTGTGATGACATCTTTCATTGCGTGAGCTGCGTCTTCATTTGACACATGTCCCATATCGCTTAAGATTCGTTGTTTCGTCTTCCACGGATAACGACACATTCTTAACATATCGACGTCGTGATTACTTTCAAATATAAAGGCATCACTACCACGAATCATACCTTTCATTCGATCAGAGACATAACCTGTATCCGTAATCATCGTTAACTTCTTATAGTTATTATGAAAAATATAAAACTGTGGATCAATCGCATCGTGTGAAACATTGAATGATTCTATATCAAAACCTGCAATAGACTTCGTTTCATACGGATTAAATACAAATTTCTGGTCTAGCGGGATTTTAGAATCCTTTTTATCAATACATGTCCATGTTTTTTCATTGGCATAAATTGGAATACCGAACTTACGTGCAATGACGCCGAGACCTTTAATATGGTCGCTATGCTCGTGTGTCACGAGAATGCCACTTAAATCTGAAATTTTCCGGTCGATTTGATCGAAAAGTGCTTCCATCTTTTTCCCTGTTAGTCCGACATCGACCAACAAGCTGCCTTGTTCACTTTCTACATATGTCGCATTGCCGGTACTACCGCTTGCGAGTACACTCATTCGTATCAAGTGACCACCCTTTCTATTGTTCTATAATTTGTGGATTCGAGGATACAGCTTCTACATAATATGTATGCACCCCGTTTTTATCTTTAACTTTAATTTCCCAGTTAGCTTGTAAAACTTGAATATTTGTTTCTTTTACAACAGTGTAATAGCCGAGACGGATACTTTCGACCTCTTCACCATGTTTTAAATATTGATTATAATAAAGTGCTTCCAATGCTTTTCTTGCACGTATGACTTTTTTAGGCTCATTATTGGTCCCCTTAGACGGAAGGATGTCTTCCATCGTGGACTGTTCATATGATTTTGCACTGTCATCCTTCACCTCAAAAGTCAATTCTGCACGATTATTATTCATAATCGGAAAGCCTCTATACGTTTGTTCGTATTTAATTTGACCGTCATTGGTTTCATGGTACTGGTACTCATTACCTTTATAGATTTTATCATCTATATAAGGTTTTAAATGAGAAATCGGATCAACTTTGACGTCTACACGTTCATCCATTTCTTTAGATAAGGTATGGCCATGATTACTGACCTTAGCTTTATTGTTATCTTCTGCTTCTTCTTTAAAGTCTTTTGAACGTGCTTTAACCAATTGCATTTTGACATGACTCACATCAGGTATACTTTTTGGCAGTTTAATATTTTCTCGTTCAAAGTTGACCGCATTATCGTGTTCGGCATCGCTAATTTTAGATTTATTCACTTTATCTTGATAAACAAAAATTAAACACACATTGACGAGGAGAAAGACAAGTATGAACAACGTTTTAGTGCGTTTCCAGTTCATGTTTCCACCAACTCCCCATCTTTGTATTCATACCATTTATGATTATATTTAATATACCACGTTGGCGTAAACTCACTGCCTTCTTGAATTTCAATTCGATTTTGAGGTCCGCGAATGGCACTCATTTTATAGCCGACTACCATTTGTTCCACTTTCGTCAAATCAATATTGCCCTTACTTGCTAATGCAGAACGTACATCTTCCGCATCTGGCATCGATTTCGGTTCTTCACCATTATCAATGGTCACATTTGTTTTTAAGAGACCTCGACTATATTCGTATAATCCACGCTCACCCCAGAGTACACGAATTTCATTCAATTGGTTTGGATAAAATATCGGTCGTCCATTGAGAAACATTTGATACATAATTTCCCCTTGCTTGCTATTTGCACTAAACAAGCGGAAATCATCTGTAAAGCCCCCATGCTTATTAATAAAGTCAAATGCACGTGGCAAGCTAATATTCATATCGCGTGTACTATGCTCATCTTCGGACAGATTCGTATAGTCATACGTTTCTTTATCCGCATTGTAATTCACAACCCCTGTATTGTTATTGTACGTTGTGTTACCACTATTTGTTGTACGTACAATCGGCGTATCATCAAAGAGAATCGAGTTTAAATCTTCTACATTAATATGATTAAAAATCGTACGATATGATTTCAAATCTTTCGGTGCTTTTAAAGCATATAAATACGTTGCTTTATTGACCGTACTTCGATTCGTCACGATATCCGAATACGGTTCTAATTCATCACGCATATGATCAATTCGCTGCTGGATTACTTTTGTATCAAGATTCGTTTCTAATTTAATGGCACGCTGATGGTTCGGTTGCATCGCATACAAAACGACATGCTGATGATCATCAATATCTAATATTAAACGATTAAATTTAAAATTCGCCGGTACTTTTGCTGGCATCTCAACGACTTCGTTTAGATACATGGATAGCGGTATGTCTGTCGGGAAGTCTAACACGACAAAATGATGGCTCAAATCTTTCAATAACACGACTTGATCATTTTGAATATCTTCAACTTCAATAATACGATGTTTTTGGAATAGAGACATCATCTCATTAACATCTTTATTTGCAGGCATCCCTTTCAAATGATCATGGTCCACATGTACGAGCTGTAAAGGCGTGATGACCTGATTAAATTGCTTGTCATATCGCGTACCAATCGCTTTCGGTGTATCTTTTGTTTGTGGGTTGTCAACGTTCGTTAAATCTGGCGAAAAGTTCCAAATCATGACTGTAAGTACTACACTGGAAAGAACGAGTAACACTAATATGATAGATTTAATCAGTTCTCTAGTTCGCATCCCAATCACCATCTTCTATTGTTTCACATGGAAGTGTGATAAAAATCGATGTGCCTTGTCCTTCAACACTATTGGCCCATATACGACCGTGGTGGGCTTCGACAATCTCTTTAGAAATCGCTAATCCGAGACCTGTACCACCCATTTTTCGTGTTCTTGCTTTATCTACGCGGAAGAAACGATCAAAGATTTTATCGACTTTATTGATCGGAATCCCGATACCATTATCTTTGATCCGAATTGTTAAACGGTTATGCACCGTGTTTTGTTTCACGTGGAACTCTACACGTTTTTCACCACGAGAATATTTCATCGCATTCGTAATCACGTTATCAAACACTTGTGTCATCTTATCTGGATCAATTTCCGTAAAAATGGTTTCTCTTGGAATATCACGGACAAAAGTGGTATCTTTCGCAGCCATTTCATGTCGATTAATAATTTTATTGATAAACATATTAAAATCGACAATCTCTTTCGTAATAGGCTCAGTTTCATTATCCATTTTAGAAAGATGCAGTAAATCGTTCACTAATCGAATCATCCGCTCTGTTTCTTCACGTGTGACTGATAAAAATTGAGGTGCAATCGATTCATCTCGCCATGCGCCTTCTTCTAGGGCCTCGATGTAACTATTCATTGAAGTCAATGGTGTACGTAATTCGTGCGATACATTGGCCACAAATTCACGTCGTTCACGCTCAATTTGTTGTTGTTCTGTAACGTCATGTAACACAGCGATATAACCTGTCACAAAGCCAGTTGCTTGAACAATAGTACTAAAATTAACGCGAACGATGATACCTTCTTCTTCATTAATGTCTAATAAGAAACTATCATTGTTTTCGTTTAATTCTTCGAGCGTAAATTCTTCACTTAAATCAATGACATCAAAAATAAAGTGTCCTGAGACTTCCTCTTTAGACTTACCTAACATTTTAAGTGCCATATCATTAATAATACGAACGCGCCCACGTCTATCTGTGGCGATGACACCATCACTCATATGTGTGATAACAGAATCTAAGCGTCGTTTCTCACTCTCTGTATTCGCTTGTGCCTCTTGCACACGTTTCGACAAGTTATTAAAAGCAAGTGCAAGTTCACCAATTTCGTCATTACCGTATATTTTCACACGCTGCGTATAGTTCCCTTTTGACATTTCGACCGTTTGATTACGCATATCTGTAATTGGTTTAGTAATCGTACGTGCAATAAAGAAACCTAAAATGACGGTAATAATTAAAGAAATACCTGTACCGACGATGAAAATTTGGTTGATATCATTTAATTGATCATAAACTTGGTTAATATTAGATTCAATATAAATATCACCAATTAAACCGTCGTTCGTACTTACAGGCATATTTTTAATCCATACCCGTTGCTTACCTTCACCGTAATCTTTTAAAACGGTGTCAGAGTTCTCTTGACCTAATGATAAGGCCTTTTGAATTGAACTCTCATTTGCTTTTTGGTTAATAATTGTACGGTTTGACTGTTTCGATGTCGCAATAATAATTTGGTCTTTATCAATGAAACGAATTTCTATCATTTCATTGCGATTTGCATATTCGTTTAATAAATTTTGAATATCTTTTTGAATATTTCCGGATTCATTATCATCCGCATATATTTTTTCAATACCGAGCTCAATTTGTTTTGCATTTTGAGATATATTCGTTTTAAACGACTCTGTCATTTCTTTTTCGAGACTGTTTGTAAAATATAGCCCAATAATTTGCATACCAATAATAATCAATAGGACATAGACAATAACAAGTTTCGTGTGAAGGGATTGAAATTGTTTTAACCACTTCATATTGTGCGTCCTCTAATCATGTTGTTGCAAGAAATATCCTACTCCACGACGTGTCACGATATAGTCTGGATGTGAAGGATCATCTTCAATTTTTTCGCGTAACCGACGAATTGTAACGTCAACCGTGCGCACATCACCAAAATAGTCATAACCCCAAACCGTTTGAAGTAAATGTTCACGCGTCATGACTTGTCCCATATGTTTAGATAAATAATGGAAAAGCTCAAATTCACGGTGTGTTAAATCAATGTCCTCACCGCGTTTTTTAATAGAATATGCATCTGGATAAATCACAATATCTTTAATTGTAATTTCATTGGTTTGCATATGATTTTCTTGGCTCGGTTGGGCATAATGGCGACGTAAATTGGCTTTTACACGTGCAATCAATTCGCGTGTACTAAATGGTTTAGTCACATAATCGTCTGCACCCAATTCAAGACCAAGCACTTTATCGATTTCTGAATCTTTCGCAGTCAACATGATGATTGGCATATCAAATTTTTTGCGGACTTCACGACACACTTCCATACCGTCTTGTCCTGGTAACATAATATCCAATAAAACAATGTCCGGCTCTTTTTCATAAATCAAATCCACCGCATCGTTACCATCATAAGCAACAAAAACGTCATATCCCTCTTTTTTGAGGTTGAATTCTAATATATCTGCAATTGGCTTCTCATCATCGACTACGACCACTTTTCTTGCCATAAAACATGACCCCATTTCTTAAAATTGCAATGATTATTCGTTACAAACTGGCATAATCCTATACCTTATAATGTATCATTAAAGTCTTGTGAATTCTATCTATTTAACTATTCGCTTCTATAAAACGAATGCGGATGACAACGACCTGCATTTAAATGTACAAAAAAGCAGTGTCTCAGCCTCTTTTGAGACTGCTTCACTGCCTGAGCATAATGAACTTCTATATTAAATAAAATGAATTAAGATTAATAAAACAATGACGATGCCACAAAAGATACCAACTTTTTTCTGTATACGCATGACAGAGAGTGTCATCAATAATAAGCCAACGATATTCAATAAGAATACCACATGATTTTTGTATTGTGCCACATCCAATAATGCTAATATACCCATGATAATCACGATGGCTAAGCCACTGATAAATAAAATTTTCTCAGTAGGTTGAACTTCCTTTTTAAACACAGCAATCGTCCTCCTCATTTCTATACACTTTTATAGTAAAAAACACGTCACTCACATTATAAAAGTTCTCATTTTTGATATATATTTATGAAAAAAAGCCATTGTCGTTCACTTTCATGAACTTCAATGACTTTCGTTTGAGCTAAAACTATTGTTTTAGGCTGATTTAGCGGTCCCGACGGGAATCGAACCCGCGATCTCCTGCGTGACAGGCAGGCGTGTTAAACCGCTCCACTACGGGACCATATTTCATGGTGACTCCTACGGGACTCGAACCCGTGTTACCGCCGTGAAAGGGCGGTGTCTTAACCGCTTGACCAAGGAGCCTTTCTTAAACACAAGATTGATTATAGCATCAGGAAATCAAGTTGACAAGATTTTTTTGAATTTTTTTTGTATAATTTTTCATATAATGTTTAAAAGGGGGCAACATATGGAAAAACAAGTAAAATCAGCCGTTCCATACACGAAAGAAAAACCAAAAAAGCAACTTCAATTTTTTAAAAAGTTTTTCTTTATGACATTGGGTGCAGTATTAATGGGCGTCGCACTTGAACTTTTTCTCGTTCCAAACCATTTGCTTGATGGGGGAATTGTAGGGATTTCAATTATCCTTTCTCATTTATTAGGACTCAAGTTAGGGATATTCATTTTTATACTGAATTTACCTTTCTTCTTTTTAGGTTATAAACAAATAGGGAAAACTTTTGCGATTTCAACTTTATATGCAATTTCTGTTTTATCTATTGTCACTATCGTTTTGCATCCGATCGATCCTGTCATACATGATAAATTTTTAGTAACAATTTTTGGAGGAGCTGTATTAGGTATCGGTGTCGGTATTGTCTTAAGGTATGGGGGATCCCTCGACGGCACAGAAATTTTATCGATTTTAGTTCATTCGAAAATACCATTTTCAGTTGGAGAAATCGTAATGTTTATTAATTTCTTCATATTTGGTATTGCAGGCTTTGTTTTTACGTGGGAGAGTGCTTTATTCAGTGTTGTAGCTTATTTTATCGCTTCTAAAATGATTGATACTGTCTTACTTGGTTTTGACGAATCGAAATCAATATGGATTATTAGCGATGCTTATAAGGAAATCGGAGAAGCTATTAACTCCCGTCTCGGTCGTGGCGTCACATATTTAAAAGGAGAGGGCGCTTATACGGGAGAAGATAAGCGTGTCATCTTCTGTGTCATTACACGATTAGAAGAAGCAAAATTAAAAGATATTGTCATGGCCATTGATGAAACCGCATTCTTATCTATAGGTAATGTTTCTGAAGTTCGTGGCGGTAATCATCGTAAACGTGATATTCATTAATGTTAATGGTAAAGGAGGTTAACGATGAAGAAAAAGAAATCACAAATCTCTTTTGGATTACAAACACGTCAAAATAGCCGTTCACTCATTTATAAAGCATTGTACCAACTCAATGATGTCGTACTAGGCGTTATCTTTTTAATAGGAAGTTTTCTCTTCTTTTCTGATTCAACTGTCTTTGACGGTACCGTTTTATTTGTAATTGGGAGTATTCAAATGATTATTCGTCCTTTGATTGCGATGGTTCACGATTTACATATGGCAATCATCGAGAAACGAGAAGGATATTAGTCGAATCGCAATGATTATCATCAATGTCATCATTATTTTAGTTTTATTTCTATTAATTGGTTATATATCTGGGACATACAAAGACGACTGGCTCTTTGTGAAGGCATGTGGTGTCAGTCTTGTCCTTATGATCACAGCTTTATTATCACTTGCGATAGCGGGCGGTCTTGTTTATATCTTATTCGCTTTTCTATTACATGAAAAAGGGAGTATATTTAATATATTAGTTATTTCTATTTTGGCTGGTGGTTTTTTACAGTTTTTCTTTGTTCGTTATATGATGCGATTGAATGCCTATAACGAAACGTTAATTGAAATTTTAGAGTATTTTATTCAATGGACCACCATACTCTTTACACTTTATCAATTTATTGTTACATCCAAAGGGACGATGGCTTTTATTAGTACCTTAAAGATCAACACACATTCTCTGAATATCACATTATTAAATATCGTTATCTTACCTGTCCTTCTCATCAGTTGGATCGGGATTGCGATGACGAAAGTTTATATTAAAGATCATTATAAAGATGAATAAACAAAAAGCGACAAGCAGTGGCCCCTCTAAAGACCATCGCTTGTCGCTTTTATAATTGATTTTTATAGACTATTTTATAAGGAGGCAGTCTTACCGAAGTGTTGCCGATAGACTTACCGAAGTCTAAATACTTACCATAATTTTTCAACGATATTCGTTTGATTACGGTCAGGACCTACAGAGAAGATAGAAATATGGACGTTACATAATTCTGAAATACGCTCTAAGTAACGACGTGCATTTTGTGGTAATTCGTCTAAACTACGTACACCTGTAATATCTTCAGTCCAACCTGGTAATGTTTCAAAGATAGGTTTACAACGTTTTAAGTCGTTTAAGTTTGCTGGGTATTCTGTAATCTCTTTTCCATCTAATTCATAAGCTGTACAGATTTTAACCTCTTCTAAGCCAGTTAAGACGTCGATAGAGTTAATTGATAAATCTGTAATCCCACTTACACGACGAGAGTGACGTAATACAACGGAGTCAAACCAACCTACACGGCGTGGACGACCTGTTGTTGTCCCATATTCACGACCGATTTCACGAATATGGTGTCCTTGTTCATCAAATAATTCTGTTGGGAATGGACCATCACCTACACGTGAAGTGTATGCTTTACAAACGCCGACTACTTTTGATACATTTGTTGGTCCTACACCAGCACCAACTGTCACGTTACCCGCTACAGGGTTACTTGATGTTACAAAAGGATATGTTCCGTGATCGATGTCTAACATCACCCCTTGCGCGCCTTCAAAAAGAACGCGCTCATCAGCTACAAATGCATCGTCTAATACTTTCGCAGTGTCTGTCACATAAGGTGCAAGACGTTGACCTGCTTGATAGTATGTCTCAAAGATTTCATCAAATGATGGTGCAGATTGACGAAACATGCCTTGGAAATAATCATTTTTATATTCTAAATTTTCTTTTAAACGTTGTTCGAAAACTTCTCTATCTAATAAATCTGCAACGCGAATTCCAATTCTTTGTGCTTTATCTACGTATGCTGGGCCAATACCTTTCTTAGTCGTACCGATTTTATTATCACCACGACGCGCTTCTTCAAGCTCATCTTGCTTAATGTGATAAGGTAGGATGACGTGTGCGCGGTTTGAGATGCGTAAATTATCTGTTGAAATACCTCTTTCATTTAAACCGTCTAATTCTTTTAATAAAGCAACAGGATCAACTACTACACCGTTACCAATCACTGCAAGTTTATCTTTATAAAAGATACCAGATGGTACTAAATGTAATTTGTATGTTTCACCATCAAATTTAATGGTATGTCCTGCATTGTTACCGCCTGAAAAACGTGTAATAACATCTGCTTGTTCCGCTAAAAAGTCTGTAATTTTACCTTTTCCTTCGTCTCCCCACTGTGTCCCAACAACTACGATTGATGACATAAGAGCACCTCCAAGTTTTCTCAATTAACCAAAGAGTATTCTACCAGTATCACAGTATGATTGCAAATCAAAAAACGAACATTATCGTGTCATTCAGATAATGACATCTAGCATATGATATAAAGTAATGTGAATCCTAGAACCACGCGTAATAGAAGCATTGAATGCCATTTCATACAATTTCTAAAATCCTAACTTACGATAAATATAAGTAAAGAAACCGAACTAAAAACCGTACTTTAAAAACAAAAAATCGTTTTTCGTACGGTTTTTAAGCTAAATATTTTTTATCCCATCTCTGCGTGGGCGTAATCAATATCCGTAAATTTATTGTATTGTTTCATGAAATGCAATTTGACTGTTCCAGTTGGGCCGTTACGTTGTTTTGCAATGATGATTTCGATTTCTCCATTCTCATCATTCGTTTGCGGTTCAAAACCACCATCATCGTCATCATCATCTCCGTCGCCACGATTATAATAATCATCACGATATAAGAATGCGACAATGTCTGCATCTTGCTCAATTGACCCTGATTCACGTATATCACTCATCATTGGTCGCTTATCTTGACGTTGTTCTACACCACGTGAAAGCTGACTCAACGCAATCACAGGACACTCTAACTCACGTGCAATCGCTTTAAGCATTCGAGAAATCTCAGAAACTTCTTGTTGACGGTTATCTGACGAACGAGAACCGCTGCCTTGTATTAATTGTAAATAATCGATTACAATCATATCCAAACCGTGCTCTTGTTTAAGACGGCGGCATTTCGAACGAATATCTGTAATACGAATCCCTGGCGTATCATCGATAAAAATTTTAGTTCGTGACAATTTACCTACTGCCACAGTAAATCGATTCCAATCTTCTTCAGTCATTGTCCCTGTACGCAAACGATTGGAATCGACATTACCAGAACTACAAATCATACGTGTCGCAAGTTGGTCTGCACCCATTTCAAGCGAGAAAATGCCCACTGTATATTGGTCTTCATGTGTCGCGACTTTTTGCGCAATATTTAAAGCGAAGGCAGTCTTACCTACAGAAGGCCGGGCTGCGAGAATAATTAAATCATTTCGGTTGAATCCTGCCGTCATTTGGTCTAAATCGCGATATCCTGTAGGAATCCCAGGTGTTTGGCCACTATTCTGATCGAGCTGTTCCGCATTGTCATAAACTTGTCCCAACACGTCACGAATATCTTTGAAGCCATCACTTTCACGTGTAGAAGAGAGCTCTAGAATACGACGTTCAGCATCGTTTAAGACGGTATCTAAATCTAATTCATCGTTATAGCCATCATTCGCAATACTATCTGCGGTATGAATCAACTTACGTTTAATCGCATTTTTAAAAACGACATCCGTATAATATTGAATATTACGCGTTGTCGGTACATTGGTTGTAATTTCAGCGAGATATTGTGGTCCACCCGCTTCATTCACGACACCTTCTTTTGTTAGTCGATCAAGGACAGTCACAATATCTATATCTTGTCCATCTTCGTTCAAATCCATCATGGCACGGAAAATGTGTTGATGTGCGCCACGGTAAAAAGACTCTGGCAACAACACTTCTTGTGTCGGTGACATCAATTCTGGATCTAAAAAGATTGCACCTAAGACAGACTGCTCTGCCTCATGACTGTGTGGCATTCGATTGTGTTCAAACATTTCATCCATGCCGAGGACCTCCTCATATTTGTTACATATCTTAACATATTCTATTATAAACCATACATTCCGGCAATGGTTGTCCGTTAGATGCCGTGATAAAGTATGATATAAAAAAGCTGGTGACTTTGTCGTCCCAGCTTTTTCTATGCTTATTGCTCTACAGTGTGTACACGAATTGTACCTTCCACTTCTTTATGAAGTTTAACTGGCACATTTGTATATCCTAACGCGTGAATACCTTGAGGTAGATCCATTTTTCGTTTATCTAATTTAATATCATGTTGCACTTTAAGTGCTTCAGCAATTTGTTTCGTACTGATAGAACCGAATAATTTGCCACCTTCACCTGATTTCGCTTTAACTTCGACTTCAAGTTCACTTAATTTTTCTTTTAAAGCTTTCGCATCTTCAAGTTCTTGTTGCTTGTCTTTTTCGATACGTTTATTCTTTTGATCTAATTGTTTAAGGTTTCCAGGTGTTGCTTCTACTGCATAGCCATTTTTAATTAAGAAGTTGTTCGCGTAACCAACTGGCACCTCTTTAACTTCTCCTTGCTTACCTTTACCTTTAACATCTTGTGTGAAAATTACTTTCATGATTCGTCACTCCTATCCATTTGTTCGTTGATCACATGTTGTAATTTTTCAATGGCTTCCTCTACAGTCACACCTTCAAGTTGTGTTGCTGCATTGGTTAAATGACCACCGCCACCGAGTGCTTCCATCGTCAATTGAACATTGAATTCACCAAGTGAGCGCGCTGACATACCAATTAAGTTTTCCTCGCGTCTTGCTACAACATAGGATGCTTCTACTCCATCTAAACTTAACAGTTCATCCGCTGCCTGTGCAACTGTAACTGGATGATAAATTTTTTGATCCGAGCCATGTGCAATCGCAATGCCATTTTCTTGCAGTTTCACAGTACGAATCAATTCTGAACGATTGATATACGTTTCTATGTCATCTTTTAAGAAATGTTGCGTTAATATCGTGTCTGCACCGTGCGCCCGTAAATAGCTCGCAGCATCGAAAGTACGTGACCCTGTACGCAATGTAAAGTTACGTGTATCGACAATAATACCTGCATACATCACTGTGGATTCGAGTCGCGTCAAACGCTGTTCTGTCGGTTGATACTCGAGTAACTCTGTAACAAGTTCTGCTGTCGAACTTGCGTAAGGTTCCATATAAATAAGTAAAGGATTGGAAATAAAGCTTTCACCACGACGATGGTGGTCAATTACGACTTTACGATTAGCTTTATTTAAAATATTTTCATCAATCACCATCTCTGGTTTATGCGTATCTACGATGACTAAAGTCGTTCTAGACGTCATCATATTCCACGCATCATCAGATGTGATAAAACGTTCTTTTAATTCTGGTTTTTCATCAATTTCATCCATCACACGGCGAAGTGTTGGATCGATGTCGGAATCATTTAACACAATATAGGCATCAAGATTATTCATCATTGCAAAGCGTGTCACACCGATTGCTGCACCGATGGCATCTAAGTCCGGGCGCTTATGACCCATTACAATCACTTTGTCGCCTTCTAATAATATATCTTTTAATGCGTGAGAAATGACGCGCGCCCTTACACGTGTCCGTTTTTCCATCGGGTCAGTCTTACCACCATAGAAACGAACATTCCCGTTCATATTTTTAATCGCAACTTGGTCTCCACCACGACCTAAAGCCAAATCTAGACCAGATTGTGACAATTCTCCAAGGTCAATTAAATTTTCAGAGCCTTCCCCAATACCAATACTGAGTGTCAATTGTGCGCGATAACCCACACTTTTTTCACGAAGCTGGCTCAAAATATCAAATTTCGTATCTTCAATGTCTCGTAAAATACGACGATTCATATAGGCAATAAATTGATCGGAACTGTATCTTTTGAAAAAGACATCGTGTTCCTGTGCCCATCGACTAATCACACGAGTGACCATAGAGTTGATTTCTGAACGTTGTGTATCATTCATATTTTGCGTTAACTCATCATAGTTATCCAAAAACAACGTTGCAATAATTGGCTGTTGATCATCATAGGCTTGTTGTATTTCAGCTTCTTCAGTTGAATCTAAGAAATACAAAATCCCTTCATCTTCTGAATACTTCACGCGATAATGGTATGCGCCATCTTGCATCTCTATCTCTTTTGCTTTTTCAAGCTGTTTTAAAATATTAGGATAGATTTCATTAATGGGATCCGAAATCACATTGCGATCAAAACGTTCGGTCATAAAAGAGTTGACCCATTCTATCCGATCATTTTCATCCAATACGATTAACCCCATAGGCATCGTTTTGGCAGCTCTATCACTTGCGAGCGACACCTTTCCGCTCAAATCATCTAAATAACGATCAAAGCGGCGATACAGCCGTCTAAAAATGAACAAACTGACGATGAGCATCACAAAAACAATGATAGCAGCTATAAAAGCCAAAAAGCGATTAAAGAAAAAGGACACACCTACAATAATCAATGCTGTCATCGTAATTACAAGGAATGGAACGATCAGTGCTTTCTTCATTGAATGACGGTTCATCTTGTTTGTCACCTCTTATCGTTTTTAATCATACTTTTTAAATTTAAACCAAGATCTAATAAACCAATCAAACGTGTCATTGGATAAAAAATAATACCTAACACAATAAAGATGACAGACACAGCAACTGGCATTCGTTTTATTGTCGTAAAGTAATGTATAAAACTTAAACCTTGAATGACTAATAAGAAACCTAATACAATTTGAAAATTAATACCGATACTATTGATTGTTGTGGCAGGTTCTGTTGTCACACTGACCAACAACGCAATGGCGTAAATAATAAATAGAGAACGTTTCATTTGCCATAAATATAATGGACGAAAAACAGGCGTTGCAATTTTAAATTTACGTAAGATTGGAAAGATAATCATCAACGTAACGATCAAATAAATTGCAATCGTAACAACAATCATAGCTGGCAATTGAACTGCCAACTGATGTACAGAGTTATTTAAAACCTCTATTGCTTGTTGATCTAAATTTTGCATCTCAATCATTTGATTAACGATTTTTTGATAAGGTTCTAATAACACTTGTGCATAAGGTAATTGTTTTAAACCTTGCAAAATCATGATAGCTCCGATTGTAATGATGCTCGTCACAAGTGTTGCGACATACAAAATATGTTCTTTTGAGGCACGTTGTTTAAGCAATTGTGCAATCACTGCACTCAATGCTAATAGAATGATCATAAAGGTCATTACAAACAAGTCACCTGTTAATGTTGAGACTAATATCGTAATTAAAGTAGCCAATCCAAAAGAATGGATGGAACGGTACCATAATATGATTCCTGGTAAGGTTGCAAAACATGCGATAATCACGACTGACCATGGCATAAAATGCAATACTAAAGCCACCACTAATAAGGCTATTGTGCCGATTAGGGTTTCTTTAGGCTTAATTTTAGAAAACAAAGACGCCACTTCCAAACTAATTTATTCTATAACTTCTATTTTACAAGCTTTGTAATATGAATACAATTTGTGTTGATGAGATGACAAAGCTTTACATCCCCCTCAAACGCAAAGAAAAGCTATATTTTAGCTATTATCCCTAAAATACAGCTTATTGTCTAGTATTTCTAGTTTACGCAATTATAACAAATAGATAACATTATCGTCTAAAGTTAGCGTCGAAAGCGCGAAACTTTTAAGAAATGATATAAATAGGGCGCCCAGTCATTAAAATTAAGCAAAAAGCCATCATGCCCAACATTATCAGGCACAAAAAAATGACGATGGTATTTGAAGTGCTTACCAAGTGCAGCAACTTGATCATCAGGATATAACAAATCATCGGTAAAACCAAGTGTCAGCACTTTTGTATTCAATGATTGATACACCTTATCCACATTTTCCCTTCCTCTATAAATATCATGGCTATCCAAGACGTCGAGCAATGTTAAATAACACTGTAAGTCAAATTGTTCTTTAAATTTATCACCTTGATATTTTTGATATGTGACAACTTCGTCAGGAGTAAAACGGGCTTCATAACTTTTAGATGAACGATACGTCAAGAAGCCGAGTTGACGCGCAATACTTAAGCCTTCTTTGCCTGCTAAATGGATGGCTTGTCTCGCAATTTCATTAAATGCACGGCTATACGAAGATGTCTTTGCGGTCGCCGCAAGAATCACTGCTTTTTCCACTTCAAATTTATGACGATAGAGGAGCTCTAGTGCTTGCATACCGCCTAAAGAACCGCCTATGAGTACATTGATCTTACGGAAACCTAAAGCTTCAATTCCTTTTTCAAGCGCACGGGCAATATCGCGCATTGTAAGGTGCTGAGGAAAATTTTGATCTGTAACACGTGAGCTAGAACCGAATGGACTACCAATAACATTAAAAGTAAGAAACTGATAATCATGAATCGGCATGTAACCACCGTCAATAATCTCACGCCACCACCCTGGATTTTCCTCTGTTCCGTATGTTAAATGATTGCCTGTCAACGCATGACAAACAAGTACTAAAGGTTGACCTGGGTAGCCTACATATTCATATTGAAGCTTTAAATTTTCAATTTTCTCTCCAGATTCAGTCGTAAAAGCGCCTAACTCTAATGTGTCAACTCGATAATTCATCATTTTAGTATGCCCTCCCTCTAAAATTCAAAAAAGGTTGTATTTCCGCAATAACGGTAATACAACCTTTGTAAGCCTATCTATGTTAACTTATCATCCGCAATGGTTGGTTGTAGCACCGTACTTATCAATAAGTGGTTGCTGAAGCGTCACAGGGCCAAATCCCTCAACTTCTCTTAATAAGTATATTTTTATTTTTTATCATACCTCATTCATTATCGACATGCAAACGATTATTAGAATAATCCGGCTATTCTTAATAATGCGACACTTATCATGCCTACAATAACTGTTATTGTTAAACTTCTGAGCCAAAAAGCACTAATGACAGTGGGAATAAGGGCTAAGGCAAAGTTCCAGTTTAATGTATAACCCATCACACCTTTATGTTGCTGGATTAAACCATCCATGACTAAAGCTGTGAAAAGTGTGATTGGAATGAAAGTGAGCCATTTTAAAACTTTATCAGAAAGCTGTACACGAGAAATCATCAAAAGTGGTGTAATACGTAAAAGTAAAGTGACAATTCCCGAACCTATAATCGCCAATAAGATATAAAGCGTCATCGGTCAATCACCATCCCTATTGCCGCAGTGATCGTAGACGCGAATAAAATTGCTAAATAGGAAGACATGACCATACTTAGCGATAGCATCATAACAATGACAATAAGCATCAATAACAAATAAGTACGCATCTTTGACTTGGTGATACCTTCAAATTGTGCAATCGTTAAAAATACAAACATCGCTATAATGGCATAATCTAAACCAAATGCATCTGGATTTTTAAAAAAGTTTCCAAGTAACGCCCCTAAAATAGAGACAAAAATCCAAAATAAGTAGGCTGTTAAATTTAGTCCATACATCCAATTGCGCGTTATGGGAAGATCTTTTGAATGAGGCGTAATGGCCACAGCAAAAGTCTCATCAGTGAGTAGCGCGCCTACCCCCACTCTATGAAGTAAGCTTTCCTGCTTAAAATTATTTGCTAATGTCATACTCAATAGGAACATGCGACTATTTACGATTAACGTTGTCAGTACAATAATCCAAACTGGTGTATGAACAACCATTAAAGCGACAATAATAAACTGAGAAGCTCCGGCATAAACAAGCATCGATAACATTACGATTTCGAGTAAACCAAAACCAGAAGCAACACCGACAACACCAAAGGAAAATCCTATCCCTGCATAGCCTAACAAAGTTGGAATACATTCTTGTACGCCTTGCTTAAAAGTTGTATGCGACACCATGACACATCCCTTCTAAAAAAATTAATCTTATTATAATACAAGATTATCAAATTCTCTATTAGGTTAGTCTAACGTCATAGCGTCCGAAGTCTAACGATTGTGTTAAAAAGGCTTAACAAAGGCGTTTAAAAAAATAAAATTTTCAGACTTTTTAACTATTGTAAAAGTAGTTATAATATCATTTTATCTATTTACATGCTCAAAAATAGAGCGAGACAGAAACCATTTTGATTTCGTTGTCCCGCTCTAGCAAATATAAAGACGTATATCTTAAACGCTAACTCTAATTTTATATCATTAATAAAACGATAATCTTAATTATCCTTCTACAACTGTTTCAAGGTTAAGTTCGATTTTAACGTTTTTACCTATAAAGACACCGCCTGTTTCTAAAGGTGCATTATAAGTAAGGCCGTAGTCTTCCCGGTTAAGTTCACCTTTTAACGTAAACCCTGCATTTGTATCGCCACTTAGAGGGTTTTTACCTGAACCATTGACATAAAGCTCAAATTCCTCATTTTGAGTATGGCCTTTAAACGTCACTTCAACTTGTGCTTTGTAGTGATCTCCCGCTGGCTCAATCGTTTTTGTTGTAAATTTAATTTCTGGGTATTGTTTTGCATCAAAAAAGTCTTCGCTTTGCAAATGGTCATCTCGATCTCTTACATACGTATCGATAGAGTTCACTTGAATTGTTCCTTTTGCTTGTAAAGATGTCGGCTCGTCTAAATCGCCTTCAATCTCAAATTGATAGTCATGAAATTGACCTTTCAATGTATTAACCATCATATGTTGAATTGCAAATCCCACGTGACTATGTGCTGGATCAACTTTAAAATGTGTCATTAAAATACCTCCTTAAAAAATACACATCTCTAGAATATTTACCCTAAAGATGCGTATTCAATCATGTTATATTTACTTTGGCTCAATCACAGTTTGACCGCCCATGAATGGCACTAACGCTTCTGGTACAGTAATCGTACCGTCTTCATTTTGGTAGTTTTCAACAATAGCCGCAAATGTACGACCTACTGCTAGACCAGAACCGTTCAATGTATGAACATATTCAGGTTTTGCATCTTTATCACGTTTAAAACGGATATTAGCACGACGCGCTTGGAAGTCTGTACAGTTTGAACAAGAGCTAATTTCTTTGTAGTCGTTGTAACTTGGTAGCCAAACCTCTAAATCATATGTTTTACTAGCACCAAAACCAATATCTCCTGTACATAAAATGACACGACGATAAGGTAATTGAAGCGCTTCAAGAATCGCTTCAGCATTAGTCGTCATTTCTTCCAAAGCATTCCATGAGTCTTCTGGCTTTTCAATTCTAACCATCTCTACTTTATTGAACTGATGCAAACGAATAAGTCCACGAGTGTCACGTCCGGCAGAACCCGCTTCACTTCTAAAACATGCAGATTGACCTGTGAATTTTTCAGGTAAGACACCCGGCTGGATAATTTCATCTCTATAATAATTTGTCAATGGCACTTCTGCTGTTGGAATCGTATAAAGACCTTCTTTTTCTACTTTAAATAAATCTTCTTCAAATTTTGGTAATTGTCCTGTACCATACATCGCTTTAGCATTTACAAGTTGAGGTACCATCATTTCTGAATAACCATGTTGTGTCGTATGCATCGTAATCATAAAGTTCATTAAAGCACGTTCTAATTTTGCGCCATCATTTGTTAAATAGACAAAGCGTGCGCCTGATACGCGTGCTGCACGGTCAAAGTCAGCCATTTTTAAAGTTTCTACAAGATCCCAATGGGGTTTCGCTTCAAAGTTAAATTCACGTGGTGTGCCCCATTTTTTCAACTCAACATTTTCACTGTCATCTTTACCTTCAGGGACATCATCATGAATTTGGTTAGGAATGCGAGAAAGTTTGTCTTTTAAAGTATCGTCAACTTCTTTAAGTTGTGCATCGATCGCTTTAATTTTCTCCCCTACTTCACGTTGTGCTTTAATCGCATCATCTGCATTTTCTTTGCTTCGTTTTTTTTCTGCGATTTGTTGTGATGCTTTATTACGCTCTGCTTTTAAATCTTCTGTTTGTTGAATCAAGTCACGACGTTGCTGATCTAATGTCAAAACCTCTTCCACAACAGCAGGATCCATACCTCTTAAAGCAATTTTCTCTTTAACTTTTTCCTTCTCACTTCTAAATAATTTAATGTCTAACATATGCCAACTTCCTTTCACAAGTTTTTTAAAATTTAAGATGAGGAAACATCACGAAAATAAAAAAACCACATCCCCAACACAAGGGACGTGGTTTTGACGCGTTGCCACCCTATTTAACAGACACCATCATATGGTCTGCACTCTTACAAAAGTTAACGGTTTGACCCGAATTGTTTACATACGTGGATAGATTTCATATAGTGCTGTACATTTGTTTTCACCAACCACAAACTCTCTTATTCCATTCCTATATTACTTATTCCACAAACAATGTACTCTATTAATTTACATTTAATATATCAAAGAAAATTTTGAATAGCAAGCTTAATTCTGATATGCCACATTTTGTAAATAATTTGCTACATTTTCAATATCTCGATGGAATTGACGATCTTCCTTGATTGAAGGGACAATTTTTCGTAAAGCCGTAAACTTTTCATATGTTTTAGGTGATAATTGAGACACATTTTTAAATTCTACGGCTTGAAGCGCAATAATTGCTTCAATTGCGATAACACGACGTACATTTTCTAATATTTGATAACCATGGCGTGATGCGATCGTTCCCATAGATACATGATCTTCTTGGTTAGCCGATGATGGGATAGAATCAACACTCGCAGGATGCGCTAATGTTTTATTTTCTGATACGAGACTTGCTGCTGCATACTGCATAATCATTGCGCCACTTTGTAGACCTGGCTCAGGACTTAAGAAAGGGGGGAGCCCACCATTCAATTGTGGATTAACTAATCGTTCAAGACGTCTTTCAGATACATTACCGAGTTCGCTTGTTCCAATTTTTAAAAAGTCGAGTGCAAATGCGACAGGTTGACCGTGAAAGTTACCACCAGAAATCACGCGGGTTTCATCATTTTCATCAAAGATGAGCGGATTATCATTCGCTGCATTCATTTCAAATTCTAATTTTTCACGTACGTAATTGAAGACTTGAAAGCTGGCCCCATGAATTTGAGGAATACAACGTAATGTATAAGGATCTTGGACACGAATTTCCCCTTGGCGTGTAGTCAATTGGGATCCTTCCAACCAGTCTAACATCCGTCCTGCTACCGCGACTTGCTCTTCGAAATTACGCACTCTATGTACCGCTTCATGATAAGCATCTGTAATACCATTCAAAGCTTGATGTGTTAAAGCAGCTACCCATTCTGCTTGATAAGCAAGACTCTCTGTCTCAATAAATGTAATCACACCTTGTGCAGTCATAGCTTGTGTTCCATTTATCAATGCTAAGCCTTCTTTAGCTTGAAGTGCCAAAGGATCGCGGTCAAGACGTTTTAAGACATCCGAGCTGTCTAAAACCTCACCTTGGTATTCGACTTTGCCTTCTCCGATTAAAGCTAAAGCGAGATGAGACAATGGCGCTAAATCACCCGATGCGCCTAAAGAACCTTGTTGCGGAATCACTGGAATGATTCGATTATTAATAAAAAAGACAAGCTGATCAACTAGGTCAGTTGTGACACCAGAATGACCTTTCAATAAAGTATTAAGACGTAAGACCATCATCACTAAAGCGACACGTTGCGCAAAAGGTTGACCGACCCCACAAGCATGTGAACGAATCAGATTGACTTGTAATTCATTATATTTTTGTTGATCAATTAATACGTCACTGAATAACCCAAAGCCTGTCGTAATCCCGTACACTGTTTCCTTATTTTCAATAATGCGCTCCACAATCGCACGGCTTCTTTTGACACGCTCACGTGCCTCTTCACTAATTTCAATTTGATCCCCAGTAGCTAGAAATTGGCGAATCGCTTCAATTGTGAGTTGATCCCCATTTAGACGTAAAGTCATCATTATCCACCCCTATCATATATTAGCCTTTGATGCGCATCGGACATCTTTTTGCTCGTCTACTCACTTTTGATGCTGTCCCATCCCCATCACACTTAATAATCAGTATAGGATTCTTAAATCGCTTAAACAATAGTTTTCATAATATTCGTAACATGGTATTAAATTAATCTTTTAACGTGTTAAACAAATAAGAAGAGACTTAATCATTCTCTTTTAGTACAAGGTCGAACCGAAGACGAAATTCATTTGAGTGAAAGCGATATATTAATTCTATTCAGCATTTTGAGCTCAAAATGATAAAAATATCTAAAGGCTAACCGCATGACATCAGCCTTTCCTATTGCCGGTAAGCATGACCGCATTCTAGAAGCTTTGAATTGGTATTGACGAAAGGACAAACCAGGTATAATATATCTTGTTGTAATAATGGAAATTCCAGATAGGAGGGTCACAAACGTGAAAACATTGTCAGCTGTCAGCATACCTAAACGTAAGCGTGACACGCATAAAGGAGACTACGGTCGTATACTCTTAATTGGTGGCAATGCCAATCTTGGTGGTGCGATTATGATTGCAGCACGTGCGTGTGTTTACAGTGGTGGTGGATTAATTACAGTCGCAACTCATCCAACAAATCATGTTGCACTTCATTCGCGCTGTCCAGAGGCTATGGTCATAGATATTAATGATACGAAAAAACTGACAAAGATGATTGAAGTTTCAGATTGTATTTTAATTGGTCCAGGTTTGGGTCTTGATTTTAAAGGCAATAATGCGATGACATTCCTTTTACAAAATATTCAACCCCACCACACGCTCATTGTGGATGGCGATGCGATATCAATTGTAAGTAAATTAAAACCTGAAATTCCAGCTTGCAATGTCATCTACACACCACATCAGAAAGAGTGGGAGCGTTTGAGTGGCATTCCAATAGAAGAACAAACTTATGAACGAAATCGAGAAGCCGTCGATCGTCTTGGGGGCACAGTTGTCCTAAAGAAACATGGTACAGAAATTTTCTTTAAAGACGAAGAATATCAATTACAAATTGGCAACCCTGCGATGGCGACAGGCGGAATGGGGGATACCCTTGCTGGAATGATAACAAGCTTTGTAGGTCAATTTGACAATCTTGTTGATGCAATTACCAGTGCCACATACACACATAGTTATATAGGAGAAAAACTTTCTCAGGAGATGTATGTTGTACCCCCTTCAAGAATGATTGACGAAATTCCTTATGCAATGAAACAATTGGAAGATTAAAATATCATACTTCGTTAATGAATGAAGCGGTCGAAATCCCTTTATGCCGTTTTCATGACTCCGTTTAAAAAAAGAAGCGGCGGTGATTCCCAATAGAATCATCGTCGCTTCTTAATTTATCTTAATTTATTCATCTTCATTTTCAATATCTTCATTAACACGATCCATAAAATCTTGTCTTACCGTTTCTCGTTCTTCTGTGTCGTTGTCACTCACTTCAGGTGCTTCTGTATGAATTGTATCACCAGGTACATCGTCTTCAATAACAGTCTCTGTCTCTGATTCTAGTTCATCATTTTCCGCTTCAAGATTTTCTGGTTCTTTTTTCACTTTAGCCACTGTAGATACAAACTGTTCATCATCTAGGCGAATTAAACGTACACCTTGAGCCATACGTCCATTCACTGAAATATCGCTCACTTCCATACGAATAATCACACCTTGGTTTGTAACAACCATTAAATCTTCATCACCTTCAACCGTTGCAATACATACGAGTTGACCGTTTCGCTCTGTCAATTTGGCCGTTTTAACACCCATACCACCACGGTTAGACAAACGGTACTCTTCAATAGAGGTACGCTTACCGTAACCTTTTTCAGTGACTACTAAAATCTCATCATGACTTTCCTCATTCGTAACGCCTAAGCCAATAACCTCGTCACCATCGCGAAGCTTAATCCCTTTGACGCCCGCTGCGATACGACTCATGGAACGTACATCTGTTTCTTTAAAGCGGATAAGAGAAGCATCAGCTGTACCAATCAAAATATGTTTTTCGCCATCAGTTAAACGTACAGCTACTAACTCATCATCATCTCTAAATTTAATCGCAATCTTACCATTACGGTTGATACGGTTAAAGTTACTCAATGCAGAACGTTTAATCAAACCTTTTTTCGTTACAAATACAAGGAAGTCTTCTTCAGACTCTAAATCTTTAACAGCTATCATTGTACTGATATTTTCGTCACTTTCAAGTTCTATCGCATTCACAATAGGAATACCTTTAGACTGACGTGAGAGTTCTGGCACTTCATAACCTTTGAGTTTGTAGACCCGACCTTTATTCGTAAAGAACAAGATATGGTCGTGCGTACTCGTTGTAACCAACTGACTCACAAAATCATCTTCTAACGTATTCATACCTTGTACACCACGACCACCACGATTTTGTGAGCGATATGTTGATGCCGGTAAACGTTTGATATAGTTATTGTGACTCAATGTAATAACGATTTGTTCTTCTGGAATAAGATCTTCATCTTCAAGTTGATCTATACCGCCAAGTTGAATTTCAGTACGTCTGTCATCACCATATTTTTCTTTAATTTCGGTAAGCTCTTCACGAACAAGTGCTAATAACTTTTCTTCATCTGCTAAGATTGCTTCTAATTCTTCAATATAGGCAAGAAGTTCGTTATATTCGTTTTCAATTTTATCTCGTTCTAAGCCTGTCAGACGTCTTAAACGCATATCAAGAATTGCTTGGGCTTGACGTTCAGAAAGTTCAAAACGTGATTGTAAGCTTTCCATTGCCACCTTATCTGTTTCAGATTCTCGAATAATTGTAATAATCTCATCGATATGATCTAGTGCAATTCTTAAACCTTCTAGTATATGCGCACGGTCTTTTGCTTTACGTAAGTTATAAGCTGTGCGACGACGAACTACTTCTTTTTGGTGCTCTAAATAGTGATACAACGCTTGTTTCAAGTTAATTAATTTCGGTCTACCGTTAACGAGCGCAATCATATTGACACCAAATGAAGTTTGAAGGGGCGTTTGTTTATACAAGTTGTTCAATATCACACTTGCATTCGC
This sequence comes from Staphylococcus coagulans, assembly GCF_002901995.1. Classification (GTDB taxonomy): domain Bacteria; phylum Bacillota; class Bacilli; order Staphylococcales; family Staphylococcaceae; genus Staphylococcus; species Staphylococcus coagulans. The sequence goes on along the minus strand of NZ_PPQN01000005.1, from coordinate 15,086 downwards.
ATCTTTACGAATATCAATAACGATACGAACCCCTGTACGTAAACTCGTTTCATCACGTAAATCTGTAATGCCTTCAATTTTTTTATCGCGTACTAATTCAGCAATTTTTTCAATCATACGTGCTTTATTGACTTGGAATGGAATTTCCGTCACAACGATACGTTCACGGCCTCCACCACGTGATTCAATTTCAGCTTTCGCTCTCATAATAATAGAGCCACGGCCTGTTTCATACGCACGTCGAATACCACTTTTGCCTAGAATTAAGCCTGCCGTTGGGAAGTCTGGGCCTTGAATATTTTCCATTAATTCATTAATGGTAATGTCTGGATTATGACTTAAACTTAGGACACCATCAATGACTTCGCGCATATTGTGTGGTGGGATATTCGTTGCCATACCTACCGCAATCCCTGAAGCCCCGTTAACCAGTAAATTTGGGAAACGTGACGGTAACACACTTGGTTCGCGTTCATTTCCGTCATAGTTATCAATAAAATCAATCGTATCTTTATTAATATCACGTAACAGTTCTAAGGCAAGTTTTGTCATACGCGCTTCAGTGTAACGCATTGCTGCTGCACCGTCACCATCCATAGAACCAAAGTTACCTTGTCCATCTACAAGTGGATAACGATAGCTGAAATCCTGTGCCATACGGACCATTGCTTCATAAATAGAAGAGTCCCCATGTGGATGATATTTACCCATTACATCCCCTACGATACGGGCAGATTTTTTATACGGTTTGTCTGGCGTCATACCTTGCTCATTGAGGCCGTATAAAATACGACGATGTACAGGTTTTAAACCATCTCTGACATCTGGCAAAGCACGAGACACAATAACACTCATGGCATAATCCAAAAACGATTCTCGCATCTCTTTGCTGATATTACGTTCATTAATTCTTGATTCAGGTGTTTCAGCCATCAAGATATCCTCCTTCTCATTTTCCAATTCTCATTCTAGAAATCTAGGTTGGCATATACGGCATTATCTTCAATGAACTGACGACGATTTTCGACGACATCGCCCATCAACATTTCAAATGTCTGATCCGCTTCGATTGCATCATCTAAAGTCACTTGAAGCATTGCACGGTTTTCAGGATTCATTGTTGTTTCCCATAGTTGGTCTGCATTCATTTCACCTAAACCTTTATAACGTGCAATTGACCATTTTGGCGTTGGATTAAGTCTTTCTTTTAATTTATCCAATTCACGGTCATTAAAGACATAATATTTTTGTTTCCCCTGTGTTAACTTGTACAATGGTGGTTGTGCGATATAAACATAACCAGCTTCAATAAGTGGGCGCATAAAACGATAAAAGAACGTCAATAAAAGCGTCCGAATATGTGCGCCATCGACATCCGCATCAGTCATAATGACAATCTTATGGTAACGGGCTTTTGAAATATCAAACTCTCCACCGATACCTGTTCCAAATGCAGTGACCATTTGACGAATTTCGTTGTTATTCAAAATCTTATCTAAACGTGCTTTTTCAACATTTAAAATTTTCCCTCTTAAAGGCAATATTGCTTGCGTACGTGAGTCTCGACCTGATTTTGTAGACCCCCCGGCAGAGTCACCCTCTACTAAGAAAATCTCACTTTCAGATGGATCTTTACTTGAGCAGTCTGCTAACTTACCTGGCAAGCTTGAAATATCAAGCGCAGACTTACGACGTGTGACTTCACGCGCTTTTTTCGCAGCGATACGTGCACGAGAAGCCATAATCCCTTTTTCGATGATAATTCGTCCAATTTGTGGATGCTCGTATAAGAAACGTTCAAAAAGCTCTGAGAATACGCGATCAACAATTTGACGAACCTCAGAGTTGCCTAATTTTGTTTTTGTTTGTCCTTCAAACTGAGGGTCTCCATGCTTGATGGAAACGATAGCAGTTAAACCTTCTCGCGTATCTTCACCTGACAAGCGTTCTTTCTCATCTTTGATTAACTTATTTTGAGATCCATAATTATTTAACACTCTCGTTAACGCACGTTTAAAGCCATCTTCATGCGTCCCACCTTCATATGTGTGGATATTATTTGCGTAAGTCAGTAAATTTGTCGCAAAACCACTGTTATATTGAATAGCGATTTCGACTTCAATGTCATCGCGTGTCTCATGAACATAAATAGGTTCTTCATGTAATGGCTCTTTATTCTCGTTTATAAGCTCGACATACGACTTTATTCCACCTTCATAGTGGTAACTATCCTCACGAATTTCTTCTTCGTCACGCTCGTCTCTGAGCGTAATACGGATACCTTTATTTAAAAAGGCTAATTCACGAATACGTTTTTGCAAAGTTTCATAGTTATACACTGTCGTTTCTTGGAATATCGTTTCATCTGCCTTAAAACGAATAACCGTTCCTGTTTGATCTGTATCACCAATTTGTTTCAAATCAAATGCAGGTACACCCATGTGGTAGGCTTGATGGTGAATACGTCCATTTCTATGAACGTAAACTTCTAACGTCTCACTCAATGCATTTACAACAGATGAACCTACACCGTGTAAACCACCTGAAACTTTATAGCCACCGCCGCCAAATTTCCCACCAGCGTGTAATACAGTTAAAATAACTTCTACAGCAGGACGTCCCATTTTTTCTTGAATATCGACAGGAATACCGCGTCCATTATCTGTAACTTTAATCCAATTGTCTTTTTCGATGATCACTTCAATATCATCCGCATATCCTGCAAGTGCTTCATCAATACTGTTATCGACAATTTCCCAAACAAGATGATGTAGACCACGTTCTGAAGTAGAACCAATATACATACCTGGTCGCTTACGTACCGCTTCAAGTCCTTCTAAAACTTGAATCTGACTCGCACCATAATTTTCCGAGTTGTTCACATCAGCCAATGCTTCCCACCTTCACTTTCTTCCTACTGCTTAATATTTCCTTGTGCAATTTGATATATCTTCGCGTTTTTCATAATTTCATGATCAATACCATCTACCGAAGTGGTTGTCACAAATGTTTGAACTTTATGCTGAATTGTACTTAAAAGATGCGTTTGACGTGCATCATCTAGTTCACTTAAAACGTCATCAAGTAATAAAATGGGGTATTCCCCCACTTCTTGATTCATTAATTCAATTTCTGCTAACTTAATCGAAAGCGCCGTTGTCCGTTGTTGACCTTGAGAGCCATAAATTTGTGCGTCCATGCCATTCACTTGAAAAGCTAAATCATCACGGTGTGGTCCATGTAAACTCACACCGCGCTCGATTTCACGATTCAGTTGACTTTGAAGGTCTTCAAATACTTTTTGAATTAAGACTGCCTCTGTTTGCGAGGTGTCTTCCATTTTGATACTAGGTAAATATTTTAATGTCAAAGCTTCGCGACCATTCGTAATACCTGAATGAATGGGCTCTGCTAAAGTTTCTAGCTCTGCAATAAATTGTGCTCGCCGTTGTGTTACTTTCACTGCATATTCAGCAAATTGCTGATTCAGTACTTCTAACATCGTCGTATCTTTCGTCTGTTTCAATTGCAACTGTTTTAAATAGTGATTGCGTTGTTTTAAAATACGTTGATATTGCGATAAATCATTTAAATATAAGTTTGAAATTTGCCCAAGTTCCATATCGATAAAACGTCTTCTCACTTGTGGTGCACCTTTGACAATATTTAAGTCTTCAGGCGCAAAAAGGACCACATTCAAATGGCCTATATACTGCGTCAAACGACTTTGCTCTAAATGATTTACTTTTACCTTTTTACCTTTTTTCGTGATAAACATTGTGAGCGGCATCGTACCGTGGCGAAAACTGAGCTCACCCTCTATTTTAGCATACTCAGTATTAAAACGAATTAATTCCCTATCATTCGTTGTACGATGACTCTTCGCCAAGGCTAAGGTGTAAATAGATTCCAACAGATTGGTTTTTCCTTGTGCATTTTCACCAATTAAAATATTGACTTCAGGATGACATTGAAGCAATATCTCTTCGTAATTTCGATAGTTTTCTAATTGGAGTGTTTTAAGTTTCATTGCTCACCGAATTTGATGATATATGAACCTACTTCAGGAATTTCTATACGGTCCCCGTCATGTAACTTTTTGCCACGACGCGATTCATGCTCGCCATTCAAGAAAACATCATATTCACTTAAAAACCACTTCGCTTGTCCTCCCGATTCAATGATGCCTTCATAGTTTAAAAATTGTCCTAAAGTGAGTTCACCATCAACAATTACTTCCTCAGCCAATTTAATCACTCCATTCATATTTGCTCACCTATATATTATACCGTTTTATCGCAAAAATTTCATGTACAGAAGGCAATTTTCGAGTAAAAGTTTCATGTGGAACAAATGATGAATGACCAATCATGCGTTAGGACTTTTGATCCTTAATCACTTGATCAACTTTAGATTTAATCGTGTCAAAATCCTTAGTATCTTCTATTGGTTCACCGTTGATATACAACGATGGCACTTGTGGCACTTTATACTTTTTAGCTAAGTGATTATCGTTTTGCGCTTTTTTTGCGATTTCTCCATTTTTGTCTCGATATGCCGAAGTAATCTTTTCTAATTGTTTAGGTGACAAGTCTAATTTTTTTAGTTGTTGTTGAATAAAATTATCTGTTAACCAATGTTTTGTAGTCACGTCATCTTTATTCGACGGTTGACCTTGATATAAAAGTTTGTGAAACGCCCAATATTGGTTCGGTGCATACTGATTTACTGCTAATGCAGCTTTTGCACTTAATTCAGACTCTTCTCCATGTATTAAGACGTTAACGTAGCGAAATTGTACTTTTTGCGTATCAATATATTCTTTTTGCAGTTGTGGCTTAATGTTACGTTCAAATGCACCACAATAAGGGCATTTAAAATCACCATATTCCACAATTACAATTTTATTCTCTTTTGCGCCTTGATGTGGTTGTGATTGGGTGTCTGTCACCATTTCTTTTTCATTTTGACGCGCTGTATTAGGGGCTGAATCATGTGTACTCATTCTAATAATGATTGCTATTACAATTGCAAGTACCACTATAATTGTTAAAATTAAAGGCCATTTACTTTTCATATTCCAATCCTCCATCACATTATCTTTTAATTATACTAAAATCAGGCTGCTTTGAATATTACACGCGCGAACGATTCAAATGACTTTATTTTTTTACTAACTTTACGTATGGAAACTGAGCTGTCAAGTCACACAAAAAACGCAGTTGGTCAAGTCCAACTGCGTTTTGTATCATAGGCTTTTTAAATTATTTAGTAAGTACGTATCGGTAAAATTAATTGTGTAACGGTGTCATCATCCTTTGGTTTTAAAATAAAAGGTTTCATCGTACCGAAAAATTCGACTTCAACTTCGTCATTATCGATCGCTTTTAAAGCATCCATCATGTATTTTGAGTTAAAAGAGATTTTTAAGTTACCACCTTCAACCTCGTTTGCAGTAACTTCTTCCTTCACTGTCCCAATTTCAGGTGATGTAGATGAAAGTTCCACTTGCTCATCGCCTGCACTTAATTTAATGACATTGTTGCCACCTTCTCTTGCTAATAGAGAAGCACGGTCAATGGCATGATAAAAATCAGAATTATCTAATGCTAATTTGATCTCGTAGTTTTCTGGGAACAAGCGTGATGTATCAGGATAGTGTCCCTCTAGTAAGCGTGAAATAAAGTTTACGTTACCAACACGGAACAATACTTGATTTGATGCAAAGAAAATATCAATATGCTCTTCGCTCTCTGTCATAATTTTATTTAATTCTGCTAAAGCTTTACCTGGAATAATGACATTTTTATCACCAATTTCTTCGTCTTCAAGTTTCAACTTTCTTACAGCCAAGCGGTGTGAATCAGTCGCCGTGCATATTAATTCATTTTCTTGTATAAGCCAGTTTACACCTGTAAGGACTGGACGTGTTTCTGAGGTGGACACTGCAAAATTAGTTTGTGCAATCACGTTTTTCAATACTTTGACTGGTAATTGCAATGCATCTTCACTAGATACTTGTGGTAACAATGGGTATTGATCAGGGTCTAATCCACTTAAATTGAACTCTGAATGACCTGATGTAATCAATGTTTGGAATTGTTCGTTTGTAGAGAGCTTAACTTCTCGACCTGGTAATTTCTTAATAATGTCAACGAAGAAACGCCCTGGCAATACAACAGAACCTGGCTCTGTCACATTAACAATTTCTTCTCCATCAACTTGATTCGGGATTGTAATTTCAATTGATATCTCTGAATCTGATCCAGTTAAGACAATACCTTCGTTTTTGGCATCAATTTTAATACCTGTCAATATTGGTAATGTCGTTCTTGGTGAAATGGCTTTTAATGTATCGTTTAATTGAGTGATAAAATAATCTCTTTGGATAGAAAACTCCATCATTCTATAAACTCCTTTCAGTCGTTTATAATAGTTATAGTTATTATTTAAAGTCGTAATCATAGTCATAGGGGCTGTGGATTAGTGGATAACTCATAAAATTTATTGATATCAAAGGTTATTCACATGTGGATAAGTTGTGTATGATGTGTACAACTTTTGCCCACTATCCACAAATCAACTTCTGATCTCTTTTTCAATACCTTCTATTTCTTGTCGTAATGTAGGGTCATTTTCGATATCTTTTTTTATTTTATCATGCGCATGAATGACTGTCGTATGATCGCGTCCTCCAAATTCCTCTCCAATTTTTGGTAGAGAAAAATCAGTTAGCTCTCGCGATAAGTACATCGCGATTTGTCTTGGATAGGCAATTGATTTTGTACGTTTCTTTGCTACAAAGTCTTCAATACGTACGCCGTAATACTCACCAACAACTTTTTGAATATCTTGAATCGTAATTTTTTTAGATTTTGTAACTTGAATAATATCCTTTAAAGCATCAGAGGTTAATTCGGTCGTAATCGGTTTACCTTGTAATTTTGAATATGCGAGTACACGGGTTAAAGCCCCTTCAAGTTCACGAATATTCGTTTGAATTTGATTTGCGATATAAGTTAAAGATTCGATAGGAATATCTAAATTTTCTTCTTCTGTTTTCTTTTGTAAAATGGCCATCCGTGTCTCAAAATCTGGTGGTGTAATATCAACGATTAACCCCCATTGGAATCGGGATTTTAGACGTTCTTCTAAAGTAGAAATTTCTTTCGGTGGACGATCACTGGAGATGACAATTTGCTTTTTGTTTTGATGCAAGTCATTAAAAGTATGGAAAAATTCTTCCTGTGTCTGTTCTTTCTTTTGAATAAATTGAATATCATCAATTAATAAAACATCGATATTACGGTACTTTTCACGAAATGACTCTGTATCATTGTTACGAATGGATTGAATAAACTCATTTGTAAATTTTTCGCTTGATGTGTAAAGTACTTTCGCATCAGGATTATTTTCCAGGACATAATGACCAATCGCATGCATAAGATGCGTTTTTCCTAAACCTACACCACCATAAATGAAAAGCGGGTTATAGGCATTTGCCGGTGATTCCGCAACAGCAAGGCTCGCAGCATGCGGGAAGCGGTTGCCGGGACCGATGACAAATGTTTCAAATGTATTGTTTGTGTTAAATTGCTCGCCTGACACGACAGGTTCAACATGCGAATGATGCTCTGAGTTTTTAGAGGATGACGCGATATTGAGCTCTGCTAAATCTTCTTCAGTAATAAAGTTGATGTTCTCAATATCGTGTCCCGTTACAGCTTCTAAAAATTGTTTGACGAGATCTGTATAATTGGTCGTTAGCCAATTTGCAATAAATGGCTGTGCAGCAATAACGACAGCTTCTTTATTAGATAGAGCATGTAATGTTGTGTCTTTGAGCCAAGTGTCATATGAAACATTAGTAACATTTTCTTTGCATAAGTTGAGAACATTATCCCAAATTTCTTGTTCTGACATTTTTTAACTCCATCTTCCTAAGTAAAAATTTTGTTATACACAATATCCCCATAATTTAATAAAGATAATCACAGGGTGTTAATAATTATCCACAAGTTAATCACAAACTGTGGACGAACAACATAAAACGTTACATTATTCACAACTCTTTTAAGCTATATACATAATATAAAACCTATGTACTATAAGGGTTTAAACCACTTATCCACACAATTATACTTTTTCACAACCATTACTGTCAAACGGCTGTGAATATGTTGTTATCTTTTTGTGTAACTTGTGAATAATAAATTGTTATCCACAGTTTATTTATTTTGCCCTGTGTATAAGTGGACAACTTTTTTTAGGTCTGCTGTATCTAATTATGAAAAAACACACTTGATTTACTGTTGTGATTTTGTTATATTTTAGTAGTTGCTTGAAATGTAGACATTTCATTTTATTTAAGAACATCAATTTGAACACATAAAAATGAAATTAACTTATCTATAATGATGAATATTAGATAATTGAATGATTGAGATGGAGGTGTTTTGCATGGTAAAACGTACTTATCAACCAAATAAACGTAAACATAGTAAAGTTCATGGTTTCAGAAAACGCATGAGCACTAAAAACGGCCGTAAAGTATTGGCACGTCGTCGTCGTAAAGGTCGTAAAGTTTTATCAGCATAAGATCACTGACTCATTCAGTGATCTTTTTTTTGCGAACAAGCCTGTTTGCCTTAGGTATTCAGAAGAAAGACGAGTGATATTTAATGGAAAAAGCATACCGTATTAAAAAAAATGCTGATTTTCAGTCCATCTATCGTAAAGGTAAATCTGTAGCGAATCGCCAGTTTGTTGTGTATACGTATGAACAGCAACAAGCAGCGCACTTTAGGCTAGGTATTAGCGTATCTAAAAAATTGGGTAATGCCGTGACACGCAACCGTATTAAAAGAAGTATTCGAGAATGCTTCAAAGTGCATAAAACAGATATGTTACCAGTCGATATGATTGTGATTGCACGATTTCCTGCCAAAGCGATGTCTACACAAGAAATTCAGAAAAGTTTAGAGCATGTACTCAAAATTGCAAAGGTCTTTAACAAGCGAATAAAGTAATTTTTAGACTTCGGTTTGTATGATTTCAGACAAACCGAAGTCTAACTTATAATATGAGAACCCTTGGTATAAAGGCTTTTCTATTAGGTTAAGTCTTAGCATTTAGACTTAAGACTTAATGCTCTTCTATTTATATAAAGAATGCGTGATAGGTATTACACGTAGGAGATAATAAAAGAAAATAAAACATGGCATTCGCAATTTTGAATGAAACATTTTACAATATTATAATGATATATTTTGACAAAAGGAGGTACGTCAATTGTGGAACAATTAGACACGATTACAAGTATATCAACACCAATGGGCGAGGGCGCGATAGGAATTGTACGTTTATCTGGTTTAGATGCGGTTGAAATTGCAGATAAGCTTTATAAAGGAAGAAAACAATTAAAAGATGTACCTACGCATACAATTAACTATGGACATATCATTGATCCTGAAACGCAAGAAGTTGTTGAAGAAGTGATGGTTTCGGTATTGCGTGCACCACGCACATTTACACGTGAAGACATCGTAGAGATTAACTGTCATGGTGGCATTTTGACAATTAATCGTGTGTTAGAATTAACAATGACTTACGGTGCAAGAATGGCAGAGCCTGGTGAATATACAAAGCGTGCCTTCTTAAATGGAAGAATTGACTTATCACAAGCTGAAGCAGTAATGGATTTTATACGTTCTAAAACTGACCGTGCTTCGAAAGTCGCAATGAACCAAATTGAAGGGCGATTAAGTGAATTGATTAAAAAGCAACGTCAATCCATTTTGGAAGTTCTAGCTCAAGTAGAGGTTAACATTGATTATCCAGAATATGATGACGTAGAAGAAGCTACTTCAGAGTTACTGTTAGAACGCGCGCAAGAAATCAAAAATGAGATTCAAAAATTATTAGATACAGGTGTTCAAGGTAAAATTATGCGTGAAGGTTTATCAACTGTCATTGTAGGTAAGCCTAATGTAGGTAAATCATCCATGTTAAATAACTTGATTCAAGATAATAAAGCGATTGTGACAGAAGTTGCTGGAACAACGCGTGACGTTCTAGAAGAATATGTCAATGTACGAGGCGTACCGCTCAGACTTGTAGATACAGCAGGTATACGCGAAACAGAAGATATCGTTGAACGAATAGGGGTGGAGCGTTCTCGTAAAGCATTGAGTGAAGCAGATCTTATTTTATTTGTATTAAACAATAATGAGCCTTTAACGGAAGAAGATCGAAAACTCTATGAAGTTGTAAAAACGAGCGATGCAATTGTGATTATTAATAAGACAGACTTGACGCCACGATTAGACCGTGACGAAGTGAAAGCGATGGTGGGCTCAATGCCTGTTATTGAAACGTCAATGCTCGAACAACAAGGGATTGATGAGCTTGAAATTCAAATACGTGATTTGTTTTTTGGTGGAGAGGTTCAAAGTCAAGATATGACTTATGTTTCAAACTCACGCCATATTTCATTACTGAAACAAGCGAAAAAGACGATTCAAGATGCGATAGATGCAGCTGAAATGGGGATTCCTATGGATATGATTCAAATCGATTTAACACGGACATGGGAACTTTTAGGTGAAATTATTGGTGAATCTGCAAGTGAGGAATTGATTGATCAATTATTTAGTCAATTCTGTCTCGGAAAATAATAAATGGAGGTTAATAAAATGGTGAAATCATTTGATGTTATTGTCGTAGGGGCTGGACATTCTGGTATTGAAGCCGGTCTTGCATCTGCGAGACGTGGTGCGCATACACTCATGTTGACAATCAATTTAGATAATATTGCCTTTATGCCATGTAATCCTTCAGTTGGTGGACCGGCAAAAGGAATTGTTGTACGTGAAATCGACGCTTTAGGTGGCCAAATGGCGAAAACAATTGATAAAACGCATATTCAAATGCGTATGCTTAATACAGGAAAAGGGCCTGCAGTACGTGCGTTACGTGCGCAAGCCGATAAAGTCATGTATCAACAAGAAATGAAACGTGTACTTGAAGATGAAGACAATCTAGAAGTGATGCAAGGCATGGTGGATGAACTTATCATCGAAGAGGGCGTTGTTAAAGGTGTGCGTACTAATATTGGTACAGAATACCGTGCTAAAGCCGTTATTTTAACAACAGGTACTTTCTTACGTGGTGAGATTATTCTTGGTAATTTGAAATATTCTAGTGGTCCAAACCATCAATTACCTTCGATTACCCTTGCAGATCACTTAAGAGAACTTGGCTTTGATGTTGTTCGCTTTAAAACGGGTACACCGCCACGTGTGAATGCGAAAACGATAGATTATAGTAAAACTGAAATTCAACCAGGTGATGACGTCGGTCGTGCTTTCAGTTATGAAACAACTGAATATATTTTAGACCAACTTCCTTGTTGGTTGACTTATACAAATGGTGAAACACACAAAGTCATCGATGACAACCTTCATTTATCTGCGATGTATTCCGGAATGATTAAAGGAACAGGTCCACGTTATTGTCCATCAATTGAAGATAAATTTGTACGTTTTAATGATAAACCGAGACATCAATTGTTCCTTGAACCAGAAGGCCGTCATACAAATGAAGTATATGTTCAAGGCTTATCAACAAGTATGCCTGAAGCAGTTCAACGTCAAATGCTTGCGACCATTCCTGGTTTAGAAAAGGCAGATATGATGCGCGCAGGTTATGCGATTGAATATGATGCATTAGTACCAACACAACTTTGGCCAACTTTGGAAACTAAAATGATCAAAAACCTCTACACAGCAGGTCAGATTAATGGGACATCAGGTTATGAAGAAGCGGCTGGGCAAGGCTTAATGGCAGGTATCAATGCAGCTGCCCGTGTATTAGGTCAAGAAGAAACAATATTACAACGTTCAGATGCTTATATCGGTGTTTTAATTGACGACTTAGTGACAAAAGGTACAAATGAGCCATATCGATTACTCACTTCTCGTGCAGAGTATCGTTTATTACTACGTCACGATAATGCAGATTTACGTCTTACAGATATTGGCCATCAAATTGGTTTAATCTCAGAAGAGCGTTATGCGCGTTTCAATGAAAAACGTCAACAAATTAGTGATGAAATGACACGGTTGTCTCAAATCCGCATTAAGCCAAGTGAACGCGTACAACAAATCATTGAGCGAGAAGGGGGCTCACGCCTTAAAGATGGAATTCTAGCCAATGAATTGTTACGTCGACCTGAAATGACTTATGCAACAATAATTGAAATTTTAGAAGAGACACATCAATTACCATCAGATGTTGAAGAACAAGTCGAAATTCAAACAAAATATGAAGGTTATATCAATAAATCATTACAACAAGTAGATAAAGTGAAAAGAATGGAACAAAAGAAAATTCCAGAAGATCTCGATTACAGTAAAATCGATAGCTTAGCGACTGAAGCACGTGAAAAATTGGCTCAAGTTAAACCACTTAACATCGCGCAAGCCTCACGTATTTCAGGTGTTAACCCAGCAGATATTTCAATATTGTTAGTCTACTTAGAACAAGGTAAAATTCAAAGGGTGAAATAAATGAGTGTAGAATGGTTAGCAACACAATTAGGTGCACACGGATTGACATTATCTGATAAACAGAAGCAACAATTTGAAAAATATTATGAAATGCTTGTAGAATGGAATGAGAAAATTAATTTAACGAGTATTACAGAGGAACATGAAGTGTATCTTAAGCATTTTTATGATTCTGTAACACCTAGTTTTTACCATGATTTTAATCAACCTTTAAGTTTGTGTGATGTAGGTGCGGGTGCAGGGTTTCCAAGTATTCCTTTAAAAATTATGTTTCCAGAAATTCACGTTACAATTGTTGACTCGTTAAATAAGCGGATTCAATTTTTAAATCAATTGGCAGATGCGTTAGAGCTTGAAGGTGTCCGATTTGTGCATGATCGCGCTGAAACATTTGGAAAGCAGGAAGACTACCGGGCGTCTTTTGATATCGTAACAGCACGTGCTGTTGCGAGAATGTCGGTATTAAGCGAATTGTGTATACCACTCGTGAAAAAGCAAGGTCTCTTTTTAGCTTTAAAATCATCAAAAGGACAAGAAGAACTTGATGAAGCGCGCTTTGCAGTAGGTGTCTTAGGTGGCAAAATTCGCCAAATCGATACATTTACGCTTCCAGAAGATGCAGGTGAGCGTCAAATTATTACAATTGAAAAGCGGAGTCAAACACCTAAGAAATACCCAAGAAAACCCGGAACACCCAATAAAACACCACTTGTAGAATAACAAAAATGTATTTTGGAATATTAAGGGGAGCGAATAAAAATGAAGAAACCCTTTTCTAAGTTGTTTGGATTAAAAAATAAAGACGACTTACTAGATGCCAGTGAAGCGGAAAATCAAGGTGTCGAATCGATTAAAATTGAGCGAATTGTTCCGAACCGTTATCAACCACGTCAAAAGTTTGATACTGCACGGATTGAAGAATTAGCTGAATCTATCAACGCTCATGGCTTGTTACAACCTATTGTAGTAAGACCGATTGAAGAAAATATGTACGAAATCATTGCAGGTGAACGTCGTTTTCGTGCGTTACAAATGAATCATATGACTGAGGCAGAGGTTTTAATCCGTCATTTAGATGATGAAGAAACAGCTGTCGTAGCATTGATAGAAAATATTCAACGTGAGAATTTATCAGCGATTGAAGAAGCAGAGGCTTATAAAAAACTGTTGGCGTTTGAAGGTATTACACAAGCTGAACTCGCTAAAAGTGTTGGAAAAAGCCAAAGTTTCATTGCGAATAAATTGCGCCTATTGAAATTAACGCCTGTCGTGTTAGAAGCAGTACGGGAACATCAAATTACTGAGCGTCACGCGCGAGCGCTAGTAGGACAAACACCTGAACGACAAGAAGAAATGTTGCATATCATTTTAACTGAACAATTAAATGTCAAACAAACAGAAGATCGGTTGAAAATGCCTGCTGAAAAAGATAATGAAGGAGAGAAAGTCGTTGCGACCCCTCCTGAATTTATCCAAGATGTTTCAGCCGCACGTGATATTATTGCGGATAGCTTGTTGGAAGTCAGTGCGAATGGTATCAAATATGAACAACGTGAAAAAGAGCATGATGATTACGTTGAAATTCAAATTCGTCTTTATCGAAAATAATCATTTTTAATGCATGAAACCATTTTATTTTAAATAGCAAAATCTTATAAACTGTGTAAGTGATAAATCGTCACTTATGCAGTTTTTTTACGCTTAAGGATGTATGAAAAACAAGAGACGCATCATAGGCTTATTTGCTTTTTTATTAGTAGGGGCTTCAATTTATTTGATGACGAGCTTTGACATGATTACCCGAAGAGAAGTTTATTATGGAAAGTTCGTTCAAAACAATCAACCTACCAGCCTTTATTCACATGACAATCGATATCAAATGAAGCTGAATAAAAAACGAGATAAACTCCAAGAAGGCAATAGGGTTAAGGTTACATTGACTGATCAAAAAGGTGTCATTGTGGATGTAAAAGCTATAGATAAAACACAAATTCCAAAAAACGTATTACAAAAAAAGAGAGAAGTCAATAAGGAAAAGGGAAAGGTGTTTTTTACATAATAATTAAGAATCATATATCAATACTAAACTTTGAGAGAAGAAGATCTTGATGTCTTGTTCTCTCAAAGTTTTACGGCGAAAGAGCATTCTAAAATAACAAAGTAAAGTATTATTGAAAGTTTCAATGTAGAAGGATATATTTATTTGGCTGTTAGTGAATAGTAACCTCATAGTTTTTGATCATTACAGAGTCAGTGAAGTTCACAATTTATTAAGTATTAATGAAAAGGTTATGTTGCTTTTCTTTAAGTGATTTGAAATCAAATATTAGTTCTTTATTACAATGACTTTTACACTTTTAAAAATAGTCTATAATAAGTGACGATAATCAAATTGAATTTTTAGGTTCTGTTGCAAAGTTAAGTTTAAAGTATAATTTTAATAAAAAGGGTCTTCTGTATGAACTATTTCAGGTATAAACAATCAAGGGTATTGAATGTATTTATGGACCTGTCTCT
>NZ_PPQN01000049.1 GCF_002901995.1 Staphylococcus coagulans | reverse complement strand
TCCTTCGGAATGTCTGCTCCATTTGGTATTTCATAACTGCTTCCTGTTGGAACATTTGGATCTTTAGTTTGTGGTACTTGTACTGGTACACCCGGTTTCGTATGTCCTTCTTCATATCCTGGGTTATGAATATCTGATTGTGGCGTTTCAAATGGAGTGGTAATTTCGGTTCCGTCGAGATCAGTTCTCATAATTCCATTGGAAAAACGATTAGACATTTGACTCGAAGTAATTAAAAAACTATATTTTTCATCTTTGGATAAACCTAATTCATCAACTGTAGCTTTCCATGTTTTATTAGCATAACTAGCAGTTAAAGTACCTGTTGTTGAGTCGTAGTTAATTATCACATCATTTAACCTTTGACCATGAAATTTTCCATCATTTACATTAACAGCATTATCAGCATATTCTATTTTGTTTATCGGCTTGTCTTTAGACTCAATTGCGTTTGTTCCCACTTGTTGAGTTTTTCCGGATGAATCATTTTTAACAAATGTCGCATAGCCTATTTTGCGACCACCAATATCCTTTATGTTAATCGTTTTGTCTGAGTCTAGAGTATCAGCTTTACCATTAACATTGTTGTAAGAAGTATCAATTTTAAATCCAGCAGCCCCCGGCAAACCACTATCTCTTAATATTCCCCCTTGATTTAAATAGTCTTCTCCATTACCTTTTGTAAATATGAATCCCCAACCATCAGCACCGCTTGTGTTAGGCTGGCTATTGTTTGCTACTGGCACTTTAATTGTAAAATCTTTACCAAAGTCTAACGCCTTATCAAATTGCAAAGCCCCTGTACTACCAGTATTTGGATCTGTGTTCTGGTTAAAAGCAGTTAATGTGCCATTATTAGGAAATTCTCGTGGGTAAGTCTGGCTTACAACGTTACCATAACTATTAAAATGATTAGCTCCCTTTGTTCTAATAAATTCAGTAGTAGAAGTTGCTGCTCTAAAAGCAGTTCTCCCTTGACTTGAGTTTAAATTATTTACTGTAGCTTTTGGTTGCTTATTTAATTGATCTGAAAGCGCTCTTAACTTTGCATATTCAATCGCAGCCTTGGCTTCGCTTTCAGACAGTTCATTAAAGTTGTTCGGTAAGTACTTATTTACAATAGTACTATTTATTTTTTTATTTCCATCATTTAAGTCAATTATTTGATTCGAATCGTAATAATTGTCGATACCTTTAACGTTATAGTTTTCTACATTTTTTTCTAATTTAGTACTATTTGATTTATTATTGGTAATATTTTTATTAAGATTGTTTTCTTTAATTTCAACTTGGGTATTACTATTGTTTGAATTTTCTTCTGATTGTCTCTCTTTTGATGATAGGTTAACTTCTTGTTGCTTAGTTGACTGACTTTCTTTCAAGGAATCTTTTTTAGAATCCTCATTATTTTTTACTTCACTTTCTACTTTCTTTGATGATTCAGATTCATTTTTCTCTATACTCTCAGTATTTTTAACACTTTCACTGTTTTCTTCGCTTGCTCTTTCGTTTTGACTTATCTCTTTTTCATTATTTTGATTAGAATCTGTTTCACTACTGTTTAGTTCTTCATTATTGTTATCTGCTTTAGACTCTTCAACTTGAACCGAAGAACCATTTTCCTTTAATTCGTTGTCAAAAGTAACATCGTTACTCTCTGAAACTAACAATTCATTTTCATTATTAATTTTCTCAGTGTTAACCTCATTTGCCTGTGTGCTCGGACCATTAATTGAGACACTTTGGTTATTTTTTTCAACTTGTGTTTTGGCTTCAGATGCTTCAACATCATTGTTAATACCCAAATAAAGCAATGATCCAATTAAAATCGATGTTGTACCAACAGTAAACTTTCTGATTGAGTACTTATTAAGCTTGTTAGGTAAAAAATCAAGTCTTTTCGATTTTCTCATTAAAATAAAACCTCCTATAAAAATAATTAAGCTAGCTAAAATTAAATCTTTTAGTACTAAGGGCCCTATTAGAAATAACTTAAGACTATGAAATTCCTAATAATAATAAAGTTACTATTAAAATATACATTGAGCAACCTATTAAATATACAGTTTTATTTCTTATAAATGCATATTACTATTGACTATTTATTTTCAATCGGTTTTATTTTTGAATATTTATTACTACTGAGAAAAAACTATTGTAATTAAAAATAAAGTACTATTAACTTTTTATATTTAAGACTATTAAAAATTTGAGTAATAACAACTATTAACAAAGAAAATGGTTTTTAACAATTAATTATGCTCTATACAATCACTCAACATTAGTTTTTTTAAAAACAAATAAAGCTAACAATCTTTTGTATTAATTGATATTAAGTCGCTGGGTATTGCTTATGATTTATTTTTTTCTTTAAACTATTATTATTAAGATATTTAAATTACTATATTATGATAATTAATGGCAATAAAGAGTATTGTATCTATTTATGTGCATGTG
>NZ_PPQN01000048.1 GCF_002901995.1 Staphylococcus coagulans | reverse complement strand
TTGAATGTTATACATTCAAAACTAGATAGTAAGTATACATTCACAAGTAAAACCTTATGAACAAATTTGATTAAGTCTTCGATCGATTAGTATTCGTCAGCTCCACGTATCGCTACGCTTCCACCTCGAACCTATTTACCTCGTCATCTTCGAGGGATCTTATAACCGAAGTTGGGAAATCTCATCTCGAGGGGGGCTTCATGCTTAGATGCTTTCAGCACTTATCCCGTCCATACATAGCTACCCAGCTATGCCGTTGGCACGACAACTGGTACACCAGAGGTATGTCCATCCCGGTCCTCTCGTACTAAGGACAGCTCCTCTCAAATTTCCTACGCCCACGACGGATAGGGACCGAACTGTCTCACGACGTTCTGAACCCAGCTCGCGTACCGCTTTAATGGGCGAACAGCCCAACCCTTGGGACCGACTACAGCCCCAGGATGCGATGAGCCGACATCGAGGTGCCAAACCTCCCCGTCGATGTGAACTCTTGGGGGAGATAAGCCTGTTATCCCCGGGGTAGCTTTTATCCGTTGAGCGATGGCCCTTCCATGCGGAACCACCGGATCACTAAGTCCGTCTTTCGACCCTGCTCGACTTGTAGGTCTCGCAGTCAAGCTCCCTTATGCCTTTACACTCTATGAATGATTTCCAACCATTCTGAGGGAACCTTTGAGCGCCTCCGTTACACTTTAGGAGGCGACCGCCCCAGTCAAACTGCCCGCCTGACACTGTCTCCCAGCACGATAAGTGCTGCGGGTTAGAAATCCAATACAATTAGGGTAGTATCCCACCAGTGCCTCCACGTAAGCTAGCGCTCACGCTTCTAAGGCTCCTACCTATCCTGTACAAACTGTACCGAATTTCAATATCAGGCTACAGTAAAGCTCCACGGGGTCTTTCCGTCCTGTCGCGGGTAACCGGCATCTTCACCGGTACTATGATTTCACCGAGTCTCTCGTTGAGACAGTGCCCAAATCGTTACGCCTTTCGTGCGGGTCGGAACTTACCCGACAAGGAATTTCGCTACCTTAGGACCGTTATAGTTACGGCCGCCGTTTACTGGGGCTTCGATTCGTAGCTTCGCTTGCGCTAACCACTCCTCTTAACCTTCCAGCACCGGGCAGGCGTCAGCCCCTATACGTCACCTTACGGTTTAGCAGAGACCTGTGTTTTTGATAAACAGTCGCTTGGGCCTATTCACTGCGGCTCTTCAGAGCGTGAACCCCAAAGAGCACCCCTTCTCCCGAAGTTACGGGGTCATTTTGCCGAGTTCCTTAACGAGAGTTCGCTCGCTCACCTTAGAATTCTCATCTTGACTACCTGTGTCGGTTTGCGGTACGGGCACCGATATTCTAGCTAGAGGCTTTTCTCGGCAGTGTGAAATCAACGACTCGAGGAAACAATTTCCTCTCCCCATCACAGCTCAATCTTAATGAGTGCCGGATTTGCCTAACACTCAATCTCACTGCTTGGACGTGCACTCCAACAGCACGCTTCGCCTATCCTACTGCGTCCCCCCATCGCTTAAAACGAATATTGGTGGTACAGGAATATCAACCTGTTATCCATCGCCTACGCCTGTCGGCCTCAGCTTAGGACCCGACTAACCCAGAGCGGACGAGCCTTCCTCTGGAAACCTTAGTCAATCGGTGGACGGGATTCTCACCCGTCTTTCGCTACTCACACCGGCATTCTCACTTCTAAGCGCTCCACATGTCCTTGCGATCATGCTTCAACGCCCTTAGAACGCTCTCCTACCATTGTCCTACGGACAATCCACAGCTTCGGTAATATGTTTAGCCCCGGTACATTTTCGGCGCAGTGTCACTCGACTAGTGAGCTATTACGCACTCTTTAAATGATGGCTGCTTCTAAGCCAACATCCTAGTTGTCTGGGCAACGCCACATCCTTTTCCACTTAACATATATTTTGGGACCTTAGCTGGTGGTCTGGGCTGTTTCCCTTTCGAACATGGACCTTATCACCCACGTTCTGACTCCCAAGTTAAATTATTTGGCATTCGGAGTTTGTCTGAATTCGGTAACCCGAGAGGGGCCCCTCGTCCAAACAGTGCTCTACCTCCAATAATCATCACTTGAGGCTAGCCCTAAAGCTATTTCGGAGAGAACCAGCTATCTCCAAGTTCGATTGGAATTTCTCCGCTACCCTCAGTTCATCCGCTCACTTTTCAACGTAAGTCGGTTCGGTCCTCCATTCAGTGTTACCTGAACTTCAACCTGACCAAGGGTAGATCACCTGGTTTCGGGTCTACGACCAAATACTCATTCGCCCTATTCAGACTCGCTTTCGCTACGGCTCCACATTTTCTGCTTAACCTTGCATCAGATCGTAACTCGCCGGTTCATTCTACAAAAGGCACGCCATCACCCATTAACGGGCTCTGACTACTTGTAAGCACACGGTTTCAAGTTCTCTTTCACTCCCCTTCCGGGGTACTTTTCACCTTTCCCTCACGGTACTGGTTCACTATCGGTCACTAGAGAGTATTTAGCCTTAGGAGATGGTCCTCCCAGATTCCGACGGAATTTCACGTGCTCCGTCGTACTCAGGATCCACTCAAGAGGGTATTCGTTTTCGACTACAGGATTATTACCTTCTCTGATTAACCTTTCCAGGTTATTCGTCTAACAAACACTTTTGTAACTCCGTATAGAGTGTCCTACAACCCCAACAAGCAAGCTTGTTGGTTTGGGCTCTTCCCGTTTCGCTCGCCGCTACTCAGGGAATCGATTTTTCTTTCTCTTCCTCCGGGTACTAAGATGTTTCAGTTCTCCGGGTCTACCTTCTCACATACTATGAATTCATATGCAGATAACACGACATAACTCGTG
>NZ_PPQN01000047.1 GCF_002901995.1 Staphylococcus coagulans | reverse complement strand
TAAAAAAGGATAGACCTTTAAAGTCTGTTCTTTTTCAGTTTTGTAATTTTTAAAGGTAAAAATATACGAACTAAAATCATAAGCAAAACAGCAAAAATAAAAGAATAAATAACAATCTTGATAATACCACTAGGCATAGGAACAAAGTACAGAATAGAAGGAACGCTAAAATACCAATTTTTAAAGAATATTTAAACCTATCCATATAATCATCCATACTGATAGCCTCATTTTACCGGCGTTAAAACATATACTCGTTCAGAATTCTATTTAGACTTAAATTATATATATGCTTTTACTAGTGTCAACATTTGATGCTGCTATAGTACCAAAGAAATTCCCTACACTTGCTCCAAGTATAACACCAGTCAATTCAGCAATTTTTTTTAATAGCAGCAGCACCTAATGCAACTATCTTTTTAGTATCTGAAAAAGAAAAGTACAATGTTATTTTATCTACTTCTGTTACAGTTTATTTAGTTTTACCCTACCTTAATTGATCTTTAACTTTATACTTTTTATTTCTTCTTTTGTAAATATATTTTTTAAATTATGACCTTTTTCTCAAACTCTACAATCAAATCTTAATTACTCAAATATTTAACTTTCACTTGAAAATAATCTAATTTCTCTTCAGCAAGAGCCAGAACAAAGCCAGATGAAAATGCAATATCATTTGTATCATCGTAGTACCAATTATTATCGATTGGCGTATCATAAATCACATAGCATGCTTTTAAGACGTGCGCCGAAGCTGTTGTATCCCATCCGATATTATGAGTATATCTATAATAATTCATATTTTGTCGCACAGTTTAATCTCTATTACTTACATCGTAGCACACCGTAAATTGTTGAATACTTATAAATTAACACATACACATGCCACATTTTTGTTAGAAATGAATCATAAGGCAGAAGAGAACTTTGAAAAATTTATTAATGACAGGAAGATATCTTAGTGTGGAGTTGCCCATTTTCTGCCCAACGCATCAATTTTCAGCCTATTGGGCAACTTCAAATCCCAAAAACAAAAACCCTCAAAGCCAATAGCTTCAAGGGTTCCTTCTATTAATACTGCTTCATATATTGCTCGACTTCCCATTCAGACACTTGCGTGCGATAGTAGTCCCATTCAATAGATTTAGAGTTAATAAATTGATTATAAATGTGATCTCCTAATGCGTCTTTTACAATTGGATTTTCGCGCATTGCTTTTAATGCAGTGTATAATGTTGAAGGTAAGTCTTCGATACCGACGGCTTCGCGCTCTTCACGATTCATTTCATAAATGTTTTGATTTACAGGCTCTGGAACTGTTAATTTGTTTTTAATACCGTCTAAGCCAGCTTGTAAAATTGTTGCTAATGCCATATATGGGTTTGCGGATGGATCTACTGATCGAATTTCAATACGTGTAGATAATCCACGAGAGCTTGGGACACGGATTAACGGTGAACGGTTTTTACCACTCCATGCAATGTAACTCGGCGCTTCGTAACCCGGTACTAAACGTTTGTAAGAGTTAACTAATGGGTTACACACTGCAGTAAATCCGCGTGCGTTTTTTAAAACACCTGCAATAAAATGACAAGCGTCTTCAGTTAATTGCATATCTCTGCTTTCATCATAAAAAGCATTTTCTTTTCCTTTAAATAATGAAACGTTAAAGTGCATACCGCTTCCGTTCACACCAAATAATGGTTTTGGCATAAATGTTGCATGTAAATTATGTTTACGTGCAATTGTTTTAACAACTAATTTAAATGTTTGGATATTATCACAAGCTGTTACTGCATCTGCATATTTAAAGTCAATTTCATGTTGTCCTGGTGCAACTTCATGGTGCGAAGCTTCAATATCAAAGCCCATGTCTTCTAATTCAAGTACGATATCACGACGACAGTTTTCACCAAGGTCTGTTGGTGCTAAGTCAAAGTAACCCCCATGGTCATTTAATTCCATTGTTGGCTCACCTTTTTCATCTAACTTGAATAAGAAAAATTCTGGTTCAGGCCCTAGGTTGAAATCTGTAAATCCAAGTTCTTCCATTTCTTTTAATACACGTTTTAAATTATTACGAGGATCCCCTGCAAATGGTTGATGATCAGTTGTATAAACATCACAGATTAAACGTGCAACTTTTCCTTGTCCTGCTGTCCATGGAAAAATCACCCAAGTGTTTAAATCAGGATATAAATACATATCTGACTCTTCAATTCGAACAAACCCCTCGATTGAAGATCCGTCAAACATCATTTCATTATCTAAAACTTTCTCTAATTGACTCACGGGTACTTCAACATTTTTAATTGTCCCTAAAATATCAGTAAATTGTAAACGTAAGTAACGTACGTTTTCTTCTTCTGCAAAGCGTCGGATGTCATCTTTAGTGAAATTTTGTTTCGGCATGGATAATTGTCCTCCAATTTTAATTAATTAAAAAATCGTGATAAGTCTCCACGGTTAAGTGGTATCGACTCGCGCTGTGGCTTTTGTGTTGTATCCACTAGCATTTGCTTTCTTAACCGTTCTTCCTCTTCGTTTAGCGCGTATGTACTTTCTGACAACATGATTTGTTTAATTCCTTTCATATTAAAGCCTTTTTCTAAAAGATGCTTAATTGAAAGTAAAGTTTCCAAATCATTCAATGAAAACAAACGCTTATTACCTTCAGTTCGTGAAGGTTTTACAAGTTCATGTGTTTCATAATAACGAATTTGTCGTGCAGTTAATTCGGTTAGACGGCTGACAACACTCATCGGAAATACAGGCATGTTACGTCGAATTCTATCGTTGTCCATATCCAGCATCTCCTTAACTTTGAACTTGTATTAACAATAGCACATCATTTCAGGCATTTCAAAAATATGTAAGAAAACCTGACATGAAAGCGCAAAGCCTTGTCATATCAGGTAATCAGAAAAGTCAGACAATCAGTTAAATTTTCATATTTCACTTAAATTGTAAAACTTTGTATTTTAAATGGCAATTAATCCTTTTTGCATTAATGTTTTAACAGCACGAATGACTGCGATTTTGACGTGTTCGTATGTGAGGCCACCTTGAACATAAGCTTCGTATGGTGGACGAATTGGTCCATCTGCTGACAATTCAATAGATGAGCCTTGTACAAAAGTGCCAGCAGCCATTATCACGTCGTCTTCATACCCCGGCATATAACTAGGTTCCGGACTAAAATGGGCATTAATAGGTGAAGCATGTTGAATACTTTGACAAAATTGGATCATCTGTTCAGGTGTATCAAATGACACAGTCTGAATTAAATCCGTACGCTGCACATCATATCGAGGCGTCGTACGCATATTGAGACGTTCTAATAACAAACTTGTAAATAGCGCACCTTTAAGACTTTGACTGACAACATGGGGACTCATAAAAAAGCCTTGATACATTTCTTGTAATGCATATAATGAAGCACCCGCTTCCTTCCCAATTCCAGGGGCAGTTAATCTATAACCACAGCGTTCTACTAAGTCTCGTCGTCCAGCAATATAGCCGCCAATTTTCGCGAGGCCTCCTCCTGGATTTTTAATTAAAGAGCCTGCGATTAAATCTGCACCCACTTCGATAGGCTCTTTGGTTTCTACAAATTCTCCGTAACAATTATCGACAAAAACGATAATATGAGGGTGTTCTTTTTTTATACTTTGAATCGCACGACCTATTTCATCAACGCTTATAGAGGGTCTTTGACTATATCCTTTAGAACGTTGAATCGCAATCACTTTTGTTGTTTCGTTAATTGCTTGTAAAACACGATCAACATCAATTTGATCTTCTTTTAAATCAACCTCTTGGTAATGGATACCATATTCTTTTAAACTCTCAATGCCATTTCCGTTTTCACCGATGACTTCGAGCAATGTGTCATACGGTTTGCCTGTTATATACATTAAACTGTCTCCAGGCTTTAACATACTTTGTAAAGCAACAGTAATCGCATGGGTCCCTGAAATTAACTGTGGGCGCACGAGTGCATCTTCAGCCTTGAAAGTATGCGCATAAACCGCTTCTAAATGATCACGACCAAAATCATCATAGCCGTATCCCGTAGACCCTAATAAATCTGATTCAGTGATTTTTACATGATGAAATGCATCAAGGACACGTGCTTGATTTTCAAGTGCACGTGCTTCGATTTCTTTAAAATATGGGGTTAATATTGTTTCTACTTCATTAATCAATAGTTCTAATTGCTTCATTTTTCTGCTTCTTTCTATTATTTTTTATAACCTTCTATAAGATACTCGTTTGTTGTTTCGTCAAATTCTAATTTCGTAACTAATGTGTGTTGTTTTAAGTAATATAACGTATCAGCTTCATGACTCTCTATGCGTCTTTCATAAAAATGAAGTTGATTCTGAATTGCTTCTATTAATAAGTCTTTCACTACTTGAATGTCATCGTGATTTTTAGCGGATACAAAAACAGAGGGCTGTTCCACAATCGGCTCTATGCCTTCATGCAAGTCCTTTTTGTTAAAAATAACCACTTGCGGAATTTCAGCCATATCTAACTCTTTAATAATTTCATTGACAGTATCATATTGAATTTTATATTCTTTATGGCTCGCATCCACCACATGGATTAACAAATCTGCACCGCTTGCTTCTTCTAGTGTAGATTTAAAAGCTTCAATTAACGTTGTGGGTAATTTTTGAATAAAACCAACTGTGTCTGAAATGACCAACTCGAAGCCATTATTAATTTTAAGACGTCGTGATTTCGGATCTAGCGTTGCAAATAGTAAATCGCGCTCATAAGTTTCTGCATGGGTCAACGTGTTAAACCACGAAGATTTCCCTGCGTTCGTATAACCAATGAGTGCAACTTGGAAAGATTGGTTCTCTTCTCTTTGATGACGATAACGTGCACGATGTGCTTCGACTTCTTTTAATTTACGTTTAATTTCATTCATACGTGTACGTATATGACGACGATCAGTTTCTAGTTTTGTCTCACCCGGTCCCCGTGTACCTATACCGCCACCTAAGCGAGATAAACTTTTTCCATGTCCCATTAAGCGAGGCAAAAGATAATTAAGTTGTGCATATTCTACTTGTAATTTACCTTCTTTACTTTTCGCTCTCAAAGCGAAAATTTCAAGAATCAATTGTGTACGGTCAATAATCTTAATGCCTAAATATTCATTTAAATGTTTAGATTGTGCTGTCGTTAATTCGTCATTAGCCACAAGGACATCTATTTCTTGGGATTCGACAAAAGCTTGTATCTCATCTAATTTTCCTTTACCAACATAATATTTATGATCCACTTGATTTTTATTTTGTGTGACTTCACCTTTCACCTCAAGATCACATGTATACGCCAGTGCATGTAATTCTCTCATCGTACTGTCAAAATCATAATCTGATTGGTAAACATCTACACCAATTAAAAGTGCTTTTTCTTTAACTTTTTTGGTAGAATGGAGTTCATTTTTTTGCATTACATCACCATTTTCTTTAAACATATCATCACGTATTCTAACATAGTGTTTCAATTAAGACTATATTGAATAATTATGTTATATTTTTATTAGAGGTGAGGACAATGCATTTATATGATATAGAAGTCACAAAAATCGATGGAACAAATTACCCTTTATCTGAGTATAAAGGCGATGTTTTATTGATTGTAAATACTGCAAGTGAGTGTGGTCTAACACCACAATTTGAAGGTTTACAAAAGTTGTATGATACTTATCATGAAAAAGGATTTACGATTCTTGGTTTCCCATGTAATCAATTTGGAAAACAAGAACCGGGTAGCGGGGAAGAAGCAGCGACAAACTGCCAACTAAACTATGGCGTTACTTTTCCAATGCATGAAAAAATTGAAGTTAACGGTGAAAATGCCCATCCACTTTTCAACTATCTCAAATCACAACAAAAAGGTGTATTTGGAGATAAAATTAAGTGGAATTTCACGAAGTTCTTAGTTGATCGCGAAGGAAATGTGGTTAAGCGCTTTTCACCACAAAAGACACCAGAAAGTATTACAAAAGAAATTGAAAATGTTTTATAAATTAAACATCACCCTTTCATATTACTAGTGAAAGCGGTGATGTTTTTATATTTAATGATTTAAAATTGAAGTACACCCTATAAATGAACAGATCAATCAAGGATGATAGTAGAGATGTATGCTAAATACACCAGTCTATTCAATATGATTGCGTATTGAAAAGATGGTCATCATATGGTCAACCTTTCAGATTGCACATTTAACATGCATCCCCACTCCGCCATTGTGGATTAATAAATTAGTTTGTGCCTTCTAAGAAAGTACTAATCGCATGTTTGTAAATTAAATGGTGACGTCCTTGAGAGAGTATATCAATTACATATTGGTCAAAATCAACAATTGTACCACGTAATTGGAAACCATTCGTTAAAAATACTGTGAGTTCCTTACCCTCGTTTTTAAAAGTTTCTAGGTACTCATCTTGAATGTTGCGTTTCTCAATCATGTTCATTTCTCCTTTTATTTATTAGGGTTTTGAGCTCAGATAACATTGAAGTAAGTGACATCTTCTCTCTATCTAACCAATGAACATTAAGTTTGTTTTTAAACCAAGTCATTTGCCTTTTTGCGTAATTACGTGAATGCTGTTTAAGTTGATCCACGGCTTCGTTAAGTTCTATTTCATTATGAACTACCGGTATGATTTCTTTGTAGCCGATAGCTTGCATACTTTGACACGATTCATAACCTAATTCAATAAGTTCTTGCACTTCATCCAATAAACCATGAGACAACATTATGTCTACGCGTTTATTTATTCTTGCATATAATGTATCGCGCGACATTTCTATCCCTATTAATAATGTATCATAATTTTCAGTCAATTGGGTACTTTTCTTTCGATTACTTAAAACTTTTTTTGTAGTTAAATAGTAAGAGATTGCACGTTCTACTCTTTGACGATTGTTCGGATGGATATCAGCGTATGATTGAGGGTCAAATGTTCCTAAGTATTCATGGATCGCTTCATTTGAATATGATTGGAGTTCTGCCATTTTTTGCTGAACTTTTTCTGCAACCTCTGAAGATACTTCTTCTTTGTCAAATTGATAATCATATATTACAGATTGAATATAAAGACCTGTGCCTCCAACAATGATAGGTGTTTTCCCTCGATTTGTAATATCCGTTATGAGTGTACGTGCCTGTTGCTGAAAAACATAAGCTGAATATGTTTGGTCTGGATTTAAAATATTAATTAAATGATGCGGGACTCCTTGCATTTCAGACTCTGTCACTTTCGCGGTGCCGATGTCCATACCACGATAAACTTGCATTGAGTCACCACTAATGACTTCTCCATTAATTTCTTTCGCTAGTTCCACACCTAATTCAGTTTTACCACTCGCAGTGGGACCAACAATTACTACAATGAAAGGTTTCTTACCTATCACCGAGTTCACCTACTTTTCGTTTTTTAATAATTTGACGACTCATCCATTCTAACATATGTTTCCAGACTGTTTCTTTATCAATTTCAAACAGCACTTCATGTCGTTTGTTTTTATATAATTGAACAGTGATGTGTTCAATACCACCTTTTTTTAATAACTTACCTAAGTTTCTGATCGCATTTCCAAAATCACCAAATGGATCATCTTTACCTGAAACTAACAAAATTGGTAATTGTGGATTCATCTTTTCAATGTTTTTAATACGTGCTGTTTGCATCATTGTGTTTACAACACTATAAATCAGTTGATTAGATACGAGAAAGCCTGAATATGGATCTGCGATATAAGCATCCACTTCACTTTCATTTGAACTAATCCAATCGCTTTCAGTACGCAATGGCTTAAATGTTTTATTAAAGCTATTCGTCATCACATTGTTGAGCCACTTCATACGGCGTCTTTTACCACAAATTAATGTAATACATTTTAATAATGGTACAATAGCGAATCTATAAAACGATGGAAACAAGCCTGTACCACTTAATATGAGTCCTTGACAGTCATTAGGGTAGATTTGCACATACTGACGTGCAATAATTGAACCCATTGAATGACCAAGTACAATCAAAGGTAACGTATCATCAAATTGTGCTTTCAATGTCGTCTGTACTTCATGTGCATCTTTAACCACTTGTATCATTGAATCATAATGGCCTCTTTCACTATCAATATCAATACCATGACCTCTATGGTTATGTCGAATCACATGATAGCCTTGTTGGTTTAATTTTTCAACAAGCGCATTGTACCTTTCTAAATGTTCTGCCATTCCGTGGAAAATATGCACAACACCAACGGGCTCACAATCCGTTCGATCTACTTTTACTTCTAATATTGTGCCGTCTGTAACTGCTATTTTCATAGCTTCTGATTTAACCATTGTTATCCACCTTTCCGCATCTCTTCACTTAATTCAACTTTACCACAACATCGGAATAAACACACACGAATTAAAATTAAACTGCATACTATAAATTGAGGATACCTTTCACTTGTCACCAAGAAACTATCAAGTGAAAATTTTAACATCTTCAAAATCATCGTCTACAAAATATATAAAACAGGTGCTCGTTTGGATAAGGTGAAATACGCAGATAAAGTGGAAATCACTGATTTATTTGATGATAAAAATAAAAAGTAACACAAGCTAAAAACAACTTGTGTTACTATATATCTCATAAATTGATTACTAATGTCTTATTTTTCAGCAGGTTGGTGTTGACCATGTCTTGCTTCTTGGATCGCTTTATCTAATTCAGCATGATAAGCTGCTTTAGTATTTGCATCGTAACCTAATAAGTCAGCTAATACATCGACAACAATATCTTTATATTCTAATACACGATTAATATCAAAGTATAATGCACCCGTACGCCGTACAAGGAAGTCTGTTGGTTTTACAACTAATTCATTTTGAACGCTGTATACAAGTTCTACATATAATTCTAATGGTAAACCTGTTGTTTGATGTTGTGCAGCTTGCGCAATCGCAAATAAATCATCAACGTTAGAACCATATTTTGAAGCTAAGTGACGTGCTAATTTTTCATCTAAATTGAATGCTTTCGCAGCTTGTACTTTTTCTTCGACAAATTTATCGAAGTTTGCACTACCACCAACATCCCCACCAGAAATTGGAATGTATTTTGTATCAACTTTATTGAATTTCAATTTATATTCTTGTTTTAATCGTTTTTCAACTAAGTTTACAATTTCTAATGCCATATGACGGTAACCTGTTAATTTACCACCAGCGATTGTTAATAATCCTGATTTACCTTCCCAAACTTCGTCTTTTCGTGAAATTTCAGAAGGGTCTTTACCTTCTTCTAAAATTAACGGACGAATACCTGCCCATGTAGACTCGATATCTTCATCTTTAATTTGAACAGTCGGGAACATATAATTAATGGCATCAATTAAATAATCTCTATCTTCTTGGTTAACAAGTGGTGTTGATTTTTCATTATCATAGAATGTATCAGTTGTACCAACATAAGCTTTGCCTTCACGAGGAATAGCAAAAATCATACGACCGTCTTTTTCTGTATCAAAATAAACGGCTTGACGTAATGGGAATTTTGATTGATCGATAACAACGTGCACACCTTTTGTTAAACGCAATTGTTTGTTATTTTTAGAGTAGTCTGCGCTACGTACTTCATCTACCCATGGACCTGTTGCATTAACGACTTTTTTACCTTTAATTTTAAAAGTATCATTCGCTAAACGATCGATCACTGTTACACCGTTTACTTTTTCATTGTTATCATATAAGAAGTTGTTTACTTTCGCATAGTTTAAAATATCTGCACCTTGCTCAGCTGCCTTTTTCATCACTTCGATTGTTAAACGGGCGTCATCTGTACGGTATTCAACGTAGTAACCGCCACCTTTAAGGCCGTCTTGTTTAACTAATGGTTCTTTGTCAGTAGTTTCTTGTACAGTTAACATTTTTTTACGTTCTGATTTTTTAACACCAGCAAGGCGATCATACATACCTAAACCGATTGAAGTTGAAAACTTACCAAATGTACCACCTTTATGCATTGGTAATAACATCCACTCAGGTGTAGTGACATGTGGACCATTTTCGTAAACGATTGCACGTTCTTTACCAGTTTCAGCAACAACGCCAACTTGGAATTGTTTCAAGTAACGTAAACCACCATGAACCAATTTAGTAGAACGAGAGCTTGTACCTTGTGCAAAGTCTTGCATTTCAACTAAAGCGACTTTCATACCTCTTGCACTTGCATCTAATGCGATACCTGCGCCAGTGATACCCCCACCGACAACAACTAAATCATATTCCTCATTTTTCATTTTGTTCTTTACTGAATCACGTTTAAAAGTTGATAAACTCATATATTCCGCCTCCTAATATCATAAAAAAAGAGAGACTTCTCCCACAGCTTAAATAAAGTTGTACGAACGACGTCTCTCACAATCTCGTATGATGCTATTAACTTAACTACAGTATATCACACCACTTATTCTTCGTCTAATTTGAAAACTTGAGTGGCTTCAACTGCTTTTTTCCAGCCTTTATATAAACGACTGCTTTCTTTTTCATCCATCGCTGGTTCAAAGGATTTTTCAAGTTTCCATTGACGACTAATTTCTGATTTATCTTTCCAGAATCCTGTAGCAATACCAGCTAAGTATGCTGCACCTAGTGCAGTTGTTTCATTTATTTCTGGTCGTTCAACATTGATGTTTACTAAATCTGCTTGGAACTGCATTAAGAAGTTATTTTTAACTGCGCCACCATCAACACGTAAATTGTTAACATCAATGCCAGAATCTTGAGCCATTGCTTCGATGACATCGCGTGTTTGATAACATAAAGACTCTAAAGTTGCTCGAATAAAGTGTTCTTTTTCTGTTCCTCTCGTAATACCAAAAATCGCACCACGCGCTTCAGAATCCCAATAAGGTGTTCCTAAACCAACAAATGCAGGTACAACATAAACACCTTCTGTAGAGTCAACACGCTTTGCATAATCTTCAGATTGAGGTGCTGAGTTAATCATTCGGAGACCATCTCTTAACCATTGAATGGCTGAACCTGATACGAAAATTGAACCTTCTAATGCGTAATTAACTTTACCATCAATTCCATAAGCAATCGTTGTTAACAATCCATTATCAGATACAACTGCTTCCTCACCTGTATTCATAAGCATGAAACCACCTGTGCCGTAAGTGTTTTTCACATCACCGCGTTCGAAACACGCTTGTCCGAATAGAGCAGCCTGTTGGTCACCCGCAATACCAGCAATCGGTACTTTTTGACCAAAGAAGTGATAATCAATTGTTTCGCAATACACTTCACTTGATGGTTTTACTTCAGGTAACATTGCTTTTGGTACATCTAAAATTTCAAGCAATTCGTCATCCCATTGTAAATCATGGATGTTATACATTAATGTACGACTTGCATTGGAATAGTCTGTTACATGCGTTCTACCACCAGAAAGTTTCCAAACTAACCATGAATCAATTGTTCCGAACAAAACATCGCCTTTTTCAGCTTTTTCACGTGCACCTTCAACTTTATCAAGTATCCATTTGACTTTAGTTCCTGAAAAATAAGGGTCTAATAATAAACCAGTTTTGTTTCTAAACGTTTCTTCATGACCAGCGTTCTTTAATTCATCACAAATATGTTGTGTTTGACGTGACTGCCAAACAATCGCATTGTAGATTGGACGGCCTGTGTTTTTATCCCAAACGACAGTTGTTTCACGTTGGTTTGTGATACCAATCCCTTTAATTTGTGATGCCGATACATTATTTTCGTTTAAAACAGATGCCATCACTGATAAAACTGATGTCCAAATTTCGTTGGCATCATGCTCTACCCATCCGCCTTTAGGAAAATGTTGTTTAAACTCACGCTGTGCTACGCCTGCGATTTCCCCATTTTCGTTAAATAAGATTGCTCTAGAACTTGTTGTCCCCTGATCAATCGATAAGATATAGTTTCCCATAACATAGTCTCCTCTCAACTCTTCACTGATATTAACTTGTAAAGTATTACGATAAGGTTATTATAACCTAAAATGCTGTTATAAGATGTCAAATACAGCTCATAGGCACTAAAAAACAACAATACGTCATCACCATGTTATTAATGCCTCTATGATCACAACGTATTGTAAAGTTTTGCATGCCTTACTTTAACATTCATACTTATGACAAAAACAGTAATATGAATTATATTTTAGCAATCTCATCCTGTGGCAATTTTTTATTTAATGCCACACCAAGTAATAATGTTAAAACTAATACGATAATCGTTACAATTGTCCAAACATCAAATGCGCCTTTAAAAATCAAGCGATATACAACCGTACCTAACATACCACCAACCATTGGTCCTAATACAGGTACAATCGCATAACCCCAACCACTGCCACCTTTGCCATGGATTGGTAAAATAGCATGCGCGATACGTGGCCCTAAGTCACGAGCAGGATTAATTGCATATCCTGTTGTACCACCTAAGCTGACACCAATCGCTACAATCAAAGCACCAACGATTAATGGATTTAATCCTTCAGAGAACTTATTTGCCCCGATGAATAAAAGACCTGAAGTTAAAACTGCAGTACCTATAATCTCTGAAATAAAGTTTGCAGTATAGTTTTTAAGCGCTGGCGCAGTTGAAAAGACGCCTAATTTTGTTGCTTTATCTTCAGTTGCACGCCAATGTGGTAAATACATTAACCATGTCAATACGCCACCTAAAATACCACCAAGCATTTGCGCAATGATGTATCCAGGCACTTGTGACCATGGGAAATCACCATTCATTGCAAATGCAAGTGTCACTGCTGGGTTAAGATGTGCATTTGAAAATTGACCAACGGCATAGACACCTAGCGTCACACCAAGTCCCCATCCAATAGCAATGACAATCCAGTCGGCACCATTACCGTTCGTTTTTTTCAAATTGACGTTGGCACATACACCACCACCCATGAGTAGAAGTAATGCAGTACCGAAAAATTCAGCTAAATAAACATTCATGCTTTTTCCTCCCTTTATTGAAAAAGAGACTTCCTTTCGCATAATAAAAATACGCCAACAGAAGTCTCTCAGTCTCTCATAATTTATCAACTTGACTTAATATTACAGTTTGATGTAAGCGTTGTCAACCATTATTTTAAACGCTTTCATAAATAAATAAAAATTTAATTTTAGTGAAAATGAATTAACTATCTATTTAATTGATTTTTTAAATCTAAATAACCATCACTTTAAAGATAAAATGTTTTAAAAACTGCTATCAAACGAATATTGAGCGCCTAATCATTATTACTCTTTTTGACGTTTCTCACGTGCCTCTTTTTCACTTACAGCCGCTTCATCAATACTAAATGTTAAAGGGGATGTACTTATTGATGCTTTAACACCATATGGAATCGTACATTTAGGTTCATTGTGACCAAAACTAGCGTTACCGATGACCGGTAAATCCTCTTGCTTAAACTCTTTTAAAATGCTTTGAATAATTTGGTGATATTCATTTTGATACACGCCATTTTGAGGACGCCCTAATACAATCCCTTTAATGCGTTCAAAAATCCCTATATAACCAAAAGAACGAAAAGTATCTTCGAAAGACCACGGTTCAATATTAACTTCAGCGTTTTCTAAAAACAAAATTTTGCCGTCAAACTGTTCAACTTTTGGAAAATACTGTGAACCTCTGAGGTGGTCTAATGATTCAAAACAACCGCCGATAAGTTCTCCAGAAACGTTACCCTCGCCGTTTACTAATATGTAACTTTCATTTTTCTTTGTTTCACGCGCGATATTTTTATTTTCTTCATCCCATCTCAAACCAAAAATCCGCACATAATCCGATGTGGTCAACTTTCCAAATGGCTTCGCTTTAGAAACGACACCAAACAGATGATCAAGTGTAAAGTCATCAAGCGCTACATTTTCTGCAAAGTCCGTGAGCAGCGCTGGACCATAAAAGCTAACGATTCCTAATTGGTTTAAATGCAAATGAAGTGGTGTGATATCTGAGTAACCTATAAAAATCTTAGGATGCGCTTGAATGATTTCATCATCTAAGTATGGGATAATTCTTGCTGATTCTTTACCCCCAATCGTGCAAAGTATGGCTTTTACTTCTGGATCTTTAAACGCCGATGTCAGTGTCTCTGCACGTTCTTTTGGATGATTGTAGTTCCATTCAATCGTGTTAAGCGCTTGTTCCATAACTTTAACGTGATAACCTAAATTTTTGATATTCTCTATACCTTGTTGTGTACGCCATTGAATATTCGGCTCACCAGCAAGGCCAGAAGACGGGGAAACAATCGCGATTGTATCCCCTTTTTGTAACTTCTCTGGTTTTTTCATCATTTAAATCCCCTTTATTTTTTACTTACCATAATGATGCGTCACTTGTTGTCACATAGGCAGCACCACTATTAATGGCGTTTTCAACTTCTTCCTCTGTGTTAATCAAACCTCCCGCTATTACCGTTGTACCTGTTTTCTCGTGTATTTCTTGTATCACTTTATCTGCGATACCGGGTAAGACTTCAACATAATCTGGCTCGATACGTTGAATGAGATCGATACTTCTCTGTAAAGCGTGACTATCAATAACAAATACTCTAAAAATCGTAACGACACCAAGCGCTTTTGCCTTTTTAATCACTTTAGTTTTAGTTGATACAATCCCTTTAGGTTTATAAGTTTGAATAATATATTCACAAGCAAACTCATCATGACTCATCCCTTTAATGAGATCGATGTGCATAAAAGGTTGTAATTCATGCTCTTTAATTAATTGCGTCATGCCTTTCAAATGACCAATATGCGTATCAAGTATGACACATTTTTTATAATCTGTTTTAAACAATCTTTCTAAATCTCTCATCGAACGAATTGCTGGTAAAATATGTTTTTTCATAACATTCTCCCTCTTCATCGTATTATTGAATTCTCTTAAACAGACGCTCTAATTCATAATTACTAAAGTTGATAATCACAGGTCTTCCATGCGGGCATGTAAATGGATCTTCCATTTCCCCTAATTGTTGGATTAAATCTGCCATCTCATTTATTTTTAAATAATGATTGGCTTTAATCGATTTTTTACAACTCATCATTATCGCAGCTTCTTCTCTAAACTTTGCAATATCAATCTTCTTGTGTTGAATCACATATTCGATAATATCTTTAATGATTTCTTCAACTTGCTCACTTGGGAACCAAACCGGATAACTATTCACAATATAATCATATCCACCAAAAGGTTCTAAAAAGATGCCTGCCTCTTTTAATGTATCACGATATTGCTCAATAATTAACTGTTCATCTTTTGAAAAGTTAAATGTAATTGGAATGAGCAAGTTTTGGTTTTCATTTTCCACTTCTCCAATTTTATCTCTAAAATACTCGTATTTTATACGTTCTTGAGCAGCATGTTGATCAATTAAATACATGCCTTGATCATTTTGGGCAATAATATATGTGCCATGTACTTGTCCTATAACTTCCATATAAGGCACACGTCTTTTAGGTTTTTGAGGTTTGTTATGAGGTCGTGCATCATCTTGACTTTGAGTTGATGGTTCAGTGAACAAGGGACGCGCCACATCTTGATGACGATCAAGTTCATTTAAAATCGCTCTTTGTTCCACTTCAAAATTGTCATCAGAATGTATTGAATGATTGGCTGATGACGGTTCGTTTGAAGTTGAAAAGTAATCCGCTTCCTCTTGAACCTCGAAATCTGGTTGCGACGGTTGTACGTCGTCTTTATCTGTTGTTGTTTCATGCTTCTCATGTTGGTGCGCTTGCTGATCAAAAGCCATTTTTTGTTGCTCAAATTGTTCAAGAACCTTTTTAGGTGCGTATTTTTGTTTCAAATCATTTTGAGGTATGAGTACCTTATCTTTAAAAGCCTCACGTATTTTATTCACAATGAGATCAAATAACTGATCCTCTTTAGATAATCGCACTTCCAATTTCGTAGGGTGAACATTCACATCGACTAAAACGGGATCCATTTCAATATTAATATAAACAATTGGATATCGACCGATCATCATTAATGTATGATAACCTTCTTGAACAGCTTTATTTAATAGAAAGTTTTTAATATATCTACCGTTGATAAATATAGACATATAATGCCGATTACTTCTTGAGTGCTCAGGTTTTGCTACGTAACCTGAAATACGATAGTCACTTGTTTCACCTTCAATATGCACTAAATCACGTGCCACTTTCATTCCGTATATTTCTGCCATCACTTCGTTTGTACGTCCC
Source organism: Staphylococcus coagulans (assembly GCF_002901995.1). Lineage (GTDB taxonomy): Bacteria > Bacillota > Bacilli > Staphylococcales > Staphylococcaceae > Staphylococcus > Staphylococcus coagulans. The sequence goes on along the minus strand of NZ_PPQN01000047.1, from coordinate 33,986 downwards.
GAGCCATTCGTTTGGAGAACGGTCTTACCATCATTTTTAAGCGAAAGACGGATATGTGGGTGGCTCATCGCCATTCGATTCACAATATCTGTAATTTTTCCTAATTCCGTGTAAAGACTTTTAATATATTTTAATCTTGCAGGCGTGTTATAAAATAGTGAATCTACACGAATATCTGTACCTTTACGCGCTTTAGCTGGTTTTTCTTTCAGTATGGCTCCTTCTTCAGCATACACTTCGTAACCATCAATACCATCCGTAGACGTTTGTAATGTGACTTTTGCAACTGAAGCAATACTCGCGAGTGCTTCGCCACGGAAACCTAATGTTCTAATATGGAATAAATCATCATCTTCTTGTAATTTACTTGTTGCATGTCGATGAAATACAAGTCCCAAATCATCTGCTAATATACCCGAACCATTATCTACAACTCGAATAGAAGATACACCTGACTCTAAAACTTCAATATTAATTTCAGTTGCACCTGCATCGATACTGTTTTCTAATAATTCTTTCACAACAGAGCTCGGACGTTCCACTACTTCACCTGCAGCAATTTTATTCGCTAAAGACGTTTGTAGCGTTTTTATTCTTCCCATCAATTTCACCCTCTACTGTAATCTATTTTGAAGTTCACTTAGCTTAACTAATGCTTCAATTGGGGTCATTTGTGATAAATTCATCTGTTTAATTTCAAGTTCAACTTCACTATTTTGTGTTTCTGATTCAAATAAATCGAAAACAGGCTGTTCGAATTGGGGCTTTGTATCTGAATGTTGCGCTGATGTTGCTTGTTTAGGTGTTTCAAGACTGTGGTTTGCGAATTCAGCCATTTTTTCAGCATTTGCTTCTGAGTTAATCGCGGCTTGTTCTTTCGCTTCAAATGCATCTAAAATGACTTGCGCACGGTCAATCACCTGTTTAGGTAACTCGGCTAATTGTGCAACTTGAATGCCGTAACTATTAGCAACAGCCCCATCTTTAACTTTGTGCAAGAAGATAAGCTCACCTTGATATTCATCTGCAGCGACATGCACATTCTTTAAGCTTGGAAGTGCTTGTTCCAATTCTGTCAGTTCATGATAGTGCGTTGAAAATAAAGTTTTCGCTTGAGATGTTTCCGCAACATATTCAATCATAGCTTGAGCTAACGCAAGACCGTCATAAGTTGAAGTACCTCTACCGATTTCATCAAATATAATTAAGCTATCTGGCGTGGCATATTTGAGTGCTTTTTGTGCCTCTAACATTTCAACCATGAACGTACTTTTCCCAGATACAAGATCATCTGCAGCACCAATTCTTGTGAAAATCTGATCGAAAATAGGGAGTACAGCAGATTCACAAGGTACAAAAGCCCCCATTTGTGCCATAATACTTATAATCGCCACTTGACGCATGTATGTTGATTTACCTGACATATTAGGTCCTGTAATTAAGTAGATAAATTGTGATTGATTTAATTCACAATCATTTGGTACATAATCATTATAATCCATCACACGCTCAACAACAGGATGACGTGAATCTTTTAATACTAATGTTTTGTCTGTGCTGAATTGTGGTCGGACATAATTATATTGTTGCGCTATCTCTGCAAAACTTTGCAAGCAATCAATTTCAGATATAATTTTAGCTTGTTGTTGCAAGCGTTCTGTATATGTTTTTACTTTTTCACGAAGCGCTACGAATAATTGATATTCGAGCTCTATTGCTTTATCTTGAGCACCCAAAATCACAGCTTCTTTTTCTTTTAATTCATCCGTAATAAATCTTTCAGCATTGGATAATGTTTGTTTTCGTTCATAGCCAAATTCAGCTGGATCAAATTGCGTCAAATTGGCACGTGTAATTTCAATATAGTAACCAAACACTTTATTAAAGCTTATTTTCAAAGATTTAATCCCCGTTCGCTCACGTTCTTTCGCTTGTAATTCAGCTAACCACTGTTTTCCATTTTTTGAAGCATCTAAATATTGATCTAATTCTTCGTTAAATCCTGATTTAAAAAGGCCACCTTCTTTGACAGATTGTGGAGGTTCATTCACTAAACTATCCTCTAACAATTGTAAAAGGTCATCTAAAGGTTCTAACGCATTAAAATGTGCAATCGCTTCATGTTCAATGGTTTGTAAGAGTGTTTTTATAGAAGGAATCTGTGCAATCGAATGCTTGAGTTGTATTAAATCTTTTGCATTCACATTTCCAAAACTTACTCGACCGACTAATCGTTCGATATCGTAAACTTCTGTTAAATAGTTGCGCAAAGTGTCTCTCTCGATAAAATATTGTAAAAATTGATCGACGGCATCATGGCGCTTTGTTATTTCATTTCGTTGAATAAGGGGGCGATCAATCCATTGTTTCAACCGTCTTGCCCCCATAGGTGTTTTGGTCTTATCCATTAGCCAAAGCAATGTGCCTTTTTTTGATTTAAGTCGAATACTTTCAGTTAATTCGAGATTTCTTTTAGCATAAAAATCCATTTTCATATAATCTAACGCTTGGTATTCAATCACATTCTCAATATGCGACATATCTCTTTTTTGCGTATCAAATATATAATCTAATAACACCTGCACTGCCTGAAACATGCTTGGATCGGACAACTGATTAACGGCATAATGCGTATCCGAAATACGTTCTACAACTGTAACTGTTTCTGTAATCATGCTAAATTGACGTTTAAGTGTCTCTGATAACGGTTGTGTGACAACAATTTCGTTAGGTTGAATGGTCGTCACTTCATTTACAAGTGTGCTTTCATCTTCAAAGTGTGTCACTTTTAACTCACCAGTCGAAACATCACAATAACTGAGCCCATAGCCATCTTCATTATGGATAAAGCTTAAAATATAGTTGTTACGTGTATCCTCCACGCCACCTTTTTCCATCACTGTACCTGGTGTAATCACTCGTACAACTTCTCTTTTAACCATGCCTTTGACTTGTCTTGGATCTTCCATTTGTTCACATATGGCCACTTTAAAACCATTTTGTATTAAAGTTTCTATATAACTATCCGCAGAATGATATGGGACACCTGCCATAGGAATAGGATTTTCTTTTTTAGCATCACGTTTCGTTAACGTGATTTCAAGGACGCGAGAAGCAGTAATTGCATCATCATAAAACATCTCATAAAAATCACCAAGTCGAAAAAAGAGCAACGCATCTTGATGTTGCGCCTTAATATTTAAATATTGTTTCATCATTGGTGTAACATTTGCCATATACTTTCACAATCCTTTTGTACAAAATTTTCTATATTTCATTTACTTTTTGAAGGTATTTTATGTATGCGATTTAAATATGTATCAAGGCTGAGAGTATAAACTTCTGTTTAAACCCCCAGCCCCTCAATGATTTAATAATTATTTTAATCTTCTTTTATTTTTATCTAACTTTAAGTATGCTAATAAACCTCGCCGCTTAAGTACAAGTAAAAGAATGTAACTAATACTTGCACCAATCAAACTCGATGTAATAAATGCAGCCATTAACGGTTTAATAAGAAAATGCTCTAAGTGGAGTATCCACGCAATTGGAATACAGAACAAACTCCCAATAATGCCTGTACCAATCACTTCTCCTATCGCCGCAACAAATAAGTGCCGATTTACATAATAAAACAAGCTCGCTAGCAAAACGCCAATCATACTCCCAGGAAACGCAAACGGCGTACCTGTTCCAAACAATACACGAATGATTGAAGAAAGGAACGCTTGGGCCAGCCCATACCACGGTCCAACTAAAACAACGCTTAAAACATTGATAAAGTGCTGCACTGGCGCTGCTTTAATCGGACCAATGGGGATGACAATCACTGAACTCAACACTACATTAACGGCTATAAATAATGCAGTCAGTGTCAATTTACGTGTATTCACACATATCACTCTCCACCACGGTTGAAACAATTATGTGCTCTACCATATTTTTAGATTAGAAACTCAATTTTACTTTAAAAACCTATGTCCTCATTCACAACTTCTCATTTAGCTACACAATGTTAAACGTCTAGAAATCTCAGTCATCAGTTGAACTTTCAATTCGCGTTGATATTGTGTCTACAACGAGATGGAGCAACTCATTTGCCTCTTGCTGTGCTGTTCTAAATTCATTGACAATAGGAATACCATCTATTGTCGTTCTGATTTGATCTATCTTTGCTTCAGAACGTGCATAGGCATTCGGCTTATTATAGTTCTGTAGATTTACAGATTGCTTTTGATTCTGTTTCAACTCTGACATGTGTTGTGCAATCTGTTCATTTTGATGAATTTGTGTTTCAATGCGTCTATAATCTTGAATCGTATCTAAAGATTGAAATGCCTGACCCAATGCTTTAGCAGCTTCCAAAATCGACTCTTTTGAATACATCTTATGGTGTCACCACAGCTGCTTCACTGACACCTACAAATTCACCATTAAGTGAGAATTGTTTTGCTTCAACAATCTTAACATCTACAATTTTACCGATAACTGATTTAGGTGCTCGGAAGTTAACAAGTTTATTTTTTTCTGTATAACCTGCTAATACTTCATCATCTTTTTTACTTGCGCCTTCACATAATACACGAACAGTTTGTCCCTCATAAGCCGCTAACGTACGTGAAGAATATTCGCTTACTAAACGATTCAAACGTTGTAAACGCGCTTTTTTCACTTCATTCGGTACATTATCCTTCATTTTAGCAGCAGGTGTACCGTCACGTTGAGAATAAATATATGTGTAGGCATGCTCGAATCCAACCGCTTCATATAAGGATAAAGTTTCTTCAAATTGTGCTTCTGTTTCATTTGGATACCCTACGATAATATCTGTTGTAAGCGCAACATCTGGAATGGCAGCCTTAATTCTATCCACTAAATCTAAATAGCTTTCTCTTGTATATTTACGCCCCATAATTTTCAATACGTCATTATTACCAGATTGAACAGGTAAGTGGATATGCGGCACGATATTTCCGCCTTCAGCAATGACTTCTATCATACGATCTGTAAAGTCCCAAGGATGACTTGTTGTAAAACGGACACGCGGGATATCTATTTTCGAAATATCAGCCATTAAATCACCTAAACCATAAGTGATACCTTCTAAATCTTTACCGTAAGCATTCACGTTTTGACCTAATAACGTAATTTCTTGATAACCTTGACGTGCTAAATCACGTACTTCTTCAATGATGTCTTCTGGACGTCGACTACGTTCTTTTCCTCGTGTAAATGGCACGATACAGTATGTACAGAACTTGTCACATCCATACATGATATTGACCCATGCTTTAATTTTGCCGTCTCTTACTTTAGGAAGGTTTTCGATAACGTCGCCTTCTTTTGACCATACTTCCACAACCATTGCTTTAGAAAGATAGGCTTCTTCCAAAATTTGAGGTAAACGATGAATGTTATGTGTTCCAAAAATCATATCCACATTTTGATATGATTTCAAAATTTTATTTACCACAGACTCTTCTTGTGACATACAGCCACACACACCGATTAAACAATCTGGGCGTTCTTGTTTAATGTGTTTTAGATTCCCAATTTCTCCAAACACTTTATTTTCAGCATTTTCTCTAATCGCACATGTGTTCAATAGAATGACGTCTGCCAAATTGATATCCTCAGTAGGTGTATAACCTAAGGCAGTAAAAATTCCCGCCATTACCTCTGTATCATGTGCGTTCATTTGACAACCATATGTTTTAATTAGGAAAGTGCGTCCTTTCCCCATACCGCGATACTTTTCATCGATTTGAAAATCACGATTATATTGAACTGATTCTTTTCCACGCTTTTTGGCTTCTTTTAAGCTTGGCGGTTGATAAACATGCTCAAAATCAAAATATTTACTATAATCTTTTTCTTTATTATTACGTTGTGCTAAAACATCAATCGTCCCAGCTTTTCTTTGTTCTTCGTTCACATACAAAACCCTTTCTGCCCATATATCATTAGTTCATTATATTAAAATTCTAGACAAAGTGCAAAATGATATTTTTCGAAGTCAATATAAATCGTTACACTATTTTTCAGTATCGTCATATTTACCAGTTAGTGTTTCAATACTGATACCTTCAGGAACGTGATAAAACTTTATTTGATGAATAACACTAGGTGCTTCTAATTCAACCATCCGATCATTCATTTTTTGGATCAAAATAAGCAAGGCATTCATATCGCCTTCGACATTTGTTTCTAATGCACCAACACGATATTTCAACCCCGATGCCTCAATCACTTTAATTGCTTCATCAACAAAAGGAATGACATCCTCTCCGTGAGGTGTCTGCGGAATGATTTGTATACTCATCAATGTATCAACCAATGACAAAACCTCCTCTTTTTTTATATTATACCTGATTACAATTAAAATAAAAAATATCCCTAAGTTTGTGGTGAAAATCAACCTGCACTCAAAATACATTTTATAATCTAATCTTGATTGTAGCCTTTTAATAAACATGCTCTTTCTTAACTATCAATTTTTCTGCAAACTTTTAGATTTATAAATATCAAAGCATTTTTTGTCATCTTGATAAGACTGTTCAACCTTTAATGATGAAATTGAATCTTTATACTTATACTTTAATTGAAAAAAACAAAAAACAACGACACCTCAATGTGCCGTTGCTTATGCAGAATATATTTTATAATCAAATCAGCAAACTTTATAGATAAAGCTTTATACAAATTGTTTTGTAAAAGATTTGAACTGTGCTTCACTTAAACTTAAATCATGTTTTGCTAAAGGTGTATCGCCTAACGCTTCAATTTGAGATTCATATGATGGCGTTTCAGTATCTTGATAAACAATACCTTTAATTAATGAATCATATTGTAGCACGGTTTGAATAGCGCCTTGTTTATCTGTCACATCATAGCCCTCTATATCCTCAATTGCTGTTAAATTCTCTTTGAACCAATCGTACGTATTCACTTTATTGTACGTCACACATGGAGAAAAAACATTTACAAATGAGAAGCCATCATGATTAATCGCATCTTCAATCATTTTTGTTAAAGCTTTAATATCGCTTGAAAAACCTTGCGCTACAAACGTTGCTCCTGATGATAAAGCTAATTCAAGAGGTGCAACATTTTGTTCGATATTCCCTTTTGGTGTCGTTTTTGTAACAAATCCTGGTGCTGAAGACGGAGAAGTTTGCCCTTTTGTTAAACCATAAATTTGATTATCCATAACAATATAAGTAATGTTCATGTTTCGGCGTAACGCATGAATAGTATGTCCCATACCAATAGCATAGCCATCTCCATCTCCACCTGATGCAATGACAGTTAAATCACGATTGGCCATTTTAACACCTTGTGCGAGAGGTAATGCACGACCGTGAATCGAATGCACACCGTATGAATTTACGTAACCAGAAAGTCGCCCTGAACAACCAATCCCAGTGATTAGAGCAACCTCATCAGGCTCAAGTCCCACATTTGCAGCTGCTTTTTGAATCGCCGCTTGTACAGAGAAATCACCACAACCTGGACACCAATTCGGTTTTACATTATTTCTAAAATCTTTAAAAGTAGCCAATTACACTCTCTCCTTTAATGCATTTACGATTTCTAAACCTTTTTCTTCAATCTCATAAGGTAAAAACGGTGTTCCGTCATATTTCGTTTGCTTAACAAGTTTATCGCCTAAGTTAACATTCATTTTGATAATGCTTGCAAGCTGGCCTTGATAGTTATGTTCAACAACAACAACTTTTTGCGCTTTATCAGCAGCTGCTTGAATCGTTTGAGTTGGAAATGGATGAAGTTGACGAATTTGGAGATGGTTTACTTTAGCTCCTTGCGCTTCAAGTCTAGCAACACCTTCTTGAATTGCGCCCTTCGTTGAAATGAAACCAAGGAATAAAATATCCGCATCTTCATATTTCAATTGACCTTCTACAGGTTTTTCAATCAATAAATGTTCCGTCTTACGCATACGTTTTTCCATTTGATCTTGACGGTTTTGAGCGGCTTCACTAGGTTTTCCTTCTTCGTTATGTTCAACGCCCGTAACATGATGAATACCACCTTTTACACCAGGAATAGGTCGTGGTGAGACACCTGATTCTGTTAAGGCATAGCGTTTGAAGTACTCTTTATCTTCTGGATCGCGCTCGATATCCTCTGTAATCGTTGAACCACGTCGAATCTCAATTTTTGAATGATCTAAGTTTTTGACTGTTTGCTTACCTAAGGAAAGTTGTAAGTCACTTAATAAAATAACCGGGCATTGATATTCTTCCGCTAAGTTAAATGCTTCTACTGTAAGGTAAAAAGCATCTTCTGCATCCGTTGGCGCAACGACAATTTTAGGAATATCTCCGTGTGTTCCATATATCATCTGCATTAAGTCAGATTGTTCTTGCTTTGTCGGTAAACCTGTAGAAGGTCCACCACGTTGCGTATTCATGATGACTAATGGTGTTTCAGTCATCCCAGACAAACCTATCGCCTCCATCATTAACGATAGACCTGGACCAGCAGAAGCAGTAAAAGCACGAACACCACCATAGTTCGCACCAATTGCCATCGTTGCGGCTGCGATTTCATCTTCGGTTTGAATGACTGTTCCGCCCACTTTCGGTAAATTTTCAATCATATATTCCATAATTTCAGAAGCCGGCGTTATCGGATAAGCAGCCATAAATCTAGAGCCTCCTGAGATTGCTCCTAAGCCAATGGCATCATTCCCTATCATATAAAGGTGAGGCGTACCTGCGCTTTCTTCAAGCATAAAATCCCCATGAATACCAGCCAACTCATCTTGCATAATACGATAACCTTCATTCAATGCTTGAATATTAAGTTCAACGACTTTTTCTCCCTTTTTCTCAAACATATTTGTAATGAGCGCTTCAAATGTGTCAGTATTTAAATCCATTAACGCTGCTGTTGCACCAATGGCCACCATATTTTTCATTAATGTAGTCCCTAATGATTTTGCTGTTTCTGTAAAGGGCAGCACAATCAATTGCGCTTTACAGTTTTCTGGTTTTTCAGGCTTAGCCTTGCTATCTGCTAGGATGACACTGTCTTCTCGCATTTCATGATGATTTAAAACAATTGTTTCTTGATCAAATGCAACAAGAATATCTAAGTCATCACTAATTGCGTGAACAGGTGTTGTAGAGACACGGATTTTATTATTGGTATGGCCTCCTTTAATTCGGCTTGAAAAATGACGATACCCATACAAATAATAGCCTTTTCGATTCATTGCAGTGGCGAAAATTTCTCCCGTTGATTCAATTCCTTCGCCTTGCTGACCTCCTACTTTCCATGACAATTGAGCTTTCATAGATTTAGCCTCCTACACGATTAAATTCACTATTTATCATATCAAAATAACCCATTATTTGCTCTATTAAATAATGGGTTTTAAAAAAATTCATACTAATGGCGGATAAGGCTTATATCCTTTATTAGGTCTATTAACGTTAAATGAAATTACGCTTCGAACGGATGATCATCATTGATTAAAATGCGTTCAATATTTTTAGCTGTTCCATCTTCTTTTAAATCAACTATAACGCCCGACAACACACTTCGTCCTTCATCAGGAACAACATGACGTTGAGGTAAACTAGTAAGAAATCGCTTAATAATTTCATCGCGATTAATGCCAAGAATACCATCATAATAGCCTGTCATACCTACATCGGTAATAAAAGCAGTCCCTTGAGGTAAAATGCGATTATCTGATGTTTGAATATGAGTATGCGTTCCAACTACAGCACTCGCACGTCCATCTAAAAACCAAGCCATTGCATTTTTCTCAGAAGTGGTTTCAGCATGAAAATCAATAAAAATATAGTCCGTTTCTTTTTGAGCTTCTTCAATTAATTGATTGGCTTTTTTAAAAGGATCATCAATATCTGGCATAAAACTACGTCCTTGCAAATTGATAACTGCTAGCTTTTTATTATTTAAATTAATAATACGCATACCAATCCCTGGTGCTTCATCAGGAAAGTTTGCAGGTCTCACAAGGCGTGTTGCATCTTGTATAAAATCGTAAATTTCTCGTTGGCCATAAGTATGGTTTCCCATAGTCATAAAATCAACGCCATTACGTAATAGTTCTTTATATATTTTTTCAGTTAAGCCTTTACCGTGCGCCGCATTTTCTGCATTCACTATCGTCACGGTCGGATGATAACGTTGTTTCAATTTTGGCAACCATTCTGATATCGCTTGGCGTCCAACTTTTCCGACAATATCTCCTATAAATAAAATTCTCATTATGTTTCGTCCTCTCTAAAAATGGGCATTTATGTATATTTCAACTGTATCATTATTTAAAAATTCTATATAGAAAGCATACGCAACATATAAAAAAGACGAGCTATGAAAAGAACAACCTTCCATACAAACTCTTGGCATTGTTCATTCTCATCTCGTCTCATAATGATATATTAAAAGTATGCATTTCATTCATCAATGCTAGACATAACGATTGTGGTGCATTCGCGAAAAGTTATTTCTATTTGAAAAGATTGTATAGTATTTAACGATGTTGATTTATCTATTATTGTATCTTTCTCAATAGAGATGTCAACCGTTCTACATGATTAGACCTCATCTTTCACATAGAGCAAACGAATCGCATTTAATGCCACAATCAAAGTTGCACCCATATCTGAAAAAATAGCAATCCATAACGTTAACCAACCAGGTATAACTAAGAGTAAGGCAATTAATTTAATACCAATCGCAAAGACAATATTGGCTTTGATCACATTCATCGTTTTTCGACTTAACCGGTAAGTAAATGGCAATTTAGACATATCATCACCGAGTAAAGCGATGTCAGCAGTTTCAAGTGCTGTATCTGTACTTGCCCCGCCCATTGCAATACCGATAGAAGCTCGCGCTAGAGCGGGTGCATCATTCACACCATCACCAACCATTCCTACTGGACCATTTAAAGCTTCTAATTTTTCTATATGCTTTAATTTATCTTCTGGCATTAAATCTGCTTCAACATTTGTCAATTTCAATTTTCGATTAATCGCTTGCGCACTATTTAAATTATCGCCTGTCAGCATAACTGTGTGTTGAATCCCTAATTTTTGAAGTGCTTCAATGGCTTTTTGAGATTGTTCACGTACTTGATCTCGAACAGTAATTAAAGTGGTTAAAGTATGGTTAATCGACATTAAAATAACGGTGTCGCCTTGCTTTTGCATATCATTGATTTGTTCAACAAGTTCCTCATTGGTATTGATATGAAATAATTGGGGTTGACCGATTAAAATATCGTTCCCTTCAATAATAGCATGAACCCCTTGTCCTGTTTTAGATAGAAAACCTTTAACCTGATATTGTTGATAGTCAATATGCTTTTCTGTTGCGTATGCGATCACTGCTCTCGCGATAGGATGATTTGATAGGTTTTCAACAGCAGAAAGATAACCTAATGTATCTATTTTTTCTTTTTGGTTTTGATTTAAATGGATGACCTCTGTAACAACTGGATGACCCACTGTTAATGTGCCTGTTTTATCAAACGCGAGTGTTTGAACTTTGCTCAATTGCTCAAGGTAAATCCCGCCTTTAATAAGAACGCCATTTTTAGCAGCATTTCCTATACTTGAAACAATAGAAATCGGAGTCGCAATAACTAAAGCACAAGGACAGCCTACGACTAAAACAGAAAGCCCTTGATATATCCATGGTAAAAAAGCATCATTTAATAATAAGGGTGGAAGGATGGCTACTAAGAAAGCAATCATCATAATACAAGGCGTATAATATTTTGCGAATTTCTCTACAAAGGCTTGGGCGGGTGCTTTTTCAACTTGAGCCGCTTCTACCAATTGAATCATTTTTGCTAATGCCGTATCTTTGGATGCTTTTGTTACTTTGACTTCAAGAACGCCATCTTCGTTTAAAGTCCCTGCATAGACTTCATCGCTTTCTCGTTTATCAACTGGCATTGATTCACCAGTAATGGCAGCTTGATTGACTGAAGCATGACCTGAAATAACAATACCATCTAAAGCGATTTTTTGACCCGGCTTAACATACAAAGTATCATTAACTTCAACTTCTTCTGTAGCTAAGCGTAATAATTGACCCTGTCTAAGTATTGTCGCCTCATCAGGCGCAATTTCCATTAAAGAAGCCATAGATTGACGGGCTTTATCCATAGAAAATTGTTCTAACGCTTCACTGATTGCAAACAATATGACTACAACAGCAACTTCTCCCCATTGACCGATTAATACGCCCCCGGTAATCGCAATCGTCATCAAAGTGCGCATATCAAATTCAAAATGTAGGAGATTTTTGACCCCTTGAATAATCAACTGGCTCCCACTTAAGACGATAGATAGCGTAAACAATATGAGCGTCATAGCATTGTTCGCACTGTTTATCCATTGTGAAATATAACCGAGAATAACAAGAATCGCAGCAAAGATAATCGTTTCATGTTGATGATAAAATGTTTTGATTTTATCTAAAAAGTGCTTCTCTTTGACAGGTGAATGCATCGTACGAGATTGAGCATTCACTTGCTGATCGTCAGGAATAATTTTTAGATTTTCAAATGAACCCGCATGTTCTAATTCATCTAAAGTAGGTTGTCCCGTTACATAAATTTTCGAAGCGCCAAAATTAACTTGTGCCTTTTCCACTGAAGTCAACTTGTTCACATTCTTTTCAAATTTACCCGCACAATTGGCACACGATAACCCTTCGATTCGATATGTTTTATGATTTTGTACCATCTTCATCCACTTCTTTCTTATGCTCAATAGATATTGTCATAATTTGACGGATATGTTCGTCATATAAGCGATAAAAAGCACGTTTACCTTCTTTCCGATAGGTCACGATACCATTTTTGTACAAAGATCTTAAATGGTGCGACGCATTTGCAACAGTAATATTGAGTATTTCTGCGATATCACAAACACACAGCTCTTCATGTTCACACAAAGCAAATGTAATTTTTGCACGATTGACATCAGCAATACTTTTAAACATTTGACTCACATGTTCAATATTAGAATTTTCAATTTCCTGCTTGGCTTCGCGTACGACTTCAGCATCTATACTAAATGTGTCACATGTTGGAATTTGTTGTTTTGTCATTTATCTCACACTTTCATTCAAGTATTCGTTTGAATAAATTATAACTCGGTTCATTTCTTTATTCAAGTATATATTTGAATGTAAAAACATATGATTAAATATTATCAGTTGGGGTATTGAAAAAATTAGGAATGCTTATTGTTTAATAATCAATAAGTATGGATTTTCATAAAAACATTAGGAGTTGTTTATTAACTTATGTCAATTAATATTGATCCTGAAAAATTTGCAGAACTTGTTTTGAGCGCGAATCCATCTAAAAAAGAAAACCCTGAAGATATTGCAAAAGAAAGTATCGAGTTATACATCAATGCGTATCGAATGGCAGAACGTTATGCAAATATTTCCTCAAGTAGTTATGACACATCTAGTGCTTTAGAAGAATTAAAAGAAACTGAACTTCATCTCTGTAAATAACTTTGATTGATGACTGAAAGTTCAAATGGAAAAATTAATCATTTAGGATATGAATATAAACAAAAAAACAGGTTTCGTAATGTCCATGACATTAGGAAACCTGTTTTTATTTCATACACTGTTACTTCGCATATTCAATTGCTCTCGTCTCACGAACAACTGTCACTTTGATATGACCCGGATATTGTAGTTCATCCTCAATCTGATTTTTAATATCTCTCGCTAAGCGATGAGATTTTAAATCATCTATTTCTTCTGGTGATACAATCACGCGTATTTCACGACCTGCTTGTATAGCAAAAGCTTTTTCCACGCCATCATAACTTTCAGAGATGTCCTCTAATCGTTCTAAACGTTTAATATAATTCTCTAACGTTTCTTTTCTAGCGCCAGGTCTTGCAGCTGATAAAGCATCTGCAGCAGCGACTAAAATAGATATAATCGATGTCGGCTCAACCTCTCCATGGTGTGAATGAATTGCATTGATGACCGTCTCAGGTTCGCCATATTTTTTAGCTAATTCGACACCAATTTCAACATGGCTTCCTTCAACTTCGTGATCAATCGCTTTACCAATATCGTGTAATAAACCAGCTCTTTTAGCCAGTGTTACATCTTCGTTCAATTCTGCAGCGAGCATTCCAGATAAATATGCTACTTCAATAGAATGTTTAAGCACATTTTGTCCATAACTTGTTCGATAATGCATACGCCCTAAAATTTTAACGAGATCAGGATGCATATTATGAATATTTAATTCAAATGTTGCATGTTCACCTGCATCACGAATAATTTCATCGACTTCTCGTCTTGATTTTTCTACCATATCTTCAATACGCCCTGGATGAATACGACCGTCAGAAACAAGGTTGATTAACGCTGTTTTGGCGATTTCTCTTCGAATAGGATCAAAACCTGATAAAATTACCGCTTCAGGTGTATCATCAATGATTAAATCAATACCCGTTAATGTTTCTAATGTACGAATATTTCTACCTTCACGACCGATGATACGTCCTTTCATCTCGTCATTAGGTAAGTTAACAACTGACACTGTTGACTCTGAAGTATGATCAGCAGCAAAACGTTGCACTGTCGTAGCGAGTAATTCTTTTGCTTTTTGGTTTACTTTTTCTTTAGCTTCACGCTCTTTTTCTTTAACAAGTACTGCAATATCTTGTGACAACTCTTCTTCTACACGTTCCAATTGCTCTTTACGTGCTTCTTCTTGTGTGAGACCGGAGATGCGTTCTAATTCTTGTTCGTGCTTCATTATTATTGATTGAACACTACTCTCTTTTGCGTCTACTTGTTGTTGTCTTTCTTCAAGTTTAGATTCTTTTTGCTCTAAAATCTCATCCTTTTTATCGAGTAGATCAGATTTTCGCTCCAAGTTCTCCTCTTTTTGAAGAAGTCGGGATTCTTGCCTTTGAAGCTCTCCACGTCGTTCCCTTAGTTCGCTTTCGATGCGCTCTCTTAGAACTTGGTTTTCTTCTTTAGCTTCGATTAATTTCTCTTTTTTAAGATTCTCTGCTTCTTTGTTTGCTTGTTCAATAATATCTTTAGCAGTACGTTTGGCTTGTGACTGCTTTTGATATATTAAATTCTGGGCGATTAAATACCCTACAACAACTCCTAGAATTATACCCAGCAAAATGAGTAAGAGGCTTAATAAATTCACACAAACACCTCCTTTTTCTAGGATTTCGTTCTGTATGTTAACCAATCTATATGATTATATGACTAAAAATAAGAATCATACAAGTTCAATTGTACGTTTTGAACAATGAAAAATCAAGGTATCCAACACTATTGAATAAAAAAGATGATACATTTCAAAACGAAAAATCATCATGATATCATATTCTATTTGAAATTTTGTTGCAATTAGCCTTTCCAAAACAAAAAGTGAAACCGAATCTCATTTTGATTTAGATCCATGTTTCACTTTTAATTTTATATCGAAATACGATTATTCATCAAATAATGTTTGTGGCTCTTCTTGCTCTTTTTCTTCCACATCACCGTCAAAAATACCTAATTTTTCACGGAGTTTTCGATCGATTTCATCTTCTAATTGTGGGTTTTCTTTTAAGAATTGTTTTACATTCTCTTTACCTTGGCCCATACGTTCGCCGTTATAAGAATACCATGCACCAGATTTGTCTACAATGTCATATTGCACACCTAAATCAATTAATTCACCTTCACGAGAGATACCTTGACCATACATGATATCGACTTCAGCAACTTTAAATGGTGGTGCTACTTTATTCTTCACGACTTTGATTTTCGTACGGTTACCTACGATGTCTTGGCCTTGTTTCAATTGTTCTGCACGTCTTACTTCTAAGCGGACAGAACTGTAGAATTTCAACGCACGACCACCTGGCGTCGTTTCAGGATTACCGAACATAACACCTACTTTTTCACGAATTTGGTTAATGAAAATTGCAGTCGTATTTGATTTTGAAATGGCTGCTGAAAGTTTACGTAATGCTTGAGACATAAGACGCGCTTGTAAACCTACATGTGTATCACCCATTTCACCTTCGATTTCTGCTTTAGGTGTTAAGGCTGCAACAGAGTCCACAATAACAATGTCCACGGCGCCACTTCTAACGAACGCTTCAGCAATTTCTAAACCTTGTTCACCGTGGTCAGGTTGAGAAAGGTATAGATTATCGATATCCACACCGAGCGCTTCAGCATAGACAGGATCCAACGCATGTTCAGCATCGATAAACGCAGCAATACCGCCATTTTTTTGCACTTCAGCAATCGCGTGCAACGCTACAGTCGTTTTACCAGAACTTTCAGGGCCATAAACTTCAATAATACGACCTTTTGGATAGCCGCCAACCCCTAATGCATGATCCAATGTAACAGAACCTGTTGAAACACTAGAAACACGGCGATCTTTATTTTCACCTAGTTTCATAACGGCACCTTTACCGAATGACTTTTCCATATTTTTTATTACTGTGTCGAGTGCTTTTTGACGTTCATTATCCAATATAGGACCCCCTAATAAATAAAAATTTCCTTTTAATTTAATTCTACTATACATGCTTTCAATTAAAATTACAAGCATTTTACGAATATTTGTTCGCTATTTTGTGATTTAAATACCAACAAAATAGAACGCATGTGCTTGTGTTTTGCTCAAAACCATATAATATTAGTGCTGTTTTAGTTCATTTAGCCATGCAATCAGTACATAATTTTGACTTCGATCACGTTGTAAATTTCTGTGATGACTCATTTTAAATGTTTCAACTCGGAAGCGATCATGATCTAGAAAACCAATATAGATTGTATTGCCATGTGAAAGAAGGCTCATCGCCTGTTCAGTGTCATATAAAGATTGCACAAATACTGCTGATGCATATAATTGGTTCTCAATTGTAGCTGTTTCATCTACAAATTGAGGATGATGCATCATATACCCTTTTAATAGATGTGTTTGATCCTCTTTTTTTAATCTAGAGTAAAGTAAACCTTCTGTCACTTGATCATATATCGCAAATGATTTCTTTTGTAACGCCATAACAGCGCGCTCAGGTGTCGTGTCATTGGAACCATAATAATAACGACCCATTCGACTTAATATTTCATCTTTTATCGGCGCTATTAACTGTTGACTCGCTTTTTCATCATCCGCGCTTGCTGTCAATCTGATTGTGACTTCGTGCGTACCTGCAAGTGGTGCAATTGTTGGGTTTGTTTGCGCATCGATTAAGTCAAGTAATTCTGTTTCAACTTGTGATTCACCTATCCCACAAAAACGTAACACTTCAGAGAAAATTGTTTTTCCACCTTGTGAAAAGTAAGGCATGAGTTCATTCACGACCATCGGTTGCATTTCTTTCGGTGGTCCTGGTAGCATAACAATGTGCTTATTATTTTCATTCAAATAAATACCAGGCGCCATCCCTACACGATTGGGTAACACTTTTGCACCTTCAATCACAAGTGCTTGCTGCTTATTATTCGGCGTCATTTCTTTTTCATGTTGCTTGAAATAATCTTCAATGTAATTGAGCGCTTCTTGATCTGTTACGAGTTTTTTATTTAAAACAGTTGCAACCGTTTGTTTTGTTAAATCATCTTTTGTGGGTCCTAAACCACCCGTGAAAATTAGTGCATCATATTGCTCTATCGCTCTTTTTATGACAGTTTCAAGTCTTTTTTCATTGTCACCGACCACGATATGCTCCAAGACATGATGACCTGCTTCATTCAACTTTTGTGATAAAAATTGAGCATTCGTATTTGTAATTTGGCCTAAAAGTAACTCTGACCCTACTGCGATAATACAGACTTTCATAATATTGCCTTCTTTCTGCCTACAAAATCTTATTCACAACTTTATTATAGCTTGATATCCCTTTGAAATGGAACTAAACCGTTTTTTGTTTTACAGAATAATCCTTTTCAACTAAGTCTTCATTACAGAAGACTTGATCCATATATGAGCTTGTTGTTACAAGCAAAATAAAAGAAGAGTAAAACAAACAGCCCAATTCAACATTGTTCTCTTTGTTTCACTCTTAAAAGTTTATTCATCCTTGAGGTAATCATAAAATTAAGCTTTTTTATCTTGCAAAAAAACATCTCTACCTTTATAGAAATACTCAATACCTGATAAAATTGTAAAAAAGACACCAATATACAATAATATTTGACCTAAAGAAAAACCAATCCACTGGCTCAAAGGTTCACCTAGTAAAATGAAAACTAAGGCAACCATCGTTACTGCCGTTTTAATTTTTCCAAGTTGACCTGCCGCACTAACAAAGCCCTGTTCAATTTGTAAGAGTCTCAATCCTGTCACCGCAAACTCACGTGCAATAACGATGATGGCAACGACAGAATTCGTCAATCCAAGTTCTACTAAAACAACTAAAGCTGCAGAAACAAGAAGTTTATCAGCAAGTGGATCTAGAAATTTCCCCATATTTGTTACAATTTGCCATTTACGTGCTAAATAGCCGTCTAAAAAATCACTTAATGATGCGATAATAAAAATGATTCCACTAATTAAAAATTCAATTCGAATCGAGTGTCCCCCTATGAAAGAAACATTTCCCATTCCAAAATCAACAAGTGCAAACAACATAAATATTGGAATTAAGATGACTCGAAACAATGTGATCTGGTTAGGTATATTCATAATTATTCCTCTCTCCACTTATCTGTTTCTCTTATTACTATTATAGCACAATGGTTAATAGCCCCCAAAGTACAGCTGTGATACCAATCAGCATACCAATAATAATCGCAACTTTTTTCGGTTGCACATCTGTATTAGAAAATACTAATGCATCTTGATTTTGTGAGATTTGTTGTAAAATATCATGGGCTTGGTGTGTCATGGAAGGCAACTCTTCTTTATGCTTATCCATGAGTAATGAACCATCAACATTCACGGATTGCGCATATTTTTGTATAAAACCTCGTATATGATTGGGATGTTCAAATTGCTCAAATTGGTTGCGTTCAATGGCAACTAATGTTTGTCGCTGAATTTGTGTTCTTTTTTCTAATTCAGCTAAAGTCATTCCTAAACCTTCTCTTTTACTTTGCAGTACTTCACCGATTGTTTTCAACTTGTGCTCTCCTCCAAACGTTAGAACGAACCAAAACCATCACCAAAGCCGTCTCCGAAACCACCAAATGTATCTCCAAAATCTAAGTTATTTTTACTTCTAACGGTTTGCTTTTTCATTTCTTCATATTCGATGGTCTGATTTTCTTCGGTTCTTAATTCAATAATATAATCAAAATCATCCATAATATAATCGCTTGCTTCAACAAATAAATCAGGATGTTCAACGACTTTTACTGATGGCAACGTCATGACTTCTTTAACAAGCTCTTGGTGCTTTGGATTTGTTTCTCTTGCAGTAACCGCACCATCAATAATATACACATGATCTTTATCGTATTCACCTTTAATTAGTGAACTGCGAACCGTTTGTTTAATTAAAGTTGAACTGATGAATAACCATCTCTTATGCGCAGATACACTGCCAGCTACAATAGATTCCGTTTTACCAACACGTGGCATACCTCGAATCCCAATTAATTTATGACCTTCTTCTTTAAATAATTCAGCCATAAAATCAACGAGTAAACCTAAATCGTCTCTTTCAAAACGAAATATTTTTTTATTATGCTCATCTTGTTTTACAAAACGGCCATGTCTCACAGCAAGCCTGTCTTTTAATTCTGGCTCACGCAAGACTCTCAGGGAAATGTCATCAATTTCTTTAAGTAAAGTTTCAAAGCGTTTTACTTTCTCTTCACTATCGGATCTAATAATAAAAGCACGAATGGACTTATCAATACCGTTAATTGCACCAATATTAATTCCCATCATCCCAAGTAAACTTGAAATATCACCTAACAAACCTGCTCTATTAATATTGATACTATACTCTAGATACCATTCCCTCTTTTCACGTGTAATCATAAAAAACCCCCTTGCAACGCTTGCCTATACGTTATTTATTCATATTATAGCAAATTAACAATACCAGCCACCATTAATACGTTGAACTGTACCCGTAATGCTTTTCGCCTCAGAAGATAGTAAGTATTGCGTTGCATGTGCAATTTCTGTTGGGTCTATCCATCGGTGCTGTGGCAATGATTCGAGTAAATCCTCACGCGCTTCTTCTGATAACGCATCCGTCATACGTCCTGCAACAACGCCCGGCGCAATCGCATTCACTGTCACGTTCGTTCGAGATAATTCCTGTCCGAGTGCTTTGACAAATCCGATTTGCGCTGCTTTCATAGAGGAATATATGGTTTCAAAACTCGCCCCCATTTCACCCCAAATAGATGAAATGACGATAATACGCCCATTCTCACTTTGTCGCAATTGATCTACAAAAAATTGGGACATTTTAATAAAATGAAATACATGCACCATATAAGCATCGTGAATTTGCTGATCTGTCATATCTTGGAGCATGCCAAATAAACTTTGTCCACTCGTATAAATTAACACATCTAAATTTTGAATAAATTTTAATTTTTCTTCAAGTTGAATGGATTTTGTCAAGTCGAGTTGCACAAATTGAACCGGCTGGTTTTCGTACATTGTGACTAACTCATCAATAGATGTATTATGATAAGTCACTATAACTTCATAGCCACGTGAAAGAAGGTCATGCGTAATTGCACGACCTATATTGCCCGATCCACCAACAACTAAAGCTTTCACGATTTTTCCATCTCCAATCGACTATCGACTATCGCATCTAATTGAACACGTTTTTTAATAGTCGCATTCATCGTTTCTAGCGTAATACCTTCAATGATTTCCAACAATTCAAATAAACTAACACCATCAAAATAAAACTTTGTAGATTGATTCGCAATATATTCAGGGGCATTTAAACTTGAAATATACTCCCCTATAAATTGACGTTTCAATAAATCAAATGCTTTTTGATCTTTGACTTGGCCCATATTTGTTGTTAACTCATCAATCAATAATTTTTTTAATTGCTCAGGTTTTGATGTTGCAGAAGTAATTAATGAAAAACTATATGAGGGTTCTATCACCGTTTGATAATTAAATGTATCATCAATCAAGTCTTGATTAAGTAAGGCTTGGTAGAAATTCGTCTCTTCGCCATAAATCATCTCAAAGAAAAATGACATTTCAATATCTTCTTTAACACGTTGGTGTTCTGTGAAATCATCAACTGGGTGTTTAAGTCCAATCATTAATCGAGGTGATTGAATATGCATGCGCTCACTGACATTAGCCTGGACGACTTCATTACTTTCATTGAGCGGATCTCTTTCAATTTCCGGCTGTGCCTCAATTGCACGTGCATCTTCATGTTGTTTCACCAATTGCCCTATATGTGTCGGTTCAACATCACCAACGACAAATAAAACCATATTTGACGGATGATAAAAAGTTTCATAACAAAGATATAAATCTTCTTTAGTAATTTGATAAATACTTTCGACTGAGCCTGCGATGTCCACTTTAACAGGATGATCATGGTACATTGCGCGTAAAGTATTGAACATTAGGCGATAACCTGGCTGCTCTTGGTACATTTTTATTTCTTCAGCAATAATGCCTTTTTCTTTTTCCACTGATTCTTCAGTAAAATAAGGAGTTTCCACCATTTTCAACAATCTCAAAATATTGTCATCAATGTGATTTGTTGCACTAAATAAGTAACTTGTACGATCAAAGCTCGTAAATGCATTGACTTGCGCATCGTGCTCAGCAAATTCCGTAAACAAGTCGCCTTCTTCTTTTTCAAATAATTTATGTTCTAAAAAATGCGCAACCCCATCGGGTACACTAACAAATTGGTCTGACTGATGTGGTTTGAATCGATGATCAAGCGACCCAAATTGTGTTGTATACGTCACAAATGTTTTTTGAAAATCTTTTTTTGGAATGACAAAAAGGTTGAGTCCGTTTTCTAATGTTGTATGATAAACTGTTTCATCAATTTGCTGATAATACGTATGGTTCATATTAAGCTTCCCCCTTTGTCAAAATATAAATGGTATCTAAATGTGCATTTTGACATAGACGTTGAACATCTTGACGTGTCACCGCTTGAATGCGAGATTCAAATTGAGACTCACTTTCCGGTTCTTTAAGTAACAATTGGTTATGCATCGTTTCAATCATATGCTTAGGTCGGTCTTTTGCTTCTTTACGATTCGATAAAATAATTTTTTTGGCCAATGCCATTTTATCTTCCGTAAAATCTCCTGACTTGAATCTATTGAATGCTTCGATAATCGTTTCTTTTGCGAGTTCATAATCATCAACTGAAACGCCACTTAATACAAATAAGAAGCCATTTTTACCGTCTATTTGCGAATGGATGGAATAGGCTAAACTTTTTTGTTCACGCACTTCATTGAATAATACAGACGAAGGATCGCCACCAAACATCATATTAAAAACAATAAGCGTGTAATAATCAGGCTCACCGTATTGGGTTGGAAATCTAAATCCTATATTTAATTTGGCTTGATCGACTTGATCAGTCTCAACGATTTCCTTTACAGGTTGATCTTGGTTTATATCTTGACCAAATGAAGTTGACGCATATGTAAAAGGTTGAATATTGAACTCAGATTGAATATGTTGTACTGTAGCTTCTTCATCTACGTTACCTACGACGTAAACTGAGCAGTAATCATTTTCTAGCATAGATTGATATGTATGATAAATATCTGTTACTGATATGTCATCAATATTTGCAAGCTCTCCTGCCGCCATATAACGATAAGGATGATCACCAAACATATGTTTAAGTAACTGCAAGTATGCAAGTTGTGATTTATTGTCCTCAATGGCTTTAAGTTTTTTCTTTAATAAACGCTTTTCTTGCGCTAGAAAGTTTTCATTAAAAGCTTCATGAGAAACAAACGGATTTAAAATGACCTCTTTTAATAAAGCGACACCTTTTTCAAATAAAGGCTCATCATCTAATAGGTAACGTTCATTCACGATTTCTAAACTGATGGTGATCACATGTCGATCTTTATATTTAGATACATAGCTGTTCACATAAGCACCGTATAATTCTGACAAATATTGGTTAAATGCTTTATCAGTAGGATAGTTTTGTGTCGCGCGAACTAATAATTTACTCAATAATGCACGTTGTGTCATCGTCTCAACATCTAATGGCGCCATAAATTTAAAAGTCACTGTCGTCGTTTTAAATTTGTGCGTTGACATGACAGAAATTGAATTTGATGGTTCTTGTTGAAGCTGTTTCAAAGCAACTCCTCCTTTTAAAAAACTATAATTATTATGTTATAGACGTTTTCTTATCGTCCGAAACTTCACAAGGCTACTCTTGAAATAGTTTAAAGAGTATAAAATAGGTGTGCCGTCTTCAGTGAAATGAACTTGGCGTAAAAGCATTAATCCATCTTGCGGGTCTGACTCAAGGGCATCTGAGATATAAGGTTCGTAACTAATCGCTTCCATCTCAGTTTCTGCATAAGCAATTTTCTTTTGACTCACTGTCTCAACCGCTTTCAAAATAGAAGTCTGTTGATGATGCGTACCAAAATGTTCAAATACATTGGTCGCTACTTTATCTAAACAATAGACAACTGGGTGACCATTAGCCGTTCGAATACGTTCAACAACAGTAATTTGTGATTTAGGTTCGAGGTTCATCACTTTACAATCATCAAGCGATGCTTCTTCTTCATCGAGGCTTAAAAAGACGGTACCATTTTCATAACCTTTATCAGATATCATGCGTCCAATACTCATTAATTCATCTAAAGGATAAAAGAACGGCTGAGGTACTTTAACTCTTGCGCCCTCTTCAAAATTTTGTGTGACAATTTGTTCAGTGACGAGTTCATGAATCGCAACCTGAACGTCATCTGTCTTTACATTACATGTGCGTGCAAGTGCCAATAAACCCGGTAAAGATTCACCAGGTTTAATGCGCTCTTCTTCAATTTCTTTAAGTATCCATTCTTTCACAATATTAACGTCAGGATTTACCGACATGTCTTACACCTCTCCATCATTTAAATCAACTAAAATTTGTCTTGGCTTGCTCCCCTTTTGTGGTCCGATGACCTGATTTCGTTCTAGATCATCCATGATTCTCGATGCTCGATTATAACCAATTCGAAACTGGCGTTGTAATAACGAGGTACTTGCTTTTTGTTGCTCAATAACAAATAAATAAGCATCTTTGTATAATGGATCATCACTTTCCATATCCGCTTCATCCACTTGTGCATCTGGCTCCATCTCTTTAACGTAATTCGCTTTTTGTTGTGCGACGACGTATGAAACGATTTTTTGCACTTCATTGTCACTTAAAAATGCACCTTGCACGCGCGTACGCGTAGAGCCACCATTTTTAATAAATAACATGTCCCCTTTACCGAGCAGTTTTTCCGCGCCACCACTATCGATAATTGTTCGTGAGTCCGTTTGAGAGCTCACCGCAAACGCGATACGTGATGGAATGTTATTTTTTATTAAACCTGTAATGACATCTACTGAAGGTCGTTGTGTCGCTATAATGAGATGAATACCAGCTGCACGCGCCATTTGTGTGATGCGTGTAATAGCCGTTTCAACATCTTTACCTGCTACCATCATCAAATCTGCAAGTTCATCTACAATTACGACAATATAGGGTAATAATGGTTCTTTTTCATCCAACTCATTATTTTTTTGATTCATTAATGCGTTGTAACCTTCAATATTACGTGTACCTGAATGTTGGAATAAATCATATCTTCTTTCCATTTCTCCAACCACTTTTTCTAATGCTTGTGCCGCTTTATGTGGGTTAGTTACAACGGGAGTTAATAAATGTGGAATTCCATTGTATACATTTAATTCTACCATTTTTGGATCAATCATCATAAGTTTTACTTCATGTGGCTTTGCATTCAATAAAATACTTGTGATGATGCCATTGATACAAACCGATTTCCCACTTCCTGTTGAACCTGCGACTAATAAGTGTGGCATTTTATTAAGTTCTGCAGTAATCGGTTCTCCAGATATATCACGGCCTAATGCTACTTCTAATTTATTTTGTGTTGGGAATTTTTCATCTAATACTTCTTTTAAAGTTACCAACGCAATTTTATTATTAGGTACTTCAATACCGACAGCTGATTTTCCTGGGATAGGTGCCTCAATTCGAATATCTTTTGCCGCTAATGCTAGAGCGATATCGTTATGTAAATTAACGATTCGACTTACTTTCACACCTTGTGCAGGCTGTACCTCATATTGTGTCACAGCTGGACCGATTTTAATTTGCGTCACTTTCGCATTGACACCAAAATTTTTCAAAGTTGTTTCTAACAATCTTCCTTTTCGTTGGACTTCTGCTTTTGAAGTCGTCTGTTGTTGTTTTGGGGCATCTAATAAAGAAAGCGGCGGAAGTTCATACGCATGATTGGCCACCTCGCCCGCTTCAGATATACTGCCTTCAGCATCTGTTTGGTCTGAAGGGATGTCAACATTTTCATCTGCCTGATTAATCCTTTGAATTGGATTAGATTTTGTGTTGTTTTCTTGTTCATTTTTAGATGTTTGATGCCCGACATTCGAAGCCGTTTTATGTCCTAAAATTGGAATTGAAGGATAATCTGTTTGTATTTCATCTTCTGCTGACGAAACCTCTGGAAAATCAGATACGTCTTTGATTTGTTCATTTTTGGATTGTACATCAGCAAGTCGTTTTTGTTCTTTTTTCTCTTGCTTTTGTAAGCGTCGTTGCTCTCGATGATGACCATAACGATCATACACATGTGTTGTCGTCTGCTTAATATTTTCTAATCCAATCTTTGCAACATCTCTATGACGTTTTTTCAATAACAAAATGACACTCGAAATTAATAATATTAATGTGAGTATGACGATACCTACGATAGAAATCAATGGCGTTAAAATATGAATAAACATATAGCCAAGCAAACCGCCACCAAAATAGTTAAAACCATCCTTCTCATATGTGTGGTATATATAAGATAAAACAGGCTGACGTCTCGCTGCTGCATCCCCAATCATCATATAGTGCAATTGGGCTACAAATAATAGTGCAATTTGTAAAATGATTGACCCCGTTAGCCTTCTTGTTTTAGGTAACTTTCCATTATAAGCAAAAAAACCTGTCCCTAGTAATAACAATAGATAGGTCAGATAACGTGTTACGCCAAACAGATAATTAAAAAAGCTATCAATTGCAATACCCACTAATCCTAATTGAAAAATACCTAAAGTTAAAATAACTACAAAAACAATAGACAAAATAAATCTGAGTGGTGTATCGTTTTGCTTTTTTTTAGAAGTTCGTTTCTTGCTGCGAGACGTTTGTGATTTTCGTTTTTTCGTTTGCGGCATTCATCGTCACCTTCTACTTTCTATTAAATATGTAAAATACCTGTATGATGAAAAAAGCGAATCTACTCTTTAAAATGCGAGTATTTCAAAGAGTAAGATTCGTTTTCTTGTTTGAACATCACACTGGTTTAAACGTTTATATTTCTGAAATCACAGGAATAATCATTGGACGTCTTCGTGTGCTTTCAAAGAGCAGTTTACTTACCTGATCTCTCATGTTTTGTTTCATTTCAGACCACTCAATACGTTTCTCTTGTAATCCCGCTTCCACAATTTCACGCACTTTATCTTCTGCTTCTTTTAATAAAGCTTCACTTTCACGAACATAAACGAAACCTCTTGATTGAATTTCTGGACCGGCTGCAATGCGTCGTTTCTTTGGATCAAGTGTTACGACAGCAATAAAAATACCATCCTCTGCTAACAAATGTCTATCGCGTAAAACAATATTTCCGACATCTCCAACACCGATACCGTCGATTAGAACATTACCAGCATTAACTTTTTCATTTAATGCCATGTCTTCCCCATCAAAATAAATAACATCTCCAGCTTCAGCTAAAAATATCTTTTCTGGGTTGACGCCTGATTCACTAGCGAGTTTAGCGTGACTAATTTGCATTTTAAACTCACCTTGAATCGGTATAAAATATTCCGGCTTCATCATGTTTAACATTAATTTTAATTCTTCCATGCAACCATGACTTGAAGCGTGAATTTTTTTATTATTTGGAATCACATATGCACCTGCACGCGCTAACTCATTAAGTGTATTTGCGATAATCACTTCCATATTGGCAGAAGCTGTAATAGCTAAAAAGACTGAATCGCCTTTTTCAATATTCATGATTTTATGTTTTTGGCGTGCCATCTGACTCAACGCTTCAACTGGCTCACCTTGCATACCTGTTGCAATAATTATGACTTCGTTTTTAGGATAGTTTTCGACTTCACTCATCGGTATTAACAAGTCTTTTGGAATATTAAAATATCCCATTTTACGAGCAATGCTAAATGAACTTTCTAATGAACGGCCTAGAAATGATACTTTTCTATTTAATTTGCTCGCAATATTTAAAACTTGTTGTATACGAATAAAGTTAGAAGCATAACATGAGACAATTAAACGCCCTTTTACTTTTGCAAATGCATCAAACATATGGCTTTCAATGACATTTTCTGGCGTATTATAACCTGGTTTTTCCGCTTCAGTGGAGTCACTTAAAAGTGCAAAGACACCATTTTCGCCGATTTCTGCCATCTTTTTCATATCCGGGGCATATTGGCCATGTAAACTCTGATCAAACTTAAATTCACCTGTATAAACAATTGCACCGTAAGATGTATGGATACATACACCTAAACTATCCGGAATGCTATGTGTTGTGTTGAAAAATGTCACATTTACACCTTTAAAACGCATCACCGATTCATTATTAACTACATAATATCTAATTTTTTTATTAATTTGACGTGCTTTTAAGTTTTCTTTTACAAGTCCTATTGTTAATTTCGAACCATATACCGGTGCGTCTACTTGTTCTAATACGTATGAAACCGCGCCAATCGCATGTTCATGACCATGTGTTAGAAAAATACCTTTTAATTTATGTTTATTTTCTAATACATATTGAATATCAGGAATCACTATATCGATACCTAACATTTCATCTTCAGGAAACTTTAATCCTGCATCTAACATAAACATTTCATCATCAACTTCAATGATATACATGTTTTTGGCAATTTCTCCTACACCACCTAGCGGTATGATTCGTATATCTTTATTTTTCTTTTTTACTAAATTCAAAATTTTACCTCCTACTCAATATATAGCCCGTCCATTTTACATTCATATTTTATTATAGTTGATTATACAAACTCTGTACACTATTAAAGTGTTACGAGTGGAACAGAAAATGATTTGCTTTCTGCCGCTGAACCCATCAAGCATAACGTATGTTGTCATCGAAATGTTTTTAAAATCATTACAGCGTTGTTGTTTGTATTTGCTTTTGATCAAGTTAGCGCTATCAATGATTTCATCCATAGTTACTTTAATTTGTTTTTTCGATGTAATATAAATACCCCTAAAGCTGAAATTATGCACTTCAGCTTTAGGGGTTCGCTAAACAGAAACGACGTTGGTGGTTTGACACACCAATGTATTTCTAAAAACTTATTGTGAAATTAACACTTTATGAGATGCATTCACACGGCCTTGCTTGTCAATTTCAGTCACTTTTACATTTAATGTATCGCCGATTTTTAATACATCTTCTACTTTATTAATACGCTCGTTTGAAATTTGAGAAATATGAACTAAAGCATCTTTACCTGGGAATAACTCAACAAAAGCGCCAAATTTCTCAATACGTTTAACTTTCGCATCGTAAATTTGTCCGACTTCTGCTTCTCTGACAATATTTTCAATCCAACTACGCGCTTGATTGATCATATCTTGTTCCGTTGAGCCTATAAATACTGTACCATCCTGTTCAATATCTAATTTAACACCCGTCGCATCAATAATTTCATTGATTTGTTTACCGCCTGGTCCAATTACGTCTCGAATTTTTTCAGGCTTAATTTGCATTGTTTCAACTTTAGGTGCATAAGCACTTAGTTCTGTTCTAGGTTGATTGATGGTTTGCATCATATGATCTAAAATCGCTAAACGTCCTTTACGTGCTTGTTCAAGCGCTTCTTCAATCACTTCTTTAGTTAAACCATCTATTTTAATATCCATTTGAATCGCTGTGATACCTTCAGTCGTTCCCGCTACTTTGAAGTCCATATCACCTAAAGCATCTTCCATGCCTTGGATATCCGTTAAAATCGTATATTGATCATCACGTGTGACAAGACCCATTGCAATACCTGCAACTGGTGCTTTAATCGGCACTCCTGCGTCCATTAAAGCTAAAGTAGAACCACAAATAGAAGCTTGTGATGAAGAACCATTAGATTCTAAAACTTCACTTACAATACGCACAGTGTATGGGAAATCTTTTTCATCTGGAATGATATATCTCAATGCACGTTCACCTAAAGCACCATGACCAATTTCACGTCTCCCCGGTGCTCGAACAGGACCTGTTTCACCTACAGAGAAGTTCGGGAAGTTATAATGATGCATAAAACGTTTATGCTCTTCTTCACCCAAACCATCAATGATTTGATATTCTGAAATTGAACCTAGTGTTAAAACAGATAACGCTTGTGTTTGACCTCGTGTAAACAAGCCAGATCCATGGGCACGTGGTAATAAACCAACTTCTGATGATAAAGGTCGAATCTCATCTGGCTTACGACCATCTGGACGGATTTTTTCGTCCGCAATTAATCTTCTTACCTCTTCTTTGATTAACGTATTAATAATCGCATTAACTTCTTTTAATAAAGCCTCATTTTCAGGATCTTCTTCGTCTTCAAAGTTTGCAAGGACACGTTCTTTAATCATATCAAGGTTTTCTTCGCGCTCTTGTTTTTCAACCGTTTGAATCGCTTGATTTAGTCCTTCATTTTGAGTCATTTCAGTTACAGAATCAATAAGCGTTTGATTTTTTTCTTCTGGAATAAATTCTTGTTTTTCTGGTTGTAAATGTGCAATGATTTCTTCTTGAAATGCACATAAGCGTTTAATCTCTTCGTGACCAAATAATATCGCTTCTAGCATCTCAGCTTCAGTAATCTCACTTGCACCTGCTTCAACCATGTTAACAGCATCTTTATGGCCTGCAACTTCTAAGTCTAGACGTGATACTGCTTTTTGCTCTAAGTTTGGATTGATGACATATTGGCCATCAACTAATCCGACATTTACCCCTGCGATAGGACCTTGAAATGGGATGTCAGAAACACTCAGTGCCATTGAAGAACCAATCATTGCTGCCATTTCAGGAGAACAATTTGGATCTGCACTTAATACTGTGTTAATGATTTGGACATCATGACGATAGCCATCAGGAAATAATGGTCGTATCGGACGATCAATTAAACGTGCAGTTAATGTAGCTTCATCACCTGGACGTCCTTCTCTCTTTTTAAATCCACCCGGAATTTTCCCAGCCGCATACATTTTTTCTTCATAATTAACAGTCAACGGGAAAAAGTCACCATCACGTGGCTCTTTTGAAGCTGTTGCTGTAGATAGTACAACGGTATCACCGTATCGAACGAGTACAGCACCATTTGCTTGTTTCGCCAATTGTCCAGTTTCTATTGTTAACGGTTGGTTTGCCCATTCCGTCTTGAAAACCTTTTTTTCTTGAGACATGATAAATCTCCTCTCCTACCTCTTTACATTTCGTACCCTTTTACTATCAATATTATAGCTTACATTTTTGCCATTTAATAGTAAAAAAAAGAGCCGGGTACGATAATTGTCCCAGCCCCATTGATTCGTCTTAATTTAACTCTCTAAAATTAGCGACGGATACCTAATGATTTAATTAATTCACGGTAACGTTGGATGTCTTTGTCACGTAAGTAGTTTAATAAGTGACGACGACGACCAACCATTTTTAATAAACCACGACGTGAGTGGTGGTCTTTTTTGTGAATACGTAAGTGATCGTTTAATGCACTGATTTCTGCAGTTAATACAGCGATTTGTACTTCAGGTGAACCTGTATCTGTTTCGTGTGTACGATATTCTTTAATTAATTCATTTTTACGTTCTTGTGAAATTGCCATTTGTCAATTTCCTCCTTTAATTGTTAATTGTGCCTCTATCTGAGTCAGGCGTCGGA
This sequence comes from Staphylococcus coagulans, assembly GCF_002901995.1. Lineage (GTDB taxonomy): Bacteria > Bacillota > Bacilli > Staphylococcales > Staphylococcaceae > Staphylococcus > Staphylococcus coagulans. Next base: position 2,780 of record NZ_PPQN01000047.1, on the reverse strand, counting down.
GTCTCAACCTACCAAGATAAAGGTCTCTGTCCTAATATCAATAGACTTAACTATTATAAGATACTTCATCGTCAAAATCAACAGCCAATAAATATTTTGCACGTTCTTTATCCTGATTCATTTGGGCAACAAGCGGGTCTATGCCATCAAATTTCAGCTCTGGTCGAATAAAATGATGCCAATAAATAGTGACACGTTCGCCATAAATATTTTCTTCAAAATCAAAAATATTTACTTCAATAACGACTTGAGGCAAATCTTCGTGAAATGTAGGTTTCACACCAATATTGCATACCCCTCTATACACTTTTTCTTTCGAACCAATGACTAGACTCACTGCGTAAACGCCTTTTGTAGGAAGAACGTAATCATCACTCGGTTCAATATTAGCAGTTGGGAAACCAATCGTTCTGCCTCGTTTTTCTCCTTGAACAACTGTTCCTTTAATACGATAACGATATCCAAGTTGTTCATTGGCCTTTGCTAAATCACCTGATTTTAACGCGTTTCGTATAGCAGTCGTTGATATTTTCTCATCATTCAATTCTTTTTTTCCTACTGTAATACATTCGAATTGCGATTGATATTCTTGCATCATCGCCATGTTCCCTTTGCCATATTTACCAAATGTAAAGTCAAAGCCTGCAATAATTGCGCGTGCATGATTTTTTACTAAATAAGACTGAACAAATTCATCAGGCGATACTTCTGCAAAACGAGATGAAAAGTTAACCACGAGACAGTAATCAATATCATATTCGCCCAATAAAGCAACTTTGTCATCTAAAGGGGTTAAATAAGTAGTTCTTTTTTGTTTTGGATTCAATACAACTGATGGATGTGGATCAAATGTCATAACCGCTTTTTTGAGTCCCTTTTCTTTTGCAGTCGCTTCTAATTGTTCTAAAAGTGCTTGATGACCACGGTGTAGGCCATCAAAAAATCCCAAAGCCAACGCAATATCTTCTTGTATATATTGGTTGGGTTGGATGGGATGTGTAATTTCAATAACTTCCATAATCGATAATCTCCTTTAATTAAAAACCTTTTTAGGCTTTATTTCCTCTTGACGAGATGGATGTCTTTCATAAATGGCCATAACACGACCTGTTTCACCATCTATCATAACAATTTGGGAGTCAAAAGAAACATCAAATGCATTTTTTAAAAACTTCTGTCCATTTTTAATTTTTAATTTTAAAACTTCATCCATGACTTGATATATAGGTAAAGCTTTCAGACCATAGATGATCGGCAACAGTTTTTCTTGTAAACGTTCTTCTTCATGTAGCATTTCAATTTCACTCAAACTTAAGGCTTGTTCTAAAGATAAACCACCACTCACCGTTCGGGTCAGACGTGACATATGTGCTGGGACATTTAATGCTTTTCCAATATCTGTAGCTAGTGTACGGATATACGTTCCTTTACCACATGTCACTTCAATTTCAAAACGTATCATTGCATCTTCAAAATGCAACTCTGACAACCGTGCAATGTGTTCAATATAAATTTTTCTTTCCGGTCGCGCTACGGTTTCACCTTTTCTTGCATACTCATAGAGTTTTTTTCCGTTTACTTTTACTGAAGAATACATCGGAGGAATCTGTGTCGTCCAACCTTCAAATTTTTGCAAAACTTTATCAATTTGCTTAGCATTAATATCGGATGGTTGTAATCTAACTTGCTCTAATACATCACCAGTTTGATCTTCAGTCGTTGTGGATAAACCGAGTGTGACCTCAGCATGATACGTTTTACCCATTTCCATGACATAGTCACTGACCTTTGTGGCTTGTCCAATACAAACGGGCAAAACACCATCCACTTCAGGATCTAATGTGCCAGTATGGCCGATTTTCTTTGTATTTAGAATTTTACGCAACTTAAAAACGACATCGTGACTGGTTAATCCGCGTGGCTTATTTACTGGTAAAATGCCGTGGTACATTTCATCTACTCCTTTTCACAAAAAAACTAGAATACGTTGATTCCTTCAGAGAATCAGGCTACGTATTCTAGCGCATGTTGTTAATCTCTCTTGTTTAAATCTTGAATCAACTGCTCAATACGATTACCGTATTCAATGGATGCGTCATATTCAAATTGCAAATCGGGTACAATTCTAAGTCGCATACGTTGACCAATTTCTGATTTAATAAAACCTTTTGCTTTTTCAAGACCTTTAAAAGTATCTTCACGTTCTTTATCATTGCCTAAAACAGTCAAATAAACTTTTGCTAATGATAAATCATTTGTAGGTTGAACATCAGTAATTGTTAAAAATCCAACTCTTGGATCTTTCAATTTGTTATTGATAATGTCCATTAACTCTTTTTTCATCTGTTCACCAACACGTTCTGCTCTCATATTCATAGTTATGCCTCCTTTCACTTTATTCGTAGCGTTTTCCTCATTTACACATTATAAAGGACATCCTAAATATGCGTCAATCTAGTTTACCATCGCCCTAGTCTGCCTTGAAATAGATAGTAGCTCATCTTTTATATTCTGCACTAAAGTCAGACTTGAACTTTCACATTAAAAAATACACTTTCCTGTATTGTAAACATATTAAACAAACAGAAAAGTGTATTGCTATAACTCATTTATACATTATCATGCTATTTGTTCGTCGTTTTTACTTCCTTCATTTATTATAATTTATTTTACATTTATCCTTTCAGCTTGTTAGTCTTTGTTTTAATTTATTTTCTCACGTAAAAACTGCACTTACTTAACCATAAGCGCAGTATATACTCTGTCTCTTATACACATCT
>NZ_PPQN01000046.1 GCF_002901995.1 Staphylococcus coagulans | reverse complement strand
ACCAAATATTATTCTAGCATGCTGAGGTGCCTATTTTAATACAACGGTAGAACCTTTCCGGAACCATACGCATAGCGCATGGTTTACTTTTATTCAATAATAAAGCACTTCAAAAATCGTTTAACTGATTTTTGAGGTGCTTTATTTGTATACTGAAACTCAATTGTCCCAGTCTGTTTATTTAATATCATCTCAATCAACGAGACCATTTTATTTGTTTTTAGCTATAAAAAAAGATTGCTCATATTCATTTGCTTTTGCCCAGTGTGTTTTCCACATTTTATCACGGTTGTTCGCAAACAATTGATAACCTAAATTGCGTAAAGGTTTGGGGACGAGCCATAATAGAATAGCTAACCACTTATAACGATCGAGTGTATAGATGAGTTTGGCTATTGCTGTCGATTGAAATGTCAAATCATCGCCCTCTTGCAAAACAACGCTGTTATACTCAAGCACTTCAGGACGTGATTTTTGTAATGCTTCTCCTGCTGTACTTTTTAGTGGAACGAACTGATAATTTCTAGGCAAACCATTTCGAATGAGCCAAATTGCATAATTGTAACAATAAACACAATGATCATCGTAATAAATAATTGGCATATAATCACCTCTTGTCTTAAATATACCCGCTTTTATATTTTCATATCAAATAATAAAAAAAAGCTCATATTCAAAGTTTTAAATACATTTCCATTCGAATCAGAAAAAAGGTGATATCATTGACCCTATTGTCAAATTCAATCACCTTTTATCTCTACGATATTAAACATAGATGCACCATAACATAAAGCGATGCACTGTTATGCATTTATTGTTTAACTTGAATAATACGTGCATACTTCAAAAATTGAGAAGTATATGTATTTTTTACTTCTTGTGGTGTCATATAAGTCACCCCAATGATATGCCAATTCGGATTAAAACGATAGAATGACGTATTTTCAGTACTCCATTTAACCATATTACCATTCTTATTATAGCGTGGAAGCGTGACTTCATGACCTTCTAACACGTTAATATAGGTTTGGAAAATGTCAGCGTCAATACGTTCAAATTGGTCAATTACTAAAAATTGACGCTCCGTCTTAGGCATCAATTCTGTAATAAACCCTTCTCTATAATATAATGCGCCCGCTTCATTTGGTAAGTAGCGCCCATACAACATTTCTTCAGAGAAATCAGGGTGGCCAACTGTGATGACTGATGTCGCATTGGCTTTCTCAACGAGTGATTTCGCAGCATTCAACCCTTCTTCTTTTTGTTCTGCAAGTAATAAAATAAATGGCTTTAATTCTTGATTTTCAGTATCTTGATGCCCAGAAACCGCTTCAAATTGCCCTTTTAAGCCATCATTTTCACTCATTTCCATAATGGCATTAAACTGTGTCGGCGTTAAACTCGCAATCGCTTGCTTAGAATTTTCTTGTAAAAAGTACAAGTTCTTAAGTTTTTGGTGTTTATTTAACGTCATCAAACTAACTGGATTGATATCTTCAATATATCGAATTTCAATCGCTGTACTATTCGTCCGACCTTGCTCTGGTGGGCGTGTATGAATATGGTGTGCCACTTCAGCACGTCCAATGACAGATTGGTTAGAATTGCGATTATAAATGATGATTTGGTCGCCTATTTCTAATTGCGTATAATGATGATAACCATTTCTTTTTATACCGTTACGTGTATGCGTATAAATTGTGTAGGTTTCATCTGGCTCAAACGTCTCTGTTTCAGACATAAAGAAATATCTAGGAATAGAAATCTCGCCAGTCCCTAGTCCTTTGATTAATTCGAATTCATCGTATGAAATCTTATTAAAAAGAATTTCTTTCATATTATTCATTCGAAATTCTAATGATTCACTTCTTTTAAGATAATCTGACGTGAGTCGCTTGAAAGGTTCGTTAAATTTAAACTCTACATGTGTTTTGTTTTGTGCACCTGTCTTAACCCGAGTAATTTCACCCCATCCAAGTAATCCTGCATCTGTTTGTACTTGGTAAAAAATCACACGGTCACCGACTTGTGCTTGTTTGAACGCACGAAACCCTTGTGTTGGATTAAATTGTGCCCCTGACTCAAATACTGTTTTTTGTCCAACTAATGGCTCATTATGATTCCATCTATTGTATCCGCAATTCAGCCAAAAATAATTAATCTCTGCAGCCATAGTATCATTGTATCTCCTTTTAAAAAAATTATATCTTATCCTTTAATCCAGCAATGTTTTGTATTTATTATATTACTTTTCATTGAGTGTTCATCCATTGCATTAGACCGACTGCAACTGGAAGTAAATTAATGAGTACCCCGCCAACCTTTAACATTGGACTGATTGCACGATTAGGCAAAGTCCAAAGTGTAGCGATGATACCGATTATTCCGATTAACACTGGAAATACAATGGAAGGAAAGATAGGCACTTGAAAAAATATAGTCGCTCCAGATAAAATACCGCAAACTAAAGCGATATATAAACCCCATTTCATGTCATTCTCCTCTTCTTATACATAACTAATAATTAGTGAAAATTCACCTTCAAACACGTTATCCAAATCTTCTGCAGTCAATATAAAATGGTTCCCTTTTTTTATATCGTAAATTTCACCATCTGTAATGAGCTGCCCTTGTCCTTCCAGTACAGAGACCAAAACAAATTCTCTCGGCTTCATATAGTTCAATGTGCCTTGTATTTGCCAATGTGTCACAGTAAAAAATGAATTTTGCACAAACGTTGTGCACTTATGATTTTCAATCACTTCAGTTTGTGGTATTACATTAGGACTTTCTTCACTAATTTGAATGACATCTTTACTTTTTTCAAGATGTAAAGGTCTTTTATTACCGTTTTTATCTTGTCTGTCATAATCATAGATTCGATAAGTCGTATCAGAAGACTGTTGTGTTTCTAAAATCATAATACCTGCACCTATGCCATGGACAGTACCAGCCGGCACAAAGAAAAAGTCACCTTTGTGGACAGGAACTCGTCTGAACAAATGTTCAAAATCATGTTGATTTATCATTTCATTGAGTTCTTCATGAGATTGCGCATTTGTGCCATATATAATTTCTGCGCCTGGTTTTGCATCTAATATATACCAGCATTCTGTTTTGCCGTATTCTCCGTTTTCATGCTCATAAGCATACGTATCATCAGGATGAACTTGAACTGATAATTTTTGTTCAGCATCCAAAATCTTAGTTAATAGCGGAAACTTTTTTGTAGGAAATTCCCCAAACAGTTTAGGTTGATTTTCCCATACTTCATCTAATGTTTGTCCTTTAAATGGACCGTTTAATATTCGATTCGCACCATGTGGATGAGCTGAGATTCCCCATACCTCACCAGTATGGTCACTCGGTAAATCATAACCAAATTGTGCGAGATTTGTTCCACCCCAAATTCTTTCCTGAAAAACAGGTTCAAGTAATAATGGCATTGGGAACCACCTCTCAATCTTTCATATTATGCTCTTTTTATATGTATGTTAGATTTCCTCTGTACCATCGTAACTCAGTGAAATGGCACAATAATCTTACATAATTGTATCATATCTCCTATAAATGTGCTTTAGTAATTAGAAAATCAAACCATCTCACTTCATGGATACCTGAGCCACTTTGCATCTTTTAAACCGCTATAATGACCTAATTTGTTTCTACTATATAATTTTCAACTAATGTTTGACGGATTTCGACTAAGTGATGGGTCATTAATTTAGCCGCCTTTTTTTCTTGTCGCTTTTTGATTGCTTCTAAGATGACACTATGTTCTTCCAATAATTTCTCCATCGTTTTTTGGCGGCTATAAATATAAATATGACGTGTGCCTTTCATCGTCTGCTGAATGAGATCCGATATATTATTTAGCAACTCATACAACAATGCATTATGAGAGGCTTTAGCAATAGCAAGATGAAATTTTAAATCAGCTTCCTCACCTGATTGATGACATTGTATCGCATTGACCATTTCTTCTAATGCAGCTTCCATTGCTTGTATATCTTCATCTGTGTGCCGTAATGCGGCATATTGTGCTGTCGCGACTTCTACCGATTCACGCAATTCTAATATGTCGCGTACGCGCGCTTTTGTAAGTGTATGGGAAAGAAAATCAAATAACTGTGGCTGTTTTTGTTTTACGAATGTCCCATAACCATGCTTAATATCTACGAGTCCTATCATTCTGAGTGCATTCAGTGCCTCACGCATCGAAGCGTTACTCACACCATAGGCTTCAGCAAGCTTTTGTATTGAAGGCAATCGTTGCCCAACTTCTAAAGTTCCTTCTTCAATTTGCTGAATCAATACATCTGCAATTTGCTCATATTTCTTTTGATTCGTGATTTTCATAGCTTTTCCCCTCGCCCTCATCTCATATCTTATCAAACTTTAGCTGTCATCTCTGTATTAAAAACAACTATTTTTATGTTAATTTTTATTTACTGATAAAATCGTTTAAATTAAGACCATTTTTATTTTCAAATAAGAAAGATTTTGATAATGTGGATTATATGTGAAAGGAGTGCTCACTATTGGTAAAATTCACAAAGCTGTTTTGGCATAATACAAAAAATCAAAAACTAAAACTATTTGCCACATCATTTATTGGTTTTGCAATATTATTATTGTTGGCTATTCTCGTAATGTCACCGTTTAATTTATTACTTCAAGCTTGGCAGATATCTATTTTAACGGGTCAACAAAGTATGACAAAATTAATTTTCATGATGATTGGTGCCATCATTCTGACAATCTGTATTTTCTCGATGGTACTCTTCCCAATCTATACAGGACTTGTACGTGTCATACGCCACTCTGTTTTAGATTCAGCGCAAATGCAATGGAAAGATTTAGTACGCTCATTTAAAAAAGGCATTTGGGGTAAAAGTGTGATTCTAGGTCTAATGAGTATTTTATTCATTATACTGACAGTGGTCATCTATGGTCTCGTTAATGCAGGTGTTTCATATCTTGTACAACAACTCTTTAATGCCATTAGTGCTAATGACATCAGTCAAGGCTGGTTACAATTCATCATTAGTATCTTAATTGTATTATCTTCATTTATTTTAAGTATCTTCGTTTGGTTCACGGTGGTATACGTTACAAACCTTGCTACATCCTTAACTGAAGATGCTTCAAGAAGTGTTAAAGTACATCTAAAAGAAGCATGGTACGGTATTAAAAATGGTCATAAAACATTTTTACGTTTCTTCATTGGCATTTTATTACTTAATTTGATCTTTATTATTATTAATCAACCTATTAATTACTTGATTCAACAAAATCTCGCACATATTTCACAAGATGTCGCTTATTATTTAATGATTATATTCAATATCATCTTTTTAATTATTCGATATCTCATTTACTTACTCATTATCGGTACAATTATTCAATATTTTGTGCGTAGAGGACAAAAAGAAGTGAAATAAGCTAAAAGCCAGTCTGTTAGGAAAATCTTCCACCTCAGACTGGCTTTTATTTATTTTAATAGTTGTGTTTCTAAAAATTGCGCCGCACCATCATGATTATGGTCGAACTCAGTTTCATATTGCGTCAATGCTTTAATCTCCGTGCTGGCATTTTTCATCGCAACCGTTACACCACCAACTTTAAACATCGCACGATCATTATCACTATCTCCAATAACAAGTGTTTCAGAAAGTTGAATATTAAAATGACGACACATCTCTTCTATTCCTGTCCCTTTATTAATATGGTATGCCATTGTTTCTACATTATTAGGTGTTGAATTAGAAACTTCAATGTTTAATTTTGACTGCTGTGCGACCATTTTTTCTCTAAAACTTTTAATTTTGTTTAGATCAGAATGAAATAAATATATTTTTGAAAAACCAAGTTGCGTCGGTATCGTATCACGCCAAGTTAACTTCTCTCTTATTGCTTCGTGTCTTGATAACCATTCACTTTCATTTACAGTGGCAGGCTTGTCACCTTTAACTAAGCTTAACATCCAACTTTGATCTTCATTCAGGGCAAATCGCGGCTCATCAAATGGAAAGACCTCATAATAGATTCCATCTTGTTGGGCTTCCGTCACAATTTGACGTACCGCTTCAAGACTAAGATCGTGTTCAAATAATACGTGTTCATCAATATGTCCTAATGTTCCATTCGATGAAATGATACCATCAAACTGAAGATCTTCTGGTATAAGTAAATGAATCTCTTCGTAAGCACGTCCTGTTGCTAAAAACACCTTATATCCCTCTGTTCTAAGGCGAGCAATGACTGAAGCTGTCTTTTCAGATGCTCTGTTATTTTGATGAAGAATTGTACCATCCATATCTAAAAATATTGCTTTTATATTTTGCATGATCGCATTTCCTTTCATTCATTGATTACTCCTTTATTGTGTCATCAAATAGATACTTACGCAACACGATACACACTTATTTTCTTACAAACTGTAACCTTTTATGACAAAATGAAGTTAAACTAAAAAATGCGTAAGATACGAAGCCTATTTGCTTGTACCTTACGCTATTTATGAACAAACTGAGAATATTACTCCACAGTCACAGATTTCGCTAAATTACGTGGTTTATCAACATCTAAATCACGATGTAATGCAGCGTAATAAGAAATCAATTGTAGAGAAACAACTGAAACGAGTGGTGTTAACAACTCGTGGACATGAGGAATCACATATGTGTCTCCGTCTTTTTCAAGTCCTTCCATAGAAATAATACATGGATGTGCACCACGAGCGACAACTTCTTTCACGTTACCACGGATTGAGAGGTTTACACCTTCTTGTGTAGCAAGTGCAAAGACTGGTGTACCGTCTTCGATGAGTGCAATTGTACCATGTTTCAACTCTCCACCTGCAAAACCTTCTGCTTGAATATATGAGATTTCTTTTAGTTTTAAAGCACCTTCTAAACTTACATTATAATCAATTGTACGTCCAATAAAGAATGCATTACGTGTTGTTTCTAAGAAATCTTTTGCAATTTGTTCCATTTGTGGCGCATCATCGACCACTGTTTCGATTGCAGTAGTGACTTTCGCTAATTCACGCAATAAATCGATATTCGGATCGATGCCACGTGCTTGTGCAACGACGTGTGACATAATTGATAAAACTGCAATTTGTGCTGTATATGCTTTAGTAGAAGCAACGGCAATCTCAGGCCCCGCATGAAGTAATAATGTATGATCTGCTTCACGAGAAAGTGTGGAACCAGCTACGTTTGTTATTGTTAATGAACGATGACCAAGTTTTGTTGTTTCAACTAATACAGCACGACTATCAGCTGTTTCACCTGATTGAGATATATAAATAAATAATGGATTTTCTGACAATAATGGAATATTGTAAACAAATTCTGAAGCAACATGAACTTCAGTAGGAATACCTGCCCATTTTTCAATAAATACTTTACCTACTAATCCTGCATGATAACTTGTACCTGCAGCAATGATATAAATACGATCTGCTGCTTTAACATCTTCAACGATTTCAGGATCAATGTTTAAATTACCTTGTTCATCTTGATATTCTTGGATAATACGACGCATAACTGCAGGTTGCTCATGAATTTCTTTCAACATGTAGTGGTCGTATACACCTTTCTCAGCATCAGAGGCATCAATTTCAGCAATGTAACTTTCACGATCGATAACTTGACCCTCTGAATTTTTAATGACAACTTCATCACGTTTAACGATTACAATCTCTTGGTCTTTTAATTCTTTGTATTCACTTGTTACTTGAATCATTGCAAGTGAATCAGATGCAATCACGTTAAAGTCTTCGCCAATTCCAACAAGTAACGGTGATTTGTTTTTAGCAACATAGATTGTCTCACCATCTTCAGAATCTAATAAACCTAGTGCATATGAACCATGTAATAGAGAAACCACTTTTGTAAATGCGTCTTCAGTAGATAAACCTGTTTCAGCAAAATGTTCAATCAATTGAACAATAACTTCAGTGTCTGTTTCTGAAACAAATTGAACATTAGGAATATATTCTTCTCTAAGTTCTTCATAATTTTCAATCACACCATTGTGTACGAGTGTGTATCTACCACTTGTAGATTGATGTGGGTGAGAATTTTCATAACTTGGCACCCCATGTGTTGCCCATCTTGTATGACCAATTCCCGTAGATCCATCATGATCATTGTCTGCTTCTTTACGTAACTCAGCAATTCGACCTTGTGCTTTTGTAACAGTGACCTCGTTTTCATCACGAATTGCAATACCTGCTGAGTCATATCCACGGTATTCGAGTTTCTCTAACCCTTTTAATAAAATTTCTTTCGCATTTTGATAGCCAATATAGCCAACAATTCCACACATAAATAAATTCCTCCACACCGAAATAACGGTGCTGCGCGTCATTTTTTACACTTTTAGCATTCTGCTATAATGCAACAAAATGTGAACAAATGACTCCAGCATCGCATTCTATTTTATTGAATTGGTTTAGCGATCTTACTAACTTTGTCCAATAGGTCACCCTAATGATTTAATTAATAAGCTAACGAATGAGCCACATCCGGGATAGCATCCGCCGATCATATTCGATCACTATCCTCCTCGTCCACAAATCTCCAGCATGTATCTATGAGATGCTCTGCTTTAGCATATCGGTCGACAATACATGTTTTCAATTTGCGCTGGCGCTTTATAAACTGTTTCAACCTCTACCCTCCTTCTTGCAATATAGTCTATTGTACAATGAGTGAAACTTTTATTGCAAATAAAAGTATAAATGCTATAAAAGCAATAATGCCTAAGTTTTATCTATGCTTTTAACGTTTATCACTAAAATATTTATAAGTTATTTTAATTATAATCTTTTGTATTGCTATATTAAAATAACAATCCTTTTTTAGACTCAATATCCAAACTTTAAAGTATTCATCATCTAAAATATCGTTAATTTTCACTTAAATCGGCCAGTCTCTCGATGGTATTTTGTGTATAGTTTGATGATGTAATTGCAAAAATCGAGTAGGAGAATAGCCATTAATTGACTATTCGTCCTCTCACACCACCGAGCGTACGGTTCCGTACTCGGCGGTTCAATATCTTGCGTAAGCCAACTCTGCAAGCTGGGCTAATGGTATCAACCCCCACTTGTAGAGTTGTTTTGTTGTAAGTAAACGATGAACCTTGTACGTGTTCGATAATCGCCAGTACTTTTTGCGAGACTGTGCGATTTTCATTGCACTTCTATGGTCAAGACCGTATTGGCGCAACACCTTATATTTAGTTCTTACTCTTTTCCACCGTTTAAGAATGCGTTGTCTAAGTCGGCGGTTTAACCAGGATTGCGTGGTTTCAATAAATCCTCTGATAAAACCTCTACCAAAGTAATTTATCCAACCACGCGTCACTTGATTAATTTCATTGATAATGTCTTTAAAGGTACCGGGTCTATTTCGTTTCGTTATTTTCCTTAAGGCGCGTATTAAATTTCTTTTTGCTTCCGTAGTCGGTCTGAAACGACAAACCCCATTGACCTTGGTTATTAGACAACTCAAGAACTTTAAACGTGTGATTGCTCCTACTTTACTTTTCTGTTCATTGACAACCAACTTCAGTTGCTTTTCAATGAATTTCGTTACACTCGTCATTACGCGTTCACCTGCACGTTTTGTGCGAGTGTTTGCGTCCGACTTCCTTCAGATTCCACTTCACAATGGACACCCTTGTCTTTCGCTAACAGTTCCTACTACCAAGCCTGTAACGGACTTTCACCGTCAAGTTGTTACCCATGCCGGGCGCACTATAAAAAATGGGTAGAGATTTTCTCATCTCTACCCATAATATCCTATCAGTATATTTGTGATCCGCGCTGATTGGGACGAATATACTCATGAGATTCATGCTTTTTAATTCACAGTGCTGTTACGATAATCCCATTTTCTCTTCTACAACATCAGCGATGCGTTGTGCATAGTTATACGCATCTTCATCTGTTTTAGCCTCGACCATCACACGCACAAGCGATTCAGTACCTGACGGACGAACCAATATACGGCCTTCACCGTTCATTTCAGTTTTAACTTGTTCAATAATGGCTTTAACATCTTCATTTTGTTCAACAACGTGTTTATCTGTCACACGAACATTCACGAGGCGTTGCGGATATTTTGTCATTTGATTTGCAAGTTGACTCAACTTTTTACCAGAACGTTTAACAACTGCAGCAAGTTGAACACCTGTTAAGAGTCCGTCACCTGTTGTATTGTAATCCATTAAAACGATATGACCTGATTGTTCTCCACCTAAATTGTAGTGACCACGACGCATTTCTTCGACAACGTAGCGATCGCCTACTTTTGTTTTATTGGATTGGATACCTTCTGCTTCTAATGCTTTATAAAAGCCTAAATTGCTCATCACAGTAGAAACAATCATATTCTCATTTAATTCTTGGTTTTTAGACATTTCTTGTCCAAGAATAAACATAATTTGGTCCCCATCCACGACTTGTCCTTGTTCGTCAACTGCAATTAAACGGTCACCATCACCATCAAATGCAAGTCCAAAGTCACTGCCTGTTTCAACAACGGTTTTAGCCAATGTTTCAGGATGTGTTGAACCTACTTGATCGTTAATATTATAACCATCAGGGTTACAGCCAATTGTCACGGTGTCCGCTTCGAGATCACCAAAAAGGAATGGCGCCAATCCAGCAGTTGATCCGTGTGCACCGTCTAATACAATTTTAAGACCTTCTAAATTAACTTCGACAGTTGATTTTAAATAACTTAAATATTTTTGTGCACCTTCAAAGTAGTCGGATGTATGAACAATCGCCGTGCCTGTTGGACGTGGTAAATCAGGGTTAGATTCATCTAACAATGCTTCAATTTCAAGTTCTTGTTCATCAGAAAGTTTGAATCCATCTGAACCAAAAAACTTAATACCGTTATCTTCTACAGGATTATGTGAGGCAGAAATCATCACACCTAATTCTGCGCCCATATCTCTCGTTAAATATGCGACACCTGGTGTGGAAATCACACCTAAGCGCATCACCTCTGCACCGATAGAAACTAAGCCGGCGATTAACGCATGCTCTAACATTTCTCCAGATACACGCGTATCTTTTCCAACAAGTACGCGTGGATGCTCCGTGTGCTCATTGTGCGCTAAAACATAGCCACCATAACGTCCTAATTTAAATGCCAATTCTGGTGTTAATTCTTGGTTTGCTATACCCCTTACACCATCAGTGCCAAAGTATTTACCCATAAATCATATCTCCTTTTACTCTCATTCATCACTGTACTTTAATTTTTGCTTTAACCTTATCTGGTTCTAGCTTTGTCACATTTTCAGGTAGTGTTAATTTAACTTCTTTTTCTGTGTCACTTGAAATGCCATTGACATCAATTTCACCAGAAACTTCAGATATATCTTGTAAAGCTTCTCGATTACCAAAAATCTCAATTTCTTTTGTATCTAATGAAACGTCAGCAACTTTTAATCCATTGGTTGGATTTCCTTTTGTCGATATATCAAGCTTCACTTTTTTTGAATAAGATTCGACATCTGCCGTAAGTTCAACCGTTGATGGCTCAATTTGAACATCGAGCTTATTCATATTTTTATCAAATACGGCTACATTAGCGTCGCCTGTCGTTTTTTCTTTAATATCATTTTCATTGCGGAAACTTGCCTTAACGAAAGCAATACGGTCCAATTGTTCTTTACCACCAATCACTTTGACAGTGTGTGGTGTTACAGAAGCATCCTTAAGTTTGAAATTTGAATCTATCACATAAGGACTCACATTCGGTTCAACCGCATACGTTTTTGTTTCTTTCTTTTCGACAGACAATGTCGCCTCTTTCGGATAAACGTGATAGTTAATATCTTTATCTAATCCACGCACTTGGAATTCTAACGTATGCTCTCCTGGTTGGATATCAGATGCATCTAATACCACTTTAATATCTCCAGTTTTTTGAGCTTGTAAAACTTTAGATTGTGGACCTGTTAACTCAACATCAACGGTGTCAGGTGCCCCAGAGACGTATAGATTTTTATCATTATTGATGACCTCTACGTGTGCGTTTTTAATTGTTTTATTCCCGTTATTCGAAATATTATCAGTACTGAAAGATGTACCAAAAACATTATTCACCGATAAAAACAATAATAAAGCGAGTATAAATGCAAAGAAACGTAAACCCCATTTAGATTCAAACATTTAATTCACACCTTTCTTTGCAAAGTGTACACCAAACCAATGTTCAGAGAGTAACTCTTCAAAAACTTCTACTGAAATATCTTTACGCAATTTTCCATCAAATGTTACAGAAATAGATCCAGTCTCTTCTGAAACAACGACAGTAAATGCATCTGACACTTCAGAAATACCCACCGCTGCACGATGTCGTGTGCCTAAACTCTTTGAAATCTTCGGACTATCCGACAAAGGCAGATAGCTTGCAGCTGTAGCGATTTTATCACCTTGTATAATCATTGCGCCATCATGCAATGGTGTATTAGGAATAAAAACATTGGTCAATAGTTCTTGAGAAATCTCTGAGTGCATTGGAATACCCGTCTCTATGTAATCTTGTAAACCTGTTTCTTTTTCAAACACAATTAATGCACCGATGCGACGTTTTGCCATGTACTGTACGGCTTTAGACACAGAATCAACAAGTTTGGGTACTTCTACCGAAGATGTCGTCGAATAGCGCTTAAATAAACTCCCTCTCCCAAGTTGTTCAAGCGCGCGTCTAATCTCCGGCTGAAAAATAACAATGATGGCTAAAAATCCCCATTGCATTACTAAATCAAACAATTTTGAAGTCGTCGTTAACTGTAAATATTCACTAATTGCTTTTCCAACAAGTATAAATAATATTCCTTTTAATAATTGAATTGCTTTAGTCCCTTTAAAGACTGTAATCAGTAGATAAATGACATACCATACAATTAATAAATCTAGAATACCTGTTATGACCTCAAGTGTGCTTAAATTTTCTAAGAGGTTAGAAATCTGCATAGTATCTCCTCCGGTAATCTATTCCCATAACAAATATTATACCAATGTTTATGCTTATTTGTCATATCGTGTCAAAAACATTCTATCATGAATCAATGCGTGAAGTGTCTTATCACTGTATCATTTCTCATAAAATCAAAACCACCCGTGTGAACGGGTGGTTTGTTCTTCGGCTGAAAGCCTCTGTTACTGACCAGCCCTTATAAGGGCACTGAGAAAATCAACCA
>NZ_PPQN01000045.1 GCF_002901995.1 Staphylococcus coagulans | reverse complement strand
TTGAATAAAAGTAAACCATGCGCTATGCGTATGGTTCCGGAAAGGTTCTACCGTTGTATTAAAATAGGCACCTCAGCATGCTAGAATAATATTTGGTCAGCCAACCAATATTAATTGCATGAGGAGATGCCAAAATGTCTAACGACACAAATAGTTTAGCACATACAAAATGGAATTGTAAGTATCACATAGTTTTTGCACCTAAATATAGAAGACAAATAATATACGGAAAATTAAAAAGAGATATAGGTTTAATTTTGAGACAACTATGTGAAAGAAAAGGTGTAGAAATAATAGAAGCCGAAGCATGTAAAGATCATATACATATGCTAGTGAGTATCCCACCAAAACTAAGTGTTTCTCAATTTGTAGGATATTTAAAAGGTAAGAGCAGTTTAATGATTTTTGATAGACATGCACATTTGAAATATAGATATGGAAATAGAAAATTTTGGTGTAAAGGTTTCTATGTAGATACGGTTGGAAGAAATAAAAAGGTAATAGAAGAATATATTCGAAATCAATTACAAGAGGATATCGTAGCAGAGCAACTCACAATGATGGAATACATAGATCCATTTACAGGGGAAGAGAATAAAAAGATGAGGAAAAAATAGAACCCTTTTAAGGGTCGCTGAGAAAGTAGTACGGTTGGTTGATTTTCTCAGTGCCCTTATAAGGGCTGGTCAGTAACAGAGGCTTTCAGCCGAAGAACAAACCACCCGTTCACACGGGTGGTTTTGATT
>NZ_PPQN01000044.1 GCF_002901995.1 Staphylococcus coagulans | reverse complement strand
ACCAAATATTATTCTAGCATGCTGAGGTGCCTATTTTAATACAACGGTAGAACCTTTCCGGAACCATACGCATAGCGCATGGTTTACTTTTATTCAAAGAAAGCCCTAAGACGATTTTTAAAAATCATCTTAGAGCTATTATTTTTCCATCTTTAACAATGACTATGGAGACTAATTTGTGATTTTCAGAATGGTATCTTTATTTTTTGAGACATCAATCTGGTCACGAATTTGAGACTTAATTTGATTACGCATGGCTTGCTTTAAAATACTGCTCGAAACGTTATTAGGTTGATACTGGTCCCAATATTCTAGTTCTGCATAAAGTTCACGACATGTTTTCATCATATAACCACCTTTAAATTGATATACAATAAAATAGCTCTTCAAATTAAGAAGAGCTTTACACATCTTCTCATCTTTCAGTATTAGATACTGTTGGAATTAGCACATCGCATTTTAGCTGTTGCTGGAGCTTCTAAGGGCCAAATCCCTCCACTCACTCTTAATAAGAGAACTATTTTATTAACCTTATTATAACATAAAACAATTTGAACATCGGCGTTTAAAAATCTACAAATTTAATACAGATTGAAAAATAAGTAGTAAATCTAAATAATTAGAATTGTACCTAGTTATATGACACATTCATTTTGTATATATTTACGCTCTGTGGTAATATCATTATGCGTAAAAATGCGAGATACTAATAAAGAAGAAGGTTTAAATATATTATGAAGGAAAATTTTTGGCGTGAATTGCCACGGCCATTTTTTATTTTGGCACCTATGGAGGATGTGACGGATATCGTCTTTCGTCACGTTGTGAGTGAAGCAGCAAGACCTGATGTATTTTTTACTGAATTTACGAATACCGCAAGTTTTTGTCACCCAGAGGGCATCCACAGCGTTCGTGGTCGCTTAACTTTTAGCGAAGATGAACAGCCAATGGTCGCACATATTTGGGGTGATCAACCTGAACAATTCCGTGAAATGAGTATCGGCTTAGCTGAAATGGGTTTTAAAGGTATTGATTTAAATATGGGCTGTCCTGTAGCAAACGTTGCTCAAAAAGGGAAGGGCTCTGGACTTATTCTAAGACCTGAAGTTGCTGCTGAAATTATTCAAGCCACTAAAGCAGGTGGACTACCGGTAAGTGTTAAAACACGCCTAGGCTATTACGAAATAGATGAGTGGAAAGATTGGTTAAAGCATGTTTTGGAACAAGACATCGCAAATTTATCCATCCACCTTCGTACACGTAAAGAGATGAGTAAAGTGGATGCACATTGGGAATTAATTGAAGCCATTAAGAACTTACGTGATGAGATTGCGCCAGATACATTATTAACGATTAACGGCGATATTCCAGATCGACAAACCGGGCTTGAACTTGTCGAAAAATATGGTGTCGATGGCATTATGATTGGTAGAGGCGTATTCCATAATCCCTTTGCTTTTGAAAAAGAGCCCCGTAAACACACAAGCAAAGAACTACTAGATTTATTGAGATTACATTTATCATTATTTCAAAAATATAACAAAGATGAAGACCGTCAATTTAAAAGTTTACGTAGATTCTTTAAAATATACGTGCGTGATATTAAAGGGGCGAGCCAACTTCGCCATCAATTGATGAATACTGAATCTATCGCAGAAGCACGCGAATTACTCGATGCATTCGAAACACAAATGGAAAATCGTACGCTGACTTAATCATTGTAATTATGAAAACTGAAGTTTAAACATAACATTAAGCTTAAATAAAGAATCGACAAAGTAAAACCACATTTACTTCGTCGATTTTTTATGTTATTAAGAAAATAATAGCTCCACACACGCTCATGAAAACACAATGCTCGCCAGATGCTTTAATAGATTAATAACAACTAAAAAAGTGGTAAACAGAGAGGTAATAGCAATCAAATTATAGAGGTTAGGATAACTTCTCTCATTATCCCAACGAGAAATGAGTTGGATTGGTACATAAATCTTTTCTAGAATACCTAATCTAATAGCATACATCCCCTTATAACAGCTTCTTTATAATCAAAAAACCATTTAAGAGTACTTCAGTATCTAATGATTTTGCAATATATATTAAAAAAAGCTATGCAAAATTTGTAGATCTTATTTAATAGGTATTTTATGTTTCCATAATTTAAATAAAAGATTTCTAGAGATAAAAATTTATATCATTAAGCACTTTCCTCATCAGAATACTATAAACCAATAATAAAAAACATCTAAATCAAATCTCAATGAAGCATAACAAATATGTATTATTTGAAGAAAGCTGGAGGTAATTATATTCTTTTCTATTACATATTTCTAAGTAGTTGTTTTACTTTTCAAAATGTCACAAAAATCAATAATGCCTACACAACTGCTCATTCTACAGAAAACGCTTACAACGTATAATTTCCTTAATAATAACGAGGTGATTATATGGCAAAACAAGTAAGCACTAAAGAAAAGTATTCCTTTGGTTTTGGCGCATTCGGGAAAGATATGGTCGTTGGTTTTGTAGGTATGTATTTAATGTTTTACTTCACTGATGTATTAGGTGTCAGTGCCGCGTTCGTAGGTACTTTATTTTTCATCGCACGTATTTGGGATGCAATTAATGACCCGATTATGGGTATGCTTATTGATAATACACGTTCAAGATGGGGGAAATTCCGTCCCTGGATTTTAGCAGGAACGCTTGTAAACTCCATTTTTTTCATTTTGTTATTCACAGACTTTGATTTAAGTCAAACAAGCCTATATATTTATGTCTCTTTAATTTATATTCTTTGGGGGATGTCTTACACAATGATGGACGTTCCTTACTGGTCATGGTTACCTAACTTAACGAATGACCCAGTAGAACGTGAAGAAGTTTCAATTGTCCCACGTGTGTTCGCAAGTACAGCAAACTTAATTAACGGAACATTGGGCTTATCTTTCATTTATTTCTTAGGCACTTGGTTTGGTAAACAAGAAGGCGATCAATCGGTTGGATTTTTCACATATGTCTTAATCATTACATTGATTTTTATCCTCACGATTTCATTTACAGTTAAAAATGTTAAAGAAGCACCGACAAATACAGGGGAAGGCATTAAAGTAAGATTTAAAGACATTTGGCGTATCTTATTTACTAACAAAGAACTGCTTGCCTATATCGGAACAATCCTATGTTTCTACTTAGGCGCACAGTTTCTGGCAACAACGCTACTTTATTACTTTAACTATGTTGTTGGTTCTAAAAGTCTCTTTGCATTATTTAATGCTTTAGGTTTTATGGAAATGGTTGGCTTGATTATTTTCCCTAGAGTTGCAAAATGGATTACTCGCGAAAAAGTGTACCCTTTAGCGACAGGGTTAGCTGTTGTTGGGTTAGCGATTCTCTTCGTCTTCGGATTCATAGCACCGACTTCAATTTACCCTGTGATTGTCGGCACAGCAGCCATTAAATTAGGATTCGGCTTAATCACCGGGGTAATTACCGTATCTATCGCAGATGTCATTGACTATAGTGAAGTGAAATTCGGACAACGTAATGAAAGTATTATTACTTCCACACAAACTTTTTTAGTTAAAACCGCAATGGCACTATCAGGTTTAGTCATCGGATGGAGTTTATCTCTGTTTCATTATGCTCCTAATATTGAACAAACAGAATTCACTAAAAATGGGATACGTTTCTTAATGATGGGGATGCCAGTGATTTTCATCTTGACTAGCTACTTTATTTACAAATGGGGCTATAAACTTAAAGGCGCATTTTTGAAAGATATCGTTCAGACACTTGAAAACCGTAAAAATAGAGAAAAGAGCGTGTAATCAATGAGCATTTACATTAATCAAGATCTTTTGCAATTTCATTTAACCAACGGACAAATTAGCTATATTTTCTATATTGGTCCTACACATCAACCTGTACAATTATATACGGGCCCCCATATTGAAGATGCCAATTACACTTTTTTAGAACATCAACAATCACGGCCTGTCTCAAACTACATGATTGAAAACGATACGACATTTTCTCATGAACATACACTTATGGAATATCCATCTTTTGGTTCAACAGACTTCCGAAGTCCTGCTTTTGAAGTCCGTCATCCAGATGGTAGTCATATTACAAACTTAGAATATGAACACTACGAAGTACGTCATCAAGCACCAGTACTCAAAGACTTACCACACGTACGTCAAAGCCAACAAAACGTCGAGACATTAATCATTTATTTAATCGATCCTGTGAGTCAATTACGAGTCAAACTATATTACAGTCTCTTTGACGATATGAATATTATTGCGAGACATACTGAATTTGAAAATACAGGTGTAAACACGCTGACCCTCACACGTGCTCTGAGCATGAATTTGGATTTGATGTCAGATAATTTTTCACTCGTACATCTAAGTGGTGCATGGGGGCGTGAGCGTCACGTCACTCAACAGTCGCTTTCTCCTGGTACATTCGAAATTCAATCATTGCGTGGACATTCGAGTCATCTACATCATCCTTTTTTCGCTTTAGCGCAACCAAATACAACGGAAGATAGCGGATTAGTATACGGCATGTCTTTTGCTTATAGCGGTAACTTTTTAGGCCATGTGGAAGTGGATAATTTTAATAAAACACGTGCATCCATCGGTATTCATCCTGAATATTTCTCATGGCAATTAACACCTGGGACCCAGTTCACAACACCACAGGCTTATCTCACTATTGGCTTAGCAGGCTTTAACGATATGAGCCAACAATTCCATCGACTAGTACACACTTATCTCATTGCACCTCAATGGCGAAACCAACCACGCCCTATATTGATTAATAATTGGGAAGCAACCTACTACGACTTTACTGAAGACAAGCTGGTAGCGATTGCTGAAAAAGCGAAAGAAATAGGTATTGAAATGTTTGTCTTAGATGATGGCTGGTTTGGTTCGCGTAATAGTGATCACGAAGGGCTAGGTGATTTCTTCGTAAATGAAACGAAATTGCCGAAAGGACTCCAACATTTGAATCAACGGATTAACGATTTAGGTCTGGATTTTGGTTTGTGGATGGAACCCGAGATGGTTAATAAGCAAAGCAAACTCTATGCTGCACATCCTGATTGGGTTATACAAACGCCAAGTCGCACAATGTCACATGGTCGTTATCAATTTGTATTAGACTATACAAATCCAGATGTCATTGATTATGTTTATCATGAAATTTCAAATATACTTGATCACACTAATATTAAGTATATTAAATGGGATATGAACCGTTCAATGACAGAAGTTTTCTCATCACGATGGCCGACTGAACAGCAAGGAGAAATCTATCATCGCTATATTTTAGGTCTTTATGACTTATTGCATCGTATTACGACACGTTTTCCTCATATATTAATTGAATCGTGCGCTAGCGGTGGTGGTCGCTTTGACCTTGGTATGCTGTATTACACGCCACAAATTTGGACGAGTGATAATACAGATGCTTACCAACGTCAGTGGATTCAATATGGCACATCATACTTATATCCAACAAGTACGATGGGCACACACGTTTCTAAATCACCAAATGAACAAGAACATCGCTCAATGCCACTTGCAACACGAGCCAACGTTTCTTATTTCGGCACATTCGGTTATGAACTCGATTTAGCCACATTAGATGCAACAACACTTGAGATCATGAAGCAACAAGTTACATTTATGAAAACACATCGAAACTTACTACAATTCGGTAAATTCTTTAGATTATTAAACCCTAGTCAACATGAATTTACCGCGTGGATGGTTATAGACCATAACCGTAACCATGCTATCGTAGGTGTCTATAAACATTTAAATACGATTAACAACGGGCGTCATCGTGTCGTCTTAAAAGGATTAAATCCTTCCGCACATTATCATATCTCAGAGCTTAACCTCACAATGGCAGGCAATGCGTTAATGGCCATTGGCATCGACATTCCCGACACAAGTAATGGCGAATTGCGAAACGGCGAAGCAAAAACCTATGACTTTGATTCGTGGCTATATACGCTTGAACGTGTTTAAATTACTTTTGTTTTGAACGATAGGTCGAAGGGGTCTCACCTGTGACGTGCCTAAACGCTTTATAAAAACTATTATAACTTTCGTATCCAATTTGATGCGCGATTTCGCTATAAGAATAATCTGTAATGACCAGCAATTCGCGTGCTCTTGTGATACGGAAGTTATTAATATATTCTTTTAGCGTAATACCCAGTTCTTGATGAAATATTCGACTTAAATAACTTCTGTTGACGAATAAAGCTTCCGCCATTTCTGAGATTGTAAAAGGATGATTATAGTTATTTTCAATATACTGTAATGATTCATGGATATATCTACTATATTCTGGAGCAGTTTGAGGCTTTGAAATAGACAAACGACTTAAAAGGATTTCATTTAAAAAGTCGAATAATACGCTTTGAAATAAAAAGTGGGCTGAAATACTTGTCGTTTGATTATCGAGTACTTTCAAAACAATTTCTTGACAGCGATTGTGCTTTTTAAAATTAATAATTGGAAACGTCACAGAAATCCCCATTTGTTGAATCGCCTCATCACTACTAACACCAGTAAAACCTATCCAAATATAATGCCATGGATCTGCTTCATCTGCCCAATAGACAGAAGACTTATCTGGAAATATTACAAAACTCTGATTGGCAGAAAGTTTATAAACTTGGCCATTGAATTCATAATATCCTGTTCCAGAAATGATATAATGAATAATATAGTTTGGGCGAACTGCTGGACCAAAACGATAGCCCGCCTTACAATATTCTTCTCCCGCGAACAAAAAATGCATATCTTTAAACAAATGCGTTCTCTCACTCGATACAACCCGATACTTTTCCATAGCCGCCCCCAAATATAATAAATTGTTCCATTTCTACCTTACCTGCATTAGTTGCATTCACTGGCATACCAACAAACTGAGCACCCGAATTATAATAGACTTATATTTTTATTTAGTTTTCTTAATTATATTATTTTACAACACTTATGTGTACCAAAAATTTTAAAATCATCACAAATCGAATGAGATTTAGGAAAGTATAACAAAAAGCGGAGTCGAAAGTTCATCATATTTAACTAAAGACGTAAAACAAACAGAAAATAGCCATACGCCTAAGCTAGTATTAGGACGTATGGCTAAATGATTAATTTCAGAGTATCAGCTATGAAACGATAGACATTCCGTTAAGTTGAGTAAAAGCATAAATGTATGAATACAATAACAATGCTTTTACAGATTTATTTTGCTTTATTAAACTTTGATTTTCTGCGGAATAGTAATACAGAGCCTATGACTGTCAATAAAATTGCCAATGTAGGTGTATTTTTATGTGCTTCTCCAGTGCTTGGCAACACTTTTACAGATTTAGAATTCGCATTTTTATGCATAGATGTCGAGACATGAATCACTGGTGCATTGATTGGGTGCTCTTCAATTTTCTCTTGATTGCGTTCAATCTGTCCACCTTTTCTTTCTGGTGCCTTGCCACCCACCCTATCAATGACTTGATGCTCTTCTATTTCTTCTTGGTTACCTTCATTTTGACCGCTTTCCCCTTCTGGTGTCGTGTCTTCAATGATATCGATAATTTGATGTTCTTCTATCTCTTCTTGATTGCCTTCATTTTGGCCACTTTCCCCTTCTGGCGTTGTGTCCGCTATGATGTCAATAATTTGGTGCTCTTCTATCTCTTCTTGATTACCTCCATTTTGACCACTTTCTCCTTCTGGCGTTGTGTCTTCAATGATGTCGATAATTTGATGTTCTTCTATCTCTTCTTGATTGCCTTCATTTTGGCCACTTTCCCCTTCTGGCGTTGTGTCCTCTATGATGTCGGTAATCTGATTCTCTTCTATCTCTTCTTGATTGCCTTCATTTTGGCCACTTTCCCCTTCTGGCGTTGTGTCCTCAAGGATATCGATGATTTGGCGCTCTTCCACTTCTTCTTGGCTACTTCCATTTTGACCACTTTCTTCTTCTGTCATCGTATCCTCAGTATTTTCAATCAAATTATGTTCTTCCATGACCTCAACATCTTTGTTCTCAGTAACTTCTTCTTGTGGCCCTCTGTTCTCACCATTTTCCTCATCAAGCGCTGTATCCTCAGTATTCTCTATCAGATTGCTTTCTTCAATAACTTCTACATTATTATTTTCTGTAATCTCTTCTTGAGGTCCCTTGTTCTCACCATTTTCTTCATCAAGCGCTGTATCCCAACTTATATCAATTACATTGCTATCCTCAGTCGTCTCAACTAAATTATTGTGAACTTCAGGAATCGAATCAGGTTGCACAGGCGGTACGGGTCTGAGTTCTCCGTTTCCACTAGCGTTATTTTCGTAAAGCTTAACACCGTTTATTTTTTGCTTACTAAATGGATAATAATAGTAATCACCTGTCTGTATATACGTTCTATACAACAATTCTGGCGCTTTAGAATCATAAAAGCCTTCATAATTGATTGCATATTTCTGACCATTATTTACATCAAGATTTAATGAATAACCACCATTATAATAATTTATTGAACTGTTATCTTTATCTACAACTTCCCACATATCAGGTTCTAAATAAATACTTGCTGGCGGATTACCTTGTCCTTTGTACTTATAAATACTCACTTTAGGATTTGTCGATACTTTTGAAGCTCCCCTTACTACATCACCACTTACAGAAATGGTATCTCCCCAATTGAGGTATCCATAAGGATTTATATAAGCGATTTGTTTAAATTTGCCTTCTTTTGTATTCAATTCTGAAATACGGCCATCAACATAATCACTATTATCATAATGAATATAAATATCTGAGCTAGTTGTCTTAGTCCCTATTGTAGATGTTATTAATTGTTTACCGCTGTTTTTAATATTTTCAGGGTTTGTAAAGTAACTAATAGATAAATCAGCTGTTAAATTCTGCTTTCCTTTAACATAATCTTTAAAAGTATATGTTATTGTATGACCATCTTGCGATACGTTACCTTCAGCAATAATATCTTCTTTTCCTTGTTCGTTTTTTGTCATAATATTTGGCGCGTTTCTTTCAACAGAAATACCATGTGTACTCACATTTTCAGATAGTTGTATTTTAAATGTATCTCCTGAGTTTACTTTATCCGGAAATTTTAACTTATAATTTAACCGTCCTCCTTGACCATGATGTGGATGAATATTATTTCCATTATTAAATCCCGTGATTTCCCCATTTTCTACTATAACCTGACTAGAAACATCTTTTCCTACTGTAGTATTTTCATTTTTTGTTCGTACATCTTGATCGCCACTTGTGGCAGGTTGTATCGCTCTATATAGTTTGGTTTTAGGAGGCATTTCTACCGATTCATTTTTATGTTTCTGTATAATTTCCGAAGATCTTTCTTCATTTTTTACTGCATCTTGTTGTTGTGTTTCAGTAACTGTATTTTCTTCTACTGATGATGATTTTGACTTTGTCTGCTCATTTTCTACTCCCTCAGTCTTGATTACTTCTTCAGACTGGGAGCTATGATTTTCAAGTGCTTTGGAGCCACTTGCTTGTTCTTTATTTGTTACTTCTGTATATGTTTGTTGAGGCGCTTGTGGATTTTGTGCATTGAACTCAACTTTATTCTCTCCCAAATTATTGAATGATGTTTCGCTCGCTTGCGCTTCATTATCTCCCATAAAGCCATATATCAATCCTCCAATAACAATGGAAGCTGTTCCAACAGAAAATTTTCTAATTGCATGTTTTTCTCTTTTATTTTCATACATTATAAATAACATCCCTTCTTATACCTCAATAAAATATAATACAAACACAAAAAACTGTCTACAATTAAATTTTATAAAATCTATTAAAAGCATTTTAATCAAATACTGATAGAATTATGCGAAAAAACGTTAAAAAACAAG
>NZ_PPQN01000043.1 GCF_002901995.1 Staphylococcus coagulans | reverse complement strand
TTAACATTCGTAAACTGGTAGTGACCTTGCGCATCACTTTGCGTTTCTGCCACAACTTCACCTTGTTCATTTTTCAATGTTACAGTGACATTCGCTAACCCTGTTTCACCTTCATTTTGTACACCATTGTGATCACCATCTTCCCATACGAAATCTCCAATTGTGTAGGTTGGTTCTTCTGGGTTCCAGTTCTTCAATGGGAAGAAACCTGCATCAATACTGTTGTCGTCTTTAGTCACTTCGATTTTCGCTACTAAACCGTCGGAATCTTTTTCTGTATTTGCTGTTGTATGCTTACTTGTCGCTTCGTAACCTTCAGGCGTTGTGAATATCACTTCATATTTGCCTTTTTTAACATTCGTAAACTGGTAGTGACCTTGCGCATCACTTTGCGTTTCTGCCACAAC
>NZ_PPQN01000042.1:87468-115604 GCF_002901995.1 Staphylococcus coagulans | reverse complement strand
CTGACAAACCTACTATTAACATGGCAACCAGAAATTCTATATTTTGATAATTCAAAAAAATCAATGTGATATAAAAGATTAATCTCACTAAATATTTCCAGTTAAACACATTGTTAAAAAATTTAATAGGCAAATTGAACTTTCTATATGTCAATGTCGGTAATAACAAGAAAACCAACAGCATTGACAAGGAAGTACCAGAAATATATTCAAGTCTTTGCCCCAATAATATTGAAAACACTATAGCAAAAACAACAAACAAAAAGATAGTTGTAGATGAAGCAGTTACAACTTCCAAAATTACCATTTTTTTACTTTTCATTGTTTACCACCTAAATAAATTATCCCATTTATTTAAATTCATTTCAGTGATTTCTATCACAAATAAATAATTATTTTTAGTTGTTTTTAATAATTTACAAGTAAAAACTAATTTTAACGAGGTGTATCACAATTAGTTATTTTCATTTTGCGTAAATCGAACTTATGTTCTATAATATATTCTGGGGTGCCACCATGATTGATAAAAACTTACCACCAGAATATCAATATGAAACTGATTACAGAAAAATACCGAGACGATATCTTAACCCCAGAATATCTAAGGGTCGAGGTATGGTTAAATGGTATCCCTTTAAGACTATACCTGACCAATACAGACTGATAAGTGAGTATGAAGAAAATCAAAATAAAGTACATAAGCCATTGCTGACTGATGAACAAGTGTTACATTTAAATCAACAAATTCAGTTTGCTATATACAACAATTTTTACGTTTTCGTAGACTATTGGAAAGACGGTTATATGCGAAACATAAAAGGATTTATTAAGAATATAGATGAAATCAAAGAGTAAATACAAATCACTCATGAACGTGGTACTGATTCTCGTTATCTTTTTACGTTCTATATAATATCGAAAAAAGAGCCTGGGAGATAAATTCCAAAATAATAGCGTAGAGATGATTCGTGATCGAATCATCTCTACGCTTTTCTTTATCTGCCGTGATATTTGATAAATGCGTAATTTGTTTGTTGGTTATCGCTAGCCATCTGATTGTAACTTAAAACCATTTCTTTAAGCAAATCTCTCTTTTGCTTTGATAAATTGTCTTTAGCAACCCAATCCTTATTTACATATTTATCTCCCAAACTATTTTGAGATATGTATTTTTCTATATCGTTTATTTCTTGTATTATTTCAGCATAAAGTTCTTGGTCTTTTTTATCTGTGCGTCGTCAATTACTGTTTGCTTTGCGCTAACTGGTTCCACAATAAAAGTAAAACATAATATCATAGAGACAAAAGAAAAAAGTATTTTATTAATTTTATTCATATTATCTGCTCCCTGAAAAGTATCCTAATCCGAAAAATAGTAAAAAAATAATCAATGGTATCAAAACAAATAAATTAACCATATTTACTATAAACCACGTTAACCCAACTTTTCTCAGTTTTGTATCTGCGGCGCTAATATGCCAACCAGAAAATACACCAGCAGCTAATGATGTTGCGCCAAAATAAATCAATAAGTCTCCAACACTTTTCGTAAAAATTAAACAAATAACTATTCCTAAAATTAAAAATAAATAGTTCAGAGCATTAACGATACGTATTGCTCTATCCATGAGCTCACCTTCCTATAAAATAATATTTTTCTCTTATATTGTATAAACATAGATTTAAATCAAAACCACCCGTGTGAACGGGTGGTTTGTTCTTCGGCTGAAAGCTTCTGTTACTGACCAGCCCTTATAAGGGTACTGAGAAAATCAGCCAACCGTATCTACATAGAAACCTTTACACCAATATTTTCTATTTCCATACCTATTATAAATGCTAATTTAAAAATGTACACTCTCGCTTAAATAAGTATGTACAAAAACGACTGTTTTAATCATAGTTTGATTGAGCTGAAATTATGAACTATACAGTCAAAATAGATACAGAAATTAAAATTACAAGCCTTTCAAGACTTACCAAAACTGAAAGAAATGATGGAGAGTGCAAAAATGAAAATCAATAAAAGTAAGTTAGCTCGTGATTTTGGTAAAGATAGACGGACAATCGACAAATACTTAAAAGGTTTCACACCGTCAAGTTCTCGAAAAAGAACTTCAAAAGTTGATAAGTACTACAATGTGATTCAACTACTTTTATCAGAAGAAATGATATGCCCCCATTACACCGGACACATAAAGTGAAAAGTTGAATGGAGGCATTTCTTGTGATTGGTAAAATATCAAATGAAGATTTTAAAAAGGTATTTACCACATATGCTTTCTTTATTTATTCGACTGGTAGTGTTTACCATGTTAAAATTTATCACTAAAACATGAAAATGTGTATTTTTTCACGTCAAAACTACTACTTCTTTAATAAGTCAAAAAGTTCTTGAAACCGTTGATATTCCTATCTTTCGACTTCTACCATTACGAAAGCTTCAATAATATCGCCTTCTTTAATATCATTAAATTTTGCAATCGTGATACCACATTCATAACCTTGGGCCACTTCTTTTGCATCGTCTTTAAAACGTTTTAAAGTATCTAATTCACCTTCAAATAGGACAACCCCGTCACGAATAATGCGGACACTTGAATCACGTGTGATTTTACCTTCTGTCACATAACTTCCGGCAATTGTACCCACTTTAGAAACTTTAAATGTTTGACGCACTTCTGCTTGACCAATGACTTTTTCTTCGAATTCTGGATCAAGCATACCTTTCATTGCTGCTTCAATTTCTTCAATAACATTATAAATAACGCGGTGTAGACGCATATCTACATTTTCAGCATCAGCCGCACGTTTTGCACCTGCATCAGGACGTACGTTGAAACCGATGATAATACCGTTTGAAGCATTAGCCAACGTTACGTCGGATTCGTTAATAGCGCCCGTAGCAGTGTGGATAATACGCACATTTACGCCTTCCACATCAATTTTCATTAATGAAGCGGCTAAAGCTTCAACAGACCCTTGTACGTCACCTTTAATGATTACGTTTAAGTCTTTCATTTCACCTTGTTTCATTTGTTCAAATAAATTATCAAGGGAGACATTTTTGCTTTCTTGACGTTGTTGTAAAATGCTTTCTTGTTCACGCGCTTCACCAATACGACGCGCTTTCTTCTCGTCTTTAAAGACAACAAAACGGTCACCTGCTTGTGGTACATCGTTTAATCCTGTAATTTCAACTGGTGTAGAAGGGCCAGCAGATTTGATTCGTTTACCTAAATCATTAACCATTGCTCTCACTTTACCGTGTGTATTACCAACGACTAATGCATCACCTACATGTAATGTTCCGTTTTGAACGAGTAATGACGCTGCTGGACCACGAGATTTGTCTAACTCCGCTTCAATCACTGTTCCAACTGCTGGTTTGTTAGCATTCGCCTTTAATTCTTGGACTTCAGATACTAAAATTAACATTTCGAGTAAATCATCAATACCTTCGCCACTTAATGCTGATAGCGGTACAAAAATCGTATCGCCACCCCAGTCTTCAGGAATTAAATTATATTCTGTTAATTCTTGCATAACGCGATCAGGGTTTGCAGTTGGTTTATCAATTTTGTTTACTGCAACAATAATTGGCACATCTGCTTCTTTAGCGTGATTAATCGCTTCAATCGTTTGTGGCATAACACCGTCATCTGCAGCAACAACTAAAATGGTAATATCTGTCACTTGTGCGCCACGTGCACGCATTGTCGTAAATGCGGCATGTCCAGGTGTATCAAGGAAAGTAATCTTTTTACCATTGTTTTCTATTTGGTAGGCACCAATGTGTTGCGTAATACCACCCGCTTCACCTTCAGTGACACGCGTGTGACGAATCGAGTCTAATAAAGTTGTTTTCCCATGGTCAACGTGGCCCATGATTGTAACAACTGCAGGTCTTACTGTAGCATTTTCGTCTTCTTCAATGTCATCAAAGTAAATAGAAAGATCATTATCATCTACAACGACTTCTTCTTCTATTTCCACACCATAATCTGATGCAACAAGCTCTAAAGCTTCAACATCTAACGATTGGTTAATGTTGGCCATAATGCCTAGCAAGAATAATTTTTTAATAATCTCAGATGAATCTACACCTAATTTGTCAGCTAATTCTCCAACTGTAATGCCTTCAGTATACGTAATTTTAGATGGCATTTCTTTAGGTTCACTTGGTTGTTGTGCTTTTTGATTCTTCTTGTTTTGTTTATTATTTTTAGAACCTTTATTATTCTTTTTATTTTGTTTTTGTTGCTGGTTTGGTTTACCTTTTTGGTTTTTACCTTGTTTTTGGTTTTTGTGATTTGATTGAGTATTTTTTTGCGATTTTGTATCCTTTTGTGCTTGATCTTTTTTGAAAACTTTATCTAATGATTTAACTTGATCATCTTCTAAAGTTTGCATATGATTCGATACTTCTACGCCCTCTTTTTTCAACTCATCAATCACATCTTTACTTTTTATATTTAAATCTTTTGCATACTCATAAATTCTTTGTTTACCCATTAAACCACTCCTAACATTATTCATCTATCATTGACATCAACTTTTTTGCAAATCCTTGATCAGTGATACCAATATTAACACGTGCACTTTTGCCCAATGCGTCGCCTAAATCATCACGATGGCTGATGATTCGATATGGTGTTTGATAACTATGACACTTATTTATCAGATTGTTTTTAGTGTTATCTGATGCATCACTCGCAATTAAAACAAGCTTTAATCGATGCTTTTTTAGTTCAGCAAGAATAACAGACTCACCCGTTTTTACTTTACCTGCACGCATCGCTAAGCCTAAGAAATTCAAAATTTGTTGTTGATTCATTTGGTAGGTATCTCTTCTCTATAAATTAGACGAATAATTTCTTTATATACTGGCTCTAACGTTTCTTGAGACGCTTTAAAAAATTGTTCTAACTTTTGTGCTTGTTGTGCCTGTTCTATTAGCGCAATATCTTTTGAAACATAAGCGCCACGGCCTGGTAACTTTCCAGTTGCATCTGCAGATATTTCGCCTTCTTTATTTTGCACGACGCGGATCATATCTTTTTTAGGTTTCATTTCATTTGATAAGATACACTTTCTCATAGGAATTTTTCTCTTTTTCATTCAAAATCCCTCCTATTTTTCGTTGCTTTCATCCTCTAAATCAACCAAAACATCGTCATGCTGTTCATCTTCAACATGATTTGATTCTGAAACAGTATCGTTTGCTTCACCGATACCAAGTTCTTTCGCATCTGATTCAGATTTAATATCAATTTTCCAGCCAGTCAATTTCGCGGCAAGACGTGCATTTTGTCCACGTTTCCCAATAGCAAGAGATAATTGATAATCTGGAACAATGACCGTTGTAGATTGATTTTCTTCGTCAACAATAACATCGATTACTTGAGATGGACTTAAAGCATTTCTAACAAACACTTTAGGATCGTCACTCCATTGTACGATATCAATTTTTTCTCCACCGAGTTCTTCTACAACCGCTTCTACACGCGCACCTTTAGCACCAACACAAGCACCCACTGCATCAATGTCAGGGTTTTCTGAGTAAACACTAATTTTAGATCGGTCTCCCGCTTCACGTGCAACAGATTTAACCTCAACAGTACCTTCAAAAATTTCAGGTACTTCTTGCTCGAATAAACGTTTTAACAAACCGGGATGACTTCTAGAAACAAAAATTTGTGGTCCTTTTGTCGTTTGCTCAACTTTGTTTACATAAACTTTAATGCGTGCATTCGGTACATAAGATTCATTAGGGCTACGTTCTGCTTCAGATAACACTGCTTCAGTACGTCCTAAATTAACGTAAACATAGCGATGATCGACACGGTCAATTACACCTGTCATAATGTCTTCTTCTTTATCAATAAATTCTTCATATAAAATTTCGCGTTCTGCGTCACGTAAACGTTGCATCACAGCTTGTTTCGCTGCTTGTGCACCTACACGTCCAAAGTCTTTCGGTGTTACATCTTCTTCATAAATGTCCCCTACTTCGTATGCTGGATTTTTAACTAATGCAGTTGACAAGTCGATTTCTTCACGGTCATCAAATACTTCTTCAACAACTTCCTTACGTGAAATGACACGGAAAGTCCCACTGTCTAAATTAAGTTCGACACGTACGTTACGCGCACTATCATAATTCTTTTTATAAGCTGTAATTAAAGCAGCTTCAATTGCATCTACTAATACCGCTCTTGGAATCTTCTTTTCTTTCTCTAAATATTCCGTTGCTAACAATAATTCATTACTTTTCACTCATTTTCCTCCTCACATTTAAAGCATGACTGCATGACGTGCTTTTGCAACTTTATCACGTGGAATTGTGACCGTTTTTGTTTTAGATTTAATTTTCACTTCGATTTCAATTGCTTCATCAGAAACGGATTCCAATCGTCCTAACCATTCTTTTTCACCTTCAATTGGTGCATAAAGCGACACAAATACAGGTTGATTTATCGCATTTTGAAAATCTTTTTCTTTTTTAATTGGTCTTTCAGCACCTGGTGACGCAACGTCTAAATAATAAGCTTGTGGGATTGGATCATTTGCATCCATGACCTCACTAATGCGTTCAGAAGCTAATGTACAATCATTTAAATCCACACCGCCCGGCTTATCAATTGCAATGTGCAAATAATGGTCTTTACCCTCTTTTGTAAACTCAACATCGACTAATTCAAAATTTAATTCGTCAAGGACAGGTTGTATTATTGTTTCAACTTGCTCTGTAACTTTACTCATACGAGCCCCCTTATCACTGACAAACAAATAGAAAAGAGCGGGTGATACCCACTCTTTCTACTTGAGTCTAATTTTATAAGCATGCTTATTATACCACAGTTTTGATAAGGCGACAAATGAATGTTACATATCAAAAATCGAGAGTTGTGCTTTATCTGGCATATCATGTAAAGTTCCTAAATCATCGAGGTACTCAATAATTTTTTGAGAAACACCCGCTTTTTTATTTAAATCTTCTTTGGATAGAAACGGACCATCTTCTCTTGCTTCTACGATACGTTTTGCAACGTTTTCACCAAGTCCAGGAACAGCAACGAAAGGCGGAATCAACGTATCCCCTTCGATTGTAAATTCATAAGCTTGACTTTTCTCAAGGCTTACTGGTTGCATACGATAACCTCGATGTGCCATTTCATTCATAATTTCCAGCACGGTTAAAATGTCTTTTTCTTTTTTACCGAGATCCATATAACGTGAATACATGTCTTTCACTGTATTTCGAATGCTTTCTTTATCTTTCACCATTGTCAATAAATCAAAATCGGATGCTCTTACTGTAAAATAACTTGCGTAATAGTATAAAGGATGATGCACTTTAAAATAAGCTATTCTCACGGCCATAAGAACGTACGCTGCTGCGTGGGCTTTCGGGAACATGTATTTAATTTTTTTACAAGAATCGAGATACCAATCAGGCACGTTATTCTCTTTCATGACTTGTTCAAATTCTTCTGTTAACCCTTTACCTTTACGTACCGCTTCCATAATTTTAAATGCAAGTGAAGGTTCAAGACCTGCATACATTAAATAAACCATGATGTCGTCACGACAACCAATACAGCTCGAAAGTGTACAAGTTCCACTTCGAACAAGTTCTTGTGCATTTCCTAACCATACATCCGTTCCATGTGATAAACCTGAAATTTGGACGAGCTCGGAAAAAGTGGTTGGCTTCGTATCTTCTAACATTTGTCTTACAAAGCCTGTCCCAAATTCAGGTACACCAAACGTTCCTGTTTTCGCTAATATTTCTTCTTCTGTTACACCTAATGGCTCAGGGGAGCTAAAGATGCCCATCGTTTCTTTATCATCTACAGGTATTGTTTTAGGATCAATACCTGATAAATCTTGTAACATACGAATCATTGTCGGATCATCGTGTCCGAGAATATCCAGTTTCAATACATTATCGTGTATCGAGTGGAAGTCGAAATGCGTCGTCATCCAAGGCGAATTTTGATCATCTGCAGGATATTGAATCGGTGTAAAGTCATAGATATCCATATAATCTGGTACTACGATAATACCACCTGGGTGTTGACCTGTTGTTCGTTTAACACCGGTACAACCTTTAACTAAACGATCAACTTCTGCGCCTCGTTTATGGATACCTTGGTCATTTAAATAACCTTTCACAAAACCGAATGCTGTTTTTTCAGCAACTGTACCAATTGTCCCTGCACGATAAACGTAGTCCTCTCCAAACAATACTTTAGTGTAATTATGTGCTTGCGGCTGATATTCGCCACTAAAGTTCAAATCAATATCGGGTACTTTATCCCCTTTGAACCCTAAAAATGTTTCGAATGGGATATCTTGGCCTTCTTTGATCATTTGAGTCCCACATTCACAAGTTTTATCAGGCAAATCAAAACCAGAACCAACTGAACCATCATTAAAGAATTCACTTTTTTTACACTTAGGACAAATATAATGCGGTGGCAATGGATTTACTTCTGTAATTTCAGTCATTGTCGCCACAAAGCTTGAACCCACTGATCCACGTGAACCAACTAAATAACCATCTTCGAGCGACTTTTTCACGAGTCTTTGTGAAATCAAATAAATAACTGCGAATCCGTTCCCAATAATACTTTCTAACTCTTTTTCTAATCGATCAATAACGATTTGCGGTAAATCCTCACCATATAGTTTTTTGGCATTATTGTAACTCATTTCACGAATTTCTTCATTGGCACCATCCATATTTGGTGTATAAAGTTTATCTTTAATTGGTACAACTTTTTCAACACGCTCTGCTAAAGCTCTTGTATTCTCTACAACGACTTGATAAGCCCGAGATTCACCTAAAAAGTGAAAATCATTAAGCATCTCATCTGTTGTTCTGAAATGCGCTTCAGGTAAAGTAGATCGGTTCAATGGATTACCGGGTTGTGAAGCAATTAAAATTTTCCGTGCGATACTATCGTGTTCGTTTAAATAGTGCACATTACCTGTTGCGATGACTGGAATATTGTTTGTTTCGCCCACTTTCAAAATTCGTTCGTAAATTTCTACAAGCGTTTCATTGTCGCGAATTAATTCACGATCAAGTAAATCTTGATAAAGTGCAGGTGGCTGTATCTCAATATAGTCGTAATACTTGGCAATCCGTTCGACTTCAGATTGATCTTTTTGCATCACCGCAGTGAAAACTTCACCTTCATCACATGCGGTTCCAACTAAAATTCCTTCACGATATTGATCTAATAGTGAACGTGGAATTCTAGGTGTACGATAATAATATTTAACAAGTGAAGCGCTGACGATTTTGAATAAGTTCTTTAAACCTGTCTGATTTTGAACAATCAGCGTAACGTGTTGTGGACGCGCTCGCTTATAAGCATCCTCATTTGATAATTTTTTATTAATATCTTGATGGTTGTGTACATCTAATGCTTTAAGTTGCGCTAACATTTTAATGAAAATATAGGCAGTTGCTTCAGTATCATAGATTGCTCGGTGATGTTGTGTCAGTTCGACACCATACTTTTTAGCTAAAAAGTTCAATCCATGCTTACCATAACTTGTATTAATCGTTCTTGAGAGTTCAAGTGTATCAATAACCCCATTAGTTGAAGGACCGAAGCCAAGTCGCTCATAGTTTGTGTCTATAAATCCCATATCAAAAGATGCGTTATGTGCAACGAAAATGGCGTCTCCTACCCATGTTTTAAAATCTGTTAGCACCTCTTTTATCTCTGGCGCATCTCGTAACATGTCATCGGTAATGTGGGTTAAATTTTTAATCGTTTCAGACAGCTTTTCGTGCGGATTACTAAAACGTTCAAACTTGTCTATAATTTCACCGTTTTTCACTTTTACTGCAGCTAATTCTATAATTTTGTCGTATTGGTTGGATAAACCTGTTGTCTCGACGTCAAACACTACATATGTGGCATCGCTTAATCGTATATCGGTCGGTTTATAGGCAATAGGTACACCATCATCAACGAGCATCCCTTCCATACCATAAATCATTTTTATGCCATGTTTTTCTGCTGCAGCATGCGCATCTGGATATGCTTGCACAACATTATGATCTGTCACTGCAATCGCTTCATGCCCCCATTTAGCCGCTTGTGCAACATATTCACCGATATGTGTCACACCGTCCATTTGGCTCATAGAAGTATGCAGATGGAATTCGACGCGTTTTTCTTCAGCCTTATCCACTTTCGGCGTACGCTTGATTTCTTCAATATCTGACATCATCATCACAAGATCTCGAATAAACATATCTTCTTCGATACGTCCTTGTGCTCTTATCCATTTACCTTCAGATAATGCTTTGAAGTGTTCTAAGTCGTCTTTATTTTTACGTGTAAACATTTTAAGTACTAATGAGTCTGTATAGTCCGTCACCTTAAGTTCCACAATATGGCGTCCACTTTTGAGTTCTTTAAGATTTATATCAAAAATGACACCTTCAATAGCGACTTTAAACTCTTCCTCAATAATACTTTCAATCGGTCGCACATTTTCAACTTGAATTGGTTTACCAATTTGACAGCGCGTTACGGATACTTCGTTATCATCTTTTGTACGTTGCTCTTTCATCTTTTCTATTTTTGCTGTTGCTTCTCTCGCACTTTGCTCATCCTCTTGTTGAATGTGTGCCTCAAGAGAAGCTAAATCATCGTCATGACCATGCACATCAGTTTCAAACACCACTTTTTCAACATCAAAACCACATCGTTGCATTGCTTTGACCAGGCTTCCGTTGCAGACCTTATTAAAGTGTTGGCCTTCGATATCATTTTGAACGAGCACTTTAACAACATTGCCAGACATCACAATACGTTTCTGTTTAAGTTGACCTTTGACTTTAGGAGATAGTTGCGTTTGGTCGATACAATCTCCAAAATATTTTAATAAATACTCATCTTGACCTTGATGCGTTGCAACTGTAATTTTCCAATCAACACTTGCGATATCTTGAAAGCTCTCTTTCATTGCATGAGTCAATACAGCATAATCATCATATTTTAATAATCGTGGTAATTGGATATGAAAAATCCATTCACGAGATTTTTCAGAAACATCGATGCGTGTCAATAGACCTTGTTCGATAATATCTTGATCAAAATAATCTTGCATATGAATTTGTTTTAAGAGAATCTTAAACTTTTCTTGATCCTTTAATGCCACACTCATAACCACCTTATTTTAATTGCCGTACATCCATTTGTATTTAAAAATGACTTTCCAACCATTTTATATTTCATACGGGATAAGGCTGAGAAATCAATAGATTCCTCAGCCTTCTTATTGTTGTTGCATCATCAATGGAACCCAATCGGTTTACCCATCGAGAAGCAATATGCTTATTTTTATTATAACAAATGATTGACATCTTCTTACTGAATTTGTTCACTACATTTTTCTAAATGCGCTAATAAAGCATCAACATGGATTTCTTCAGTTTCACCATTATCTCTTCTTTTAACTTCTACAATACCCTCAGCTGCATTTTTTCCGACTACCACACGAAGTGGTAAACCAATCAAATCTGCATCATTGAATTTCACGCCTGCACGCTCGTTTCTTTCATCATACAACACGTCATATTTTGTTTGTAATAAATCATATAAACGGTCTGCACATTCACGTTGATCTTCTTTTTTAGGATTCACTGTAATTAAATGAATGTCATAAGGTGATACTGCTTTTGGCCAAATGATACCGTTCTCATCATGATGTTGTTCAATAATTGCACTTAATGTTCGAGATACACCAATACCATAACAACCCATTGTAAGGTTTTGTTCACGTCCTTGTTGATTTAAAACGGTCGCATGCATTGACTCTGAATATTTTTCGCCTAAAACAAAGACTTGTCCCACTTCAATACCTTCCGCAAAACGTGCCGGACCGGATCCATCTGCTAGAGGCTCACCTTCCAAAATAAAACGAAAATCGCCATAAGCTTCAACTTTAAAATCACGATCTACATTGGCATTGACATAGTGATAGCCATCATCGTTAGCACCTACAATTAAATTGTTTGCAGATTGAACAAATTGATCTGCATATACTTTGATATCTCTATCAGTAATTGGTCCTAAAGAGCCAGAAGTTGCATTTAGCAAATTACGTATCTCTTCATCTGAAGCGAGAGCAACATCGTCTGTTTTAAAGTAATCTTTAATTTTAACTTCATTGAGTTCATGATGTCCTCTAACTAAAATTAAAACGAACTCACCATTCACTTTGAAGACCATTGTTTTAGTGATGTTTTCTAAAGGCACACCTAAGAAATCAGCGACTTGCTTCGCTGTTTTCATATTCGGAGTCTCTACCTTTTCTAGGTCTTTTTGTGCATCTAATATCGTATTAGACGCATAGTAAGGAACTTCTGCTTTTTCGATGTTTGCTGCATAGTCACTTTGTTCACTATAAACGATTGTGTCTTCACCAATTGCACTTAAAGCGTGGAATTCGTGCGTATGATTACCACCAATCGCACCTGAATCAGCAACAACCGGTCTTACGTTTAAGCCTACTCGGTTAAATATCGTTTGATAAGCATGAAACATGTTTTGATATGTTTCCATTAAAGAAGCTTCATCCGTGTGGAATGAATAAGCA
Organism: Staphylococcus coagulans; assembly: GCF_002901995.1. GTDB lineage: Bacteria > Bacillota > Bacilli > Staphylococcales > Staphylococcaceae > Staphylococcus > Staphylococcus coagulans. Next base: position 102,968 of record NZ_PPQN01000042.1, on the reverse strand, counting down.
TCTTTCATAATAAACTCTCTACCACGTAATAAGCCAAATCTCGGTCTTTTCTCGTCACGGAATTTTGTTTGGATTTGGAACAATGTTAAAGGCAATTGTTTATAAGAACGCAACTCGTCACGAACAAGTGATGTCACGACTTCTTCATGCGTCGGTCCAAGCGCAAACTCACGTTGATTACGATCACGAAGACGCATCAATTCCATGCCATATGCATCCCATCGTCCTGACTCTTTCCATAATTCAGACTGCTGTAATACAGGCATGACAACTTCTACAGCATCAATACGCTCCATTTCTTCACGAATAATTTCAGAAATTTTATGGATTACGCGTGTCGCAATCGGCAAGTAACTATATACGCCTGCTGCATTTTGTTTAATTAAACCTGCTTTTAATAATAGTTGATGGCTTTTTGCCTCTGCTTCAGCAGGTACTTCTCTTAATGTTGGAATAAAAACTTTTGATTGCTTCATCCTTCATTGTTCCTCCCTAGTCGTTTTATAAGAAATAACGTTGTATATCATTCCAAGTGACGAGCACCATAACAATAAGTACAAACACTGCACCCGCTGCTATGATCACTGTCTCAGCTTTTTTATTGGCTGGTTTTCTAAAGATGGCTTCATAAAATACAAATAAAATACGTCCACCATCAAGTGCCGGAACAGGTAAAAGGTTCATAATACCTAAGTTCACACTTAATGCTGCAGTCCAAGTGATTAAATTAATGATTCCTGTTTTAACAACGGTGTCGACATTTTTATAGATACCGACTGGTCCATTTAACATATCAAAACTAAATGTCCCTGTGAAAATACTTGTAATCATACCAACAACTGCAACAAAGATGAGTTTCCCAAAGCGTAACGTTTCTTCAATACCAAAAATTAAAGGTTCGAATAGAGATCTTTCTTTTGTTGTTGTAAACCCTAGTTGATAAGACGTTTGTTTGGAAGTTTTAGAAGTTTGAATTTCAACTTTTTTCGGTTCAAACTTTTTATTAATCGTTTTACCGTTACGTTCAACTTCGACCGTCGTTTCGGCTCCTTTAGTTTGATTCAATGCTTTACTCACATCGTCAAAGCGGTTAATTTCTTGGTTTCCAATTTTTTTGATTGTGTCACCTTTGTGAAGACCAATTTGTTCTGCGGGTGAATCTTTTGCAATCTGATCAATTGTCGTACTTGGCGCACCTTGATAATAGGCTAAACCAATTAACAGTACGAAAGCTAAAATGAAATTAAATAACGGTCCTGCAAATAAAGTTAAAAACTTTTGATACGGTTTCTTGTGTGCAAATTGTCGATCTCTCGGTGCAATTTGTATTAAGCTTCCATTTTGTACAAAATAGGCTTTCTTCGCTATTGAATAATGATGGCGCTCTTGATCATCGGCAGCAACACCTTCAATATACAATTGTTCTTGTAAATCAATTTTCTTTACTTCTATAGCTTCTATTTTTTGAAATTTATGTTGATCGTCTAAAATGATATGCGTTACTTCATTTTGATCGTTCACTTTAATTTTAACATGCATACCCGGCTGTACGGGCGCTTCTTCTAGTCCATCTCCAGCCATTCGAACATATCCACCTACTGGTAATAAACGAATAGTATAAAGGGTTTCATCTTTACGAAAACTGAAGATTTTGGGTCCCATACCAATCGCAAATTCTGGACACATGATACCTGCTCGTTTCGCAAAAAACATGTGACCGAACTCATGCACGAATACAAGCACACCGAATACGATAATAAAAGCGATAAGTGTTATTAACATAGGCACTACACCTCATATGATTTTGTTTTATAATAATAGTCAATTTCTAATATTTCTTCTAAAGATGGATCTGGAATCACTTCATGTGCTGCCATTTCACGCTCAATCATATGCTCAATTTCAAGAAATGTAATCTCATGGTTTAAAAACTTAGCCACTGCAACTTCATTGACGGCATTGAGTACAACTGGCATTGAACCACCTATACGCAGTGCATCATAAGCAAATTTCAAACATCGATATCGATCAAGATCCATTTCTTGAAAGTGCAATTGCGCCACTTGCGCTAAATCTAATGATGGCGCTCGATGTTCAATTCTCTCTGGATAAGTAAAGGCATATTGAATCGGCATACGCATGTCAGGGGTACCAAGTTGTGCCATCACACTCGTATCAACGAATTCGACCAGTGAATGGATAATGCTCTCTTTATGCAAGATTGTTTTTATTTGATCTATTTTCAAATCAAACAACCATTTTGCTTCAATCACTTCAAAGCCTTTGTTCATCATCGTTGCAGAGTCAATCGTGATTTTATTCCCCATTGACCAATTGGGATGATTCAATGCATCTTCCACAGTGACATGTTCTAATTGTTCACGCGTTAACTCTCGGAAAGAGCCGCCACTCGCAGTAATTGTAACATTTTTAATTTTATGCATATCTTCACCATTTAAACATTGGAAAATTGCAGCATGTTCTGAATCTACAGGAAGGATATCAACACCATAACGCTTTGCGTGGGTCATGACGAGTTTTCCAGCCACAACTAAAGTCTCTTTATTCGCAAGTGCTATGTTTTTCCCTGCTTCAATCGCTTTCATTGTAGGCTCTAACCCGACACTTCCTAGAAGCGCATTTAAAACTAAATCGTTTTTTTCATATGTTGAAACATCGATTAATCCTTGGCGTCCACTCACTATGTTAGAATGATAAGGTTTTAAGCGTTCAACATCCGCTTCATCTTGAACAGAAACAATCTCTGGTTTAAACTTTTCAATCACTTCAATTGCAAATTCAATATTTTTCCCAACGGTAAAACTAATCAAGTTAAATGATTCTGGATGACGCGCAATCACATCAATCGCTTGCTGACCTATTGAACCTGACGCGCCTAAAATTGCTATATTTTTCATTAATGTTCCTCATTTCACTTTACATTTGAATTAAGAAAATATTCATTAAAGGTAAAACAAACATGAAACTATCAAAACGGTCTAAAATACCACCATGACCGGGTAACAAACGTCCAGAATCTTTCACACCAAAATGGCGCTTAAATCCTGATTCTACTAGGTCACCCAACTGTCCAAAGACACTGAGCACAACAGTTAATAAAAGAATTAAACTGATGTGATACTCAAATGATACAAAAAACATAAATGTAAGAGGTACGATGAGACTACAAATCAACCCCCCAACGAAGCCTTCAACGGTTTTATTCGGACTAATAATCGGCCATAGTTTATGTTTTCCAAAAAGTCGGCCAAAAATATACGCCCCTGTATCTGTTAACCAAACGATCAACAAACCAAATAGTATATATTGCAAGCCGGCTTCTCTCGTTTCATAGAAGTACATGAATCCTATCCCTACGTAGGCAACAGACATTAAACAAAATGCTGAATCCATGAAACTAAAGCGGTTTTTGGACATCACCGTATAACTTAAAATAACAAAGCTCATCGCTATCAACGATTTCTGTTGTAATACGGGCACCCATGCGCCTAAATCTTGTGGAATCATAATAATAAACAGAGCCAAGGCACTGATAATCCCTGGTATTGACAGCAATTGAATTCGATTCATGTTTAAAAGCTCTTTTAAAGCAATTAAAGCTAATAAGAATGTAAAATACATCCATACTGATCCGCCAATCAGTAAAATAGGTAAGAAAACGATTAATGCGACAATCGTTGTGATTGTTCTTACTTTCATCCCACTACTCCTATCTACAATCCTCCAAATCGTCTTTGGCGTGATTGATATGTTTTTATACATGCTCTTAATTCTGCCTCATCGAAGTCAGGCCACAATTTAGAATTAAATATAAACTCACTATAAGATAATTGCCAAATCAAAAAGTTGCTTATACGTTGTTCACCTGAAGTCCGTATTAATAATTCTGGATCTGGGTAATCGTGTGTCATTAAATATTTTTGGAAATGCTGCTCAGTAAGTGCATCGATATCATCATCTGAAGCGTGTCGCATCTCTTTCATCATATTCTGGATACCATTGATAATTTCAGCTCGACCCCCATAATTGATTGCAAATATTAATGTCAATCCAGTGTTGTCAGCTGTTTTATTTTTAGCCTCATCTATGGCTTGAATTGTTTTTTCGGGTAAATCATTTATAAAACCAATCGTTTCAACACGTACGTTTTTTTCAATCAATTCGGGTAAAAATGTATTTAAGAAGTTAACAGGTAATCCCATGATATAGTTAACCTCTTCATCAGGACGTGACCAATTCTCAGTTGAAAATGCATAAAGTGTTAAATATTTAACATTCAAATCACTAGCTGCTCGCGTAATGGTTTTAATCGTCTGCATTCCCTGATAGTGACCTTTAATTCGTGGCATTTTTCGTTGCTTTGCCCAACGACCATTGCCATCCATAATAATCGCTATATGTTCAGGTATATTATGTAAATCGATTTGATCGACATGTTTTTGACTGTCGATTTTCTTCTTAAATTTCTTAAACATGCGCGTTCCTCCGAGCCTATTCCGTCTCTTAAAATATTATAATCTCTTTAGCGTACAATTATCTACCATTTTATCACACTCAATCAGCGCATTGAATAAACAAAGAAAAAAACTGTACCAAAGTCGTATTCGGTACAGCTCAGTGAGAAGGCAAACCATTTCTACAATTTTACTATGAAATTAGGGTAAGGAATCACGATATGATAAGAAATAAAACTTATAATATTGATTTTAATTTATCAATATAGCGCCTCTTGTAAATAAAGAAAAGCGTCAATTTCACCCTATTCATTTGATTGATTCTTGTCTACTCGTTGGTAAGTGTAAAACTTAAACTGACATAATATCTTTTTCTTTATCAGCAACTAACTGATCGATATCTTTAATTGATGAATCAGTTATTTTTTGAACTTCATCAGAACCATTTCGTAATTCATCTTCAGAAATTTCGCCATCTTTTTGTTGTCTTTTTAGATGATCGTTTGCATCACGACGAATATTACGAACTGATACTTTTGCGTTTTCACCTGTTTTCTTTACATCTTTAACCAGTTCTTTACGACGTTCTTCAGTGAGTGCAGGCACCATAATACGAATCACTTCTCCGTCACTCGTTGGATTAACACCTAAGTTTGCGGCAATAATGGCCTTTTCAATGTCACCAATAGATGTTTTATCGTATGGTGAAACAACAAGAAGACGTGCTTCAGGTACATTAATACTTGCCAATTGTTGGACAGGTGTTGGTGCACCATAGTAGTCCGCTTCAACGCCAGCTAATAAGTTAGAGTTTGCGCGTCCTGCATTAATTTGTGCCAATTCACGAGATAAATTCTCAATTGATTTTTTCATACGACTTTTAGCATCTTGAATAGTTTCTTTCATTTTTTTGCACCTCTATATTATTTTGTAATAATTGTCCCTATATCTTCACCTTGGACAGCACGTTTAATATTACCTTCTTCCATGATAGAGAACACTTTTAAAGGTATATTGTTGTCCATACAGAATGAAGAGGCTGTTGAATCCATGACTTGTAAACCTTCTTGTAACAATTGAATGTATGTTAAACGCTCATATTTTTTAGCATTCGGGTCTACTTTTGGATCTGCTGAATAAACACCATCAACATTATTTTTGCCCATTAAGATGACGTCTGCTTCAACTTCAGCAGCACGTAATGCAGCTGTTGTATCTGTTGAGAAGTATGGGTTACCGATACCCGCTGCAAAAATAACAACGCGTTTTTTCTCTAAATGACGAATCGCACGACGACGAATATAAGGTTCTGCAACTTGCTTCATTTCTATAGATGTAAGGACACGTGTATCACAATCAAGTTGTTCTAAGCTGTCTTGTAATGCAAGTGCATTCATCACTGTCGCGAGCATACCCATATAATCAGCAGTTCCTCGATCCATGCCTAAGTCACTACCAGTTTTGCCACGCCAAATGTTACCGCCACCCACGATGACAGCAACTTCTGTATCCATTTTTGCGACTTCTGCTACTTGTTGTGCAATGCTTTTAATAATCATTGGATTAATTCCAAATCCTTTGTCCCCTGCTAATGCTTCTCCACTCAGTTTCAAAACTACTCGCTTATATTTTGAAGTTTCAGTCATTATTTTAACCTCTCTATTCGTAATATGTAAAACAATACAAGTAAAGAAGACACAATAAGCATCACCCTTCTACACGGCTTCAATCTTGCATTGAAGTCCTGCAGAGGAGGACACGAAAGGTGTCTTCTTTCTTATACAAAACCGTGTCGATTATTTCATTTGTCCTTTTACTTCATCAGCAAAGTTTTCTTCACGTTTTTCTAAACCTTCACCAACTTCGTAACGAACGAAGTCTACTAATTGACCACCTTTTGATTTAAGGAATTGTTCAACTGTTTGGTCAGGGTCTTTAACGAAGTTTTGGTTAACAGCACAAATTTCTTGAAGATATTTGCGTAAACGACCTTCAACCATTTTTTCAACGATGTTTTCTGGTTTACCTTCATTTAATGCTTGTTGTTTTAATACTTCTCTTTCATGGTTGATTTCTTCTTCACTTACTTGGTCAGATGAAACGTATTTAGGGTTGATTGCAGCGATGTGCATTGCAACGTCTTTTGCTGCTTCTTCGTCAGTTGAACCTTCAACAACTGCAAGAACACCAATACGTCCGCCCATGTGTAAGTATGCACCGAATGCATCACTGTCTGATTTAGATTTGATTTCGAAACGGCGTAAGCTTAATTTTTCACCAATTGTTGAAATCGCTTCAGTCATATGTTCAGAAACTGTTTTACCGTTTGGTAACGTTGTTTCATTTAAAGCTTCAACTGAATCCGCTTTTGTTTCAAGAATTTGGTTAGCAATTTCTTTTACAAGTTGTTGGAAGCCTTCGTTACGTGCAACAAAGTCTGTTTCTGAGTTGATTTCTACGATAACTGCATCGTTACCTTTTACTTCAACATGCGTAATACCTTCTGCTGCAATACGGTCTGCTTTTTTAGCTGCTTTAGCAATACCTTTTTCACGTAAGTAGTCAATGGCTTTATCAATGTCCCCATCAGTTGCTTCTAATGCTTTTTTACAATCCATCATACCTGCGCCAGTTCTTTCACGTAATTCTTTAACAAGTTTAGCTGAAATTGCCATTCATGATTCCTCCAATATTCAATCAATATTTATTTTAAAAAAAGGGGCTGGGACATATTCACGTCTCAACCCAATGAAAATACTCAAAATGATAAAGTGGCAGTAGATGACGCGTTTGATTCTACACTTTAAATCAAGCTTTTCTCAATCCAAGTCATCTTTGCCATTAGTGGGTCGATGAAAACAAATAAGTTTCTATCCCACACCCATTTCAAGATGCGACTTAGTTAGATTCAACAGATGTTTCAGTTGTTTCTACTGCTTCAGCTGATTCGTTGTCTGCTTTTTCATCTTCAGTTAAGTCGATGTTTTGTTCAGCAGCTACTTCATCGTTTGATACACCTTGTTGTCCTTCTAAAATTGCGTCTGCCATTTTACCAGTTAATAATTTAACCGCACGAATTGCGTCGTCATTCGCTGGGATTACGTAATCAATTTCATCCGGATCACAGTTTGTATCAACGATACCAACGATAGGAATGTTTAATTTACGTGCTTCTGCAATTGCGTTGCGCTCTTTGCGTGGGTCAACGACAAATAATGCTTGTGGCATTGATTTCATATCACGAATACCGCCTAAGAATTTAATTAAACGGTCATATTCTTTTTTAAGTTCTACAACTTCTTTTTTAGGAAGAACATCAAATGTTCCATCTTCTTCCATTTTTTCAATTTCAGAAATACGTTGTACACGTTTAGAGATTGTTTTATAGTTTGTTAAAATACCACCTAACCATCTTTGGTTAACATAGAAGTGGCCAGCGCGTTCTGCTTCAGCTTTCACTGATTCTTGCGCTTGTTTTTTAGTACCTACGAATAAGACTTTACCGCCTTCTTCAGATACTTGTTTAATAAAGTTGTATGCTTCTTCAACTTTTTTCACTGTTTTTTGTAAGTCGATAATGTAGATACCGTTTCTTTCAGTGAAGATGTACTTTTTCATTTTTGGGTTCCAACGGCGTGTTTGATGACCGAAGTGAACACCAGCTTCTAGTAATTGTTTCATAGAAATTACTGCCATAATATAAATTCCTCCTATTGGTTTACATCCGCCACGAACACTCATATAAAAACGATGAAATTCATCGCACCCTTTTATACTTCGGTGTTGCGTGTGTGTTTTGACTTTTATAGCCGCTAATTAATATATCATAACATGCGCGAGTTTGCAACAACGCAATCCAATTATTCTGCACGTGTTAATTCGTCTAAGAATGCTTCTTTCTTGACTTTAATAAAAGTCCCTTTCATACCTAAAGAACGTGATTCAATAACGCCGGCACTTTCAAGTTTTCTTAAAGCGTTAACGATAACCGAACGTGTAATGCCTACGCGGTCTGCAACTTTTGAGGCAATTAAGAGACCTTCTTTGCCACCGAGTTCTTCAAATATATGATCAATCGCTTCTTTTTCCGAGTAAGATAAAGAGTTAATTGCCATTGAGATTGCTGCTTTATCACGAGCTACAGATTCAATCTCTGAATGTTTTTCACGTAATATTTCCATACCAATTACTGTTGCAGCGTATTCACCAAGGACAAGGTCGTTTTCACCGAAATCATCTGCAACTCTGCCTAGCACAAGTGTAGCTAAGCGTTCGCCTCCACCAATAATTGGGAAAATTGTTGTTCTTGAATTTTTGAATAAATCTTCATTTTCTGGTGGGAATACTGATAAGTCACTATCAATTGTAATATTTGATGACGTTTCGTATACGTGCATTAATTTTTCTGTGTAAGCCTCTGGAATATGACGGTCCTCTAACATTTGAATAATACGTTCATTTTTAAGTAATTCATTCAAGCAAGATCCCAAAATTTTACCACGGCGAGAAACAATGAATACATTTGTAACTGTAACTTTACTCACCGTTTGTGCAACATCTTTGAAGTCGACAGAGATACCTTTATGTTTTTGTAACAAACTACTTAATTCTCTCGTTTTCGATAATAAGCTCATGTCATTTCTCCTTTTTTTCTTATAAAATAAATTCGCTTAAATCTTTGTTCGTTGAAATTGTTTTTAATTTATCGTCTACATATTGTGGCGTAATATCCACTTGAGCGTGTGGCATATGTGGCGCTTCGAATGACAAGTCTTCTAACATTTTTTCTAAGATTGTATGCAGTCTACGGGCACCGATATTATCCGTTTCTTGATTGACATGGTATGCCATCTCTGCAAGTCTGTATATCGCTTCATCTGTGAAATTCACTGTCACTTCTTCCGTTTGCAATAGCAATTCATACTGTTTAATCAGAGATAATTTTGGTTCTTTTAAAATTCTTACAAAATCATCTACAGTGAGATCTTTTAATTCCACACGAATTGGGAATCGGCCTTGAAGTTCTGGAATTAAATCGCTTGGTTTAGAAACATGAAACGCACCCGCGCCGATAAAGAGCATATGTTCCGTACTCACAGTACCATATTTTGTTCTTACAACGCTACCCTCAAGGATAGGTAAAATATCACGTTGCACACCTTGTCGAGAAACATCTTGACCACTGTTTTGGCTTGTCGTAGCAACTTTATCAATTTCATCTATAAAGATAATACCCATTTGCTCCGCAAGTTCAAGCGCTTCTTGGTTTGCCGTCTCATGGTCAATCATTTCATCAGCAAATTGATCAATAAGAATTTTACGTGCTGTTTTAACAGGTACTTCTTTTTCAACTTTTTTCTTAGGCATTAATTGGCTCATCATTTCTTGCATCTGTTCGTTTTGCTGTGTACCTAACATACCTAAAGCACCCGGATCTTGTTCTACTTTAACACGTACTTTTTCTTCTTCTAGTTTTCCGTTAAGGAGTTGGACTTTAATTTCAGAACGTTTTGTTTTGATTTCCTCTGTTGGCGGTTCTTCTTCCTCTTCTTCATTTTGCTGTCCAAAGTTTGGAATCGCACCACCAAATAAAGATTCTAAAGGATTATTTGTGTTTTTGCTGGCTTTTTTCTTAAGACTAGGTACAAGGAGTTTAACGAGCTTTTCGTTAGCTTTTGCCGTTGCTGCTTCAACAACATTTGCTTTTTTCTCATCTTTAACTAATCTTACCGAAACATCGACTAAGTCACGTACCATACTCTCAACATCTCTACCAACGTAGCCTACTTCAGTAAACTTGGTCGCTTCAACTTTTAAAAATGGTGCGCCGACAATTTTAGCCATACGACGGGCAATTTCAGTTTTACCCACACCTGTTGGTCCCATCATCAATATATTTTTAGGGGCAATTTCTTGTTTAACTTCATCATCAAGCAAACTACGACGGTAACGATTTCTAAGGGCAATGGCTACCTTTTTCTTCGCTTCATCTTGCCCAACGATATATTCATTGAGTTTATCTACGATGTCTTTAGGTGTATATTTAATCGCATTGTTCTCCATGCTTTAAACCCTCCATTATAATTCTTCTACAGTGATGTGATCATTAGTGAACACGCAAATTTCAGAAGCCACTTTAAGACTTTCATAGGCCATTTCTCGTGCACTCATATGTGATGCGTGTCTTTTTAGTGCACGTCCGGCGCTCAAAGCAAAATTACCACCCGATCCGATTGCAATTAAATCATCATCCGGTGCAATTACTTCACCTGTCCCACTAACGACTAAAATATTATCTTTGTTCATGACAATTAACATCGCTTCAAGTTGGCGGAGTTGTTTATCGCCTCGCCACTCTTTTGCGAGTTCTACAGCAGCTCTTTCCAAATTACCACTATATTGTTGTAATTTTCCTTCAAACTTTTCAAACAATGTGAATGCGTCCGATACACTACCTGCAAAACCAGCAACGACGCGGTTATTATACAATTTACGAACTTTTTTAGCAGTTTGTTTCATAATGACTTGTTCACCTAAAGTGACTTGACCATCTCCGGCCATTGCTGCTTCACCATTATGTCTTACTGCGTATATCGTTGTCGCATGAATTGATGAACTCATGTTAAATTACTCTCCTTTTCTCGCACGTGGATGTGCCTTTAAATAAACATTTCTCAACTGTCGATTTGTTACATGTGTATATCGGCCTGTCGTAGATAAATTAACATGTCCCAGTAAGCTTTGAACAGTTCTAAGGTCTGCACCTTCATTTAACATATGTGTTGCAAATGTATGTCTCAACTTATGTGGATGAATCGCAGTTACACCAGCAGTCCGTTTGACGATATCATTTAAAACATAGCGCACACCTCTTTCGGTAATCGGTTGACCTTTTAAGTTAGTAATCAGATAGTCGTGCTGAACATCTTGAATAGGCTTAAACTGATTTAAATATTCTTCAAGACTCTGTCGACAAAACTCGCCGAAAGGTACAATCCGTTCTTTTCCACCTTTACCCAATACTTTTACCCAACACATTTCTAAATCAACATCTGAAACTTTTAAAGACACCAATTCCGAAACCCGAATCCCCGTCGCATAAAGCAGCTCGAGAATCACACGATCTCTGAGATCTTTTTGGTCCCCCTTACTTACAGTTTGAAATAGCGCTTCCATTTCTTCTGTATAAAAAAACGTAGGTAAATAACGCTCTTTTTTGGGATGAACTAATTGGACAAATGGATTCACTACATCTTGCTCTTGTGTCATCCAAAAAGCATAAAAACTACGCAATGTAGAAATTTTTCTTGATACTGTTGTACGTTGTAAACCTAAATCATAAAGTGTGTGTAAATAGTTTCTTGCGTCACTATATTTGAAATCTCTCAATCCTAATTGTTCTCGATCAAGAAAATGATTAAATTGGTCTAAATCGTCGTGATAAGCTTTTAACGTATGTGATGAGAAAAAACGTTCTCTTTTTAATGTATCTAAAAATTGTTCTTGGATTTGTTTCAAAGCAAAAACCCCTCCATCATTAGCATTGTAGCATAATGATAAGGGGAACTGCATTGATTATACATTGAATTTTTGTATTTATCAAAATTTTACTTATTTTGCCATTTTTTAGACCATTTATAATGTCTCTTTAAAATGGTTCAGTTGCGTCAATGCACGGTGTGCTAGTGTTTCATAGCGCTCTTTCTTATCTTTTATCCGTTCTTCCAAAGCAGGTACTAATCCGAAGTTTGCATTCATCGGTTGAAAGTTCTTGTTGTTCGTTGCATGTGAAATATAATAAGCCATACTTCCTATCATTGTTTCACGAGGGAAAATGACATCTGCTTTATTAAGCATACGGTGTGCTAAATTGATGCCTGCAACCAATCCACTGGCAGCACTTTCTACGTACCCTTCAACACCTGTCATCTGTCCAGCAAAAAATAAGTTCTCGCGGTCTTTAAAAGCATATGTTTCATTTAAAACTTCAGGTGAATTAATAAACGTATTGCGGTGCATGACACCGTATCTCACAATATCTACATTTTCCAATCCAGGAATAAGACGAATCACTTCTTTTTGAGCGCCCCATTTTAATCTCGTTTGGAATCCTACAATATTATAAAGCGTACCTGCTGCATCATCTTGACGTAGTTGAACGACGGCGTAAGGACGTTCCCCTGTTTTCGGATCCTCTAATCCAACTGGCTTCATCGGCCCAAATAACAACGTTTTCGGACCTCTACCCGCCATGACTTCAAAAGGCATACATCCTTCAAAATACTTTTCTTTTTCAAAATCGTTCATCGTGGCCACTTCTGCTTCAAGTGCCGCCTCATAAAAACGATTAAACTCCTCTTCAGTCATCGGACAATTCAAGTAAGCTGCTTCGCCTTTATCATAACGTGATTTAAGGTACACTTTATCCATATCAATTGAATCTTTTTCAATAATTGGTGCCGCAGCATCATAAAAGTATAACTGATCTTTACCAGTTAATGCGACAATTTCTTTTGCCAAAGGTTCAGTTGTCAATGGCCCTGTTGCAATAATTGTAGGTCCTTCTGGGATAGAAGTGATTTCTTCATTTTTAACTGTAACATTGGGATGGTTTTTTAATGTTTCAGTAATGTAACCTGCAAAGTCATGTCTATCAACAGCTAAAGCGCCACCCGCAGGCACACGTGCTTTATCCGCTGCCTCAATAATTAATGAATTTAATTGTCTCATTTCTTCTTTTAATACACCGACCGCATTCGTTAATGCATTACCACGTAATGAATTAGAACATACCAATTCGGCAAATTTGTCTGTATGATGCGCTGGTGTTTGTTTTACAGGACGCATTTCATATAAATTCACTTTAATCCCGCGTTCTGCAAGTTGAAATGCTGCTTCAGACCCTGCTAAACCAGCGCCAATAATATTAACAGATGTCATTATTATTTTCCTCTCTTTAAAACATTATTTTTGAACTTCTTCTTTATAATCACAGTTCGAACAAACGACTTGCGTTGTACGTCCTTTTTTGTGTTCAGCAAGGTAATGGTTACATTTCGGACAATCTCTGCCGATAGGTTTATCCCACGAGATAAAATCACATTCTGGATAATTTGAACAACCATAAAAGACACGGTTTTTCTTAGATTTACGTTCGACGACATCACCTGTTTTACACTTAGGACACTTAACACCAATCGGTTTCGTAATGGCTTTTGTATTTCGACAATCTGGGAAATTTGAACATGCCATAAACTTACCATAACGCCCCATTTTAATTACCATCGGGCTACCGCAGACTTCACAATCTTCACCGGCAGGCTCATCTTTAATTTCAATTTTTTCCATTTCTTCTTCTGCGCGTGCAACATCTTGTTTAAAGCTGTTGTAAAAATCGCCGACAACCTTTTTCCAAGCAATATCGCCTTCAGCAATTTTATCGAGTAACGTTTCCATATTTACTGTGAATTCCACATCAATGATTTCAGGAAAGTACTCTTTCACTTGTTCATGCACAATCTCACCCAGTTCAGTTGGCACGAAGCGTTTACTTTCATTTTTAACATAATTCCTTTTTTGAATGGTGTCAATTGTAGGAGCATAAGTTGATGGACGCCCAATTTTTAATTCTTCTAACGTTTTAACAAGACGTGCTTCAGTATATCGTGGTGGGGGTTGAGTAAAATGTTGAGCTGGGTCTATTTTAGTAGCAATAACTTCATTACCTACTTCTAATTTCGGTAAGCGGTTTTCTTTTTCTTTACCTTTATCATCATTTGTTTCCACATATAACGTCATAAAGCCTTTAAATTTAATTGTTTGGCCATTCGCTCTAAACTTAATATCGTTTTGTGTCAAATCAACAGAAACAGTATCTAAAATCGCAGGTGCCATTTGACTTGCTACAAATCTTTCCCAAATTAGTTTGTATAAGCGATATTGATCCCGAGTTAAGAAATCTTTCATCTCAGTAGGTGTTCGAAGTGTGCTCGTTGGACGAATCGCTTCATGGGCATCCTGATCTCCTTGTTTTCCTTTTTGTGTTGATTTTGATAAATAATCAGCGCCATATTGAGACTCGATATATTGTTTTGCTTCATTTTGTGCATCTTTAGAAATACGTGTAGAGTCTGTTCTCATATAAGTAATCAGACCTATTGTACCTTTTCTTTTTAAGTCGATTCCTTCATATAATTGTTGTGCAATCATCATGGTTTTACGCGCTTTGAAGTTCAACTTACGTGCAGCTTCTTGTTGTAAGGTTGACGTCGTAAAAGGATATGCAGGCCGACGCGTTTTTTCTTTCGTCGAAACATTTGAAACGGTAAAACGGTCCCCATCCAATGCTTTAGTGATCACAGCGACATCATCTTTATTCGTTAATTTATAAGGTTTACCTTTATAATGTAGAAACTTGGCATTAAATTTTGATTTTCCATAACGAAACTCGCCTTCAATTGACCAATATTCTTCAGGCTTAAAATTACGAATCTCATTTTCACGATCAATGATGAGGCGTAATGCAACGGATTGCACACGTCCAGCTGATAACCCTTTTTTTACCTTTTTCCATAAAACTGGTGAAATATTATAACCCACTAAACGGTCCAAAATACGGCGCGCTTGTTGCGCATCCACAAGATCCATTTCAATGCCGCGTGGATGTTTGAAACTTTCTTTCACAGCATCTTTAGTGATTTCATTAAATACAACTCGATTCTCTTTACTACCTTCTAACTCAAGTATATTTGCTAAGTGCCATGCAATTGCTTCACCTTCGCGGTCGGGGTCACTCGCGAGAAAAACTTTTTTAGCTTTTTTCGCATGTCGCTTCAAATCTTTTACGACAGGTCCCTTTCCTCTTATAGTGATATACTTAGGCTCATAATTGTCCTCAACATCCACACCCATTTGGCTACGTGGTAAGTCTCTTACGTGACCCATAGATGCAATGACTTTATACTTCTTACCTAAATATTTCTCTATCGTTTTCGCTTTTGCAGGCGATTCAACTATGACAAGATT
>NZ_PPQN01000042.1:0-87448 GCF_002901995.1 Staphylococcus coagulans | reverse complement strand
AGTTACCCCCTTGCTTTTTCTATTTACAAAGATAAATGATAAACGGTTAATTTTATATTTGTCAATCTTTTATAATTATTTCACAAAGCATTAACATTTAATTTTTATAATCTTTAAGAATATCTTGTGCGGATAAAATCACTTCTGCCCCCTCTTTTACACGCAATAAATTACCTCTTGTGTTCTGATTAAAAATATCACCTGGTAATACATAAACATTACGATTTTGTTCCAATGCTTGATCCAAGGTAATGAGTGCCCCACTCCGTGCCCGAGCTTCTGTAATTAATACCCCTTGAGATAATCCGCTAATCAATCTATTTCTTTCAGGAAATCTAAATTTTGCGATAGGTGTGTGTGGTGGGTATTCACTTATTGTAAGAAACTGGTTTTCGATTTTTTGTCGCAACTGTAATGTACTTGTAGGATAATGATGATGATGACCAAATCCAAGAATACCAATAGTATGCATATGATAGTCAAGCGCAAATTGATGTGCAAGTGCATCGGTTCCATGTGCTAAGCCAGAAATAATAGTGATTGAGTATTCGCTTAAGTCTTTAAATAAATACGAAAGTGCTTGTGGCGTATAGTTCGTACAGCGTCTTGCGCCAACAATTGCTAGAGTATGTTTCATCGTTTTAAATGTTTGGAGATTACCTTTACAAAAAAGGATAAAAGGAGGGTCATGAATTTCTTTTAATTGGGAAGGATAAAGAGGGTCATGAATCGCTATAGGAATAATACGATGTCGTTTTAAATCAGATTCTATTGTATCGATTTCTAATGAACGAAAACGCCTAATTTTTTGCACAATGCTTTGAGAGGACGTCATTTTTAACATTTCATTTAGATAGTTACTAACGCCGTCGACATTACCTTTTAAAGCGAGTAAGATAGGATATATTTTTTGAAGCTGTTGTGTTGTAAAACCGGCATACAATAGTAAAAGTAACAGTTGTTTCATCATCTTTTAGTCACCTCATTAAGATTATAAGGTATTTATGTCCTGCCATGTATGTCTAAAATGAATTAAATATTTATTATTTCTATTAAACAGCGCTCAATATACCTGTTCATTGAGCGGTTTAACACAAAGAATTCGGCTCATTTATAAATCAAGCATAAAAAGGGCTGACGCGAGCCAACCCTTTTTAATATTTAACTTTTAGTTATGCTGTTATGCCTTCACTGTTAATAATGATTCATAAATGCCAGCTTCCTTAGCTGCTTCAATTAACGTTGCACCAATTTCAGAAGGTGTTGCAGCTGTTTTAACGCCACAATCATTAAGCGTTTTGATTTTTTCTTCTGCAGTTCCTTTACCACCAGAGATAATAGCACCTGCGTGTCCCATACGTTTCCCTGGAGGAGCTGTTTGACCACCGATAAAGCCGATAACCGGTTTAGTCATATTGGCTTTAATCCATTCTGCCGCTTCTTCTTCAGCAGTACCGCCAATTTCACCAATCATTACTACAGCTTTTGTTTCATCATCGTTATTAAAAGCTTCTAAAACATCAATGAAGTTTGTACCATTAACTGGGTCTCCGCCAATACCTACCGCTGTAGATTGACCGATGCCTTCTTCAGTCAATTGATGAACAGCTTCATAAGTTAATGTA
Source organism: Staphylococcus coagulans (assembly GCF_002901995.1). Classification (GTDB taxonomy): domain Bacteria; phylum Bacillota; class Bacilli; order Staphylococcales; family Staphylococcaceae; genus Staphylococcus; species Staphylococcus coagulans. The sequence continues at coordinate 85,823 of NZ_PPQN01000042.1, read as the reverse complement.
CCTGAACGTGAAACAACACCAACATGTCCTTTTTTATGAATATAACCTGGCATAATACCAATTTTTGTTTCATCAGATGTAATGACACCCGGGCAGTTTGGTCCAATTAAACGTGTTTTTCTACCTTCAAGATAACGTTTCACTTTAACCATATCAATAACAGGAATATGCTCAGTAATACAAATAGCTAAATCTAATTCTGCATCCGCGCACTCTAAAATAGCATCTGCAGCAAATGGTGCAGGTACATAAATGACAGAAACGTTTGCGCCTGTTTCTTTCTTAGCTTCTTCCACTGTATTATAGACCGGTACACCTTCGACCACTTGTCCACCTTTACCTGGTGTTACACCTGCGACGATTTGTGTCCCATATTCTAACATTTGTTTAGTATGGAAAAGGGCAGTTGACCCTGTAATACCTTGTACGATAACTTTTGAATTCTTATCTACAAATACGCTCATTTTAGTTGTCCCATCCTTTCCTTACGCTTCACTTACAAGTTTAACGATTTTTTGAGCGCCTTCAGCCATAGTGCTAGCGGGTTCAATTGCTAAACCTGATTCTTTTAAGATTTTTTTACCTTGGTCTACATTTGTTCCTTCAAGACGAACGACTAATGGTAATGTAAGCTCAACTTCTTTAACAGCAGCTACAATACCTTCAGCGATGATATCACAACGCATAATTCCCCCGAAGATATTTACAAAAATACCTTTTACGTTGCCATCCCCTAAAATAATTTTAAAAGCTTCAGTCACTTTTTCTTTAGTAGCACCGCCACCTACGTCTAAGAAATTGGCTGGTGTACCGTTAAAATGGTTAATTGTATCCATTGTTGCCATTGCTAAGCCGGCACCGTTAACCATACAACCAATATTTCCGTCTAAAGCGATATAGGACAATTCATATTTAGAAGCTTCGATTTCTTTTGGATCTTCTTCATCCAAGTCACGTAGTTCCACCACATCTTTATGACGGAATAACGCATTGTCATCGAAGTTAATTTTAGAGTCTAACGCTAAAACTTCCCCTTCACCTGTTAAAACAAGTGGATTAATTTCAACAATAGAGCAATCTTTTTCAATGAACACATTGTATAAAGAAATTAAAAATTTTACTGCTTTATTAATTGATGCTTTAGGAATGTTAATGTTAAACGCAATTCGACGCGCTTGATAAGGTGATAAACCTACGACAGGGTCGATTGTTTCTTTAAAAATCTTTTCTGGACTTTTAGCCGCAACTTCTTCAATTTCAGTTCCGCCTTCTTCAGATGCCATTAAAGTTACGCGATCTGTTGCGCGATCAATCACAAAGCCAACGTAATATTCTTTTTGAATATCTGCACCTTCTTCGATGTATAAGCGTTTTACTTCTTTACCTTCTGGACCCGTTTGATGTGTAACGAGCACTTTACCTAGCAATTCATTCGCGTATGTTTCAACTTCTGATAAAGACTTAGCAATTTTTACACCGCCTGCTTTACCACGTCCCCCAGCGTGAATTTGTGCTTTTACAACATAAACATCTGTATCTAACTCTTTCGCTTTTTCTACAGCTTCTTCAGCTGAAAAAGCCACGCGCCCTTCTGGTACTGCTACGCCCATTGAGCGAAAAATTTCTTTTCCTTGATACTCATGGATATTCATACTCCATCCTCCTGTTTCTTAAGGTTAAGTTCAATTTCAATTATAGGAAATGTAAGCGCTATTGTAAACAGATAGATATAGAGTTCTCACTATTTATCAGACTTTTAACACTGATTTAATCCATTTAATTTAAGCGCCCTACTTTTTAATGGGCATGAATGATAAAAGGATGTCACAGAAAGAAGCTTATGATGGACGCATCTTTCCGTATTGCATTAAATTTCACTTTTATCGTAGTTGATTATGATAATATAAACTTAGCTTTCCTTATACATTAATAGACTGAAAAATAGGAGGTATCTTTAATGGATTTTAATACATATCAACAAAAAGCAATGCGAACTTTAAAAGATCAGCCCGATTTTCATAAACATATTCAGATGGCCGTATTGGGACTTAATGGAGAATCCGGCGAAGTCGCGGATATCATTAAAAAGCATTTGTATCATGATCACGATTTTGATAAGGCGGCTTTTAAGAAGGAGCTTGGAGATGTATTGTGGTATCTCTCAACATGTGCATCTGTCATTGATACAGATTTGAATGAAATTGCACAGTTAAACATAGAAAAACTTGAGCGTCGTTATCCAAATGGTTTTAACCATCAAGATTCAATCCACCGCAAAGATCATTGATATAAGATGTATTGTTTTGAAGCATAAAAAATGCATAAAACAAAGGCCGGAAATGAGTTTACCATACATGTGATATGGCAACCTCGCTTCCGGCCATTTTTAAAGTTTATTATTCAGAGAAGCGGATGGATGATTTCATCAAATTACTTGTCTGCTTGGAAAGTAACTTGCGTGTCATCATCCATTGGGACATTAATCGTTTTTTGTTCATCTTCTGTTGATTCCACAGCAAAATTATGGTCTTTCAATAGACGAATCAAGTCAGCTTGTTGTTCTTCTTCAATAGAGATATTTAAATTTTGTTCAATTTCTTGCTTTATTTTTTCTAATTTCTTTTCATCATGTGTAATCTCCACTTCTGTTTCTTCAAAGTGAACGAGTACTTTATACAATTTCTGTAATGTTTCATCCATAAATTTCAAATTCCTTTCTTTAATTGGAAATTAATTATAGTAAAACATAGATTCACAAATTTGCAAACGAATACGATTAATTGACCTTCAAAATAAGATCAAATCAGCAACTAAATCTTACAGCTTCTTTGCGATGATTGACTTGATCGGTTCAAAACTTTTGCGGTGAATATCTGTCACACCATACGCTTCCAAACCATCTAAATGTTTTTTCGTCCCGTAACCGGCGTTATTTGAAAAATCATAGCCAGGGTATTGTTGATCATAAGACGCCATCAAATCATCCCGATATTCTTTCGCAATAATACTCGCTGCTGCTATTGAAACACTTCGAGCATCCCCTTTTATAATGGACTGCTGTGGTGCAGCGATTTTATCTAATGTCATCGCATCAATTAAATAATGCGTAGGCACCACAGTTAACTTTTCAATTGCGCGATACATGGCTAATTTGGTTGCTTCGTATATATTGCGTTCGTCAATTTCCTGTGGTGTGACCACTCCAATTTGCCATGCACGTACATTCGCTTGTAACTGTGTATTCAAGTTCTTGCGTTTAGCCGAAGAAAGTTGTTTAGAGTCATTTATACCAATAAAGTGATGTTCGGGTTGTAAAACAACCGCACTCGCGACGACAGGCCCTGCTAAAGGTCCTCTACCCACTTCATCTATTCCACAAATCAATGCTTCCGGATGATGCGCTAAAATTTCATTTTCAAATTGGCACATTTCCTCATATTTTAATAGCTGTGCCTGTATTTTTCCGATTTGCTTTTCACGGCTTAAAAAAATACGTTGTACGCCCTTTCGAGTATCATGATAATCCGGGTGTGCCTTTAAACTTTGGATATTTTGAATGGCTTGTATTTCTTTTTTGATTTGAGCAATAGTTTTTGATTGTTTCATTTATTGCACACTCAATTCATCATAAATATCGAAACAATATGTCCCTATTTTCGCATTTCTAATTTCATGAATAATTAATTCAATTACAGCTTCATAGTCTACTTCATTTCCACGTTGTAATAGGCCTCTTTTACGCCCAATTGCGTCAAACCATTCAATATTGTCTGCATCACGTGGCACATCAATTTTGTAATGTGCCAATAAACCTTCATAATCATGTTCAATTAAAAACTCTAACCCATAAATGGCAACTTCATCCAAATGCACAATGCTATCTTTGATGGCACCTGTTAAACTTAGCTTTTTACCGATCAACTGATCTTCAAATTTAGGCCATAAAATTCCTGGTGTATCTAATAATTGCAATGATTGACCCACTTTAATCCATTGTTGCTGCTTCGTTACACCTGGTTTATTTCCTGTTTGCGCGATTGTGCGTTTTGCCAATTTGTTTATTAGCGTTGATTTACCTACATTTGGGATACCCACTATCATCGCGCGAATCGCTCTTGGCTTTAACCCTTTAGCTTTTTCACGTTCAAATTTTTCTTTCGTTACTTCTATAGCTGCGACTTCGACCTGCTTTAAACCTTTACCGTGCTTAGCATCGACCGCAACAGGATAGGCCCCTTTTTCTTTAAAAAATGTATACCACTTTTCCATTTCTTTTAAATGAGACATATCTTTTTTATTAAAAATGACTACGCGTGGCTTTTGTTGTATCACTTCATCAATCATCGGATTTCTTGAACTTAATGGAATTCGTGCATCTACTAACTCAAATACAACATCCACTTTTTTTAATTGCTCTGTTACTTCTCTTTTCGCTTTGGCCATGTGACCGGGAAACCACTGAATCACCATAAATTTTAAACTCCTTTAAATAATACGCTAGACATCGTTTTTTCAATTTATCTATGTTATATTAATTATTGATTTTGGTAGAAATATCATTTTAAGTTGTGCATTCATCAAGATGTTCTTCAACCTACCCATACATGAATCACATGTATGATTTATCTTAGAATATTATGAGGTACCTACATTACTTTAAGTATAATTAACTTGAACGTCAATAGCTATTAATCACACAACGTTTGATTTCATGAAAGCAGGTATTTTTTGATGTATAATATAGAAAGAATTGCTGAAATTTTTAGGTTTGTTCTCGTAGGTGGTATTAATACATTGAACTATTACGTCGTATACCTTATCCTTTTGAACTTACTTCATATTCATTATCTTATCAGCCATATCGTTGGCTTTATTATTGCTTTTGTTATTTCTTACTATTTAAATTGTTACTTTGTTTATAAAGTCAAACCAACCTTAAAAAAGTTTTTAGCTTTTCCGCTAACACAAGTTGTGAATATGGGCACTCAAACGTTGCTTATTTTTATTTTTGTACAATATTTAAGTTTTAACGAATCGATTGCACCTTTTATCGGTTTAATTGTAACGATTCCAATCACTTATGTCTTATCTAAATACATCCTTAAAGATCGATAATATATAAAGTGGGGTTCAATGATGAAGCGCTTTTTTCAATCTGTAAACATGATTATCACAGCATTGATTTTATCTTTAATAGGTCACGCGTATATCATTTATCGCTTTAGTGTAGATGGTTTATTGTTCACTGGCCCTAATGATGGTCTAGAACAAATGGTACCAATTCAGATGTTTTTATATCAAAAATGGTCTGAGGGTACCTTTTTTTATGCGACCGATTTCGGATTAGGGGGAGATTTTTTTACAGATCTATCTTACTACTTTTCAACGAATATCATTTTCATCATTACTGCACTCATAACATGGTTATTACATCATTGGGGACTTATCGATCCAACTCAAATGATGTATTGGTTGAAACTCGCACTGATTGTTTCAATTTTAAAATGTGCATGCATTATCCTTGCGACATACGCTTATGCAAGATACATACACTTAAAACACCACGCTGCAATTTTATTTGCGTTTTTATTTGCAACTTCACCGATATATTTTCGTTTTACAGTCTATTGGCCATTTTTCAGTGATGTATTTATTTGGATGCCTCTCCTGTTTTTAAGTATTGAGCGTTTTTTTAGAACTGGAAAAATAGGACTTTTTGTAATTGTCGTCGCCATATCGTTCATCAATAATTTTTATTTTGCTTATTATCAAGTGTTAATGGGTATCATTTACTATCTTTTGCGTCTAATTTATCGGCACGATGAAGATTTAATACATCGAAAGCAATCATTTGTTCCGCTTGTTGTTGGAGCCATTTTAGGCGTAGGTGCAAGTCTTTTCTTTTTCTTTCATGGTGTTCACAGCTTTTTAAATAATAGCAGAGTTCCTTATAGTGGCCGTATTCCATTCGTTGAGCCATTCAATTCTGGCTCAAATTTATTTTACGATAATTATTTAATCGTTATATTATTCATTACGATTCAAGCTTTGCTGACCTTTAAATTATACCGTCATTTTTACTTTAGACTCTTTGCTATTCTAAGCTTAATCACGATTGTATGCGCATTTATCCCATATGTTGACAGTCTCTTTAACGGCTTTTCTGCGCCACAAAAACGCTGGCACTATTTACTCGCATTTGCTTCAAGTGGTTTAATTGCATGCTATCTCCATCACTTCAAATCTATAGACTATAGAACATATATCTTTACTTCTATTCCTGCAATATTGGTAGTATGGATAAGCGCTTATTTTTATGAGCGCTATGTCACTTGGATATATATGTTGCCCGCTGTCTTTTTCATCGGGCTATTAGCCTTATTATTAAAAAATACACAGACAAAGTATATTTTCTCATTTCTGTTCAGTATTTATTTGATATCGTTATTCGTATTGAACTTACTTGTCTCTCTTGTTTTTACAAAGTACCAAATCTTTCATCAAGACCATGAAAAAAGGGCAAATCGATTTTATGTAGAAGCAAGTCTTTACAATACACCGCTTCAACAAGAACTTGTTAACGACATGAAGTCGCAGTTAAGGGCCGGAGAACGTATCGATTGGCGAGTAAATGCGCAAGATAACACACCAATGTACCAGAATTTTAGAGGGTTGAGTCTATATTCGAGTATTTTTGATCATCATCTTGTAGCACTTTATTATCACGAATTGATGATTAATTTAAAAGAAGAATCTGTAAGCCGTTATCAATCGACAGGAAGCCGCTCCAATATCGCGAGTTTATTTTCTGTTCGTTATCAAATGTTGAAAGATTACCAACATGAATTACCTGCAAACTTTCAATGGGTTAAACAGCAAGGTCAATATCAAATATATGAAAATCAGGATATCCTTCCACCAGTTCGTGTCATGGCGCGTTACTATCGATCAAGTGATTTAAAACACCCTCTAGATCGTGAACATGCCATGATCGAAGGTGTTGTTTTAGATAATAAGGGAGACCCTTATCCGACAAAAACAAGCAATCTTATTAATAAGGTCTATCCCTCATATATTCATGCACATAAAATTGGTAGGAATAAAATTAAAGTCTCCCAACCAGAGGGCGGCTTGCGCATTCATGTTCCGTATACAATTCGAAAAAATAATAAAGATTTTTATCTTATTGTTTATGTTAAAAAAGGATTGCCTGATAGTAACAGTACGATTATCGTGAATGACTATCAAAACAATCGTTTGTTTAATGATTCCATTTATCGCACTGGTCAAAATGAATTATTATATCGGACTCAGCCAGACGAAAATGGCAATATTCGTATTCAATTTTCTCCTCAAGGTATTTATCATTTCCAATTACGTGGTTTATATGGAGAAAATTATCAAATTCTCAAAAAAGCCAATCATCACATGAAGCATCATTTGGTTGAAAAACAAGGGAAGTTCTTTATTCGTTTGAGAGCACATCAGGGGGGTATGGCAGTTATAAACATCCCTTATCGCCTAGGCATGTCCGCTAAAGTTGATGGTAAAAAGGTAAAGGTTGAAAAAGTGAACTATATGATGACAGGCGTCCCAGTTTCAGCGCATGCAAAGGAAATCCAATTGACTTATCGTCCACCTTATTTTATAACAATGATTATTATTTCGATATTCAGTGTCGGACTCAGTTTCATGTTTAGCCGTTGGTGTCGACAACATTATCAAAAAAGAAAGAGTGAAAAAGTTGAAAATGCAAACTAAAACGTTGTCCTTTAAAAAAGGGCTTAAACTTATGATTGTTGCAAGTTTTGTGGGATTGATTGTTTATTTACCTGTCCTCTATCGCTTTGTTGTTCATGGAATCATTTATAGTGGTAACGGAGATGGATTTAAGCAAATGATGCCATTCCAAATGTTTTTGTATGATCGTTTTTCTCATTTTAAGTCCTTTTATGATTTATCTTTAGGACTTGGCGGTGATTACTTTACTGATTTAGCCTATTATTATGCTACTTCTCCTATGATGTATTTTAATTTCTTATTTGTCGCTTTAGGACAATGGCTATTTCATATGCACCCTCAAGGGATTGCTTTTTGGCCTGGAAACCAAATATTTACGGCTTATTTACGTTGTATCATGACTTTTATCGCTGCATACGGGATGTTTAGAGCATTTAATTTTAAACGTTATGAACGCTATTTAGGGGCATTTCTTTACGCAAGTTCTTCCGTCGTTTACTATTTTAATTTTACGTGGTCATTCTTTGGAGATATTTTAATTTATTTACCTTTATCTATTTGGGGTATGGAGCGTTTTTTTAGAAGCCGTAAAATCGGTTTGTTTATAATCGCGATTACTTTAACTTTATATTCGAACTTTTATTTTAGTTATTACGAATTAATTGGCCTTACAGTCTATTTAATTTATCGTATGATACATACACATCCCAAAGATTGTGTCACAAGATGGCAAAAACTCTACCTGTTGATACCGGCTACCATCATCAGCTTTTGCATCGCTTCGATTGGATTTATCACAGGTGTACGTTCGTTTTTAAATAATGATCGAGAATCGAATGATGTCACAATTTCTCCCATCATAGATTTTTCTCAGAAATATCATATCTTTACAAATGGATTTTATATTACAGTTACATTTATTGCATTAGTTGCGTTATGTTCATTTAAACTCTATCGTCATTACGAATATAAAATGTTTGCTGTCTTAACATGGCTTCTTTTAATTGGTTCTTTATCGCCTTATTTTGATAGTGTGTTTAACGGGTTTTCCTTTCCACAACGACGCTGGGTTTATTTCCTTGCACTGACAACAAGTGCACTCATCACGCTATGGATTAAATATTTCAATGAATTGACACGCAGAGACTTTTTACAGTCACTCATACCGATTATTCTTTTAGCTATCACAACCCTGCTCTTTTCGAGAGGTGCCATGTGGTGGATGATTGTCAGTATCATCATCCTAATCATTTTGAGTCATTATGCACTTAAACAAAAGAAATTAACACAAAATATGCGGTGGATAATTCTAATCCTCTTTGTAGTACAACAATTTGTCCTACTTATCGATTATCATCATAATAATATCGCACCTTATCAGTCGACAATGAAAGATTTGCAAGCTGCAAAATATCATAGTCCTACATTACAACGAGAAATCAACCAAATTAAACAACATCAAACATCTATTGGACGGATAGACTATATGGATCCTTATGCAGTAAATTCAAGTCTCATTTATAGGTTTAATGGTGTAGCGCTCTACTCTAGCATTTTTGATGGTCGTATTCTTCAATATTACGATAAAGAAATGCAGATTAATATGGAATATGATAGTAATAGTACTTATCGGTTATTAGGTGATCGTGCAAACTTGTATGCTTTATGGGGGGTTTCAGATCGTATCAAAAAAGCGCCGGATACACTTCTACCTTATGGTATGCAACCTGAAAACGATATTAAAGATGGCCAAACAACATGGGCACATGCTAAAAATCTTATCCAATACCCGAGTGCGCACTTAACAAATAAAGTATATAATCCTGATGACTTAAAATCGCCTCTAGATCGCGAGCAAGCCATGTTACAAGGCGTCGTTATGCCAGATACAAAAGCAAATCAATCTTTTGAACCGAATACTAATTTCGTTTCCAAAGCAACCATACAACCTCGTGATGCAACATTAAATAAAGATCACTTATCAGTTCATAAAAAAGACGGAGGCGTAAATATTCAAATTCCCCACCAACAACATTCTGCTTTTAAAGATTATTATATTGAGATGGATGTTGAATTACTGAGCCCTAGTCAGCCACATTACTTAAAAGTGGATGATTTCTATCAAAGACGTACATCATTAAATTATGCCTATCGTCGTTTTGTCACACCAGTTACCGTTCGAGTACCCGCCAAAGATACAGTTCAAGTCAAACTTAAGCAAGGGAAGTACCGTTTCCGTATTAAAGGCATATATGGAGAAAACTATCAAACACTTAAAAAAGCTCAAAAGAGTGTACAGCCCGTTCGAATTGAACGCGGTGCACAACAATTGAAAGCACATTTTAATTCGAATCAAGCACAGTACCTTGTATTACCTATTCCTTATCGAGAAGGATTGTCAGCAGAAGCGCATGGGGAATCAAGAGTAGTCAAACAAGGCAATGGGCTAATGACGGTCATTCCTGTACAAAAAGGAGATACTGAGGTAACACTACACTATGCGCTACCTTATTGGAAAACATTAACAGGACTCACACTTATCGGTCTCATCAGCGCATTGTTATATCGAAAATGGTTAAGAAAAACGGGGAAAACTCATTAAGAATTCAATGATCTTAAATATAACTACAAAGAGAAGGTATTACTTGGAGAAGGTATTACTTGAATTTCATGATATTGGCAACATTTTTAATAATCATATTGATGGGACATATAAATGATTTATGAGATAGACCTCATTTCTAGATTGCTGTAAATCTACATTACTCGTGTTCCAATATCCCAAACGAGCCTCGTGACTTCATCAAGATCAGGGTACGAAACCACAGATGATTGCTTCATATGAGAAATATATATAAATTGAAATATAAAAAACCGGAAATTCATGATTTCCGGTTTTTGTTTTATGTTTATTTTGTTACTTTGCGCTTCGAAATTAACGAATTTCTTGAATACGCGCTGCTTTACCACGTAAGCTACGTAAGTAGTAAAGTTTCGCACGACGTACTTTACCGCGACGTTTCACTTCGATTTTTTCAATTTTTGGTGTGTGTAATGGGAATGTACGTTCAACACCAACACCAGATGAAATTTTACGAACTGTGAATGTTTCAGAAATACCGCCACCACGACGTTTGATAACAACACCTTCGAATACTTGGATACGTTCACGGCTACCTTCAATAATACGAACGTGTACACGTAAAGTGTCACCTGCACGGAATGCTGGGATATCATCGCGTAATTGTGACTTAGTCACTGCTTCAATTAATTTGTGATTTGTCATTTTTTATTCTCTCCTTCAAACTATGTTCTTGCCTCGACAAAATATAGCAGCGGATCATAGTGATTTTTGTGTTTCCACACTCAGAATATACTAGCATAAATCAATTTGTTTTTCAATATTCTTTTAAAGATTCAATATACTTTTGATCTTTTTCGCTTAAATCATAAGATGCTAATAAATCTGGGCGCTTTTCAAAAGTTCTTTTTAATGATTGTTCGTGACGCCATTGTTCAATATGGGCGTGGTTTCCCGAAAGTAATACATCTGGAACAGACATATCTTTAAACGTTCTTGGGCGCGTGTACTGAGGAAATTCCAACAAGCCGTTTGAAAATGAATCATCTTCATGTGATGCCTGCTTACTTAATACACCAGGTATCAATCTAACAATGGCGTCTGTCATGACCATCGCAGGCAATTCGCCTCCAGTTAACACGAAATCACCGACTGAAATTTCATCCGTGACCAATTTTTCTCTTATTCTTTCATCATAGCCTTCATAATGACCGCAAATAAAAACGAGATGCTTTTCTTTCGACAAAGACTCTGCCAATTTTTGATCAAACGGTTTACCTTGTGGCGTCATCAATATCACTCGCGTTTCATCCGTGACATCAATCGCATCCATTGCATTGAAGATAGGTTCAGGTTTTAACACCATACCTTGCCCGCCACCAAATGGATAATCATCGACTTGATGATGCTTATTATCTGCGTAATCTCGAAAATTAATCGTCTCTGTCTGTAAAATTTCTTTTTCACGCGCACGTTTTAAAATAGATTGATTCAACACACCGTCAAACATTTCTGGAAACAATGTTAAATAATCGATCTTCATTCGTTTAACAACCCTTCAAGTGGTGTAATCATAATTTTACGATTCTCAATATCAACCTCTTTTACGACATCCGCTATGTAAGGAATGAGATGTTCTTTCTCTCCTTTAACAACCCAAACATCATTTGCGCCTGTCTCAAAGATTTCTGTGACACGTCCGATTGGTCTATCTTCATCAAAAACCGTACAACCAATGATATCAGAATAGTAGTATTCATGCGCACCGAGTTCAATATCTTTATGATCTCTTTCTTGAAATAAATGAGAACCTTTTAAATGTTCAACTTCATTAATATTGGTATAGCCTTCAAATGTGAGCATATGCAAACCTTTATGCATGCGATGTGATTTAACAACCACATTCATTGTTCCCGTTGGCGTATCAATTTGTAATGTTTCACCTGGTTGAAAGCGAATATCTGTAAAATCAGAATGTGATTGAACTTTTAACTCACCTTTAATGCCGTGCGTATTTACAATTTTACCCACTTCTACTTTCATGATGTGCACCTCCTATTTCTTATTGTTATGTATAAAAAGGGTGAGACTCGGTTACATCTCAGTAACATTTCGTCTCACCCTTAACACCGATGATTCAATTTGTCATAGGGTTTGAATCCTATTTACGTCTCGCCTATGAAAACACTAAAGTTATAAAGTCAATGTAGATGACTTTATATTTCAAATAGCAAAGCATTATATAATCAAATGCGCGTCCGTGCTTTGACTTGAACAACGGCTATTTCATTAACATTGTCATTGGGTTCAAGGCATCATAAAAAAGCATATTGTGGGCCTTTTTATGATTACTTTGACCGCTCAATGTTAAAGCAAAATTATTTTGCTTTTTTTTGCTCATCGAAAGTTTTTAAAATACCTTCGCGTGATAAAATATTGTGAACTGTATCTGTTGGTTTTGCACCGTCTTTTAACCATTTAAGTGCTAATTCTTCATCAATTTTAACCTCTGGCGCATTTACTGCTGCTGGGTTATAAGTACCGATTTGCTCGATGATACGACCATCACGTGGTGAACGTGCATCTGCTACTACAATACGGTAAAATGGATTTCTTTTTGAACCTAAACGTGTTAAACGAATTTTAACTGCCATTTATTATTCTCTCCTTTAATTCTCATTAAGTTTTGTTATCTACAAGAAACTATAATAACAGGTCATATAACGTTTGTAAAGAGAAATTTCTTTACCAACATACATATTGAAATAAAGATGCTACTGAAGCTACGCAAAAACTTTCAAACAGTCTACTATACCCGTGCTTGATATACAAATATAGAAAATATACATTGAATAAGTCTGAGGCATCAATTCCAAAATAAATAGCGCTCTGATGATTTTGAATAGAAAATCGCCTGAGCGCTATTATAAATCTACGTATAATATGACGTCGCCAGCCTCAGCCTGACCTGTAGTTTTCAGCGCCTAAGCAAACGCGTTCATTGTGGCAAGGTTATCAAAAATTTTATGCCCCGAACTCATTTTAGAATGGTAGATTCATGCCTTTAAGCATATTTTGTAATTGATTTTGCTTACCTTTTTTACCTTTTCCACCGCCTGTAAATTGTTTCATCATTTTCTTCATATCGTTGAATTGTTTTAACAGACGGTTGACCTCTTGAATCGAGCGTCCAGAACCGTTCGCAATTCTACGTTTTCTAGAAACATTTAGTTTAGCAGGGTCTTCTCTTTCTGTCGGTGTCATAGACTGAATAATTGCTTTAATGTGATCGATTTGTTTATCGCTCATATTAAGTTTATCCAAGCCTTTCATTTTATTCATACCTGGAATCATTTTCATAATATCATCAAGTGGCCCTAAATTTTTCACTTGATCTAACTGTTCTAAAAAGTCGTCCAGCGTGAATGACGATGTGCGCATTTTCTTTTCTAAGTCTTTAGCTTTTTCTTCATCCACTTCTTGTTGTGCTTTTTCAATCAGACTTAAAACGTCACCCATACCTAATATACGTGATGCCATGCGTTCAGGATGGAACAATTCTAAGCCATCTAGCTTTTCGCTCATACCTATAAATTTAATCGGTTTTTGTGTTACTGCTCTAATAGAAAGCGCTGCCCCACCACGTGTGTCACCGTCTAGTTTAGTTAATGTAACACCCGTAACGTCTAACTGTTGATCAAATGACTCTGCCACATTTACAGCATCTTGACCTGTCATTGCATCCACGACTAACATGATTTCATTCGGCGTAGCAATTTCTTTCACTTCTTGTAGCTCATTCATTAGCGCTTCATCAATATGCAGACGACCCGCTGTATCAATAATAACAAAATCTAAATGCTCATCTTTTGCATGTTGCAATGCGTTCGTCACGATTTGTTGAGGTTTAACTTGATCCCCCTCAGTGTACACAGGGATGTCAATTTGTTTTCCAACAGTCTGTAATTGATTAATAGCGGCAGGTCGATAAATATCAGCTGCAACGAGCAACGGCTTTTTATTATATTTTTTACGCATTAATAAAGCGAGTTTCCCTGCAGTTGTCGTTTTACCTGCCCCTTGTAAACCTACCATCATCACAACTGTAGGTGGTTTTTTAGCCATCGTAATCGTACTATTATCGCCGCCCATTAAAGCAGTGAGCTCCTCTTGTACGATTTTAATCACTTGTTGGCCTGGTGTTAATGACTTCATGACGTCAGAGCCTAAAGCTCGGTCTGAAACTGTCTTAACAAAGTTTTTGACGACTTTAAAGTTTACGTCCGCTTCTAATAAAGCAAGACGTACCTCCCGCATCATCGCTTTGATATCAGCTTCAGTCACTTTACCTTTACCTTTTATTTTCTGCATTGTCGCTTGCAGTCGATCGGATAATCCTTCAAAAGCCATAAAGTGACCCTCCTTATTCTAGTTCTTCAAGTTCTTTAATATATGATTGAATACGTTCTGGTTCATTAATATTTTGATGCATTAATTGATAAATTTCTTGTCTTCGTTTAAAACGACGGTATAAACCTAATTTTGCTTCATAGTCTTCTACCAAATCGCCAGTTCTTCTTATGTTATCATACACTGCTTGACGACTCACTTCAAATGTCTCTGCAATTTCACTTAATGCATAATCTTCTAAATAAAAGAGTCGTAAATAATTTCGCTGCTTTTCTGTTAAGAGTGATTGATAAAAATCAAATAAGTAATTCATACGAATTGTTTTGATCAAGTCATTTTCATGCATAGCCTATGCCTCATTCTCAGAATCATCATCATTAGATTCTGGCACATTTTGTTCGATCATGTCAGCAAACAACCCATAAACGTAACTTTCAGCATTGAACGGCTGTAAATCATCCATTTTTTCACCAAGTCCTACATATTTAACTGGTATATGCAATTCATTTCGTATCGCTAACACAATACCCCCTTTAGCTGTACCATCTAATTTCGTTAAAACGATACCAGTCACATTTGTAACTTCTTTAAACGCCTTCGCTTGTGCTAAAGCATTTTGACCCGTCGTTGCATCTAAGCAAAGTAAAACTTCGTGTGGCGCTTCAGGAATTGAACGCGAAATAACACGCTTAACTTTTTCAAGTTCATTCATTAAATTTTGTTTATTTTGAAGTCGTCCTGCTGTATCGCAAATTAAAATATCGACACCTTTATTTTTAGCGGCATTAATTGCATCATACATGACAGCAGCAGGATCAGATCCTTCTCCTTGACGAACCACGTCAACACCAACGCGTTCACCCCATACTTCAAGCTGTTGAATGGCACCTGCTCGGAAAGTATCACCTGCTGCAAGCATGACTTTTTTACCTTGCAATTGATAGCGATGCGCTAACTTACCAATCGTTGTCGTTTTCCCTACACCATTGACACCGACCATTAAAATAACGTTTAAACGTCCATCTTCAATATTCATGGCTTCTGATTGATCGTCATCTTGTTGGTATATTTCAACAATCTTTTCTACAATAGCTTCGCGTAAATCTTCAGTTTCTGTAATATTGCGTCGCTTAGCTTCTAAACGTAATTCATCAACTAACTCCATTACAGTATTAAATCCAACATCGGCTTGGATTAACATTTCTTCCAATGCTTCAAAGAAATCTTCATCCACTTTTCGATAATGCGCTAATAGGTTATTTAATTGATTTTGGAAGTTTTCACGTGATTTTTCTAAACCTTCACGGAATTTCGCACCAATTTTTTGAGATTCTAACTCTTCAAACTCTTCAATAGATATTAACCCATCATCGAACTCATCATCAATAGACGGACTGTTGTCTTGAGACTTTAATGAAGTGTCTGCTTCATTTAACTTTTTATGATCATCTTCATCTTGCACTGTCTCATCTTGTTGTAACAGTTCATCTTGTTCTCGCTCGGATTTGGCAAACTTATCTTTTAAACGTTTAAAAAAGCTCATTTATTTTGAGTCCTCCTTTATCACTTCATCTATAGTATTCAAATTCACACTGACTAAACGGGAAACACCCATTTCTTGCATCGTCACACCATAGAGACGGTCACACATTTCCATTGTCCCTTTACGATGGGTAATGACGATAAACTGTGTTTCCTTTGATAACGTTCTTAAATATGATGCATAGCGCATCACATTGGCTTCGTCTAATGCCGCCTCGACTTCATCAAGAATAACAAACGGCGCTGATCTAACTTTTAAGATTGCAAATAATAAAGCAATAGCACTTAGAGCTCTTTCGCCGCCACTTAAAAGCGAGAGGTGCTGTAATTTTTTGCCTGGCGGTTGGACTTTAATTTCGACGCCAGCAGTTAAATAATCTTTTTCAGTTAAAGTTAGTTCTGCTTGTCCTCCGCCAAACAACGACTTAAACACTTCAGCAAAATGATCTTGAATCGCATGAAATGTTGTACTAAAACGATCAGACACCTCGATATCCATTTCTTGAATAATTTGCTCTAACGTTGATTTTGCTTCACGTAAATCGGTTCTTTGCTCAGAAAGGAAAGTGTAACGTGCGTCGACTTCTTCATATTGTTCAATAGCGTTCAGATTGACTGGCCCCAGCTCATCAATTGACATTTGTGTTAATTTCACTTTCTGACGTAATGCCTCAATCTCTTCAGGTTGACTTGGATACGTTGCGGCTGCATGTTCATAGGTCATGTGATATTTTTCATCTAAATGTTTTAACGCATGATCAATGAGTACATCTAGTCGTGATTGGGCAGATTTAATATCTTGATATTGACTCTCGATATCCAGTAAATTTTGATGTGTGTCTTCTAATGCCCTTTCATTCGATTCTATTAAATCTTCTGTATCTTGACGTGCATGTCTTAGCTCATTTTGTTGATTTAAATCTGTTTCCTTTTCTTGTTGTTTTTGCGTGATTTGCACCTGAATATTTTCTAAAACCGAACTGTCATTCACCTCATCAGAGTTGATGACTGCTAATTGATCTAGTAATTTTTGCTGATGCGCGTTGATGTCATGTTGTTCTTTATTATAACGTTTGAGATGCTGTTGTTGCGTCGTTAAACGTTCTTTAATAACGGCTAAGTCTGATTGATATTGATGCAATTGTTGTTGAAGTTGTGTCGTCTGTACTTTACCTTCTTTATTTTTTTCAGTCATTGCTTTAATTTGTGCATCTAAAGCATTGAGTTCTTTTTTAATCTCATCTTTCCGCTTTTGCTTAGCAACTAATGTCGCTTCACTTTTATCTGCCTGATAGCCGTCATTTTTTTCAAATTCAAATTCTTCATGCTCATTTTTCAAACGCTGCTCTATTTCAGTATAACGATCAAGTGCTAATGCTAAATCATGTAGTTCGTGTTTCAACTGATTGTATTGTTGTTGTACCTCTACATAACGTTGACTCAAATCATCTTGCTCTTTTTTTCTTTTTTGACAAGCTTGTTCGAGCGCCTGTGTTTGTGCGACATATTGTTTGAGTTGTTCTTGCAAACGATTCAGCTCATCCTTTTGTCCTAATATCGTTTGGCGTTGCTGTGTCCCACCACCTGTCATAGAGCCACCAGGATTAACAATTTCGCCTTCTAATGTTACGATACGCGTTTTATATTGAATTGCCCGTGCAATTTCATTCGCATGTTTTAACGTATCTACAATCAATGTTCGACCTAATAAATTGTCGATGATATGTCTATACTGCGCGTCGACTTGTACTGCATCACTGGCAATGGTAATAAATCCTGCTTGCCGTTCCGCAACACGCACGAGTGATAAATCGAGCTTTTTCCCTTTAATGACAGATAACGGTAAAAATGTAGCACGACCTAGTCTTTTTGTTTTTAAATAATTGATGGCCTCGCGTGCGGCACGTTCATCAGTAACAATGACATGTTGCGTCGTCGCGCCCAAAGCTGTTTCAATGGCAGTCGTATGTTCGCTAGAAACATTGATTTGTTGGGCAACAGCACCATGAATGCCAGTCAATTGATCTTTAGCTTGTAAAACTGCTTTAACTCCTTGGTAAAAATGGCTAAAATCTTCTTCACGTATTTTCATACTTTCAATTCGTGATTTCAGCTTATCATTATATCGATAAGCCTGATACAGCTTTGATTCATCATCTTTTTGATTTTGTTGGATTTGAGCTAATTCATTTTCGAGTTGTTCACTTTGTTGTTGCATCGCTTGCATTTGTTGTTGCTTGTCATGACGTTGCTGACTCATGGATTCAATTTGATGTTGTGCCTCTTTTAGCTGATTATAAGCTTCAGTCAAACGTGAATCTAAGCGAGATTGCTTCACTTTATGTTCATCAATCGTACGTGTTAGAAAGCGAATATCATTATTGACGTCCGCTTGTTCTGTCATTAATTGATAGTAAGTATCTTTACTTTGCTCTAGCGTTTCTTCAATGGACGCATCCGATTGATATAACTGGTCCTCTAACTTTTGGATATGATGGTTAAGCGTTTTACGTTTTTCTTTCAAATCTGAAATCGTTTTTTCTACCGCTTGCATATCTTTTTCAAGTTGTGCCTGTTGACGTTCTAACGCAGCTTGTTCTTCTTCAATGCGTGCATTGGCTTGGGACTGATTCTTTTGTCTTTCTTCAATCAATTGATATTGGCCCGACAACTTTTCAACTTGCTCAGTAGATTCAATCAATTTTTGGTTGACCTTTTCAAGTTGTTGATCGATTTCATAACGTTTCCCTTTAGCCGTTTGAATCATATGCGTAATTTTAGACTTTTTCTGGGCGATTTTAGCTTGGGTACTTTTCAATTCATTTAAGGTCGTATCATGCGCTTCGATTTGTTTTTGATAAGACCGAATATCATGAACAGTGACTCTAATATCACTTTGTTCTAATGTTTGACTGAGTTGCAAATATTCTTTTGCGATTGCCGCTTCTTCTTTTAAAGGCTCTACTCTACCCTCTAAATCATACAAAATATCCTCAACACGTGTCAGATTGCTTTCTGTATCATCGAGTTTTTCTAGTGACGCTTCTTTTCTCTTTTTATATTTTAGAACTCCTGCTGACTCTTCGATAATTTGACGCCGATCAATCGGTTTGGCATTCAAAACCTCATCCACTTTACCTTGAGAAATAATGCTAAATGCTTCTTTTCCCAAACCTGAATCTAAAAATAACTCTCTAATATCTTTGAGGCGCTGTCTTTCATTATTAAGATAAAAAGCGCTATCTCCGTTACGGTAAAGTCGTCTTGTTACAACAACTTCTGCGGCATCGATATTCAAAATGCCTTTGCTGTTATCTAATTTCAACTGAACCTCTGCAAAATTCTGTGCATGACGATGTTTTGAGCCGGAGAAAATAATATCCTCCATCTTACTCCCACGCAATACACGTGCAGATTGTTCACCGAGCACCCATTTAATAGCATCGGTAATATTACTTTTACCACTCCCATTGGGTCCTACAATTGCAGTTACACCTTCATCAAATTCAATCTGCGTTGACTCAGCAAATGATTTAAATCCATATGCATCAATTGACTTTAAATACACCATTGTCTACTCCTTATGTGTCATTTGCAAATATGCCTGTTCAGCTGCTTTTTGTTCAGATTCTTTTTTAGTACGTCCTTCACCTTGAGATACAGGCTTCCCATTGATTATAATTTCAGAGGTAAAAGTTTTATTATGTGCAGGCCCATCCTCTTTAGCGATACGATACGTAATCACACCAAGATAATTCTGATGAACATACTCTTGCAATTTCGTTTTGAAATCAATCACACCTAAATGTTGCTGGTCTTTCACATGAGGAAAAATAACAGCTTCTGCAAATTTCCAAACTGTCTCTAACCCTTGATCCAAATATATTGCACCGACAAATGCTTCAAACACATCAGCCACTAATGAAGGGCGAGTTCGGCCACCCGTTTTTTCTTCGCCTTTTCCTAACAAGATCAATGGCATCAGGTCAATTTGCTGTGCAAAAATGACGAGTGAAGGTTCACAAACCATTGTTGCCCTCATCTTTGTTAAATCCCCTTCCGGCAATTGCGGATATTCATCAAACAAATAACGCGAGACGGTTAGTTCTAATACAGCATCCCCTAAAAATTCCAATCGCTCATTATGCTCGATTCGTTCCATATTGTAATCGTTTATAAAACTTGAATGAGAAAATGCCTGTTGATATATCGAAATATCATGATATGTTAAATGAAGTTCTTTCATTTTATTTTTAAAGTTTTTTTCAAATTGTAATACTAGTTCTTCCTTTCTCACCTTCGCCATGAGTTGACCTCCTTGTATTAAGTGTTTATGAAGTACATGATGACGTCTTCACAGTCTTCTCCGTTCGACACAACATTCACCACAAGTGTACCAAGAGGTGATATATGAATATGAACACGCTCCCAAACTTTTAGTGAGCACATCACACGTTGTCATGTTGTTCACTAAAAGTGGGACTCATCGTTCAATTGACACTTCAATCACAATTGCTCTTCTATTATACGTGATGTTACACTTGAAACCTATCAGATTAGTAAAAAATCTGAGCCGAAACATCGACTCAGATGAAAACAATTATTTTTCAAGTGTATTAATGTAATTAACAGCGTCTCCAACTGTGTTGATTTTTTCCGCTTCTTCATCTGGAATTTCAGTACCAAATTCATCCTCTAATTCCATCACTAATTCAGCAATATCAAGTGAATCTGCACCTAAATCTTCTTTGAAAGATGCACCTTCAGTTACTTTATCAGCGTCTACGCCTAAACGATCAACAATGATGTCTTTTACTTTATCGAAGTTTTCCACAGCCCTTCACCTCCTTTAAAAGCTTGTGCTGTAGTTCAACACTTTGCATGATTCTTCGTATCGAATTGAAACACTCGACTGTTATATTTTGCCATTTTATTGGCCTAAATACAACCCATTTCCGAGAAGACTCATCCGTTTACGAGAACTATTATACCATGATTCAAATCATATGAAATCGATATTTGATTAATACGCATTAAAATATTTATTTCACATTTATTTGTCACAATCATTTCGCACTTTTTTAGTCTGAAACAAAGTCATGTCTCAAACTTTATTCCATATGCATGCCACCATTTACATGTATCGTTTGTCCTGTGATATATTCCGCTTTATCAGAAGCAAGAAATGCAACTGTATGCGCAATATCTGTATCTTGTCCAAAGCGACCTAGTGGAATTTGTGATTTCATCGTTTCTTTCAACTCATCATTTAATGCATCTGTCATATCAGAGACGATAAAACCAGGGGCTACTGCATTAACCGTAATGTTACGTGATGCGAGTTCTCTTGCCGCTGTTTTTGTCATACCAATGACTCCCGCTTTAGACGCGACATAATTAATTTGTCCAGGATTACCTACCGCACCGACGATACTTGTTAAGTTGATAATGCGACCATGACGTTGTTTTAACATTTGTGGCGTCACTTTTTGAATACAATTAAAGACACCTTTTAAGTTTGTATCAATGACTTCGTCCCATTCGCGCTCTTTCATTCTCATCAATAAATTATCTCTTGTAATCCCTGCGTTGTTTACAAGTACATCGATTGAACCAAATGTTTTAACGACTTCTTTAATCATCGCTTTCACTTCATCGCCGTTTGAAACATTAGCTTGAATGGCTACTGCATCAACGCCTTTTTGTTTAATTTGTTCAACAACTTCTTCTGCTTTTTCTTGATTGCCTGCATAGTTAACAACAACATGATAACCTTCTTCTGCTAATTGCAAAGCAATACTACGACCGATTCCGCGAGAAGCGCCTGTGACTAATGCTACTTTACTCATCTGCTTTCCATTCCTTTACATCTTCGAGTGTTTGAATCGAAGTTATTTTTACATTTCTGTTGATCTTTTTAACTAAACCGGATAGAACTTTGCCTGGCCCTACTTCTATAAAGTGGTCTGCACCTTGTTCGATTAACCATTCTACAGAATCAATAAATTGAACAGGAGCATACAACTGTTTAATCATATTTTGCTTGATTTGTGTCGCATCTACTTCAGATGATGCATTCACATTTTGAACGACTGGTGTTGTCGCTGAATGCCATTCAAACTGATTAATATAAGTTGTAAATTCTGATTCAATGACTTGCATCATCGACGAATGAAATGGCCCTGACACGTCTAACGGTAAAACACGTTTGGCACCTAAACTTTTACCTTCAGCTACAAAGCGATCGATGGCTTCCTTATGACCTGAAACAACAATTTGACCAGGACAATTGATATTCGCAGGTTCAACGACGTACTGTTCCGTTGAA
This sequence comes from Staphylococcus coagulans, assembly GCF_002901995.1. Taxonomy (GTDB): domain Bacteria; phylum Bacillota; class Bacilli; order Staphylococcales; family Staphylococcaceae; genus Staphylococcus; species Staphylococcus coagulans. The sequence goes on along the minus strand of NZ_PPQN01000042.1, from coordinate 63,222 downwards.
ATTTGATCACAAATCGTTTTGACTTCCTCCAAAGACAAACCTAATACCGCTGCCATACTTCCGACACCTTTAGGAAAAGCTTGTGCCATGAGTTCCCCACGTTTGCGAACGATTTGAACGGCATCTTCAAATTTTAAAACACCACTCATTACTAAACTCGCATATTCACCAAGACTATGGCCTAAAGTAAAGTCACTTTTAGGTTGTCCCATAGCCGCATATAGCGCCATACTGTGTGTGAGTAGCGCAGGTTGGGTATTTTCAGTTTGACCTAAAATCGCCTCTGGATCCTCAAACATCGTTTCTAATAAATCAAAAGGCATTTGTGATTGTGCTTGATTAAGAATATGTGTGGCATCTTGATCTTGTTGATACAAATCTTGTGCCATTCCGACTTTTTGGGCACCTTGTCCCGGAAACATTAAAACAGTTTTACCCACTTTATTCAGCCACCTTTTCTCTCATGTTTTCAACAATTCGCGTATCCGCTGCAATTTTTGCTTGGCGAATCGCTGAATAAAATGCTTTGGCATTTGAACTTCCATGTGCTTTTACTACAATTCCGTCAAGCCCAAGTAACACCGAGCCGCCATACTCAGTGTAATCTAATTGTTTCGCGATATGCTTAATATCTTTTTTCATAATTAAAGCTGCCAGTTTATTTTTCATATTATGTAATAAATCATTTTTAATGATTTTACCAAACGATTTGGCAATACCTTCTAAATTTTTCAAAATCATATTACCTGTATAACCGTCTGTCACAATGACATCTGCTTCGTCTTCCATGATTGACTTCGCTTCAATATTACCGACAAAATGAAACTGTTCAGTTTTTGACATTAAATTAAAAGCTTCTTTTGTTAAGCTATTTCCTTTTTTAGCTTCGGTACCGATATTTAACAACGCAACTTTAGGCGTTTCAATACCTCTTAGCTTTTGTGCATAAATATGTCCGAGCACAGCATTTTGATATAAATGCTCAGCTTTCGCATCTGCATTTGCGCCCACATCTAGGAGTACAACACCTTTACCACTTACTGTTGGTAACGTCACCACTAGTGCTGGACGTGCAACACCCGGCAAACGGCCTACGATGAATAGACCTGATGACATAAGTGCACCCGTATTCCCAGCTGATACACATGCATCTGCCTCACCATTTTTTACCGCCTCTGCCATACGCACCATTGAACTATCTTTCTTACGCTTAATCGCGCGAACTGGTTCATCTTCCATCGTAATTTCTTCAGTCGTATGTCTGACTTCTACTCTAGGGTGCTGAATATGACACTGCTTTTCATCTCCAAATAAAATGATTTCCAAGTCCTCAAATTCATTAACTGCTTTTTCAACACCTTCGAGAACGATATTCGGTGCATCGTCGCCACCCATCATATCTACAGCTAATTTTACCATCTTATTCATCCTCACTTATGTAATACATTTTAAATATTCCTTCAAAGACTCTTTCTTTTTCAACATAAGAAGTGACACTCATTTCATAATACTTGTCATCATGAAATTCAACCTCTGCTGTTGCCATGACAACATCACCTAAATGAACAGGCTTTACAAAGTGAATATGACTTTCTTTTGTTAATACAGCGATATGTTTAACCATTGCGACACATAACGAATTCGCTTGCGCAAACAAAACATGTCCACGCGCTATTTCATTTCTAGAAAAAACGTCCTTCTTTGTGATTGTCAAAATAGATTTACCATAATGATTCGGTTCAAGCGAAACGATATCACCTATAATATCTTGATCCTCCAAAGCACTAATATTTTGGTATTGATCTTTTGCGACACTTTTCACACGTTCACGTAGTTCAGGTATCTTAAGTTGATTACGATCAAGACGAATCGTTTGTATACTCACTTCAAACATTTCGCTTAATGCTTGATCCGTAATAAACGGATTTTGTTGGATGGTTGTTTCAATTAGCGTGCGTCTCTCATCCTTAGTCTTTTTCACATCATCGCCACCCAAAATTTAGTACCAAGTCTCAATTGACTCCACATTATTTTAACACGTTCAACCTTAGTTTCAAAACAATTTAATATGCTTGTATAGTGCGATGTCACAGCGATTTTCTCTTTTATTTTTAAGTGTCATGATTAATCAAAACTTTGATAGAGTATTTTATCTTCAATAAATGTACGCAAACGTTCGTATGCTGGCGTGAAAAAGTCACCCGATTGAATGAGTTGTGCTGCTTCATCCCTAGCGACTTCTAGCATTCGATAATCTTCAACAAGATTTCCGACCAAAAAGTCAGGCAAGCCACTTTGTTTCACACCAAAAAAATCTCCCGGTCCACGCATTTCTAAATCTCTCTCACTCAGTTCGAATCCATCCGTGGTCTGCGTCATAATTTGCATACGCTCGATACCGGTCTCAGTTTTAGGTGAAGCAATCAGCACACAATAACTTTGATGATCACTTCGGCCGACTCGTCCACGGAGTTGGTGTAAGGTGGATAATCCGAAGCGGTCTGCATCATATATCATCATAAATGTTGCGTTAGGCACATTGACCCCTACTTCGACAACAGTTGTTGCAACGAGCACATCAAGTTCATGAGCACTAAACTGATGCATCACTTGATCTTTCTCATCAGAAGTCATTCTTCCATGTAATAGTCCAATCCGTTGATCAGGCAAGGCAACTTGCAGATTTTCATATAAAGCAATTGCGTTTTGCACATCTTCCAAATGCTCAGAGCTTTCTATTAAAGGTGAAATAACATAAGCCTGGCGTCCTTTTTTCAACTCATTATTCATTTTTTCAATGGCTAGATCATATCTTTCATGTTTGATCCAATGTGTTTGTATAGGCTTGCGTCCTTTAGGTAAACTCTTTATTGATGAAACATCCATTTCGCCAAAAACTGAAATCGCCAACGTTCTAGGTATAGGGGTCGCTGTCATAAACAACACATTGGACAAAGCCCCTTTTTCACGCAGCTTCTGTCTTTGTTGAACGCCAAAGCGGTGTTGTTCGTCTGTAATAACTAAACCCACATCTTTAAAATTAACGTCATCTTGAATTAATGCATGTGTTCCTACTACACAATCAATCTCTCCATTTTCCAGCTGTTCTAAAAGCAATTTTCGTCTTTTCCCTTTGACCGAACCTGTCAGAAGCGCCACATTCATATGCGCCCCAAATAGTTGTGCAAGGCTATCAGCATGTTGTTCTGCAAGAATTTCTGTCGGTACCATTAAAGCAGATTGAAAACCCGCAGTCTTCATCGCATACATACAAATCGCCGCTACAACCGTTTTACCTGACCCAACATCCCCTTGTAGCAGACGATGCATCCGTATCGGTGCTTTCAAATCTCTAAATATTTCATTCACACTCTGCTTTTGACCTTCTGTTAATTCAAATGGTAACGTTTGTATAAAAGCTTTGACTTGTTGTAAATCATAATCCACTTCAATCGCATCATCAGTTGATTTTTCAATTCTGTTCAACCATTGCATCCGTAATTCAAACATAAAAAATTCTGTAAATGCAAACGTTCGTCTTGCTTTAATGAGAGAATGCTGGTCTTTTGCTTCATGTAAAGCGTGTAATGTATCACTCAATGTTTCTAATTTATATTTAGTACGCAACGCTTCAGGTAACCATTCTTCAATCGTAATATGATTTAATGTTTCTCGAATCATATCTCTAAGTTGTTTTTGTTTGATTCCCTCCTTTACACGATAGACGGGTGTGTACTGTGCATCGGAAATAGAATCTGCGCTAAAAAACATTTTATTTCCATTTATTTCTTGCTTTCGTCGTGACCACTTCCCTTTTATAATAACTGTTTCATGTAATTGGATTTTATTCTTCAAATATGGCTGATTAAAATATATCGCTTTCACTGCAACGCCATTTACCATTACATGCACAGTTAGCTTAGAACGGTTACGTCCAAAAAAAGCGACAGTTGGAGTCGAATAAACTTCTCCTCGAACTGTCACATTGGCTTCGTCTTCCGCAGTTGTGATATCTACCAACGTATTATCTTCATAACGCGTTGGCAAATAAAGCACAAGATCTTGAATGGTATAAATATTCATTTCATTTAAAATGGCGAGTCGCTTTGGACCTAAGCCTTTAATTTCCTTTAAACTATAAGGATTATTGATAAGATTGATGTTTGTCATATTTAATCACCAAAAATTTGTTGTTTTAATCGTTGACCGGTCGGTGTACCTGCCAAGCCACCACGACCCGTTTCACGCAGAGCAGAAGGCATCGTTTGTCCAATTTTGTACATCGCATCAATCACTTCGTCGGTAGGAATACGTGATTCAATTCCTGCTAAAGCCATATCAGCAGAAACAATCGCATTTGACGCACCTGCAGCATTTCTTTTAACACAAGGGACCTCCACTAAACCTGCGACCGGGTCACAAACTAAGCCGAGCATATTTTTAAGACAGATTGCAAATCCTTCTGCTGATTGTTGCGGCGTACCACCTGCCGCTTCTACAATAGCAGCCGCTGCCATAGCACTTGCTGAACCTACTTCAGCTTGGCATCCGCCTGCCGCCCCTGAGATAGAAGCGTTATTAGCTACCACGAAACCAAATGCGCCTGATGTAAGTAAAAAATTCAGCATATCTTGTCGAGTTAATTGTAATCGATTTTTAAGCGAAAATAAAACACCAGGTACAACACCTGCTGAGCCAGCAGTCGGTGTCGCACAAATTTTCCCCATTGCTGCATTGACTTCATTTGTTGCCACTGCTTTACTCACAGCATCTAAAACGAGATCTCCAGCAAGCGTTTGACCTTTTTCAATATACGCTTTCATTAAAACAGCATCGCCACCTGTTAGGCCTGTTTTAGATGTTACGCCAGCGAGTCCTTCTTCTAATGCTTTTTCCATTGTTTCCAAGTTGTGATTCATCTGTGTATAGACTGCTTCAGCAGACAAACCTGTAACAGCCATCTCTTGTTCGAGCATCACTTCATATATCGCTTTATTCTCAGCTTCACATTTCGCTATTAATTCTTTTACACTTTTAAACATTTTAATGCTTTCCATTTTACGCATCCCCCATTAACGATACTGTCACAACACCAGGTACTTTTCTAATCAACGCTAACACATCTTCACTAATATCATCATCTAATTCACAGGTCATTAATGCTTCGTCGCCTTTTTCTTTACGCGCGACTTGCATACTCCCAACATTAATGCTGTAATCACCTAAAATATTAGCTACTTTACCAATCGTACCGAATGTGTCTTGGTGGAAGACGAGTAAGGTTGGATAATTACCACTAATCGCAAGTGGAAAACCATTAATCGCCACAATTTCTATTTTGCCACCACCGATTGAAACACCTTCAACAGATATATTTTTATCGTCATCCGTCATATCTATAATTGCCGTATTCGGGTGCGAGCGTTCCTCAGTCATTTCTATAAAATGTACCCGCATTCCTTGTGATTCTGCAGTTTCCAAACTAGATTCAATTCGATCATCATCTGTATCGTAACCTAACAAACCGCCGACCAATGCTACGTCTGTACCGTGTCCTTTGTACGTTTCCATAAATGAACCATATAAATATATATCGGCACGACTCGGTTGTTTTCCAAACAAATCTCTAGCAACCAATCCGATTCTGACTGCACCTGCTGTATGTGATGATGAAGGACCCACCATTGTTGGCCCTATAATATCAAATACGCTTTTATATTTCATTTTTTGCTCCCCCCGTTTTAGACCACATAAAGTGTAACTTTATTATAACAATCTTCCATATTGATTAAAAATTTGACATTGTAAACATATAAAATAGAAAGTTTCATAAATATTTAAAACATCTTCTTAATTACATGTAAACACTCAATATCATTCTTTAACACCCCTAGTTGATGTTATTTCTCATTAAAAATAGGAGTAAAACAGTCATCTCACATTAAGCAAGAAATGACTATTTCACCCCTATGAGGCGTGATCGTATATGAAAGTAATCCATCTATTTCATTGCGCCTCTTCACCATAGTTATCACCACTCTAAGTCATGCATAAAATGACCTCTCACTAAGCTACTGAATCCATGGTTTATTCGACAGCAAACAAATAAGGATAAATAGGTTGTTGACCATTTTGAACTTCAATCTCAACATCTTCATAATGTGTTTCAACAAATGATTCAATCCATTCAGTTGTTGCTGAATTTGCTTCATCACCAGTAATAATGGTTAGAATTTCACTATCTTCATCCAACATAGTCTCCAAAGTTTTTTGAATGACTTGTTGTTCATCACGATCACTCGCAATGATTTTATCTTCCACTAATCCCATATATGCATCTTTTTCAATTTTAATGCCGTCAATTTTTGTATCTCGAACAGCATATGTAATTGAACCAGACTTTACATTTTCTAAAGCTGCAGTCATCGCAGTTTCATTTTCATCAAGTTCAACACTTTCATCATAATGGAACATGGCTACGATACCTTGAGGAACAGTACGTGTTGGAATGACAACAGCTTCTACGTCAACAATTTCAGCTGCTTGTTGACTTGCCATTTGTATATTTTTATTATTAGGCAAGATAATTGCACGTTTACAACCACTTTCATTAATCACATTGACGATATCCTCCGTAGACGGATTCATCGTTTGACCACCATTAATGACATGTGTTGCACCCATGGATTTAAATAACTCCGTAATGCCTTCACCCATAGAAATCGTAACGATTGCCGTTTCAACATTTTGAGCAGGTTCTTGCTTTTGCTTTGCACTTTCATTCGATGCTTCTTTACGTAATACCTCACGATGTTGTTCACGCATATTTTCAGCTTTAACTTTAATCAGTTCACCGTATTTTTGACCAAACGTGAATACTTCACCTGGCGTCTCAGTGTGAACATGAACTTTAACAATTTCATCGTCACTAATCACAAGTAAAGAATCACCAAATTCACTCATATCTGAACGGAAAGTCGTTTCATCAAATTTTTCTTTTCCAGGTTGAAAACGAACCATCATTTCAGTACAGTAGCCGTAAACAATATCTTCTGTATTAATTACACCATGAAAATCATGATCGTCATTAAAGAAAGTTTCTGTATCCACTTTAGGCGCGTGCGCTTCTACTTTTTCACCTTTCATTGCTTTTAAGAAACCTTCATAAACAAGTGTTAACCCTTTACCACCACTATCAACAACACCGACTTCCTTTAAGACAGGTAAAAGATTAGGTGTATTTTCAAGTGATTTTTGCGCTGCCTCATAAACGCGCATCATCATTTCCAAACAGTCTTCTGTTTCTTCAGCTATATCGATTGCTGCTTGTGCTGCATCTTTGGCTACAGTTAAAATTGTTCCTTCAACAGGTTTCATCACTGCCTTATACGCCGTTTTAACACCTGCATCAAAACTGTGCGCAAACTGCTTGGCATCGATATCTTTTTCATCTTCTAATGCTTTAGAGAAACCTCTAAAAATTTGAGATAAAATCACACCTGAATTACCACGTGCGCCCATCAACAAACCTTTTGAAAAAGCTTTCCCTAAGTCACCGATATGACTTGTGAGATGGCTTTGAACTTCTTCACGCCCTGAAGTCATAGATAAGTTCATATTCGTCCCTGTGTCCCCGTCAGGTACTGGATAAACATTTAACGCATCAACCATATCCGCATTATTCGATAAGTTTTGAGCCCCTTGTATAATCATTTCGGCAAATAAATTGCCGTTGATCTTAGTAATCATGCAAATATCCTCCTATTTGTCATTCCCGTCATTATTAAAACGTACACCCTGTACAAAAATATTCACAGAGTTTACTTTTAGTTTTAATGTATGCTCTAAAGTATATTTCACTGTTGATTGCACATTTTGCGCAACTTCTGAGATTTTAACGCCATAGCTAACAATGATATGCATATCAACATCTAATACACCTTCATTTTCTCTCACAACAATACCTTTAGCATAATTTTCATGTCCGAGAATTTCTGCAATACCATCTCTCACTTGCTGACGAGATGCCATACCCACAATACCGTAACATTCCACAGCTTTTCCGCCTACAATAGATGCTATCACTTCGTTTGAAATGTCAATACTACCATAATCATTCGTAATTTCTAATGCCATATCATACGCCTCCTATTCTCAATCAGTCCGCTTTATGTCATCATCCATTTTTCAATTTCAAAACTTACATGAACAAAATGTAAAGAAAATCAATTTCTAGTAAACCTTATATTACTATACATATAAGTCTTATGCCAATGGAGATGTTCCTTGTTCGTCATTCTTAGCAAACAACGCTTAATCACAACAGTAAATTATATCAGAAATCGACCACTACAAAAAGTAATATCTGAAAATATACCCTAATTTAATATTGCATGTCAATGTTTAATGTGGTATATTACGTTAGTATGTAGTAGCAAAGTGTATTTGTATTTCTTAAAGGAGGTACGATGATGGGTAAAGAATGTTTCGTTACAGGACGTAAAGCTTCAACAGGAAACAACCGTTCACACGCGTTAAACGCTTCAAAACGTCGTTGGAATGCTAATTTACAAAAAGTTAGAATCCTTGTTGACGGCAAACCTAAAAAAGTTTGGGTTTCAGCTCGTGCTTTAAAATCAGGTAAAGTCACTCGCGTATAATTAACATAATAGATTAAAATAAAACGAGTCTTTATGTGGAAGACTCGTTTTTTGTTGCTTTAATTTTTATTCGTCACGGCTTCTCATAAGAAAAACCGCCCCTTCATGGACAATCACTTCGCTCTTATCCTCTATAAATTCATTTGAAATCGTCAGTGTGGATCCGCGTTGTAAAGTCACTTCATCTAATTCATACTTAAAACCTTTTAAAGATAACTTCACCTGATCTACCCCTAAAGGAAAAGATACATATTTAAAACGCTCGTTATTCTCGATAGTGTAGCGACCCTCTGTTAAATATTCAATCTCATTGATTTTATCAATTAATACCATTTTCTTGTTTTTAAAATCTGGATTTTGGAGCAAAGCCATCGCGCCCATAAAGTGATCTAGTCGCCCACCTGTAGCACCATAGATTTTAATTTCATCGTAACCTAAAGCAACTGCTTGATGGACAGCTAGCGCTAAATCTGTATCTGCTTTTTCTGCAGGCACAGGTTCAATTGTAATATGTGATTTTATCCATTCACGTTCAGAAGATGAAATCGAATCAAAATCACCTACAGCAAAAACAGGTGTGATTTGATGTTGAAGTAAAAGAAGTGTGCCTCTATCAACACCCGCCCACTGCTTATTATGATGGTATTCTAATACTTGTTCAGGTAAATCACGAGAACTACATAACAAACAGATGCTTTTTGACATGGTTTATGCCTCACCTTTTAAAATTTGTGTTGCTTGCTGATAATTTTGTTGATTAAAGAAATAAGAACCTGCCACTAACCAATCCGCACCCACTTCAATCACTTGGGTTGCTGTTTCGGCATTGACACCGCCATCAACTTCGATTTTAAAATCAAGTTCACGTTGGTTTCTTTGTTCTTTTAATTGCGCTATCTTTCTTAATGATGATGGAATAAATTTTTGGCCACCAAATCCAGGGTTTACGGACATAATAAGAACATAATCCACTTCATCTAAAAGTGTATCTAATGCACTGATGGGTGTACCTGGATTAATAACAACACCCGCTTCAACGCCTCTATTTTTAATTCTTTGAACAATTCTGTGGATATGCGGGGTAGCTTCATAATGTACAGAAAGTTTATTGGCACCTTTATCGATAAAAGTATCAATATACTGCTCCGGATTGTTAATCATTAAATGAACGTCAATCGGTAAAGATGTCGCAGATCGGACAGCTTCAAGGATTGGAAAACCAATTGAAATGTTTGGAACGAATTGACCATCCATCACATCAAAATGCAGCGCATCGACCCCTGCGCGCTCAAGTTCAATCATTTCCTGTTTTAAGTTCAGAAAGTCTGCCGATAATAAAGAAGGAAATATTTTTGTCATTAGTACCTTACCTTTCGATTAGAAATTTCATTAAAAAGTTGAACATAATGCTGATAACGGAATTCAGGTAGCTCATTTTGTGCTACTTTTTCTTTGACATGACATTTGGGTTCATTAATATGGTAACAGTTTCTAAACTTACACAGTTCACCCAATTGTGCGATGTCTATAAAATAGTCTCGAAGCTCTTCCTTTCCGATATGCTCAAAATCTAAAGCGCTAAATCCTGGTGTATCCGCGATATGCCCATTTTCACGCTTATATAATTCAACATGTCTTGTTGTATGCTTACCTCTATTTAAAGATTGTGATATTTCATTCGTTGCCAACGCTAAATCTGGCGCATAGCGATTTAGAAGCGTTGATTTCCCTACACCAGACTGACCGCTCAATACAGCCAAACCAGGTGCCCAATCTTTAAAGACACTTTTCACATCGTCATCTTTACCAATAAATTGTGTTTGATACCCTATTTTCTCATAATAATCTAATGTGTCTTGAATTTTAATTTGCTCATCTTTAGACGCAAGATCTTTTTTGGTAATTAAGATGTTAGGATGTAGACCATATGAATGTCCGATGACGAGAAAACGATCTAAGAGTTGACTAGAAAAAATTGGTGACACCGCACTCATCACAACAATCAACAAGTCAATATTACTCACAGGTGGGCGTTTTAATTCATTCTTCCGAGGATGTACATGCTGAATATAGCCTGATGAATGGGTTTCAATATCGATATCGACAATATCACCAACAATCGGTGAAATTTGTTTTTTTCTAAAAAGTCCTCGCGCTTTTGCATCATATATTTCACCTTCAACATCGACTCGATAAACACCACTTAATGATCTGATAATTCTACCTGTTTTCAAATTCACACCTCATTTTTTCCTTTAGATTCCTTAGTTATTATATCAAAGCCAAGCACACAAAGACATTATAAAGTGCGGAACGCATCCATCATCTCTATTTAAATATATACAATATGAGTAATACGCCATATGATTTCGAATGCTCAAACAACATTTGAATCATATGGCGTATTGATTAGTTATAAATCATCGTAATGAATTGTTTTTCTGTCAACCGTTTTCCCATCTACTTTAATTTCATAATGACCTGAATCATCTTTAGGTATTGTTAAATTTAAAGGATAATAAATGCTTTTGGAAATAGTGAAAGTTTCAGCCGGTGAATCACTATCATTATTTTTATCTTGGATATACACTTCTACTTTTTGCGCTTTTTTGTTTTTGCCACTATATGGAATTGTCACATTTTCAGAATAAGTTTTCTCCCGCACAATTTTAGAATCACGATCTGCTTTATCCTCACTGTCATCATCATCTTCTTCTTTGCCGGTAGAGATGATAAATCTTACAGTGTCTCCTTCATCGACGTTCGTCTTTTTAGGGGTGTGGTTAATGATATGATTTTCTTTCACATGATGATCTGCACGCTCTTTTTCTATTTCAACATTTAAACCTTTTTCTTCCAACTCTTGTTTGACCTTATCATAATCTTGATTTGTGTAATCATCGACATAGATTTGTCGCTTTCCAAGTGACTCAGTAATCTGTACTGCATCTTTAGTAACGACAACATTTTCCCCTGGTGTAATACTTTGTGCTTCTATGCTTCCTTTTTCAATATCGTTTTGTGTGTATGCAGTTGTAAAAGTCACATGACTAAAGCCTAATGACTTCAATTTATTTTCAGCATCACGTTTAGTCATACCAATGAGATTCGGCATTTTCTCAATATGTTGGCCTTTAGAAATAATAATATCAACCTGACTGTTTTGTTCTACTTTTGAACCAGCTTCAGGTTTAATCGCCATAACACGTTCTTTATCATAATGGTCACTATATTCGTGTGAAATGTGGCCAATTTTAAGCTTGTTATCTTTTAATAACTTTTCGGTTTGTTGTTCTGATTTACCAAGTACATCAGGGACTTGGCTATATTTATTGCCAATCATAGCTGCAGCCATAAAAACAAACAAACTTGCGACTAACAGGACTAGGATAAAACCAAAGACCACTTTTTTGCGGACAGAGCGTTTCTGTGTTGGCACATAATAAGAGGCCTTCTTAGACTGTTTAGGTTCAGCTTGTTTTTCAGTTTGAACGATTGGAATTTGTGTTGTTTCTTTTACAGATTTATTTTGTTTATCTTGTTCTATCTTTAGCGCATTTTTATCAATAGGCACTGTTTTCGTTTTAGATGTATCCGATTCATAAAGGGGTTCATTTTTACGACTAGGATCTAGTGTAGACATGACATCACTCGCCATCTCTGAGACAGAGCGATATCTATTACTTTGCTCTTTTTCTGTCGCTTTTAAAATGACATTACTTAATGCTTGCGGAACATCTCTTCTTTTATCACTTACATTAGGGACTGTCTCTTGTATCTGCTTAATCGCAATACTAACAGGCGTTTCACCATTAAATGGCGGTTGTCCAGTTAACATTTCATACAAAACGATACCTAAAGAATAAATATCAGAGCGCTCTCCGGTTTTCTCACCTTTTGCTTGTTCTGGCGAAAGATATTGCACTGTTCCGACCACATGATTCGTCTGTGTCATCGCTGTTTCACTTAACGCTTTGGCGATTCCAAAATCTACAATTTTTAATGTTTGATTACGATCAATAATCATATTTTGCGGCTTAATATCCCGATGGATAATCCCTTGTTCATGTGCATGACGGATACCACTTAAAATTTGGTCCATAAATTGTAGTGCTTTTTGTGGCTGTAAGGGGCCGTGTGCTTTTATATAATCTGATAAAGTCGGTCCCTCAATATATTCCATCACTAAAAAGAAACAATCATCTTCTTCACCAACATCGAGTACGCTCACAATATTTTTATGTGATAACCGTGTCGTATTTTGCACTTCTCTTTCAAAGCGTTGCACTGTTGCTTGTTTTTCATTCGGCAAAATATGAATCAACTTGACTGCCACTTTACGATTTAAAATGGTGTCCATTGCAACGTAGACATTCGACATACCACCGCCGCCAAGAATTTGGGTTAATTCATAGCGATCATCTATCAAACGCCCTATCATACAGGCTCACCTGCAATTTCTGCAAGAACAAAAGAAATATTATCTTTCGCTTCATGTTCGACAGCAAGATCAAGAATCGCTTGACCTGTCGCATGAATATCTTGCTCTTGTTTTAAAACATCATGTATTTTATGAGATTTGACATAATCAGTTAAACCGTCAGAATTTAAAATCAGATATTGATAAAATTGTGTTCGCTTCGTAAAGATATCTGGTGTAACAAAACGATTTGTTCCCATGACTTTAGTGATAATATGTCTTCTTGGGTGTAGAAAAGCTTCTTCCTCAGTTATTTCTCCTAGCATCACCAATTGATTTACAAATGTATGATCAATCGTAATTTGATCCATACGTCTTCCATTCGTAAGATAAGCACGGGAATCCCCTACGTTTGCGACCACAATATGATGGTCAAACACAAGTGCACAGACGCATGTTGTTCCCATACCTTGATAAGCAGGATTTTGTTGTGCTGTATCATATAGATCACGATTCACAACTTGTAAAGTATGTTTCAACCAATGTTCTGCTTGTTCTGGCTCAATATAATTTTCTGCTTCAAATCGTGTTTGTAAAGCTTCTACGACAAATTGAGATGCGACCTCACCTGCTTGATGTCCGCCCATCCCATCACACATGACTAAAAGTTGTTGATCTGTTTTGTTATAAAACACACCACCTGCATCTTCATTGTTTTCACGAAAATTCCCTGTCACTGAAAAAAATTCTGCATTTAACATTATGTTCTACCTCGTTTCTGCTTGTCGTTCCTTTGCTCTTAGCTGTCCACACGCAGCATCAATATCCGAACCTTGTTCACGTCTAATTGTAGCATTGATTCCTAATTTTTTTAATTCCTTTTCAAATTTAAAAATATCATCTTTTGGTGTTTTAACATAATTCCTCTCAGGAACATGGTTAACAGGAATTAAATTCACGTGACAGTTGAGCGGTTTAATCAGTTGTGCAAGTTCACGTGCATGCTCGATTTGATCGTTCACGCCGCCAAACAAGCCATATTCAAACGTGATACGACGGTTTGTTTTTTCTTGGTAGTATTGAATAGCATCCATCAATTTGTTGACATCGTAAGCTCTATTAATCGGCATTAGTTTTGAACGAATTTCGTTATTTGCTGCATGCAAACTCACCGCAAAATTAATTTGTAATGATTCATCAGCAAAGTCATAAATTCTAGGTACAATACCTGAAGTTGATACTGTAATATGACGTGCACCAATATTCAAACCATTATCATCATTTACAATTTTTAAGAAATCCATCATCTCATCATAGTTTTCAAATGGTTCACCTATGCCCATAATTACAATAGAAGAGACACGCTCCTCTGTTTCATCTAATGCTTTTTGAACAGTTAAAACTTGAGACACGATTTCGCCAGCCTCAAGATTTCGCTTCAATCCTCCAAGTGTAGAAGCACAAAACGTACACCCTATACGGCAACCAACTTGTGTAGTCACACAAACTGAATTTCCATAATCGTGACGCATTAATACTGTTTCAATTGTATAGCCATCTTGTAATTCAAATAAAAACTTAATCGTACCGTCTCGGCTTTCTTGTTTAACGACGGTTTGTAACGTCGTAATTGAAAAATGAGAGTCCAATAAATGTCTTAAATCTTTTGAGAGATTTGTCATTTCTTCAAAACTATTAACTCTTTTCTCATATAACCATTCAAATATTTGCTTTGCTCTAAAACTTTGTTGCCCTTGTTCTTTCAACCAATCCTTCATTTCATCAAATCGTAACGAATAAATCGATTGCTTTTCAAAATCAGGAAGAAATTTATTTTTCTTCTTTTTTTCAACTGTAATCATTCACCATTATCCTTTCTTTTTTACTCTCGTGATAAAGAAACCATCTGTATTCATATCTTGCGGTAAGAGTTGTAATGTTTTTGTATATTCTCCATTGCGCGGGTCAATCACAGGGTCAAATTCAAAATCATGATTTGACTTTAAAAATGTATAAATCACATTTTCATTTTCTAGTTGCTCAATTGTACAAGTCGAATAGACAAGTGTACCCCCTGGTTTCAAATTCTGAGCAACATTATTTAATAACTTAAGTTGAATTGTCACTAATTCATCTATAACTTCAGGTGTCATTGTATACTTGATTTCTGGTTTATGTCGAATCACCCCTAAACCACTACAAGGCGCATCTAAAAGTATCTTGTCAAACATCTGATCATAAGGTTTCGTTGCATCATGTTGCATCGCTTTAATATGCGTAAGCCCCAACTTATGAATATTATTTTCTATTAACGTAATTTTATGGTCATGCAAATCTGTAGCTAACACCTGGCCTGTCCCATTTAATAATTCCGCAATATGACATGCTTTACCCCCTGGTGCACTACAACTATCTAAGACCGAATCTCCTGATTGAAGGTTTAACATGTGCGCAACAAACATTGAACTTTTGTCTTGAATACTCACATAACCTTTTTTAAAAAGAGATGTATGCATCACGCCATGACCTGAAACATGTAAACATTCAGGCAAATGGTCATCCTTTTCAACGCGTAATCCTTCTTTTTCTAGAGCTTCTTTTGCCTCGTCAATGGCGATTCGAGTTTGATTCACACGTACCGTTTGCGCAGCGGGTAATAATAAGTTTTCAGCAATAGAGGTCGTCACAGCTTCTCCAAAATGGGTTAACCAATGCTTTATAATCCAGACAGGAATACTGTATTTTACAGAGAGACGTATTTCTTTCTTCTTTATCGCATCGATATCAGGAAGATTTTGCGTCATCACTTGTCTTAAAATCGCATTGACCACGTTTCCTGTCTGTTGACCTCCACGTTGTTTAGCAATGTTCACTGCTTCATGAATAATTGCATGTGTTGGAATTTTATCCAAATAGAGATGTTGGTACAGACTCATCCATAAAAGTCGACGCACCCAGCCTTTAATTTTCGTTTTAACAAAAGGTTTCAAATAAAAATCTAAAGTTAGTTTTCGTTTAATCGTCCCATAAACAAGTTCAGTATATAATGCACGGTCTGCTGGATTTAAAGCATAAGACTGCAATGTTTCATTCATTTTTAAGTTACTATAAGCCCCGTCTTTAATGACAGCTTCAATCGTCATCAAACTCAGTTCACGTACCGTTGCCATTTACATAAATTCCTTTCCTACAAGCTCTTCTTGGTAACCACTCAGGAATTGCGATACTGGCATACGTTTTTTCCCTGATAACTGTATGTCAGTTAACGCAATGCTATCCTCAGAGCCAGTTCCGACAATGATTTGTCTTTTTGTCGTTCCAATAATTTGACCTGCTTTGCCACTTTGATTTTTTACAATTTCAGCGGCGTATATTTTCATTGTTTTATCCTCAAATTGCGTATATGCGACTGGCCATGGGGACAAACCTCTAATATGGTTATAAATTGTCGATGCATCACGATCCCAGTGTATGCGTTCATCTTCACGTTGTATATTCGAAGCGAATGATACATGCGCCTCATCTTGAGGTGTACGTGAATTTGTACCATTTAACAGAGATGGAAGCGTTTCTTCTAATAATTCTGTACCGAGTTGACTCAATTTATCATGCATCGTCCCTACATTGTCTTCCGCTTCAATTGGAATCGCACGTTGAGAGATAATGTCACCGGCATCTAGTTTTTTGACCATATACATGATCGTTACACCTGTTTCAGCTTCACCATCAATAATCGATTGATGAATGGGTGCACCACCACGGTATTTAGGTAATAAGGATGCGTGTACGTTTACAGCACCAAAACGCGGATGTTCCAACAATTGTTCAGGTAATAACTGACCAAATGCCGCAGTCACAATGAGGTCACACTCCATTTCTAGTAACTGTTCCAATTCGTCTGAATGCACTAACTTTTCAGGTTGATAAACAGGAATTTGATGTGCAACGGCCACTTGTTTTACAGGTGGCGGTGTTAAAACACGCTTACGTCCGACGGGTCTATCCGGTTGCGTAACCACCGCAATGACCTCTTCTTTTTCAATTAGCATTTCTAAAATTGATGTTGAAAAATCAGGTGTACCCATAAAAATTATTTTACTCATCTTCTAAATATGCCTCCAATTCTGCATCAGAAATTTCACGATCCATCACATCTACAAATAATATCCCGTTTAAATTATCAATCACATGTAAGATCATACGAGCGATATCATCATACGCTGTTAACTCGACTTCATTACCGTTAATATCAAAACTCTTTACTTTAATCATTTGACTTCTCGTCACTTCACCAAAACGTCCAGGAACACTTAAACAACCTTCTAGTTCTGTCGTCTTTTCATCAGATTGACTGATGACTTCTGGGTTAATCAATTGTAATAGACCATCTTGCTCCATATCGACCAGTGCAATTTGTTCTTCCACACCAATTTGAGGCGCTGCCAATGCTTGGCCCCCTGCATCATACATCGTATCTTCAAGATCTTGTAGAACACATTCAACGTGGCTGTCAAATTTCGTCACAGGGGCTGACTTTTTTCTGAGACTCGGATGAATATTCGTTCTTATCTTTTTTATCATATGAAGCTCCAGCTCCTCATAAAAAATTTATCATTATATTATAGCTTATTACGTCAAAAATTGCGATAACTATCCGCTTTCATCATAACAAAAATAATGAAGCGATACATGAGAATGAAACACCATCCTCAACTTTAACTTATGTTACAACAATCTAACCTTTTTTAATGACAAATGATGAAAAAAATTATTATTACTTTTGATACCATTAAAAAACTATCTTAGCGTTTTAAACTATTCAAAAAAGATTGCGCCAATCTATATTTCGAGCAATAATATTAATATTGTGTTTAACAACATTGTACAAACTTTAAAATTGTCATTTGGAACTATTTAATGCATTTAAACGAAAAAGTTTAACTCGATTTTATTTGTTCACCTATGCAAGTTTAGAAAAGTTTTCAATGCAAAAAAATACAATTGTTAACACCTATCAATCATTTATGGAGGAGATTATTAATGAGAAAAATATTCACTTTAATTTTTACAAGCCTTTTGATTTTAACAGCTTGTAGCGAAACCGACACCAATATGCAAAGCACGTCTAAACATGAACACCATTCTAAAGAAGAAAAACACGCTTCCAAAAATAAAACAGTTGAAAAGCCCCAAGCCAATGCTGTCACAACTAATGAGGATGTTAAAGAAGAAGAGAATGAAACGGCAGTTCGAGAAAATACATCACAAACTCAATTGGATACACATAATGTGAGAGATAGAGCAACATTAGAACAGATACTCAACGGTGATTATACTGAGACACAAAAAATCGAAGCCTATAATAGTGCAATAGCGAATGGCGTCATTCCTCAAGGCAACGTAATGGAAGGACCAGCATCAGCAGCATATGAAAGCTCATTACGTATCGAGCGCGGAGAAGAAAAGTCAGTATACGATACGCACGAACCAGAAACAATTGATTATGACCATAATGGTGTCTATAGAACACCTGAAGAACAAAAGGCACATGAAAAGTGGATTCAAGATCAATTAGAGTGGGAAGAGCAACATGAACAAGAACAAGACCACGAGGGAGATATCGAAGCTGACGATGACAATCTAACAGATGAAGATGAATAACGTAAAATGCATAAGTTTACCTAATTACTCATTATAACTGAACTATTTACCAGGGATTAACTATCTATTTGAAGTAAATTCTATTCCTTTTTATTATCTGTTTAGAGTGAAGTGCCTATGAAAATAAGTAAAAATTTAACAATCATAATGACATTAAATACTGTCGTCCAGAATGATGGATCAAAAACTTTAACATTTGATGCCATCAAAAATGCTACAATAAATAAAATAATCAATATAGATAAATACCATTTGTTTTTAATAAGCATGATTAACCTCCAATGATTTATTGAATATATTCGATTTTATCCCTCTCAATTTCACATATTCAAGTATATTCATTCTTCTCTACATAACAGGATTTAAACATAAATTTTGGGTCTTCTTAAGTACTATTTTAATAAGACCGACATCTAAAAACTGATTTTGTAGCTGGTGATTCTTCTCGTAAAGCAAAGCAGACTAGACTTCTCAAAAGCTTGTAATTGCAGTTTGAGAAGTCAGAGTGCTATTGCGCAATCATTAGCTACAGCAAAATTTTCTGGTCATGCGTATTCAATACGCTCACCGATTAACAATCAAAATCTTATTACTAGAGCAGAGAGGTTCATGAGTTTAAGATCAAATGGGTTAAAACTTAAAATAATCGTTTCTACATCATCATATGAGGGTTGATATCGATTTTTAATGCCAATTTCTTTTTAATAAACATTTCATGATAATAGTCGTCTAAATAACGTAAGGCATCGATTAAAGCAGGTTCACTTTTATATTTAACTAAAACTTGAAACCGATATTCGTTATTGATGCGTGACAATGCTGATGGTGATGGACCTAATACAAACGCTTTATCTGTAAGATGTTGTAACAAAATTTGATGGACATGTGATGCAGCTTGCAATACTTCCTTCATTTTTTCATGGGTAATTGTAAAATTGATGAGATAGTAATACGGTGGATATTGAGCAAGCTTTCGATACTGCATCTCTTTTTGATAAAAGCTGACATAATCATTTTGTTGGACATCATACACGGCATAATGATCAGGATTATAAGTTTGAATAATTACTTCTCCTTTTTTATCATGTCGTCCTGCACGACCTGCAACTTGTGTTAATATTTGGAAAGTCCGTTCACTCGAGCGAAAATCTGGCAAATTAAGCATCGTATCTGCATTCAAAACACCGACTAATGTGATATTCGGAAAATCCAAACCTTTCGCTATCATCTGTGTTCCTAATAAAATGTCACCTTTTCCCTCTCCAAACTGTTTCAACAGCTTTTCATGACTTCCTTTTTTAGTCGTTGTATCAACGTCCATGCGTATAATACGCGCCTCAGGAAAACGTTGATTGAGAATTTCTTCGACGCGCTGTGTCCCCGTCCCCATTTGACGAATATGTTCACTTCCACAATTTGGACACTTAGTGGGTGCAGGTTCTTGGTGACCACAATAATGACATTTCAACTGATCAGAGGATTTATGATATGTCAGCGAAATATCACAATTTGGACATTGAGGCACATGACCACAATCTCGACATAACATAAATGAGGCATAACCCCGACGATTTAAAAACAGTACGACTTGTTCTTTTTTATTCAAGCGGTCTTCAATCGCATCTGAAAGTGCATTTGAAAATAATGAGCGATTGCCATTCGCAAGTTCTTCACGCATATCTAAAATTTCGATTTCAGGTAAAGGCTGTTGATTTACACGTGTAGGCATGTCAAGTAATGTATATACGCCTTTTTCTGCTCTTGCATAACTTTCCAAACTTGGTGTTGCGCTACCTAGAACAAGTGGACAATGATGATATCGACTACGCCATTCCGCAATATCTTTCGCATGATATCTAGGATAATCTTCTTGTTTATATGTAGACTCATGCTCTTCATCAATAATAATAATACCTAAATTTTTGAATGGCGCAAAAACACTTGAACGTGCCCCTACGCTTACTTTTGCACGACCGTCTCTTATTTTTTGCCACTCGTCATAACGTTCTCCTTTAGATAAACCAGAATGTAGCACTGCCACCTCATCTCCAAAGCGACGTTTGAAGCGGAAGACCATTTGTGGTGTGAGTGCAATCTCTGGTACAAGCATCATCGCTTCTTGATTATGTTCTAAAACTTGCTCAATAATTTGTAAATAGACCTCTGTTTTGCCTGAGCCAGTAACACCGTGCAGTAAAAACGTCTCTGAACGTTGATTTGTGACAGCATCTTCTAACTTCACAAAAGCTGCTTGTTGCTCAGAGGTTAAAATACGCTTTTGATCTTGCTCAAATATACGTCCTTCATACGGGTCTCTTTCGACAATGGCATCGTATTTTTCAATTACACCTTGCTTCTCTAAAGTATTGATTGCTGACTCTGAGAAAGTCATTGCCTTTAGTTCTTTTAAACTTACATCTCTATGATGTTCATCTAATAAAAAAGCGAGCAATTCATATTGTTTTGGCCTTTTAGTGAGTGTTTCTAAATGCGCTTCTGCTCCTTCAAAATCATTTATGCGTACTGCACGTTGTGTTTTCTTTGACGTGTTTTGAGATAAAATCGTCACACCCTCAACGACATCTTTTTTCATATAAGACAACATTTCAGTAATATTTTCGTCCGCTTGTGCTTGTTTATAAAAGTAGATTCCATCGTTATTAAAACATTGTGCTAGCCTATCTGGTAGCTGCGTGCGGTCTTTTATTTTAAAGGCTTTAGAATATTTCGCTTTAATTGCACTCGGTAACATCGCCTCAAGTATCGATATTCGCTTTGAAATAAAATAATGGCTGTACCATTCACTCAATTGCACTAATTCATCAGTGAGTTCAGGTTGAATATCTTTAACTTCGATAATTGATTTGAGCCGAGATAAATCGTAGTTGGCTTCAGCTTCAGATACACATTTCATGACATAGCCTTGTATTTTTCGAGGTCCAAATGGAACGATTACACGTACACCAGGTTGAATAGTCCCTTCTAAGTCTTTCGGGATTTGATAATCGAAAGTTTTATCTACGCTTTTTGAAGCGATATCAACAACAACTTGAGCAATCATTGATGCCAACTACTTTCTAATGCTGATAAAATCTTTGTTGCGAGTGCTTTTTTAGGTCCTTTTTGTATCGGGTAGCTTGAACCTTCTTTAAAGAACAATGTCACTTCGTTATCATCTGAACTAAATCCAATTGACTGATCTCCAACATTATTCGCAATGATGACATCAGCATTTTTATTTTTTAATTTTTCCTTTGCATAATGCGCTACATTTTGTGTTTCCGCTGCAAAGCCAACCAATTTTTGTGTTGTTTTATGTTCCCCTAAATACTTTAGAATATCTTGTGTTCTTTTAAATTCTACAGTCACATTGCCGTCTTGTTTTTTCATTTTATGGGGTAAAGGTGTCACAGGCGTATAGTCTGAAACGGCCGCAGATTTAAATACAATATCTTGTGTCTCATAGCATTCTACTACCGCATGAAACATTTCATCTGCTGTTGTCACTGACACAAACTCAACACCGTTAGGTACGTCTAGTGTTGTGGGCCCTGATACCAATGTCACTTTTGCACCTAAAGATACCAATGCTTCAGCTATTGCGTAACCCATTTTTCCTGAAGCACGATTTGAAACAAAGCGGACAGGATCAATGATTTCAACCGTTGGACCTGCCGTTATCAGTACACGTTTATCTTTAAAATAGTTCTTTTCTGTTGATGTAGGTCTCTCTGCCCTCTCTCTTTCAAGAACACTTTTGATTTCTAATGGTTCTGCCATGCGGCCTTTTGCTACATACCCACATGCTAAAAATCCTTCTCCAGGTTCAATAAAATGATAGCCGTCAGCCGTCAAAGTTTTGATATTGTCTTGTATGCGTGGATTTTCATACATATTGACATTCATCGCCGGTGCGATAAATTTTGGTGTCTTCGTTGCGAGCAAAGTTGTTGTGACCATATCATCAGCGATACCATGGCTCAATTTTGAAATAATATTGGCAGTAGCAGGTGCAACAACGATTGCATCCGCCCAATCCCCTAGTGCAATATGTTGAATTTCTTCGGGATTTTCTTCAATAAAGGTATTGGTATATACCGCATTGCGACTAATCGCTTGAAACGATAGTGGCGTGACAAATTGTAATGCGTGCTCAGTCAACATGACGCGTACATCAAAACCCGCCTGTGTAAGCTTACTCGTTAAGTCAATGGCTTTATATGCGGCAATACCACCTGTTACAGCTAACAAAATATTTTTCATCATTTCCACTCCCGTTTTTTCACTCTTAAAGGCATTATAATATATTTAGCCTTCCCTTTCATTAACGCCACTTTCAAAGCTTATCTATGCATCGTTCAAATATGACTTCCATAAATAAATACGCTTTTCAATAATGACTTCTTTATCGAAGACTATTGAAAAGCGCATAATTTGATATTGAGATTTAAGTCTTAATTAAAAGTTTTTCTCATCAACATGTGGATGAATTTTACTTGCAGCAATTTCTTCAAGTGCTCGTCCTACAGTTTTTTTACTGCTGTAACTGTCTAGTAATAGATGCTCAGGGTCGGCTTGGATTTCTCGTGCACGCTTAGCCGCTGTTGTAGCAATTAAATATTTAGAATTGATTTTATCTTGTAATTGATGTAGCGATGGGTATAACATTATTTTTTTGCCTCCAATAACATTTTTCTATATTTAGCTTCTATACGTTCACGTTTTAAATGTTCAGCTGCGACAATACATTGAATTCGGTCTTTTGCCAAATCAACTTCATCATTCACTACAACGTAATCATATAAATTCATCATTTCAACTTCTTTTTTTGCTTCATTGACACGACTTTGAATCTTTTCAGTTGATTCTGTGCCACGACCAATCAGACGTTCAGTCAAGTGGTCAAGACTTGGTGGCGCTAAAAAGATAAACAATGCATCTGGAAATTTTTTACGAACTTGTTTTGCCCCTTCAACTTCGATTTCTAAAAATACATCATGTCCTGCATTCATTGTATCTTTTACATATTGAACCGGTGTCCCGTAGTAATTTCCGACATACTCCGCGTATTCAATAAATTCATCTTCTTCAATTAATTTTTCAAATGCCTCTCTTGTTTTGAAAAAGTAATCCACCCCATCCGCTTCGCCTTCACGCATTTCACGTGTCGTCATTGAGATTGAATATTTATAAGATGTGTGAGGATCATCAAAAATACGTTTCCTGACTGTGCCCTTACCAACGCCAGAAGGGCCCGAGAGAACTATGAGTAAGCCTTTTTCAGTATCCATGCCGTACGACCTTTCTTCGCTATTCTTCTATTTATTTACATATCTTACCACAGTTTTTGTTATATTGTATAGAGTCGTTAAATTAAAAACTTTACGTCTGACGTCATTGTTGGCACATGTTATAATAGTGTAATGAAAAATTTTAAAGGTGGCAGATGATTATGGCATTTGATGGTTTATTTACAAAAAAAATGGTAGACGCGTTACAATTTCTTGTATCTGGGCGTATTCATAAAATTAATCAACCGGAAAACGATACAATTATTATGGTCGTGAGACAACAACGAAAAAACCATCAATTATTGTTATCTATTCACCCTAATTTCGCACGCCTTCATATTACGACTAAAAAATATGACAATCCTTTTGAACCGCCTATGTTTGCACGTGTATTCCGTAAACATTTAGAAGGTGGACGCATTAATGCCATTCGACAAATCGGAAATGACCGTCGTGTTGAAATTGATGTTGAAAGTAAAGATGAAATTGGCGATACGATTTATCGCACAATTATATTAGAAATTATGGGGAAACATAGTAATCTAATTTTAGTAAATGAAGATAGAAAAATTTTAGAAGGCTTTAAACATTTAACGCCTAATACAAATCAGTACCGTACTGTTATGCCTGGGTTCCAATATGAAGCACCACCAAGTCAAAACAAGCACAATCCATATGACGTTACAGGTCAGCAGGTTTTATCTTATATCGATTTTAATGCCGGAAAAATTGATCGACAGCTGCTACAAACTTTTGAAGGATTCTCACCGCTCATCACTAAAGAAATTACGATGAGACGCCACTTCATGACTTCTGAAACATTACCAGAAGCTTATGATGAAGTGATATCAGAAACAACGATGCCGTCGCAACCTGTTTTCCACAAAAATCATGAGACAGGAAAAGAAGAATTCTACTTTATGAAGTTACACCAATTTTACGATGATATCGTGACATTTGATTCGCTTCACGAATTGCTTGATCGCTTCTATGATGCAAGAGGCGAGCGCGAGCGTGTAAAACAACGTGCAAATGATCTCGTTAAGCTAGTCCAACAATTATTACAAAAATATCAAAATAAGCTCGCTAAGCTAATTGACGAACAAGCTGGCACACAAAATAAAGAAACCCAACAATTATATGGCGAGCTGATTACAGCCAATATATATCGACTTCAAAATGGAGACAGTTCTTTAGAGGCATTGAATTACTATACAGGTGAAAACGTGACCATTCCATTAGATCCAACACGTTCCCCTGCGGAAAATGCACAATATTACTATAAACAATATAACCGTTTAAAAACGCGTGAAAGAGAATTAACGCATCAAATCCAATTGACCAAAGATAACATCAATTATTTTGAAAATATAGAGCAACAGCTAGCACATATTCAAGTGCAAGAAATAGATGATATTAGAGAAGAGTTAGTAGAGCAAGGCTATTTAAAACAGAAAAAACTTCAAAGAAAGAAAAAACAACAGAAGATTCAGTTACAATCTTACCTTTCAACTGACGGGGATACGATTTTAGTTGGTAAAAATAATAAACAAAATGATTATTTAACGAATAAACGTGCTCATAATAAGCATTTGTGGTTTCATACTAAAGATATTCCTGGCAGTCATGTAGTCATATTAAATGATGACCCATCCCAAAAAACGATAGAGGAAGCTGCAATGATTGCGGCCTATTATTCTAAAGCAGGTCAATCCGGACAAATTCCAGTTGATTATACTGCGATTCGAAACGTGCACAAACCGAGTGGCGGCAAGCCTGGATTTGTCACGTATGATAGTCAAAAGACGCTTTATGCAACGCCAGATTATGATATGATTCGTCAACTCGAATCAGAAAAAATTTAATCGTTGTAAACTTAAACACCTTATTGAGCGGTCCTCAATCTGTACATTGATTGTCATGCGGAGATGACTAGGGTTGCGCAAAATACACAAAAGCATTTGCGCAACCTAGACATCTACTATCTTAAGGTGTGGTTACTGACACTTTGCAAGTATGGACCCACTTTTGATGTTTCAAACCTCACTTATTTTAAGATTTTGACATCTTTACTATCCAAATAACCTAGCCATTTATTGTTAGCATCGTAAATAGATAAATAAGTTTTTCCATTTGGATGATGATATAAGTATTTAGCTTTATATGTGCCATTTAGTTTCAAATGTTTTTCAGTCACTTTATTTTTAAAGTTTAAGTCTTTCCAGAGCGTACTATTTGAATTTAGCAGTTTCACATTTTTTTGATACGGATGTGCTGCAGGTTGACCCATCCAATGTTTAATATAATCAATGTTTAGCGCAGTTAAACGTGTCGCTCCGTTAAAGTCCACATTACCATAAGTGTGTACACCAATCACTTGTTGGTTCGTATTTCTCACACTACTTCCACTTTGACCTGGATTTGTATCCATTAAATAATGAATATTATGTTCAGTTAAATCTTTAATCACACCATTTGCACGATATTGCACATTTCCACCTTTATCTCCAGGAAAGCCAGATGTTTCAATCGGTTCATTGACATTCATGTTTGAAGTCACAGAAAGTGTTCCCGTTTTCTTACCTAAATCCGAATCCAATGTTATTAATGCCATATCATAATTCGAATCCTCTGAGTCTTGCCATTGTTTCAATGTCATTAATTTTTTAGACTCTGCTTTACCAATTTCATAATTTTGACCGTTTACACCTGCATAAACAGTAATTTTAGTCGCAAAACCTACGTCTTTTGAATACACATTATGACCAGCAGTTAATACAGCGTTATCGCCAACCATCGTACCTGAACCAATGTACGTTTTACCATCAGGGAAGGTCATATTGAGTAGAACGACTTGACGATATGGACTATCTTTGTAGTTCGAAACACGCACACGGTCATCTTTACCAAAAACTCTTTCAGGTACATTCCCTTTTTTCTCATCGATACTTTTAAGTTTACTTTGATCTAATTCAAGATGACCCGTTGTTGGAGGTTCAGTTGGCTTTTGACTTGGGATTTCGGCTTGTTGAGTTTGATGATTGTATGTTTCTGCTTGCGCAAATCCTGCAAAACTCGTATCCAAAAGTAACCCTGTGACTAAAACAGTACTGACTAAAAATGTTTTTTTCTTCATGACACATGCTCCTTTTTTAGTTTTTTATTTATTCCACATGATATGCTTCATATCAGTAAAATAATTTATAATTTTATATACCCAATCATTCTAAAAAATATTACATGTGTAGTTAAATTTATTTTAATAGTATAAATATATTACATTAGTTAATTTATATTATTTGTACAGTATGTATCGTCTGCAACAAGTCACGATTTTGATATCAGTTAAATAAATATGCACGCTTGCTGAATTAAGTTAAGTCTAATTCATCGCCTTTTAAAACACCTTTAATGTAAGACCTTAGTAGGATTGAAGACAAAAACAGTTGCATAGGCTATCAATAAAATGGTAAAAACAAGTTACAGCGACATAGAAGCTATGCGACGGACGTGGTTATGTTAAGATAAGAGTAAAGAATGCGGTCATACTTGAAACTGTAGCCACGGTTTTGAAGGAGGATATACATGAAAAGACAAGATAAGCGTTTAGATTATCCTAGAGTAGAAAAAATATTAGATGATGGAACGATTATTGCTTATGATAAGTATAATCAACTGAATACGGATTTAAATGTTCATACATTAACAGATGCCCAACAACATCAAGTTTTTGGTGGCATATTGATTAACATGGCAGATCAACAAAATAAATATTATACTGATCGTGATTATCGCTATGAACAAGAACAACGAGAAGCACTCAACCAAAGTAAAAGTAGAAACAAATGGCTCTTATTCGGCTTTATCATTGTTTTATTACTGTTAGTTGTTTTTATTGTAAAGTCTTGCAGTAGTGACGATACACAGAATGAGACATCTGATCAAAATAACGCGACGACTAATTCTCAACAAACACCTGACAATAACAAATCAGAAAATCAATATGTGGAACAAAAAGATAAAGAATTACAACAACAAATTCAAGATACGAAAGATAGTATTAAAAATAACCACAGCGATACACAATCTAAAATTGATCAATTAAAGCAAGAGATTGAAAACTTAAAAAATCATACGAATGACAAACAAGCCAATAAAGTAGCTAATCAATATGATGATACCGTGGACAATTTACAAAACGCTGAAAAAGAAAGACAAAACGGTAATAACGACGCTATGGAAAAGGAATTAGAAAAAGTGAACAAAAAGCTTGATGAAATTACTGAAAAAATTAAGTCTTGGTTTAAAAACGAAGAATAATTTATGTTAAAAAATACAATGACATTTTAAAAGAAACTCTGACATATATCACAAAATAACTAGCGCTAAGATGACTTTTAATAGAAAATCGTCTTAGCGCTTCTTTTTTATGAAAAAATACGTATGATATGACTTTGATTTACGAGGGGCAGCCTCAGCCACTTTTCTTTTTCATTCACATGGTGTTTAACTCCACCCTTCTAACTTCTAACGTGTCGATTCAGGAAGTGCAAGTTGGAAATTCACACCAAACTTATCTTGAACCCATGCAAACTCACGATATTGTGGTGGCATTTCTGTTTTAGGCATTAGAATAGCCCCACCATCTTTTAAACCATTATATAATGTATCCATTTCAAATTGATCTTTAACCGTCACATACAATGACATTGCTGGATTCATTTCAATCTCTGCACCATTCATATTGTCAATCGCCATGAACACTTGACCATTGAGTGTAAAAATAGAATGTTGTACCTTTCCTGCCTGCTCAGGGATTGTATCATCATATTTCACCATTGTAATAATTTCACTATCTTGAAATAATGATGTATAACGCTGTATGGCTTCTTCAGCATCCCCATTAAACATTAAAAATGTAGTAATTTTAGGTATTTTCATTTTGATCGTCTCCTTCATGCAATATTTGAGAAATGGAAATTTAGTATTTTAAAATGATAACAACGTCTTCCATTTAAATTTGAGCTTTGTCACCCTTAATTTGTTCGAACCCTGTTTTCCTTTTCTCTCCCCTATGAGTCAATAGCTTTTTACAACTATTTCCTCTTTATGACTTTGTTTGATTATTTCTTTTGACTTTCACTCTATATTATAACCCGTTACAATAAGGTTAAATCATTTTTGGAGGTCATTTTATGATTAGCATGAATTTATTAATACCACTTTTAGTAATGCTTTTAATTATTGTGGGTGGCTGGTTATTTTTACGTTGGTATTTAAAATAATTATACCTCTCCTTATATACATGAATACAACCCATCAATCCTTATAGTATCGAATATAATAGCGATACCATAATGAAACGATAAATATAAAGAAGCGGGATAGCAACCAAATTGATTTTCTTATCCCGCTCTTTCTATTGCGTATCTCTCAATTAAAGTTGATTACGCCAATTAATTAATGTTTCAATATCTGCTTCTGAGATTTTACCTTCAGCTTGCGCAACTTCGATTAACTCATCGTAATGACTCAACGTATAAAAAGGCACTTTGGCATCTTTAAACATTTCATCAGCTTTACTTAATCCGTATGTAAAGATGGCAACGACACCTAATACATCCGCTCCTGCTTCACGTAAAGCATTAACTGCTGTAATCGATGAACCACCCGTCGAAATTAAATCTTCCACAACCACTACTTTTTTATTGTTACTGAATGCACCTTCTATTTGGTTTTGCTTACCATGACTTTTACTTTTTGAGCGTACATAATTCATCGGCAAACTCATTTTATCTGAGATATAGGCTGCATGTGGAATGCCCGCAGTTGCTGTTCCAGAAACAACTTCAACATCTGGAAAGTGTTTTTCAATAAGTTGTATTAAACCATCACGGATTGCTTCACGTACTTCAGGATAACCTAACGTCACACGATTATCACAGTATATCGGCGATTTGATACCCGAGCTCCATGTAAACATCTCGTTTGGAGATAAAGAAACTGCTTCAATATCTAATAATGATTTTGCAATTAATTTTGACATTCATTTAACCAACTTTCCTTAATTTGATGATAGCTTTCTACAGGATTGTCACTTTGTGTAATAGGTCGACCAACAACGATGTGTGTGGACCCACGTTTTTTTGCATCTTCAGGTGTCGTTATTCTTTTTTGATCATCTGATCTACTATTCGCCGGACGAATTCCTGGCGTCACTTTTAAGAAGTTCTCTCCACATTCCGCTTTTAATAGACTCGCTTCCAATGGTGAGCAAACAACACCATCAAGTCCAGCGCATTGTGCAAGTTGCGCATAATTCAACACCGCTTCTTCCATTGTTGTTTGAATATTTTGTTCATGGTGAAGTTGTGTTTCTGATGTCGACGTAAGTTGCGTTACTGCGATCAGTTTAATATTCGGATTATGTTTTTTTAAACCTTCAACGGCACGTTTCATCATTTCTGATCCACCGGCAGCATGAACGTTAACCATATCAACATCCAGTTGAGCTAACCCTTCCATCGCCTTGCCCACTGTATTTGGAATATCATGTAATTTCAAGTCGAGAAAAATATCATGGCCTAATGCTTTTACCTTTTTGATAAGCTCAGGTCCTGTTTGATAAAAAAGTTCCATGCCCACTTTAACAAATAAAGATTCATCAAAGTGGTTTAAAAATGCAATAACATCCGCTTCAGTTGCGAAATCTAATGCGATAATGGGGTCATTTCTCATGTACTGACAATCCTTTCTGCGTTCGTCCTTTTATATCTAAGATGTGTTGAACATTGAGTTCATCTAATCGTTCAGGTAAGTCATCAATAATTTCTTTACATACTAATGGATTTTGGAAATTTGCAGTCCCTACAGCAACCGCATCTGCACCCACCGAAATATAGTCAATGACATCTTGAGCGTTTTGTACACCACCCATTGCGATAATAGGAATATGAGGCAATGCTTTTCTTACTTCATAGACCATTCGTAATGCGACTGGCTTAATTGCAGGACCACTTAAGCCACCGATAATATTATGAATAATAGGTTGGCCCGTACGAGGATCGATTTTAAGACCAACAAGGGTATTGATCATTGTAAGTCCATCTGCATATTCAGCGATAGCTTGAGCCATTTCCACAATATTGGTCACATTAGGTGACAATTTGACATAAACCGGCACAGAAGATACTGCCTTAACTTTGCGTGTTAATTCAGCTGCTACTTCAGGATCGACACCAAATTGCATGCCACCCTCTTTGACATTAGGACAAGAGATGTTTAATTCTAGTGCCTTTACATTTGGCGCTTTAGAAATATGCTCTGCAACGTAGACATAATCTTCTTCCAAAGAACCGGCTACGTTCGCAATAATTGGCACATCATATGCTTCCAACGCTTTCAATTCGTGTTCAATAATATGATGGACGCCAGGATTTTGTAATCCGATGGCATTAATCATACCGCTATCCGTTTCGGCAACACGCGGTGTTTCATTACCAAACCTTGCTTCTTTTGTAGCTGCTTTAATCATGATTGCGCCTAAATCAGACAAGTCATAAAATTGTCCGTATTCTGCGCCAAAAGCAAAGCAACCACTGGCAGGCATAACTGGGTTCTTAAGAGATAAACCGGGTATTTCTACATTTAATCGACTCATAATACAACAGCTCCTCTCTCGAAAACAGGTCCATCTGTACATACTTTAACGTAATCAGTCGGATGATTAGGCACATGACATACACAAGCAAAACAAGCACCAATACCGCATCCCATTCTTTCTTCTAATGAAATGTATCCAGGTACATCCTTTAAAGCTTCTAATTCATTTAATGCTTTTAACATCGGTTTTGGCCCACATGTATAAAAAATATCATAATCGATTGGAAGTTGGTCAATGACCGTTGTAACAAATCCCTTTTCACCTTTTGAACCATCTTCTGTTACAATATGTGTTTCTCCTAAAGCTTTGAAGTGATTTTCATAAAAAACATCTTTAGATGAACGAAAACCAAGTACATGAACAGTTTCAATACCATTTTGATTGAGTTGTTTAGACAGTTCATAAAGCGGTGGTACCCCTATTCCGCCACCTACGAGCAATGCTTTTCGTTTCGCTTTATCAACTGGGAAGCCATTTCCAAGTGGTGCTAAAATGTCGATTTCATCTCCTTCATGTAAAGCTGCAATACGCTTCGTACCTTCTCCTTCAGCACGGAAAAGCATTGTAAAGCTATTGCTTTCTTGATCAATTTCACAAATTGAAATCGGTCTTCGTAACATGTGTAATGAACCTTCTCCAGTCTTAATGTGTACAAACTGACCGGGTTGCTTTAAATCAGCAACCGCCGGCCCAGATACTTTCAATTCATAAATACGATCCGCAATATTTTGATTAGAGATGACAGTTAATTTTTCCACCACAACTTAACCTCCTACATATTTCTCATAGAGAATGTCATACTTTCAATCACATTCGTTAATGCATTTGCTGTATCAAGTGATGTGAGACATGGCACACCATTTTCTACTGATGCGCGACGAATTTGGAAACCGTCTCTTTCGATTGTTTTACCTTTAGTCATTGTGTTAATAACGATTTGAACATCGCCGTTTTGAATCTTTGTGATAAGATCGTCATGACCACCAATTTTATCAACCGTTTGCACTTTAATCGCATGCTCAGCTAATTTTTTAGCTGTGCCTTCTGTCGCTATAATTTTATACCCAACTTCATTCAGACGCTTTGCAATTTTGACCATTTCGTCTTTATCTTTATCACTCACAGTGATTAATACCGTTCCATAATCTTTAACTTCCATCCCTGCCGCTGTTAAGCCTTTGTAAAGCGCCTTTTCAAGTGTTAAATCGCGTCCCATGACTTCACCTGTAGATTTCATTTCAGGTCCTAAAGTGATGTCTACATTTTTTAATTTATTAAAACTAAATACGGGGGCTTTAACAAATACCCCTTCTTGATAGGGTTGAATACCGGGTTCAAAACCGAGTTCTGCTAATTTCTGTCCCATAATAGCTTTCATTGCGAGCTGTGCCATTGGAATTTCAGTGATTTTACTTAAAAATGGGACTGTGCGACTTGATCTTGGGTTCACTTCTAAAACATATACCCCATCATGTGCAAGGACGAACTGAATGTTAATTAATCCGATGACATTTAAGCCTTTTGCAAGTTTAATCGTATAAGCTTCAAGCGTATCGATTTCATCTTGAGTTAATGTTTGTGGTGGGTATACCGCAATGGAGTCTCCAGAGTGAACACCAGCACGTTCAATATGTTCCATAATTCCCGGTATAATAACCGTATCACCATCACAAATGGCATCGACTTCTATTTCTTTACCTGTTAAGTAACGGTCTACTAATACTGGATGTTCAGGGCTTGCTTTAACCGCTTCTTTCATATAATTTTCTAACTCGTCATCGTTATAAACAATTTCCATTGCGCGTCCGCCTAATACGTAAGACGGTCTTACAACTACTGGATAACCAATGTCTCTCGCATTGGCCAAAGCTTCTTCAGTTGAAGTTGCTGTTTTCCCTTTTGGTTGTGGCACTTGGATTTGATTTAACAAAGCTTCAAACTCTTTTCTGTCTTCAGCGCGATTTAAATTCTCTAATGATGTTCCTAAAATTTCCACACCATATTTTGCTAATTTATCAGCAAGGTTGATTGCAGTTTGACCACCAAACTGAACGACAACGCCTTTAGGACGTTCTAAGTTAATAATGTTCATAACGTCTTCTTCTGTTAATGGCTCAAAATAAAGCTTATCTGAGATAGAGAAATCTGTTGACACTGTTTCTGGATTGTTATTGACGATAATAGCTTCATAGCCGGCATTTTGGATAGCCCAAACTGCGTGTACCGTTGCATAGTCAAACTCTACACCTTGACCAATACGAATCGGACCTGAACCTAGAACAATAATTTTTTCTTTTTCTGTAACGATAGACTCATTTTCTTCTTCGTAAGTTCCATAATAATACGGCGTTGCAGATTCGAATTCAGCTGCACATGTATCCACCATTTTATATACTGGATTAATATGATGTTCTTGACGTAGTTGATATACCGCTTCCTCTGTCATTTCAAAGCGATGTGCGATGACACGATCACTGAAGCCAAAACGCTTCGCAAATCTTAAATAATCGATATCCCCTTTGTTTTCTTTTAACGCATGTTCCATGTCGATGATGTTTTTAAATTTATTTAAAAAGAAGTAATCGATACGTGTCATTTCGTGAAGTTCTTCAAGTGTTGTTCCTCTGCGAATCGCTTCACCAATAAAGAATAAACGCTCATCATCTTGGGCTTGAATTCGAGATTTAATGTAATCCAAATCATAGGATTCACCGTTAGGTAAACCTAAATGATGGACGCCATACTCCAGTGAACGAATCGCCTTTAATAATGATTCTTCATACGTACGGCCGATTGACATGACTTCTCCAGTTGCTTTCATTTGTGTGCCAAGCTCGCGCTCACCTTTTTCAAATTTATCAAATGGAAAACGTGGAATTTTTGATACGATATAATCCAAACTTGGTTCAAATGCCGCATAAGATGTCCCTGTAACAGGGTTTTTCATTTCATCTAATGTGAGACCTACAGCGATTTTAGCAGCGAGCTTTGCAATCGGATAGCCGGTTGCCTTTGAAGCTAATGCTGATGAACGAGATACACGTGGGTTCACTTCAATGATATAGTACTGCATTGAATGTGGGTCAAGGGCAAGTTGAACATTACAACCGCCTTCAATACCTAAAGCACGAATGACTTTAAGAGAGACATCGCGCAACATTTGATATTCCACATCTGATAGTGTTTGACTTGGTGCCACAACAACTGAATCTCCTGTATGAATACCAACGGGGTCGATATTTTCCATATTACATACAACAATTGCGTTATCATTTTTATCACGCATCACTTCGTATTCAATTTCTTTAAAGCCTGCTATTGATTTTTCAATTAAACATTGCGTTGCTGGGCTGTATTTCAATCCATTAGAAACGACTTCATGTAATTCCTCATCGTTATGACAAATACCACCACCTGTACCTCCCATTGTGAATGCAGGACGAACGATTAATGGATAACCGACTTTATTTTTAAATTCGATTGCTTGTTCAAGCGTGTTTACAATATCACTCTCTGGTACAGGCACATCCAGTTCATTCATCAGGCTACGGAATAATTCCCGGTCTTCAGCCTGTTCAATAGATGATAATTTTGTACCTAAAAGTTGAACATGATTTGATTCCAACACACCGCTTTCGTGAAGTTCAATCGCCATGTTTAATCCTGTTTGTCCACCTAATGTAGGCAGCAATGCATCAGGTTGTTCTTTACGTATGATACGTGCAATAAAATCATGTGTTAACGGTTCAATATAGACTTTATCCGCAATTTCCTTATCTGTCATAATCGTAGCAGGATTCGAGTTCACTAAAATGACACGATAACCTTCTTCTTTAAGTGCTAAACAAGCTTGTGTGCCAGCGTAATCAAATTCTGCTGCTTGACCAATAATAATAGGTCCTGAACCTATCACAAGAATCGTTTCAATGTCATTTCTTTTAGGCATAAGTAACGCGCTCCTTTTGTTTATTTTGTTGCATCATTTCAACAAACTGATCGAATAAGTAATTAGAATCTGTTGGTCCAGGACATGCTTCTGGGTGATATTGCACCGAAAATGCAGGTAACGTTTTATGTTTAAGTCCTTCAACTGTACCGTCATTTATAGCGATATGTGTAATCTCTAAATCTGTGTTTTCAATAGATGCTGCATCAATGGCATAACCATGGTTTTGACTCGTAAGCGCAATTTTCCCAGTTTTTAAATCTTTCACTGGGTGATTCGCACCACGGTGACCAAACTTCATTTTGAATGACTTTGCACCTTGAGATAAGGCAAATAATTGATGGCCTAGACAAATTCCGAAGAATGGAATTTTACCTAAAATACCATTAATCATTTCAAGGGCAACTTCGACATCCTCTGGGTCTCCAGGTCCATTGGATAACATGACACCATCTGGACGCATTTTAAGAATTTCATTAGCTGATGTATCATAAGGAACGACTGTCACTTCACAGCCACGTGCGTTCAATTCACGCACAATATTTTGTTTTTTACCGAAATCTACAAGTACCACGCGAAGATCAAATCCCGTTGAAACATAAGGCGTTTTTGTAGAAACTGTTGGCACCTCTGTTCTAGGGAATGTCATTGTTTGTAGTTTTTGAATCATTTCATCAATTTCTGTTTCATGGTCTACAAAAGCAGCTTTTAAAACCCCATGCTGACGAATTTTTTTCGTAATACTTCTTGTATCTACACCACTCAAACCGGGAATGTCGTATTCTTTCAAAACTTCATCTATCGACTTTTGTGCCCGAAAATTACTTGGTGTCGTACAAGCCTCTTTAACCACAACACCATTTAATGTAGGCGTCAATGATTCGAAATCATCACGATTAATCCCATAGTTACCAATAAGTGGGTAAGTAAATGTAATAATTTGCCCTGTATACGAAGGGTCTGAAATTGTTTCTTGATATCCTGTCATTGCAGTATTAAAAACAATCTCCCCTTGTGTTAAGCGGTCTGATCCTAATTTAAATCCAGTATAATGTGAGCCATCTTCTAACACGAGATAACGTTTTTCAAACATCTTTATTTTGCCCCCTCATAACAAATATGTCCTTCTACCATTGTTAAAATAGGATTACCGTATACTTTTTCTCCTAAGAATGGTGTATTCGATGCTTTAGACAAGAAGTCTTCTGCTTTAATTTCGTATTCGTCTTCTAAGTTAATCAACGTTAAATCTGCTAAGCTACCTTCTTCTAAACGACCGTATGGTAAATCAAAAGTTTGTGCAGGTTTCGTTGTTAAGTAGTCTACAAGTTGTTGTAATGACCAGTCTCCATTTTTAACAAAGTGCGTATACAATAATGGGAATGCAGTCTCACTACCCACAATACCAAATGGTGCACGTGTCATAGGTTGCGCTTTTTCTTCTGCTGCGTGTGGCGCATGATCTGTTGCAATGCAGTCAATTGTGCCATCTAATAAACCTTCTAATAATGCCGCTCTATCTTCGTGACTTCTTAGCGGCGGATTCATTTTATAGATTGCATTGTCACCTGGAATATCATCCTCTGTTAGTAAAAGATGATGAGGTGTGACTTCTGCGGTTACTGGAATACCTGCTTTTTTAGCATCTCTAATCACGCGTACACTTTCTTTTGTCGAAACATGACAAACATGATAGTGACATCCTGTTGCTTCACTCAATAAAACATCACGGGCAATTTGGACAGATTCACAAATATTTGGAATCCCCGGGATACCGAGCGCTTTACTTCTCTTACCTTCATGCATCGCACCACCATAAATCAAACTATTGTCTTCACAGTGGGCAACGACAGCTTTATTTTGAGCTTTAGCTTGTTGCATTGCTTCATACATCATTGAAGCTTGTTGGACACCAACACCGTCATCCGTAAAAGCAAAAGCACCATTTTCTGTAAGTGCTTTAAAATCTACATGTTCTCTCCCAGCCTGTCTTACAGTGATTGAAGCATAAGGTAATACACGCACATGTGCACTTTTAGCAATTAATTCATTCAAATGCGTTAAATTTTCTATAGAGTCAGGAACAGGCTTTGTATTAGGCATCGGACAAACAGTTGTAAAACCACCGCGAGCCGCTGCACGCGTTCCTGTTTCAATCGTTTCTTTATGTTCACCACCAGGTTCTCTTAAATGTACATGGACATCGATAAACCCTGGAGATAAGAAATGACCTTTTGCATCGATGATAGTCATTTCATCTGTTGCTTCTATTGATTCAGCAATTTGCTTGATTGTTTTACCTTCAATCAAAACATCTACCTTTTTTAATTGACCTGCTTCTAGCATTTTTGCATTTTGAATTAATTTCATATCCGATTCTCTCCCTTATTTTTTAATTGTTTCTGTCAGTACAGCCATTCTGAGATACACACCATTTTCCATTTGTTTAAAAATTCGTGATTGCGGTGCTTCAACTAAAGAATCGGCAATTTCAACATCCCGATTGACTGGTGCAGGATGCATAACAATCGCATGTTCTTGTAATTTTTTGTAGCGTTCTTCTGTGAGCCCGTATTGTGCATGGTATGAAGCTTTTTCAAACCCATGTGAGCCAACAGTATGTCTTTCATGTTGTACTCTTAGTAACATCACAATATCCACTTGATCGATGACGTCATCTAAGTCGACATATTCCGCTTCCATCGTATTGTCTTGCCAAATTTCAGGACTTGAGAATGAAACATTCGCACCCAGTGCTGTCAAACTGTGATAGTTACTTCGCGCAACACGTGAGTTTTTAATATCTCCACATATCACAACATTCAACCCTTTAAATCGTCCAAACTCTTCGTAAATGGTCATTAAATCTAACAGACTCTGTGTTGGATGTTGGCCACTTCCATCGCCCGCATTAATGATTGGAATGCCCATGTTCAACAATTCATCATAATAGTTATTTTGTTCATGTCTAATAACTAAAGCGTCGCAACCTATACTTTGGAGTGTACGACAAGTGTCATAAAGCGATTCTCCTTTTTGTACAGAAGAAGCTGTTGATTCAAAATTAATTTGTTTAATGTTTAACCGGTGTTCTGCCATTTCAAAACTACATTTTGTACGTGTAGAGTTTTCAAAAAATAAGTTCGCTATATAATGACCTTCTAAACTGGGTACGTCTTCACCTTTCTTGTATTGAGAAGCTTTTTGAATAAGGTTTTCAATTTCTTTTACAGATAAGTGTTCCATTGAAACAAGATGTTCCATTGACAAGACCTCCTAATGTTTATCGTTTTGGTAAGAGTAAATTCAATAAAATACCTGCTGTTGCTGATAATGCCATACCTTCAATAGTTAATTTGACACCTAAATCAGACAAGTTAAGCATCATATTTCCAATTCCTATTACTAAAATGACTGAAGCAATGACAAGATTACGATTTTGAGCAAAATCCACTTGGCTTTCTACGAGCATTCTCAAACCGCTCGCTGCGATTGTTCCAAATAACAATATAGACACACCGCCCATTACTGGTGTCGGGATAGATGAAATCAATGCTGTAAATTTACCTACAAACCCTAACATGATGGCAAATACAGCAGCGCCACCAATGACATAAATACTGTAAATTTTTGTAATGGCCAACACACCAATGTTTTCACCGTAAGTTGTACTTGGTGGTCCACCGATAATGCTTGAAAACATTGTTGAAACCCCGTCGCCAATGATTGAACGATGTAAACCTGGATCTTCGAAGAAATTACGTCCTACGATTTTATTGATGACCATTTGATGACCAATATGTTCACTTACTGTTACAAATACAATGGGCAACATGATGGTAATCAAACCGAGATGAATGGAAGGATGATAATCAGCAAATGGTAAGTAAATATCCGGGAACTGGAACCATGCTGCTTTTTCAACTGGTTTAAAGTCCACTATTCCAAATATAATCGCTGTAATATATCCCACGACAATACCTATGAGTACAGGAATTAGAGAAAAGAAGCCTTTCGCAAATCCTTGAATAATCAAAGTCACTAATAATGTAATGCCTGCAACTGCAATATAACTGAGGTTGTAGCCTTTCATATCTCCTGCATTTTCAAACATCGCCATATTAACAGCAGTTGGTGCAAGACTAAGACCAATAACCATAATGACAGGACCGACTACAACGGGTGGTAAGAGATGCATTAACCAGTTAATACCGCTTAACTTAATGGCAATCCCAATAATGACGTACATCACACCACTCATGAATAAGGCGACAAGCATATCGCCTAAGCTATTTGTGCTCAAACCTGTAATAATCGGTGTAATAAAAGCAAAACTTGAGCCTAAGTATGCAGGAATCTTTCCTTTCGTTATTAATATGTAGAATAATGTACCAATTCCTGAAGCAAGCAAGGCCGATGATACTGGAAGTCCAGTGAGAAACGGAACAAGTACCGTGGCACCAAACATCGCAAACAAGTGCTGTAAACTTAAAAATGCCCACTGCCCCGCTTTTGGTCTTTCATTCACATCGAGTACCGGTTGAACGGTACGTTTAAACATTTGATCGTTTTCCATAGTTTTCTTCCTTTCGCATAAAAAAAGTCTCTTCACCTTTTTTAAGGTAAGAGACTGAGGTTTGACATCTTTACATTTCATTCATTATCACTTTTACAAATACAACATTTGAATAGCATAAAATGAATACAAATAGGATGTGCTCGTCCTTTGTCAGTCTCTCGTACTGAATTAAAAGGCTTTATGTGATGACAACGGCATTGCGTTGATCAATTTCATTTAAATAAACACTGACAGATTCTTCATGTGAAGTCGGTATATTTTTACCAACAAAGTCAGCGCGTATTGGTAACTCCCGATGACCACGATCGACCAGTGTAGCAAGGCCTATCTTTTTAGGTCTTGTATACATTAAAATCGCATCAAGTGAGGCTCTAACTGTTCGACCTGTGTATAAAACATCATCCACGATGATGACCACGCGATTCGTTAGGTCTGCATTAATTTCAAAAGTCTTATTTAACTGTTGACTTCTTGCATCAATGTCATCTCGAAAGTCAGTAATATCAATCGTGCCAGTTGGGACTTCGACTTCTTCAATTTGTTGAATCTTTTGTTGAATACGTTTTGCCAGATACTCTCCACGCGTTTTAATACCAAGTAACGCTAAATTGTCTGATCCTTTATTATATTCTAAGATTTCATGAGCAATACGTGTTAGCGTACGATTTATCGCCGATTCATCTAAAATCACACGTTCAACCAACATTATTCACTCCTAACAAAAAACTCGTGTCTTTAATAGACACGAGTTTAGAATAAGCAAAATTCGTCATATCCCTATCGAAACATTTTAACGTCTCTCGTACGTTTAAAACACATTCTTATTAGGATTGAAAAGATTTTTACGTTCTCTATTCATGTCTTTTGAGCCTCACAGGACTCTAAATTAAAGACGTTTGTTTTTATAATTTTTTCTTAAAACAATGGTAACGCTTTTTACAGGACTTGTAAAGCCTATATAGTAAGTTTTCTAATTTTATAATTGTGATGCGTGATAGAAAAATTCACTATTAGACCTTTTGATGTCAATCACATCCATTATCATTATTATCCGCTCTGCAATTAAGCTTATTTCTCTTCTTTTCTTAATTGTCCTAATAATTGTTCAAACGTTTCGGGTAACGGTGCTACACGTTCAATATACGCTCCTGTACGCGGATGATTAAATCCAATCACACCTGCATGTAACGCTTGACCTCCGATGTCTAACGTTTTCTTAGGACCATATTTAGGATCCCCTACAAGCGGATAACCGATATATTTCATATGAACACGAATTTGGTGTGTACGTCCTGTTTCTAATTGACATTCGACTAATGTGTAGTTTTTAAAATTTTCTATTACATTAAAATGCGTAACAGCCTCTTTTCCGTCATCTTCAACTGCCATCGCCTGTCTATCGTTTTTATTTCGTCCTATGGGCGCATCTATCGTGCCAAATTCATGTGGAATATGACCATGGACAAGCGCTGTATATTTACGCGTAACCGTTTTAGCCATTAATTGTTCAACAAGACTTCGATGTGCCACGTCATTTTTAGCAACCATTAATAAACCCGACGTGTCTTTGTCAATACGATGCACAATCCCAGGTCGAATTTCACCATTAATGCCTGATAAGTTTTTAATTTGATACATCAAACCATTTACAAGCGTCCCTGAGTAGTGCCCTGCTGATGGATGAACGACCATCCCTTTAGGTTTATAGACGATTGCGACATCTTCATCTTCATAATAAATATCTAAGTTTAAATTTTCCGGTTGTATATCTGCCTCTACCACTTCTTTTTCCGTTACTTCTATGTGATCTCCTGTTTTAAGTTTATAATTAGATTTAATGGTTTTCCCATTCACTTGAACTAAGCCTTCTTTAATCCAATCTTGTATTTGACTGCGAGACCACTCTGAGTTAAATTCCGGCAAAATTTTGTCTATACGTTGTAAATGGTGGGCTTCGTTATCAATTGTAAATTCATATTTTTCCATTGTTACACCTCACCTTTTTGGTTCTGATCTTTAAGTAATATAATCACAAGCAAAATAACACCTATCGTTAAACTTGCATCAGCAATATTAAAAATTGGGAAATCATATCCAAATATGACCGTATCTACAAAGTCTACAACTTCTCCTGTACGGACGCGATCAATAAAATTACCTAATGCACCCGCAAAAAGTAAGCTTATCGCAATTTGCATCATCATTTGATTTTTAGCTTCTTTAATAAAAAATACAACTAAAGCAATGAGAATGATGACTGTAATAATGTAAAAGAATGTGATTTTACCACTTAATATGCCCCAAGCTGCGCCATTATTTCGATGTGATGTGATAGATAAAAAGTGAGGAATCACATTAAATGATTCACCTACTGCCATTTGTGTCCGAATCACAAATTTAGTTACTTGATCGGCAATCAAAATCAAAACCACTATCAATATTGAAAGCCCGAGATAATATTGTCGTTTCATATTATTTTTCCTTTCTTTTAATCACCGTTACATTATAACACGATATAAAAAAGTACGGTAAACGATACTCTCTATTTACTTAATAAAATACACGTCATTAGTGAAAGTTGAATAACCACTTTGTTTCAAAACGAAAGGAATAATTAAAACAATAATGA
Source organism: Staphylococcus coagulans (assembly GCF_002901995.1). GTDB lineage: Bacteria > Bacillota > Bacilli > Staphylococcales > Staphylococcaceae > Staphylococcus > Staphylococcus coagulans. The sequence goes on along the minus strand of NZ_PPQN01000042.1, from coordinate 20,373 downwards.
AAAAATAGATTCAAATAGATGAAGCTTACTTTTTCATAAATTAACCTCCCAATAACATTTTTGTGTTATTAGAAGGTTAATAGTGTGAGCTATATTTGATTTTTAAATAAGGCGACTTTAGTTAACAGAATGCATCGAATTACTGCCAAATGACTCCTGTCTTTAAGCCAACGTTAACTTATAGTGTCTTCACAACCGCTTGGCATCGTGGACATAATCCAGATAAGCCAGCAACTGTACCTAAAGATTTACTATAATTCCAACAACGTTCACATTTTTGACCTTCTGCATGAACGATTTCGATTGTTCCATGTTGATAAACTTCACCTTGAGGTGCATCCACAACTTCGACTTGAGAAACGATAAAGAGTTGATGTAAATCTTCAAAGCCTTCTAAAAATTCAACTGTATCAAATGAAGGGCTATTACCAATTTTTACTTTTGCTTCTAAAGATTTACCAATTGTTTTTTCATTTCTCGCTGCTTCTAATGCACGGTTAACGTCATCACGCAGTGCCATAAATTGGCCCCATTTATCAAGCAAGGCTTGATCTACAGCTTCTTTTTCAGGCATATTCGTTAAATGTACACTTTCTTCTTCAACATGTTCAATATGTGACCAAACTTCATCTGCTGTATGTGGAATAATCGGTGCTAGTAATTTTGTCATATTAACTAAAATCTCGAAAAGTACAGTTTGCATACTACGACGTTTGTGTGCGTCACGTTTTTCAATATATAAAATGTCTTTACCATAATCTAAGTAGAAGTTACTAAGTTCAACATTAATAAAGTTTTGAACTTCTTGATAAATATCAAGGTAATCAAAGTGCTCATAATGATCTAAAGTGCTCGCTGTAAATTCTCTTAAGCGATGTAAAACATAACGATCCACTTCCAATAAATCGGCTTCTGCAATGCGATCTGTTGTAGGATTAAAATCATTCACATTACCTAATAAGAAACGTAATGTGTTTCTGATTTTACGGTAAACATCCGCCACTTGCTTAAGAATCTCATCAGAAATACGAACATCTGCAAGATAGTCAACCGAACTTACCCAAAGACGTGCGATATCTGCACCTTTTTGTTTTACAACTGTATCTGGGGCAGTCACATTTCCTAATGATTTACTCATCTTTTTACCTTCTCCATCCATCACGAAACCATGAGAAAGTAACATTTTGTAAGGTGCCACACCACGCGTTGCGACAGCTGTTGTAATTGATGAGTTAAACCAACCGCGATATTGGTCACTACCTTCTAAGTATAAGTCAGCTGGAAAACTAAGCTCAGGACGTGTTTCAAGTACGCCTCTATGAGAAGAACCTGAGTCAAACCACACATCCATGATATCTTCTTCTTTAGTAAACACACCTTTTGGACTGCCAGGATGAGTAAATCCTTCAGGTAATAAGTCTTTCGCATCTTTTTCAAACCAGATATTTGAACCGTGTTTTTCAAATAAATCCGCAACGTGGTACACCGTTTCTTTTGTCATAATGATGTCGCCATTTTCAGCATAAAAAACTGGTAAAGGCACACCCCAAACACGTTGACGCGAAATGACCCACTCACCACGGTCACGAATCATGTTATAAATACGTGTTTTACCCCACTCAACTTTGAATTGCGTATTATCAATCGCATCTAAAATATCTTGACGTACTTTCGAAATTGATGCAAACCATTGTGGTGTTGCACGGAAAATAACTGGTTTTTTCGTACGCCAATCGTGAGGGTAACTATGTGTAATAAATTCGAGTTTCAATAAAGCACCTTTTTCAGTTAACAATTCTGTAATAGCTTTGTTAGCTTTATCATAAAACATACCTTCAAACTGACCTGCTTCTGCTGTGAACACACCTTTAGCATCGACAGGACTAATCACATCTAAACCATATTTTTGACCAACGATATAGTCATCTTCACCATGTCCAGGTGCAGTATGAACACATCCTGTACCCGCATCTGTAGTGACATGTTCACCGTTGATGACTAAGGAAATACGGTCAATGAAAGGATGTTGTGCCTCAACATACTCAAGCTCTGAGCCTTTAAAATCTTGCTCACGTACAATTGTCTCTTTATCCCAACCTAATTGCTCCACAACACTATCAACAAGTGCTTCTGCAATAATATACTTCGTCCCATTTACATTCATTTGGACATAAGTTAATTCAGGATGAACAGTAATCGCAACATTAGATGGTAGTGTCCAAGGCGTTGTTGTCCAAATAATAAATTTAGCGTCTTCATCAACAACACCTTTTCCGTCTTTAACATCAAAAGCAACGTAGATGGATGCAGAACGTTTATCATGATATTCAATCTCTGCTTCTGCTAATGATGATTCACTAGAAGGTGACCAATAAACCGGTTTTTTCCCTTTATAAATTAGACCTTTATCTGCCATTTCACCGAATAAACGAATTTGAGCTGCTTCAAATTCAGGTTTCAATGTAATATAAGGATTTTGGAAATCGCCATTAATACCTAAACGCTCAAAGTCTTTTTTCTGAATTTCAATTTGTTCCATAGCGAAAGCTTGGCAACGATCACGAAATTCTGAAATTGACATTTCTTTACGTTTTACGCCTTTTTTAGTTAATGCTTGTTCGATTGGTAAACCATGTGTATCCCAACCTGGAACATACGGTGTATAGAAACCTTGCATCGATTTATAGCGCGTAATGAAGTCTTTCAAAATTTTATTTAAAGCGTGCCCCATATGAACGCTTCCGTTTGCATACGGTGGACCATCATGCAAAATGTATGACGGATTCCCTTCATTTTTCTTAAGAATTTTATGATACAAATCTTGCTCTTTCCATTTTTGTTGAATTTGAGGTTCTTTATTAGGAAGACCCCCACGCATAGGAAAATCTGTTTTTGGCATTAATAAAGTATCTTTGTAGTCCATTTGACATTACACTCCTTTAACTGAAAAAGAACTCTAAGCTCAATAACAGGGACGGACTGACCGCGGTACCACCCTGATTAACTCAGCTTAGAGTTCTCTCAAAAATTTATTAATATTCAACAAAACAGTGATATAAGAAAAGGACATCTATTAGGCTCTCACTCTCCCTAATTCGCTGTATCCATGCTTATCTTTTCTTACTTGTCTGTTTCATCTTTAGATTGTGTTGTTTCGTTTTCATCTGATTGTGGCTTCTCATTGTTATTTTGAGCAGCCTGTTGCTCTTGTGCTGTGATATCTTGTTGGTTTAAATGTTGGAAGTTTTCCTCAGTTACTTGTTGCGCATCTAAATCATAATTAAGGAGATAGTCCCAATCATCATTTTTTAATAAATCTAGCTGCGCTTCAACAAGCATTCTAAAGCGAGAACGGAAAATTTTCGATTGTCGCTTCATATCTTCAGTTTGGAAAGATAAACGACGTGCTTTTTCTAAACCATCGTTTACAATTCGATTTGCCTCTGCTTGAGCTTTTTGAATCATCGCATCATGCTCTTTTTGTGCAGCTGCTTTGGTTTCATCTGCCGCTCTTTGGGCACTCACAATTGCTTCTCCGACTGATTTTTCAACATCTTTAAAAGATTGAATATGTGAGTCGCGTTCTTTTAACACATTTTCTAATTGCTTTTTATCTTCTCTTAAACGCTCAAGTTCTTGACTCAACTGTTCTAAATATTGTTCAACTTCTTCAGGTTCAAAGCCATTTTTAATACGCGTAAACGATTTATTTTTAATCTCGCTTGGTGTAAAAGCCATAAATTGCCCTCCTCCATCATACACTATTTAAATAAAGTTTGATAGGTGATTCTTAGTTTATCTTTTTTAGTACGACTCCCTATTTCAACCACTTTAGCGCGTCCATATCCTTGTATCGATAATAAATCCCCAGCTTGAAGCTGAAAATCAGCTGCCTCAATCGATGTGTGGTTGACTTTGACACGCTTACGTTGAATATAAGTTTTCGCTATGGTACGTGACTTTCTGATCATTTCTTTTAAAACGACATCAAGGCGTGTTGCACTGACTGTTGCTTCATGTGTCTCCCAATACGCTTCTGATTGTACCATATCTTCAAACGGGATAACATTAAGTTTAATCGTAGCCCCTTTAATACGTGTTAATTCTAACATGATATACGATTCCAGTTGTTTTGTCAAAACGAATTGTATTCGATTCGCAACAATAATATCACCCACTTGTTCACGTTCAATCCCTAATGACATTAATGTTCCTAAAACATGTTGATGTTGAATCGTCACAAATTTTGAAGGATAGTCGATTTCAATTAAACTGATTTCAAAATCATCCAAAGTGGGTTCAAAATAAGTCGGCGCAATTACAGCACGGCACCTTTCAGCTTGATGTCCACCATTAAAAGTCACATGCAAATCACTAAAACTACCTACAATCACTTGCAACATATATTGACCACGTGGATCTAAAAAGTGTGTTAACACAGGCGCATACTGTGTTTCAGCCTGCCTTACTTTATCTAATAAATAATCGATTTGTTCATGTTCCTCAGGTCTAAAATGTTGATAAATATCCAAAGATGGAACTCCTTTTCATATTAATACATCCATTTTCATCGCGCTTCAATTAAATAAGTCACGAATAATATATTTCCTATTAATTTTATCATTAATTTCGCATTTTAATAAAGAAGAAGCTTCTCATTCAATTCATTAACTTCAAGTTCTTTAATGATTGATAGCAAAAGTGTCGTTCACACCCATCAATTCATGATTAAACGCACAAACTAAAAAAGACGTTGAACTACGAAATCAGCTGGATTTCTGTTCAACGTCTTATATATATCACTTGAGTTAAGCTTATTTGACCGATAGCGTAATACTGATTAATGGTAAATGGCTAATGATAATCTAAAGTACCTTGATTATCTCATTATGAGAAAATTACGCTCTTCATTTCTTCTTAAAATGTCAAAAACGTTTCTCAATACGCTATTGAGAAACGCTTAAACAAAATATTGAATTAGTGATATGTGATTCATACAACACACTTCTAATACATGTCGAAACAAATAAGATTATCGACAATCTCAGTAATTTGAAACACAGTACATTTTTCATTCATGAGACATACGTCCTTGTCGGTATACTCATACTAATAAAAATGATTAATGATTAAATTAAAAATGGATCGAAGTCCACGTTGAAATAAATTCAGTACGATAAATGCGACAATCGGTGATATATCAATAAAACCGAGTGGCGGTATAATTCTTCTAAATGGTTCTAAAAAAGGCTCATATATTTTAGCCATAAAGCGCCCTACGACACTTTCACGTGCGCCTGGAAGCCAAGACATGAAAATATAAATAATCATACCAAACGTATAAGCTTCGACCAAAAATAAAAGAAAATTAAAGATTGTCGTGATTAACTGTATACTCATAGAATTCTCCCTTATTCATAATGATTTCCCATGGATTCGATATGATCTGTAATACTACCTGCAACTTCGACATTGTCAGGTGTACATAGAAAAATATCTGCACCCACACGTTGTATATCTCCTCCGATAGCATAAACTGTACCACTTAAAAAGTCTATGATACGTTTTGCTGATACTGGGTCAATGCGTTGAAGATTAACAAGTGTTGCACGACGGTTTTTCAACTCGTCTGCAATATCCTGTGTATCTGAAAATACGCGTGGTTCAAATAAACACATTTTTGAATTACCACTTTGATAATTCTCTTGGGCTTGATTCATACTCACCACATTCCCTTGCTCTTGTTTTTGTGCAACTTGGTATTGCTTATCATTTTGAGAAGACTTCATACGCGTAGTTTGTCGTTTATTAGGCACAGATTGAATTGCACGAGGTCTCTCACTTTGCTGTTTTGCCGGTTGCTGTGCATTATGTGATTGCTGCTCACGTTCTTGACGACGCTCTTCTTCTTCAATGAATTCATCATCATCTTCTTCGATTGAGAAAAAACCGTTAAACAGATCTTTAATAGCCAATGGATTCACTCCTCTTTTCCTACTAGACGCGTTCCAATTCTCACAAATGTCGCACCTGCTTCCGTAGCAATATGGAAATCATTGCTCATACCCATTGATAATTCGGTACATGGCGCATGTGTTAGATTCATTGCTTGGACTTCATCGCGTTTAATTTTAAGTTTTTCGAAAATTGATTTTAAGTATGCTGTATCGTCAGTATAAGGTGCCATTGTCATTAATCCGACAACATGAATATAACGATAGTCTTTTAACATTTCAATAAATGGAATGACGTCATCAAGCGATATACCATGTTTCGATGTTTCGCCTGAGACATTCACTTGGACAAAGCATTTAATTTCATGATGTGCACGTTTGCTAATCTCTTTGGCTAAACTTTGACGATCTAATGCATGTAAATAGTCTATTTCATCGATGACATCTTTCACTTTACGCGATTGTAATGAACCGATAAAATGCATTTTTACATCATCAGGTAATGCTGCTTTCTTTTCCAAAAAGCCTTCAATACGATTTTCACCAAAGTGCCGAAGACCAGCTTCATATGCTTCTATAGCTCGCTCTATTGTAACATATTTCGTCACTGCAATCACGTTTGGTAATGTTTCGTCGTCTCTCTGATGTGCGTGTTCTCGTATCTCTTGTTGGATTTCCTCTAAATTCGATTTTACTGACATTTATTCATCCCCTCTTTCATTCGATGATTGACCAATAAATGCTAACATTCTTCCCGTATTACCTTTTTCTACACGATACGAAAAGAAACGTTCTAAGTCTTTGGATGTCGAATAATCGGTACGATATATATTTGCTTTAGGAACGCCATAATACTCACATAACAATTGATTGGCATATTTCAAGTCGATGCCGTGTCTGTCTGTATCTCTCGTCTCAACATATGCCTCAATTGGGATAGGCAAGTTTTGAAATTTTTTCAATATATCATCGTTAATCTCATAACTATTCGATGTCGCAGGCCCAATCACCACATAAATATCTTTATAATCAAAAGGAAACTGATCTAGTACACGGTGCACAATCGTTGCTACTGTCCCACGCCATCCAGCGTGTGCTAGCGCAATATAATGATGTTTTGGACTGTAAAAATAAATCGGTACACAGTCTGCAAAGCACATAGTTAAAACCGTATCTGTATCATACGTATATAACCCATCCACACCGAATAATACATCATTCGATAATGCTTCTATATTTTTACCTCGATCCTCTTTTGATACTTCTAATACTTTAGCTTCATGCGTTTGAATTGGAAAAACCCAGTTTTCAGGGGAAAAACCTATTTCTTGACCCAGCATTTCTTGATGCTTTGTAATGTTTTCAGCTTTGTCTTCAACATATCTTGCCATGTTAAAGGCATCAGAAGGATAAGCACTTAAACCACCTTGTCGTGTTGTTATACCAATATGAACACCATGTCCTAAACTAGGCTGATAACTGAGATGATGCGGTTTTTCAACGAATAAATCCATAAAAATCACTCCTTTATGAATAAATGTAAAGCGCTTTAAATTAAGATGCCATTAAAAAAGCTAGGACAATGAAGAAATGACAATTGTCCTAGCAGTTCACTACACATTTAAGTGTATTTCATATATCAACGTATACACAATTAACGACGTGTTCTTCTTGAACGTCTTTCTTCTCTGTTACGAATGAAGCTTGGAATATCATCGTCCGCTGTTGTATGACTACGTCCGCTTTCAACTTCTTTTTCTTGAGAAGTTGCTGGTGCATTGTGGCTACCGAAACTTGATTCTTTTGGCGCAGTTTGTGATGCACTTGCGCCAAAACCAGAATGACCTTGTTTACGTGCATGAGATGATGGCTTATCTTCAAAACCAGTCGCAATCACTGTTACTACAATTTCATCTTGTAGCTCAGGGTTAATCACCGTACCGAAGATCATGTTAACATCTTCATCTGCTGCATCTTGAACAATATCAGCAGCTTCTTGTGCTTCAAATAGTGATAATGATTCGCCACCAGTGATATTCATTAACACACCTTGCGCACCCACAATTGAAGTCTCAAGTAATGGAGAAGAAATCGCTTTTTTAGCAGCTTCTACTGCTCTGTTTTCACCTGATGACACACCGATACCCATCAATGCTGAACCTTGGTTAGACATAATAGTTTTAACGTCTGCAAAGTCAAGGTTAACTTCACCAGATACAGCGATTAAGTCAGAAATACCTTGAACACCTTGACGTAATACGTTATCTGCTTCTTTGAATGCTTCCATCATTGGTGTAGACTTATCAACGATATCTAATAAACGATCGTTCGGAATAACGATTAATGTATCAACTGCTGCTTTCATTGCTTCAACACCAGCGGCTGCTTGTGTTTGACGTTTACGGCCTTCAAAGCCAAATGGACGCGTTACAACCCCGACTGTTAATGCACCCATTTCTTTAGCGATTTTGGCTACAACTGGCGCAGCACCTGTTCCAGTACCGCCACCCATACCGGCAGTAACAAACACCATATCTGCACCTTGAATGGCATCTTCAATTTGCTCTCTTGACTCTTCGGCAGCTTTTTTACCGATTTCAGGGTTAGCACCTGCACCTAAGCCACGTGTAAGTTTTTCACCAATTTGGATTTTAGATTCTGCTTTAGATAAGTTTAAAGCTTGTCCATCCGTATTAATTGCAATAAATTCAACGTTGTTCATACCGTGGTCAATCATTCGATTCACAGCGTTGTTACCGCCACCGCCGACACCGATGACTTTAAGTGTCGCTAAATGATTAAATCCTTGTTCAAATTCTAACATTTAAATTTCCTCCTAATCTTTGTAGCCAATCAATCAAACAGTGATTTCATTATCTTTTTAAACTTGCTCTCTTCTTGTTTTGGTTGCGCTTGTTCATTTCGGTCTACATCGTCTTCAAATACCTCTACCGAAGTATCTTCTTCAACATGTTCTGATTTTGAAGTTTCTTGTGGTTGTTTTTTCGATTTTTTCTTGAAAAATGATTCAAATCCACCTACTTTAGGTTCTTGTCGTTTTGAATCGCTTTCAATAATCTCTTCTTCAATTTCTTCATTATCATGATTACTTATTGTAACATAATCTAATAACTCATCGAAAGCAATACTACTAGAAATTGTCGAAATTGCTGAAGAAAATTCTGGTTTTCTTACTCCCATTTGTGACGGTGTATGAATACGCACTTTTTCGCTGACCATATCCTGTAGTAATTCTTTTACACCTAGTAAGTTAGCAGAGCCACCGGTTACGACAAAACCACCGTTTACTTTGTTTAATCCTAATTCTGCTAAAATATCAAAAACATCAAAGAATATTTCTTCTACACGTGCTTCAATCGCATCACTTAATTCTTTTTGAGTGAATTGTGCAGGTTCATCAGAATCAAGCTGTTCAACACTGAATACATCTTGATCTGAAGCTGAGTCATAAAATGCATGTCCATATTGTTGCTTAATCTTCTCAGCTGTTTCATATGTAGTGTTTAAAAATTTTGCGATGTCTTCTGTAATGCGACGTCCCGCCTTAAAGACGACATCTGCATCAACTAATTCACCGCGTTCATAAAATGCAATTTGTGTAAGATCTTCACCAATATCGATGACGCAAGCACCAAGTTCGCGTTCAGTAGGTGTTAAAACCGAACGATAGTTGAGTGAATCTGAATAGACATCTAAAACATCTACGCCACAAGATTCAACACATTTAATCGTATTAATTAAAATGGATTTATTGATCGCGATGACACCAGCATCCACTTGAAGTGAATGACGTGCGACAAGTTCTTTCGGATCAGAAACTTCATTGTCATCATCAACAATAAATCGAATTGGGAACGTATTAATGACATCCGTTCCAGGTTCGGCATTTTTCTCACGAATACCGTCGAGTACTTCTTCAATATGTGTCCCATTAATTTCTGTATCTTTGTGAAACTCAATTTTGTTTGTTTCATCAAAAACCTCTGTACTTACAATGGGTAACTTTAAAAAAACTTCTTTAATATCAACGCTTGATGCTATTGATGCTTTCTTAATTGTGTCTTTTATCGCTTGTTTTGCAATATCAAAATCATCAATCAAACCATTTTTAATTCCACTCGTATAGGTCTGCCCTGTACCTATCACATTAATTCCGTTATGAAATTTTTCACCAACAATCGCTTTCACGCTTGATGAGCCGATATCTACACTAACATAATAATGCTCTTCCATAGATAGGCACCTCCTGACATTTCTTTACATAATTACACTATTATAAGTGTACAATAACAAACTATCAATGTGAACTATAAACACATTGGATTTTCAACTTTTTCATAAGACTTTAGTAGGAGATTTAAAAAATATAATTCAAATATTGCACTTCATTTTTTAAGAATATGAATTCGCAAGCATATTTTGAATTAAATTCATCCAAATCCTTTTATCAAACAACACAAATGACTACAAGTATATTCTCATTTTTTGAGTCAATGACGACAGCAAATGATTGAATTGAAAAAGGCTAATGCTACGATTTCAATTCAAATCATCGCTTTTTTAATCTTGCTTAGGAATCTTTGGGGTTGTCTTTTGTTTCTTCGCTATCACTGTTATCTTTGTCGTCTTTATCATCTTTAATTTTATTTAACGCTTTTTGCAAATCGTCTTTTGCTTCATCTTCAATTGCTGTGCCACTTTGAACTTCTTTCGCACTTGCCGAACTGCCTTTTTCATTTTTAACATTTTCATAAGGTATAAATGTAGCACCCACTGATAAATCTATGAATCCAGATTTTTTCAAATGACCCGATTCATCTTTTTCTAATGCTTGAGACATGCTTGGATAATACTTGAGTTTATCGGCTATAGTTTTAATCTTACCTACCACTTCAATGCCATCTCTCATATAAAGTTTAATCAAATCCGGTTGATTTTTTTGCGGTGTACTTACAATTTCTGAAATTTGTCCCCGTGTTGTGCGATCCATTTTGTGAAGCGCTGTGATGATATCTTTTTTATCATCGCCTTTGAATCCTTCCAAGTATGGGGCTTCATTCGGTATTTCTCCTTTATAATCTTTTAACACTTTGCCACTTTCAATAATAGGCACCGTTTTAGATTTCTCAGAAGTTACACCAATAATTTCATGTTCTTTAACGTCAACTGTGAGATGATTAAACAAACCTTTATGAATAGAAACGGTATCGACTAAATCTTCTTTTTCAATTCTTTGTTCCGCGTCACTCGCAGCATAAGCATAAATTCTTGGGTGCTTATTAATTTTTAGTGCTTTTGTGATTTCTTGATCAGAAATATAATGGTTTCCATGTATTTCAGCATCTTTAATTTTACTTATCGGTGTAAACATATATAAGAGAATCAGTATGACTACAATGAGTAAAACAATAACGATGTACCGTTGCCTACGCCGGCGTTTTACCAATTGCTTCTTACGTTTTTCTTTTAAATATTCATTATCAATTCTTGGTACCTTATTTTCCGTCATACAATGTCACATCCTTTAATGTGATGGCAAATGTTCACGAAACGCTTTAATAAAGTTCTCACCGCGCTGTTCAAAGGTATCATATTGATCCCAACTTGCACATGCTGGTGATAATAATACAACATCGTTTGGCTCAATAATATCTTGTACTTTAGCGACAGCATCTGAAACATCTACTGCTCGGATTACGTATTTGCCTTGACTCTCTCCTAGTTTAACAAACTTTTCTTGCGTTTCACCAAAGGTTACCATAACTCTAACATTCGACATATAAGGAATTAAATCATCAAAATCATTGCCTCGGTCTAAACCACCACACAACCAAATAATAGGTTGCTTAAATGAATTTAAAGCAAATTGAGTCGCTAACGTATTCGTTGCTTTAGAGTCATTGTAATATTTATTCGTTTTATTATTACCGATATACTGCAAGCGGTGTTCGATGCCTGAAAAAGTAGTTAATGACTGAATAATCGCGCTTACTGACACACCTGCTAATATCGCAGCCATAACAGCCGCTAAAATATTTTCAAGGTTATGTTCGCCTGGCAATACGATGTCATCCAAATGAATAATACGAACGCCATTATAGACAATATATTGATCTTTTACATAAATACCTTCAACTTCATGTTGTGTAGAAAAATATAAAATTTTTGCTTTAACTTTTGAGACATCAATCAAATGGCGTTGATGATAATTGAAAATCAAATAGTCACTTTCTGTTTGGTTCTGAAAAATACGCTTTTTAGCATTTTGATAATTTTCAAGATTTTCATGGAAATCAAGATGTGCTGAGTAGATATTTGTAATAATCGCGATATGCGGGCGGTAATGCTCAATACCTAACAATTGAAATGAGGACAGCTCTGTAACGAGATATTCATCTGCACGTACTTCTTGAGCGACTTTTGAAGCAACATAGCCAATATTTCCTGCTAGTCTGCCATTTTCTCTACTTTTACTAAACATGTCACCAATCAACGAAGTGACCGTCGTTTTTCCGTTTGTTCCTGTAATCCCAATAATCGGAGCTTCAGAAATTAAATAACTTAATTCAACTTCTGTTAAGACTTTCAATCCTTGTTTCTGTGCTTCTTGGATAATTGGGACTGTATACGGTATTCCCGGGTTTTTAAAAATAATTGGGGCTTCATCTAATAAGGCCAGTGGATGCGAACCACTCACAATATTAATCCCCATATCTTCTAAATCTCTAGCATGCGCGTCTTGCGAAACGTCATTCCCATCATTAACCGTGACCTCTGCACCAAGACGATGTAATAACTTAGCAGCTTCGTAGCCACTTTTTGCTAACCCAATAACGAGTACTTTTTTACCCTTTAGCCCTGTATAGTTAATCAATTAACTCACTCCAATCCACAAGCCAATTAAGCCTGTAATTAAACCTACTGACCAAAATACAGTAACGACTTTCCATTCGCTCCAACCAACAAGTTCAAAGTGATGATGAAGTGGACTCATTTTAAATATACGTTTACCTGTTAATTTAAAAGATGTCACTTGTATCATTACTGATAAAGTTTCAATGACAAAAACAAACCCAACTAATAAGAGTGACAATTCTTGATTCAACATAATTGAAATCGTCGCGAAAATACCGCCTAATGCCAAGCTACCTGTATCTCCCATAAACACTTTTGCAGGATTAATATTATAAGGCAAAAAGCCTGCAAGCGCGGCAACCATAATCATACAAAATACACCAATTGAAGGTTGCTCTAATACGAAACTCATAATTGCATAAATTGTAAATCCAATAATAGAAAGACCTGTGGCTAATCCGTCTAAGCCGTCAGTTAGATTTACTGCATTAGAAAAACCAACTTGCCAAAAAATGATAAATATAACATAGGCATACGATAAAGGAATACTGATATCCGTGAAAGGTAAATTCAGATTAGTTGAGAAGTCAAATGCATTAAACACTTTTGCCACGACAAAAAATATAACTGCGATAGCGATTTGTGCTAAAAACTTCTGTTTACTTGTTAAACCTTGATTGTTTTTCTTCACTACAATGATATAGTCGTCAATAAAGCCAATTAAGCCAAAACCAATTGTGACAAAGAGCAGTAACAGCAACGGACTTGCTGGTTCTACAAATACACTTGCAATAATCGTTGTAACAATTGCACCAATTAAAAATGTTAATCCACCCATCGTTGGTGTACCTGTTTTCTTCATATGACTTTGAGGACCTTCTTCACGAATACTTTGTCCAAATTTCATCCTCTTTAAAGTTGGTATGAGTATTGGAACTAAAACTGCAGTAATGATAAATGCGATGATTGCGCTGAAAATTCCCATATTATTCTCCTCTATCTTTCATTCATTTTTTACCTTCATTTAACTTAAATCTAAACAATCATATTTTACAAGGCGGAGATGAAGGAAAGGATTTCAAGCCCTTGTCCTCTCCTCACTCCAATGTTCGCCTTATTCAATAATGATAGTTCTTCCATTCAGCTATTCTGTATTTTCAGACTCAAGCGAAACTTCAATTTTGCTTTTCTTATCAATTGCAGATTGTGGAGACTGAGATTGTGATTTTACAAATCCGCTACCTTTAACTTTGACTTCAATACCTGTTAATGACTCAAATGCAATAATATCATCACGTGTCCAACCTGTCATATCTGGCATTGTCATATCACCATCTGTCATCAGTAATACATGACTGTTAGGTAATAGTTTTGCGTTTGAAGAAGGACTTTGGTTAATCACTTTATCCCCATTACCGATAACGACTGGATTCAATTTTTTACCTTTAATTTCGTCTTCGGCACGTTGCACATTACTATTTTTAACATCTGGCACTTTATTGATTGTTGATTTGTCATTCACTTCATTGTTATCAACGTTTAAATATTGTAAAGTGTGTTTCATGATTGGATTAAAAGCTTTGCTGACACCCATTTCGTATGCTTCTTGGTCATTTTTTTGAGCGAGACTCATACCGGCATAAACAACGACACGTGGATTGTTGCTTGGTGCGTGTCCCATAAAGCTTACAAAGTATGGGTTAGGCCCTTTGACATAACCGCCATTGTCCGGATCGGCAACTTGGGCAGTTCCTGTTTTACCGCCGATACGATAGCCATCGATACGATAGTTTTTAGCGTGACTATCTTCACTGTTCACGACTTCATCCAATTGTTTATCCACTTTTTTCGCAGTTTCAGGCGTAATCGGTTTACCCGCTACCTCACGTTTACCCTCAAAGAATGTTTGATTAGAAACTGGGTTCATAATGGATTGAATAAAATAAGGGCGTAACATTTCACCTTTGTTAAAAAATGCGGATTGAGCTTGCAACATTTGCGCAGGCGTCACTGTTGTTGATTGACCGAACGCTGATGTTTTTTGCATTAACTTGTTTTCCCAAGCAATATTCCCTTTTTGTTCACCATCAAATAGGCTACCTGTGGATTTTCCAAAACCAAATTTTTCGTACCAAGATTGCATTTTGTCAGCACCCACAAGATCTTGAAGTGTCATCATGAGGGTGTTAGATGAGTATGTAAAACCTAAACTCATACTAATTTTGCCCCACCCTTTTTTGTTCCAGTCATAAATACGTGAGCCTTCAATATCTCTGTATCCTGATTCATATTTATCATTTGGTTTGAACTTTCCTTCTTGAATAGCTGCTGCTAAACCAAAACTTTTAAATGTAGAACCCGGTTCATACGTATTTTGATATAAGTCATTTGCCCATTTCTTTCCAAAATCTTCACCTGTATCTGGATTAAAAGTAGGTCGTTGGCTATAGGCTAAAATTTCTCCTGTTTTAGCATCCATAACGACTGCGAACACATCTTTTGGGGCATAATGTTTGACCATATCATCAAGTGCTTCTTCGACAAACACTTGAATATTTGAATCAATCGTCAAATGTACATCATCACCACGTTTAGGTGCAACTTCATTTTTTGAATTTGGAATAATATAACCCCAAATATCTTTTGTAAAAGAGGAATGACCTTTTTTACCTGATAAATAGCTATCAAAAATTTTCTCTACACCAAGTGCACCTTTTAACTCACCTGTATCAGGATCCTTTTGGGCCATCCCTACTAAATGTGAAGCAAAGTTACCATTCGGATAAAATCGTTGAACTTCAGGATATAACGTAATACCCGGCAAATTGGCTTTCTCAATGATTTCTTTGTCATGATAAGTTAAGTTTTGCCCTGCTCGTCCAAATTCAACTTGGAACGCTTTTTTATTATTAAGTCGTTTTTCAATTTCTTTTTCAGGCATATCAATGACTTTAGCGAGGACTTTTGCTGTTTTTTTCTTATCAACTACATGTCTTGGTTTTTTAGAGTCTTTACTCGCCCTTTTATCCAAAACAGCCGCTAATCTAAACCTATCGACATCTTCTGCAAGCACTTTGTTATTTCGGTCATAAATCTTTCCTCGTTCGGCATCCTGATCTAAATGTGCTAAATATTTTTCATTGGCGCGTACAATTAGATCTTCGCCAGACGAATGGCCGGTTAACATAATAAAACTATATCTTAAAATCAATAGAAAAAAGAGCAGCCCGAAAAAACTCATCAGGAGGACTGCTCCTAGCTTATTTTTTTTAATCTTAATTTTTCGTTTCGCCATCTTTACGCACTACCTTTATATTGTCGTTCTTTAAACTCATACCTTGTTTTTCGGCTTTTTCATATATGCGTTGATACGAAGCATTTTTCATAGTTTCTGACTTTAATGCGCTATTTTGACTGGATTGTTTTTCAATTTTTTGATCTAAATCTGCAATTTTGCCTCTTGTATCGTAAGCATCCATTTTTAAAGATAGCATATAGATACTAATAGCGGCAATAATTGTAATAAGTGCTATGTATAACATTTTTTCAAAGCGTGTTAATTTAACGGTAACTTTCTTTGTAACTGTTTGTTTATGTGTCGCTTGCTTTTTTTGCGGTCTTAATTTAGGTTGTTCTTCAACTTGTGGTTGATAAGCATCATAAATTCTTTCTACAGCCATATCTCTCTCGCCTCTCTATTTTAAAATTTCTGCCACTCGAAGTTTGGCACTTCTTGCTCGATTGTTATCCTCTAAATCTACATCACTTGCTACTATAGGTTTTCTATTGACTCGTTTGAGCTTTGGCGTATAGGCGTCTGGGATTACCGGAAGCCCACGCGGTACTTCTGGCCCTTTTTCATATTCTTGAAATATTTGTTTACATAATCGATCTTCTAATGAATGGAATGTAATGACTGAAATGCGACCGTTTACTTTAACATGCTCAATTGCTTGTTCTAACGAGTCTTCAAATGCTGACAGTTCATCATTTACTGCAATACGAATCGCTTGAAAAACACGTTTCGCTGGGTGTCCCCCTTTTCGCCTTGCTTTTGCAGGAATGCCTTCTTTAATGCAATCAACAAGGTCAAAAGTTGTTTCAATCGGTCTTTGTTCACGTTTACTTTCAATTTTCCTTGCGATTTGCTTTGAAAATTTTTCTTCCCCATAACGAAAAAAGATTTTCACTAACGCTTCGTACGGCCACGTGTTGACAACTTCGTAGGCGGAAAGAGATTGAGATTGATCCATTCTCATATCAAGTTTTGCATTATGTTGGTAGCTAAATCCACGTTCAGGTATATCGAGTTGAGGGCTTGAAACGCCGAGATCATAAAGAATCCCATCTACTTTTTCAATATTCAAATCCGCTAAAATTTGTGCTAAATTTCTAAAATTATTATGTACAAAAGTCACTTTGTGAATGTCTTGCTGTAATTTTTCTTCTGCATGTTGAATTGCCGTAATATCTTGATCAATCGCAATTAAACGACCTTCATCAGATAACTGGCTCAAGAGATATTGCGAGTGCCCTGCGCCACCTAACGTGCAATCAACATAGATGCCATTTTCTTTAATATTCAGTTGATCTACTGTTTCTTTTAATAACACGCTAATGTGGTGAAACACCGCGAACCCTCCAATTTAAAAATCAAAATCGATTAAGTCTTCTGCAATTTCTTCAAAACTTTCTTCAGACTCATCATAGAAAGCATTCCAAGTATCTCGGTCCCATATTTCAATACGATTTGAAACACCGATGACCGTACACTCTTTATCAAGATTTGCATACTCTCTTAATTTTGCTGGGATATTAATTCTCCCTTGTTTATCAATTTCCACTTCAATCGCACCAGAGAAGAACATACGCATAAATTTACGTGCGTCTCGTTTTGTCATAGGTAAGGCTTTCATTTTTTCTTCAATGGTTTGCCATTCTTCAAGTGTGTAACCGAATAAACACTTATCAAGGCCTCTAGTGATAATAAAACGTTCATTTAAGTCATAACGAAATTTAGATGGAACTATCATACGGCCTTTAGCGTCCAATTTATTTTCATATTCGCCCATGAACATTTTATCTCACCTCACCTTAAATATAATTTACCACATCTCCCCACTATCCTCCACTAATTCTGTAAAAATCTCCAAAATTTATCAAATTCGACATAAAAAAACAGTGGTTCGACTCAATCGAACCACTATCAAAAGCTTGATATTATCATGTTTTTATAATGATTTGCTCAAATGTGTAGTGAAGTGGAGGGAAGGTGGAGGATGTGAACATATCTATCCCAAATTGATTCAATAATTGGAGAGGATTCCAAACACGTTCTTGTAAGCCCCCCATTGGATGGAGTGTTTGTGACAAAATATGAAAATGGCGCATGCTAATTTCATTTTCCCGCTCAATGTTTTTTAAATAACGCGCTTTTAAATAATCATATTGATGTGTATGAATTTGATGGTTTTTCTTTAGCAACTTATGATTGTCTTCTGATTCCCCAACAATAGCATCTAATTTCTTATAAAATTCGATTTGCTGTTCACGCATACGTGCGATTTCGTTTAAAACTTCATCTGAAGCTTGAGCTCGTATAAAGCGTGCTTTCGCTGATGCTGTACCTTCAGCAATGACCTCGCTTAAATCCAAGTCATATGTTTCCAATAATTTTTCAACTTTTGGTGAGAGGTAAGTCATGCGCATTCGCGGTAATACAATTGGCATTTCAATGTCCATTTCATGAAAGACTTTTTGCAGCTCAGCCCAATATTTAATTTCACTCGGTCCACCAATAAATGCAACCGTGTTGAAAAGCCATTCTTCCATCAAAGGACGAGTCACAACATTATTTGAAAACATGCTTGGATTTTTATCTATTTCAGCTAATAATGTCGCTTCATCAAATGTCACATCAGATTTACTCAAACGAAACGCCCCATCTTCATACTTTATCATTTGGCGTTGATTTTCATAATGGATAAACATATGCACATTTGTATCTGTTTGAATCATCGGTGATAAACCATCTGCCACAGTTTCTTTTTGTTGTAATCTAAAAGCATCGTCCAGCTTTTGATGATTTTTAATGATTGATTGGAGAAGTGGTTTTTCTAACTCTCTTAATGGCTCAAATTGTGCATCGATTAAAAGCAAGCCCGTAGACTTAAAACACGCATGAATTATCTTTTTAAATAACATTGTCCAATTTGTCGCTTCATCAATCCACTGCAAGAGGTTTTGATAAAGTGATTTGGAATGCTTTGTTTCAGGCAAAACTTCAAAATAAGCACGTAATGTGTCTTTCAAAGCATCTTTGTCAGGTACATATCTGGATATATTCGATTCTGGTGGTGTCATTGTATGATATTTTACTTTCTGTAAATGACCCGTACGTTCTTGCATGACATAAGTGTGATTTACTTCATCAAAATCATGATCTTCACCGGCAATCCAAAACACTGGAACAACAGCTTCTCCATACATATTTTCGAGTTCATTTGCTTTAACTACAATGGAAATGATTTTATGGAAAGTATATAAAGGGCCTGTAAATAATCCCGCCTGTTGGCCACCAATCACCACTTTCGCACCCGCTTCAAGTGCTTCTATTGTACGTGCTTGTGTATCAGATAAAACCAAATCAGACATATAATCGCGAATTACTTTAGCAATTGCCTTTTCTCTTCCATTATTAGGCACTTGCAATCGCCGCTCAAAACTCTCCCCTTCAGTTGGATCATAATCATAAAATTTCAACACATCGTTATCTTGCTTCATGATGCGCTGTATAAATTGATCCCTCTCATTAACTGAAATACTTAAACAATCCATGCTCATTTCTCCTTAAACAGTATTCCATAACAGTATAAAGCTTCAATCAACATCTGACAATCTTACGGCTTGCTTCAAAAATTAAAATAAATAAGTTATAATTAAATTAATATAAACAAAGGGGGGTTATCACATGACTAAAGTTGAACACCTCGATATTAACTATAAAACTGAGGAACTTTTTGAGGACTTTCGTCAGAATTTTGGTAACAAAGATTTGTATATGGTGAATGAACTACATGGGGAAATGATTGATGCAAGCTCAGAATCACCGTTTTACGGCATTTATGTGGGTGAAAAAATAGGCGCAAGGATGGCTTTATATCGAAAAGGTGAAGTTGAAGAAACGTATTTCCCTGATTATGAAGATTATCTCGTCGTTTGGAAACTGGAAGTTTTAAAAAAATATCAAGATAAAGGTTATGGTTCTGCATTAATTGATTATGCAAAATCATTTGAATTACCAATTAAAGCAATTGCGAGATTTGAATCAAAGGACTTCTTTGTCAAAAATGGTTTTAAAGATTTAAATGCCAAAAATGATGATGGCCATGATATTTTAGTTTGGGATCCTCAAACTAAATCATAATTCATGCATAATTCATATAAAAATAGAGTATAAATTATTAAAGGGATGGGACATCATCATATTCATACACCTTCACACGTGCTAGGCTTGTCTTTATGATTGAATACGATATCCATC